>CAIYBN010000117.1 GCA_903924465.1 uncultured Myxococcales bacterium | reverse complement strand
CTCCCAGCGTTTCCGGGAGAAGTCCATGACATTACGGGCCGATTCACGCCAGCGGGTGGTACCTAGTTCGTGGCCGAATTCCGGCCCCATCCCGATGGCCGAACTCGGCCCTCGGTGGGTGGTTTACCGTGGCCGCGGACATCGTTTCTCGTGTCGAACTTCTTCGGTTCACGTTTCTTAGCTGATCACGAATGGAGTTCCCATGGCCACGCACCTCTTGGTTGCGCGCGTTTACGCGTCGCTTCGCGGCAAATCTTTGCCACTTTCTCACGCCGTCCTGTTGGGCGCTGCATGCCTCGCAGCCGGATTGACCGCTTGCAGCAGCAACGTCGCCGCCGGAGCCGACAACGCCGACGCCACTTCACCCAGCGTGACCGCTGAAGGCCCCACCGATGGCGCGTCGGATGTTCCGCTCAACACCCGCGTCTCAGCCACGTTCAGTGAACCGATGGATCTGCTGACCCTGACGACAACGAACTTCGTCGTGATGCAGGGTGCGACGCAGGTGACCGGCATTGTCTCGCCGGGGCCCGATGGCTTGACCGCGACCTTTGCCCCTGGCGCCGATTTTCCGCCCAGCACGGCCATGACGGCGCGCATCACCGCAGGCGCCAAGAACCCGGCGGGCCAACCGTTGGCGGCGGACTTCAGCTGGACCTTCACAACCGGTGTTGTCGCCGACAAGTCGCCTCCTGTTGTCAGTTCGGCCACGCCGGCCAACGGTGCGACGGACGTGCCCATCAACGCCAAGATCGCTGTGACATTCAGCAAAGCCATGGATCCGGTGACCGTGACCGCAACCACATTCACCCTCAAGCAAGTCGACGTCGCGCTTGACGGCACGGTGACCTATGGCGACGCGGGGACGACGGCGACGTTCGTGCCCAGTGCCGAATTGCCGAGCAACGCGACACTCACGGTGACGATTGCCACCGGCGCCCGAGACTTGGCTGGCAACGCGTTGGTCAACCCGTACACTTGGACGTTCACGACCGGTGCGACCGCCGCAAAGGGACCGGCGATCGTGCTCCTCGGCACCGCGGGCAACTTTGCCATCCTCGCCAAGTCCGGCGTCTCGACCGTGCCTGGATCCACCATCACCGGTGACGTGGGCGTCAGCCCAGCCGCGGCGACGTACCTCACCGGATTTTCGCTGACCGCGGACGCGACGAACGTCTTTTCCACGTCGCCTCAGGTAATCGGCAAGCTTTTTGCCGCCAATTATGCCGTACCAACGCCGGCCAACCTGACGACCGCGATCAGCAACATGGCAGCTGCCTACACGGACGCTGCGGGGCGCCCGACTCCGGACTTTCTGGAACTCGGCACGGGCAACATCGGCGGCAAGACGCTGGCGCCAGGGCTGTACAAGTGGACAAGTTCCATCACGATTCCGACGGATCTGACGATTTCCGGCGGAGCGAACGACGTGTGGATCTTCCAGTCGACGGGCGATCTCAGCTTGAGCGCGGCCAAACAGGTCATCCTGAGCGGCGGCGCACAGGCCAAGCACGTCTTCTGGCAGATTGCCGGCCACGCGACCTTCGGCGCGACGTCTCACTTTGAAGGCGTCCTGCTGACCAAGACCGACATCACGCTACAGACGGGCGCGACGATGAACGGCCGTCTGCTGGCCCAGACGCAGGTGGCGCTGCAGAAGGCGACCGTGACGCAGCCGGCGCAGTAGCGCGGCGCAGCTACGGCTTCAGCGCATGCAGCGGGTGCCCCATCGCGCCATGCGCGGCTTCCATCAACGCCTCCGCCATGCTTGGGTGCGCGTGGACCGTCAGCGCGAGGTCCTCCGTCGTCGCGCCCATCTCCAATGCCAGCCCCGCCGACGCGATCAGCTCCGACGCTTCCGCGCCGACGATTTGCACCGCCAGGATCGTATCTGTTTTTTGGTCGCTGATGATGCGCACAAAGCCATCGGTGGCATTCGCCGTCATCGCGCGGCCCAGCGCGCCAAATGAGAACTTGCCGATCTTCAGCGGCGTGCCAGTCGCCTGCAGTTCCGCCAGCGTTGGCCCGACGGTCGCAATTTCCGGATCGGTGTAGACCACGTTGGGCATCGCGATGACGTCCAACGCAGTCTTCTTGCCCGCCACCGACTCCGCCGCCACTTCGCCGTCCTTGCTCGCTTTGTGCGCCAGCATCGGCCCGGGCGTGATGTCGCCAATCGCCCAAATGTTCGCCGCGGCGGTCTTCAACTGGTTGTCCACCGGAATGAAGCCGCGTTTGTCTGCGACCAGGCCGACAGTTTCCAGCCCGAGATTCGCCGTATTCGGCCGCCGCCCGACCGCCACGAGCACCACGTCGACTTCCAGCGCCTCCGGCTTGCCGGCGATTTCCACGTCCACGCGCACGCGGCCGTTCGGCAATTTCACCGCGCCCAAGGCTTTGGCGCCCTGCAAGTGCTTCACGCCGAGCTTGATTTGCTTCTGATACACCGGCCGCGCCACGTCCGCGTCGAACATCGCGAGAATCCGCTCCGCCGCTTCCACCACCGTGACCTGCACGCCCAACCGCGCATACACGTCGGTCAGCTCCAGGCCGATGACGCCGCCGCCGATGACCGCCATCGCCTTGGGCAGTTCCGTGATGGCCAGCGCACCTGTAGAATCGATGATCTGCGCGCCGTCAAAGGTGAAACCGGGAATCGCGATAGGGCTCGAACCGGTCGCCAGCACCAATTTGCCGTAGCCGACGGTCTCGGTCTTGCCGTCCGCGCCGGTCACGACAATCTTGCCCGGCCCAGCCAGCTTGCCGGTGCCAGCGATGTGCGTCACGCCGTTGCCTTTGAACAGTCCGCCGATGCCGCCCGACAGCTTCTGCGTGATGCCCGTCTTCCACGCCTGCATCGCCGCCATGTCGACACGGATGTCGCCAGCGATGATGCCCATGCCCCCGCCGTCCTTGGCTTTTTTGTACACCTTGGAGGCGTGGATCAGCGCCTTGGACGGAATGCAGCCGACGTTCAGGCACACGCCGCCAAGCGCGCCCTTGTCGATGCACGCGGTTTTCAAGCCGTACTGCGCAAGGCGAATGGCGCAGACGTAGCCGCCCGGGCCCGAGCCCAGCACGATAGTGTCAAAGGTGCGAATCGATTCCGTGGCCATGCATTTCTCCCGTTACGGCGTCAACAGCCGCTTCACCATGCGATCGACGGCCGCGCGGTACGGCCCGGGTCCGCCCTTGATGCCGTTGTAAAACACTGCGAAAACATAGGTTTTGTCCGACGCTTCGGCATAACCGGCCAGACCCACGACGTCGTCCAGAGTCCCGGTCTTGCCCTGCACTTTGCCTTGGGTCTGCGGATCGTGCATGCGCCCGCGCAGCGTGCCATCCACGCCCGCGATTGTCAGCGTCTTGCGCCAATTGCCACCCGCCGGATCCTTGTGCATCGCCCGCAGCAGATCGACGACCGTCTGCGTCGTCACCTTGTCGGCGTGGTACAGACCGGAGCCGTTGCCGAGCACGCTGCCATTCCAGCGAATTTGCAGCGTTTCCAAGGTTTTGCGCACCGCAGCTTCCGCCTTCTCGTTGGTCACCGGCACCTGGCCCTGGCCCGCCGCGGTCTGGCGAAACATCGTCTCCGCGTAGCCGTTGTGCGAGTGCTTGTTCGTCACGCTGACGATTTCCTGCAACGTCGGCGACGTGCGCGACGCGATCACGGGCAACTCTGGGGCTTTGCCAAAGGTCGGCACAGGCACTGCAACGCCGCGTTTCTGCAGCGCCTGTTGGAAGACCCAGCCGGCATAGAAGCTCGCATCCGCCACGCGCCGTCGACCCGAGCCGATTACCTTGTGTGTCACCGCAATCGTGCCCTGCACCACCACTTCGGTCACCCGGCCGTTGGGCCGCGTGAACACGGTCAGCGCGTCTTTTTTGCCCGCCACCGTTTTGGCCTCGTTGACCACCACGACCGCCTCGCCCGCGGGCGGCGCCACTTCGACGATCGGCGGCTCACCGACCGCGCCCGGCTTCACGGTCGCGTGCACGGTACCAGCCTCGCATTGCAAGCCACCGATCGGCGCGCGAAACGCGGCGTCGGTCTGCTTTTCGTCAAAGCCTTTGGGCAACTTGTCATCGAAGACCGTACCGTCGATCACCAGCTTGGCGACCTTGGTCACACCCTTCTTTTGGACCTCCGTCGCCAATTTCGCGTAATCGCTGGCAAACATCGTCGGGTCACCGGAGCCCACGAGCGCGAGCGTCGCCACTTCGCCGTTCTTGCTCGGGCTGGCGCGCACTTCCGTGACGAACGTCTTGTCACCCGGCAGCGTCTTCATCACCGCGGCGGTTGAAAACAGCTTCGCCACCGACGCGGGATGCACCAGCTTCTTGCCGTCCAGATCGAGCACGACCTCCCCGCTCGCCAGATCGATGACCGACGCGACCACGGTCACCTTGCCGCCGACGCCGGCGAGAATCCCGCGCAACGCGTCGCCCAACGGCACATGGGCAGGCGCGGGCACGACGGGCTGCGCCAACAGCCCAACCGGCGACGCAAGACCGCATAACAACATGAGTTTGAGGACAGTGCGGACCGGAATTTGCTGCAACATCGCCTGCCAACCGCGCGATCGCGCCGGCGAAAGGTAGCGCGGAAATCGCGGCGGCAAAAGGATACACGCCGCAAATTCGCTGACCTGCAAGATTTTGCGCACTTACGGACAATCGTGTCGCAAACCAAATTATCCAATCGCCCTGCGCACTTGCCTTCGGATCGCGCCGACCCGCCAGAGGTAGACCTCGCCGAGATGGTTGACTTTTTTGCGGAACTCCCACCCGCGACTTACCCTGAGATCACGAGGGCGAAGGAGGCCCACCCCATGGAAGCTGACCCGGAATCTGCTGTGCGTCCTGCTTCTCAGTCCCGAACCTTGTGGCTCGCAACGATTTTCTTGATTGTGGCCCTCGTGCCACTCGCGACACCCGCGCATGCGCAGGTCCAGCCGGACAAAGCGCTGCAAAATGCCGGGCTGTTGCCTGACGGCGGTGAAAAGACCTTCGCGTTGGACGATTTTGCCGGTCCGCCGCCGCGCGACTGGCAAGCGGGCAGCCCGCCACCGCCGCCTTTTGCCGCGTGGTCGATGGCACCAGGGTACGTGCGTCGCGAACCGAAAATGGCCTCCCGGCTCACAGGCGTCCTGCAACGCGGCGACACCGTGCAGGTGACGGCGTGTGTGCCAGACTGCAAGGCTGCAAAAGCATGGGCGATTCTCGGAGCGGATGGCGCGGTCCCGCTGCGTTCGCTCCGCGCGCTGCCGGTCGCAGCCGAAGCCTACGGCACGTCGGCGGCGGCGCGCTATGAATACGGCCATCCGGTTGGCGGCTCGCCGCAGGTGTTTGCCGTGCCGAACACGAAGTCCAAGGTCCTGCGCAAGGAAAAGTCGGACTTCCGCCTGGCCTTTGTGCCCAATCCTGCGCAAGCGCAACGCGGTTGGCTACAGCGGCCTGACGGTGGCTGGATGCGCAGCAAGGATATCAAGCTGTTCACGCCGTCGAAGTTCGAAGGCGTGCGCGACGGCAACCAGGGAACCTTCGTGTTTGTCCGGCGCAAGGCCGTCATCCAGCCGCCGCGGGATCCCAAGGCCAAGGCCGTCAAGCCGACGCCGGAGCAGATCCTCGCCCGGACGGTGAACCGTTACGATCACCTGCCGCTGTTGGGTGAAAAGAACGGTCGCGTGCTGGTGCCGGGCGGTTCGCTGTCCGCGAGTGTCGTGCGCGTCGTGCGCGCGGTGCCGCGGCCCAAGGGCGTGCTGCCCACGGATCGCTGGATTCACGTGGACCTGCACGAACAGGTCTTGACGGCCTACGACGGCGAGCAGCGCGTCCTGGCGACGCTGATTTCCAGCGGCAAGAGCGACAAGAAATCGCACATGACCCACGAGGGCACGTTCAAGGTCTACGCGAAATCGGTGCATACCTCGATGCGCGGCAAGCCGTGGGACGACTACTACGCCGAGGAAGTGCCGTGGACCATGCACTACGATGACGGCCGGGCGTTGCACGGTGCCTACTGGCACGACCAGTTCGGCATCGAGAAGTCGCACGGCTGCGTAAACCTCTCGCCCGCGGATGCCGCGTGGCTCTTTCAGTGGATTCCGCCCAAGCTGCCCGACGGCTGGCATTCGATTCTGGCCGTGAGCGGCAAGCTGCAGACGGCGTGGGTCATCGTGGAAGATCCGAGCAAGGCGTCGCACAAGCCGGTGCGCCATGTCGCGGAAGCGGCCAGAGCCCGTGTGGCGAAGCAGTAGTTACGCGGCAGTGAGCAAAATGAGCGTCGCCTGCAAGGACACCTTGCCCAGGTGGACGTTGCGCTCCAAGCGCACGACGGCGTCGACGCGGTCGCGATCGCCAAAGTCTTCCACCACTGAACGCGCACAAAAGGTGCTGACACCTTGCCGCGCCCAGACAGGCTGATTGCCCGGCGCGAGCAACGTCGCCTTGCACCAATCCTTGTCCTTGCCGACAAACGTCGGACGATGCAGTTCAACGCCGCGGAGCAGGAACTGCGGTCGTTCGTTGCCTTTGCCGCACGGCTCGAGCTGGTCCAAGAGATCCAGAATTCCCAGTTCCAGATCGGCGATCTGCACTTCAGCATCCACGCGCACCGCCCGATCCCGTTGCGCCAGCGGCAGCGTCTGCGCCACGTGCGCTTGCAGGCGGGTACGAAACTCGACGATGCGCTCGGCCAGCAGCGTCACGCCTGCCGCCATGGCGTGGCCGCCAAAACGCTCAAAGAGGCTGTCCTGGTGAATCGTCCGCAGGCCATCGACCAGATCGTAGCCGGAAATCGAGCGACCTGAACCGCGCGCCAGACCGTCCTCGCAAATCGCCAGGACAAACGTTGGCACCGCCAGTTCGTCCTTCACCTTGTTCGCGACAATGCCGACCACGCCCTGGTGCCAGTCCACGTGCGCCACAACCACGCCGTGCCCGCGGCCCTCCTGCGTGCGCGCCAGGGTCAGCGCCGCACCCGTCGCCAGCGCCTGCGCGTCCTTGCGCCGGTTGTTCTCCAGGTCAATCAGCTCCGCCAATTCCAGTGCCCGCGCCGGATTCTGGGTCGTCAGCAGTTCAAACGCCGTTTGCGGATCCGCCATGCGGCCCGCGGCGTTGATGGGCGGCGCCAGGTGAAAGCCGACGCGATCGGCGCTGATCGACGCGATCTTGGTGTTGCGCGCCGCCAGCGTCTGCACGCCGGGTCGCTGCGATTTGCCCAACAGGCGCAGGCCGTGCCAGCACAGGATGCGGTTGACGCCGTGCAGCGGCACCATGTCGGCAATCGTGCCCAGCGCGGCGAGCTCGATCATCGACGTCAATTCCAGTCGCTGGGTCTGGCCGCGGGCATGCAGTTCGCGCCGCAGCGCCTGGGCCAGCACCATCGCCACGCCGACGGCCGACAGCGATTTGTCCGGATACGTGCACTCCGGGCGCTGCGGATTGAGCAGCACGGATGCGTTCGGCAGCTCTGGCCCCAGCGCGTGGTGGTCGCAGACGATGAAGTGACGGCCGCGATCGCGCACGGCCTGGATTTCCCGGATCGAAGTCGTGCCGCAGTCCACCGAAATGAACAGCGCGATGCCGGCGTCGCACAGCTCCTGAAGCCGATCGTGGTGCAGGCCGTAGCCATCGCGGAAGCGATCCGGCAGAAACACCCGCACGACGTGGCCGATGCGGCGGAACAGATCGTCCAGAAGTGCCGCCGCGCTGATGCCATCGACGTCATAGTCGCCATACACGCAAATCTTGTCGCCATCCCGCAGCGCATCGGCGATGAGGCGCGCCGCGTCCACCACACCGGTCATCAGCGTGGGATCGGGCAGGTCTGCCAGCGGCGGCTGCAAAAACTTGCGGGCTTTCTCCGCAGAATCGATGCCGCGCAACGCGAGGATACGCGCCAGCAACGGCGGCAAACCCGCGTCGGTCAGCGTCGCCACCAGCGCGTGATCCGGCTCCAGCAGCTCGACATGCGCCGTCATGTTGGGCAAGTGCGGTTACGCCGCGGTCGAAGGCGCGTGGTCGGGCAGCCGAACCTTGCGGTCTTCAAAGCGGTGGTGCAGCCACAAGAAAATCGGGCTGGCGACGAAGATCGAGGAGAACGTGCCGACGATGACGCCGATGCACATGGCGAACGCGAAGTCGCGAATCAAGCCGCCGCCGAACAGAAAGATGGACGCGGACGTGATGAATGTCGTCAAGGAGGTCAGCACGGTACGGCTCATCGTCTGGTTGATCGCGGAATTGATGAGGGTCTCGATCTTCACATCGGGATACTTCTCCTGCATTTCGCGAATTCGATCAAAGACGACGATCGTGTCCGTCACTGAGTAACCGGCAACGGTCAGCACGGCGGCGATGACCGGCATCGAGAACTTGACCTGGGCGACCGAAAACGCGCCGATGACGAGGATCACGTCGTGCACGGTGGCGATCAACGCGCCCGGGGCGTAGCGCACGTCAAAGCGCAGGATGATGTACAGCACGATGCCGAGAATCGCGTACAGAATCGCGACCAGGCCCTGGCTCATCATTTCGCCTGCGACCGACGGCGAGACCGCGGTGGAGGATTCGACCTGCAGGAAGCCCTTGCCGTACTTGGCGCGAATGCCGTCTTCCAGCTTGGCCTTGAATTCCTCGATGACCACCGTGAAACGCGCATCCGACTTGTCAGCCAACGCCGCATCCTTTTCCGCGCGCAGCTTGGCTTCTTCCGCCGCGATCTTGGTCTGCGCCGCTTTGGTCGCTTCCGGCTTGACGTCGCCCTTGCCCGATTCCGCTTCCAACATCTGCAACGAGCGGAACATGTTCACGTCCAGCTGCACTTCCAGATCGCTGCCCGCCTTGGTCTTGGGAAAGCCCGCATCGGCAAAGATCTTGGTCAGCGCGGCATAGGTGTCGGTGATTTTCTTGGGTTCCGTCAGCGTCACGAAGACGCGATCTTCGCCTTCCGCCGCCCATTCCACGTCGATCTTCTCGCCGAATTGCGCCTTCAGGCCCTTTTCGATGCCGTCGCGCTTGGCCTTGGTCAGCATCGACGTCAATTCGGTCACGACCGCGAAGTGCTTCTTGCCCGAACCGCCGCCGGTGCCGGTGTCGAATTCCTGCACTTCCACGTCGCCGATGTGGTCCTTGGACGCGCCGAGCGCACTGGTCAGGATGCCTTCCACGGTGGTCTGCAAGCCGAGGCGATCGACCTTGGCGGCCGGATCAAACGCGACGATCTGCTTGGTGCCGCCCTTGAAGTCGATGCCCTTGTTGAAGCCCAACGTGCTGAGCGCGATGATCGACGCCAGGATGCCGACACCGGTCAACGCGTAATACACGTGGCGGCGACCGACAAAGTCGTAGTTGGAGTCGGGATTGAAGAGCGAATAGTGCTGGTGAGCCATGATCTTGCTTGCCTTTCGCAGAGAGCGCCGTTTCGAGGGGTCTCAAATCGGGTACGGTCTTAGACCGAGAGATGCTGCAATTTGCCCTTGGAAATCAGGTAGTCGTACATCAGGCGCGTGGCCACAATGGACGTGAACATCGACGTGCCGATGCCGATGAGCAACGTAACCGCGAAGCCGTAAATCGGCCCCGACGAGTACATCATCAGCACCGCGCCGGCCATGGCCGCCGTGATGTGGCTGTCGAAAATCGTCCAGAACGCGCGGCCGTAGCCCAAGTCCAAGGCGTTGCGCGTGGTCTTGCCGGAGCGCAGTTCTTCGCGAACGCGCTCGAAGATCAGGATGTTCGCGTCGACCGCCATCGCCGTCGTGAGCGTCAGGCCCGCCATGCCGGGCAAGGTCAAGGCAGCGTTGAACGACACCAGGCAGGCCAGCTGCAGCAGCAGGTTAAACAGGAGCGCGATGTCCGCGATGATGCCGCCCTGGCGGTAGTAGAACACCATGAAGGCGACGACGAGCAGCACGCCGACCATCATCGAGATGAGGCCCGAGCGGACCGCGTCCTGACCGAGCGACGGACCGACTTCGATGTCGTGGACCTTGATGACGGGCGCCTTGTACGCGCCGTTGTTCAGCACCGTGACCAACGACTTGGCTTCTTCCAGCATCGCCTGGTGCGAATTGCCGCGACCCAGCGTGATCTGCGCGCGACCGCCGTGAATCGGCTCGTTGATGTTCGGCGCGGAGTTGATGTCGTCGTCCAGCATGATGGCCATGCGGTTACCGACGTTCTTCTCGGTCAGGTCGCCAAAGATGCGCGCGCCGCGGGCGTCAAACTCCAGGTTCACCACCGGCTGATTGCCGTGCTGGGAATCGTAGCTCGCCGCCGCGCGGGTCAGGTTATCGCCTGAAAGCGGCGCTTTGGCCGTCAGGTTGTGCGTGCGCCAATAGCTGGACTTGACCGCACCGCTGGCCGCACGTTCTTCCACCAGCTCGTAGCCGATCAGGATCTCGTCCGGCACCGTGATGGTGCGCACAAAGCGGATGAGCTCCGACTTCTTGTCCGCCTTCAGGTACGAACCACGGCTGTCCGGCACCAGCGTCATCGCCTTGGAAATGTCCGCGTTGTCTTTCTTGAACTGGTCGACCGCCGAGGCCTTGTCCTCAAAGACCTTGGCCGCGACGACTTCCATGCGGAACGTCAGCTGCGCCGCTTGGCCAATGCGCTCCCGCACCATGCGCATCTGCCGCTCGTTCAAACCGGGCAATTGCAGGTCAATTTCCGCTTCGCCCGAGGCGCGCACGTCCGGTTCCACCAAGCCAAACGCGTCGACGCGCTTGCGGATGGTCGACAGCGTCTGGTCGACGATGTCCTTGCGCAGCTCAATCACGCGCTTGTCCGGCAGGAACAGCGTCATTTCCGTCGGGCTGATGTTGCGCAGCTGGAAGCTCGAATCCACGGTCGCGACCATGTCTGAGGTCAACAGCTTCGCGTCATTCGCGTCCTTGAACTTGACGCTCAGATCCTTGAACGCGCCCGGCTGCAGCTTCACTTCCCAGCGCGCCAGGATCTCGTCGCGTTCCTTGTCGGTCAGCGTGTTCCACTCTTTGCCTTTGCCCTTGGCGTAGGCGTCCGCCAAGCGGTCGGAAACCGAGTCGCGCAGGCGCAGCGCGTTGTCGCGGATGGCCTTTTTGTAGTCGACCGTGTAGCGCAGCTCCAAACCGCCTTTGAGATCCAGACCATAGCTGATCTGTTTTTCAAAGATGTTGGTGTAGAAATCCGGCAAGCCAGGCAGGAACGTCGGCAGCAGTTGCAGGACGCTGACGACCAGCAAGGCGATCGTGAACCAGGCTTTCCAATTGCGTTTCTTGTCCATGTGGACCGTCTCCTCAGCACAATTCAGGGGCTGCCGGAGGTGCGCGATGCACCGCCAGAGGGGAATGGTTCAGCGACCTTGAGCGCTGTCGACCACTTCCGCAGCCTGCGATTCCGCGCCAGCGATCTGGCTTTTGAACACTCGAATGACCACGCGGTCGGCGATTTCAACCTTGGCGGCCTCACCTTCAATCGAGATGAGCTTGCCGAAGATGCCGCTGCGCAACACCACGCGATCGTTGGGCTTCAGGTTGGTCAGGAACGTGGTGTGTTCCTTGGCGCGCTTGGACTGCGGCCGCATCACGAGGAAGTAGAACACCGCGAACATCACGACAATCATGCCGATGTTCAGCAGGCCACCGCTCGCACCGCCGGAAGCAGCACCACCGCCACCGCCGCCGCCACTCGCAGCCGCCGGAGCGCCGCCTTCGGCTTGAGCGAGAAAGCTCGCAGCTTTCACCACAACATCTTGGCCAAGCGACCAGAGAGACAGGTGCAACGTCGGGGACATGTGCAAGGCCCTACCCATTTTGGCGTCGCGATCGCGCTTCTGGACGAAAAAGGCCAGAAGCTTGCGAAACAACGCTGAAAAAGCCCGCAGCAACGACAAATGGCCGTGCGCGAAGCCGCGGGGGTATAGCAGAGAGGTGGGGCATGGTCAACGAACTCAGCGCCCAAATCCAAGCTGGCGCGGGCGCTTGCTGCTGTGCACCCCTGCTCGCGTGCCCTGCCGCGCCGTCCTGAACGCTCCGCGTTCGCCGCTGCAGGTAATCGCGGCCGGACGGCTTGCCGGTCAACGAATCGCCGCGGGTAAGCGCAGGCGAAACCGTGCGCCACCTTGGGGGCTGTCGGCGACCGACAGGCTGCCGCCGTAGCTGGCGATGGTGCGTCGGCTGATGGCCAGACCGAGACCCCAGCCGCTTTGTCCGGGACGGTCGGCGATCGGCTGCGTGGAGAACAGTGGCAGGAAGATTTGATCGCGCAGCGCTTCCGGCACGCCCGGCCCGGCGTCATCGACGTCAATCGTTTGCCAGCCACCTTCGCGCCGCAGGTGAATCGCCAACTCGCCCTGGCGTTTCATCGCATCGGCAGCGTTGAGAACCAGATTCAGCAGCACTTGTTCCACGTGGCTCGCCGACGCGTCGGCTGGATGGGTCGGCTCGCTGGCTTCCACAGTCAGGTGCATCTGCTTCAAGCGCGGATGCTGCTCCGCCTGGCTTTGGAGGCGCAGCACGACGGCCAGCAGATCGCAGGGTCGATCCGCATCCCGGGTGCGCTGCAGACCCGGCCGGGCCAGTTCAGTCAGCAACCGTTCAATCTGTTGCGCCGCCTGTTCGACCTCACGCACACAACGCGCGCGCTGTTCCTGCGGTGCATTCTCGGCCTCCAAGGTGCGCAGGCGCTCCAGCCAGCCCGCCAGCAGCGCCAGCGGCCCGCCCAGTTCGTGGGAGACGCCCATCGCGACGCGACCGACCAGCGCCAACCGATCCGCCTCTTGCAGTTGCTGCCGCGCCCCGTCTGCTTCGTCGCGCAGCGCTTCCACCGCGCCCAGCTGCCCCGCCAGCAGCACACGGTCGCGGGCGTTTTGCCGGCGATACCAATCGAGCGCAGCCTCAATTCGCTTCAGCGCGTCCGGCTCCGGTGGCAACGGCAGCTCTTCCATGTGCCGGGCGATGCGCTCCACCGGGCCGATCAGCCAGAGTCGCATCGCGGCCAGACTGAGACCGAACGTCACGGCCAGCACCGCCGCGACGCCCAACCAGAGTGTGGTCTCCATCGCCCAAGCGTGCGGCCCGGCGTCCGACGACGTCATCAGCGCGGTGGCCATCGCGCCGACCACGAGTCCCGGCACCAGCACCGCGGCCAGCAGCAGCCAACGTGCGCGGCTTTGCATGGCCTATACACTCCGACCGAAGTTCGAGATCAAACCGTTTTCATCCGCGGCGTGCCACCGGAGGTGCACGCTCGCGGATCCCGTCCGAAATGCAACAGGTCTGACCGGAAGAACTGGATGTTGGACATAGGTCAGCATGTTTAAAACCAACGCGCCAGCGCGTGGCTGGCCATGCGATGGAGCAAGAGCCACTGAACCGCGCCCACCGCGAGAAACGGGCCGAAGGGCATGGCCAGATGGCGAATGGAGCTCAGGCCGCGGTCCTCGGCCAGTTTGCCGCGGCCCACGAGCGACCAGCCGCCGACAAACAGCAGGCCCAGCAGCGCAGACGCCAACAGCACCGCTGGCAACGCTTGCACACCCAGGAACGCGCCGATGCCCGCCATGAGCTTGACGTCACCGGTGCCCAGACCTTCGCGCCTCGTCAGCACCGCGTAAAGCCATTGCACAGCCAGCAGCCCACCGCCGCCAGCCAGCGCGCCCGCGGCGGATTGCTGCCACGTCACGCCGCGCAAGGGCCCGACTGCGAACGCCAAGCCGAGGCCGATCAGCGGCAGGGGCAGGCTGAGCACATCGGGCACAAGGAAGGTGTCGGAGTCGATCAGCGCAATCGCCAGCAAGGCGAATACGAAGCACTGTTCGGCCAGAACACCCACTGCGACTTGCCACGGCAGCACATCGCCCGACGCGAGTCCCGGCAGCCAGGGCCACGCCACACCCAGCGCGAGCACCGCCGCCGCTGCTTCCACGAGCGGATAGCGCACGGAAATCCAAGTCTTGCAGTGGTGACAGCGTCCGCCAAGAAGGGCCCACGACAGCACGGGAATGTTCTGCCACCACGTAATCGGACTGCCACATTGCGGACAGCGCGACCGCGGATGCACCACCGACAGGCCGGCCGGCACGCGGTACACGACGACGTTGAGGAATGACCCCCAGAGCGCGCCCCAGAGCATGACAAACACGGCAACGATTGCGATGGGCAGCTGCACGCGGCGATGATACCGCCTTTGCACCATTCCCGCATCCTCCTGCGTCTATGGTAGCGTAGGCCCGCGAACGGGCGGCTTCCGGGAGTTGGCATGCGTTTGAAGGTCGCGATAGCGCTGCTGTTCCTGCCGCAGATCGGTGGCGCGAATCCACCGGTCCAGGTGCGCCATGAGCCATTGCCGGCGTTGCGGGTTGGCGATCGGTCACGCAGCCAGGAATTGGTACCAGCGGACGACCCGGCGGCGCTCGCGGCGGCGATTCGCGCAGGCACCGCTTTCATCAGCCAGCCCAAGGTCAGCCAAGTCGGCGACACGACGGCCGTCTATGGTCCGCGGACGACGCCCCACGTCGGTATCGACCGCCGCACGGGTGCCGACGGCAAGCTGCATTACCAGAGCGTGTTTGACCCCGAAATCGTGCCCTTCAAGCGTGAACTGGCGTTTGATCAACTGCGGCCGGACGTGACGATGGCCCAGAGCGGCGCGGGTCTCACCGACCTGCCGCAGCGGCCGTTGGAACCTCAGCCGGGGCGGGAACTCTTTTGGGGTCATCTGCGCTTGCAGGTGCCCGTGGGTCAGAGCGTGCCGCTGCCGTCGGTGGCGCCGGATTCGCGGGTGCTGCAGTGGCAGGCCGTGCCAGCGGCGCCACTGGTGCTGCACCGCGATCAAGCCGGCAATTTCTCCGTCACTTCGCCGGTTGCCGCGAACGTCGACCTGCGGTTCGTGATGGACGCGCCGTCGACCTACTTCGCTGCAGCGCTGGGCAGCCACACGACGCACCGCGATCCTGAGAGGCCGCACCTGGATCCCGCGCTTCAAGCCCGTGCGCAGGCGCTGTGGGTGCCGGTCGGCGTGAGTCCGCGGCAGGATCGCAAGGAACAGTTGCTGCGTCTGGCAGAATGGTTTCGCGGCTTTTCGCCGGGCCAGCCCCCGGAGGCGAGTCGGGATCCGCTGGCTGATCTGGTGCTGAGCCGAAGAGGTGTCTGTCGCCATCGCTCCTTGGGCTTTGTCGTCCTGGCGCATTCACTAGGCATTCCAGCGCACTACGTCATGAACGATGCGCACGCATTCGTCGAAGTCTGGGCGCCGCTGACGGACGATCGCGACGCTTGGCAACGCTTGGACCTCGGCGGCGGTGCGGAGTCTCTGGATGTGACCGCGGCGGAGAACAAGCGGATGCACGTGCCGGAACAGCGCGATCCTTTTCCGCAGCCGCCCGGCTATGGCGACGATGCAACGGAAGTGCGCGTGGACGGGCAGCCCATCGGTCGGGCGTTGGCCGGCGCCAAGAAGGTCACCGGGCTGGGTGAAATGGTCGGGGTGACGACGGGGGCAGGGCAGACGACAGTGTCCGGGGCGCAACCGGGCTCGGGTTCTGGTGGTGCGACCGCTGATCCCACCCGCATCGACGACGCACGGCGCCAGTGGCTGCGGCAGCATGCCCAGGAATTCGCCGCGCCGTTGCTGCCGCCGCGCCCGGGCCTGTCCGCCCATCCCGAAGCTCGCGACACCCGGCAGGAAACGCATCTGCTGCTGCGGCAGTCAGCGCCGACGGCTTGGGTGGGCGAGGCGCTGGAGGTGGCTGGCCAGCTTCAGGCCAAGCAGGTCAAGCTGGATCACCTGCAAGTCGAGATTTGGCTGATCGACCCGCGCAAGCCGCTGCAAGGTCGGCTGCTCGGCGTCGCCATCACACCGCGCGACGGGGCATTTACAGCGCGCGTGGCGATGCCCATGGACGCGGAATTGGTGGCCTACGACATCGTGGCACGCTTTGCCGGCACGGCTGGACTGCGGCCATCGGACTCCGCGCAAGACTGATTCTGTCGCCACGCGCGGCAAGCCGTGGCATGCTGGTGTGCCCATGAACGACCCGACCATGCAGCCCAACACTTGGATCGATGTCAGCCGCGCGGCGTTGACGCACAACATCGACGTCCTGCGTACGGCCAGTCGGCGCGCGGGCGGCGAACCGGTGCTCTGCGTGATGGTCAAAGGCAACGCCTACGGCCACGGCCTGCTGCCCGCCGCCCAGGCGTTGCTGGACGCGGGGACGCACTGGCTGGCGGTGCACGACATTTCCGAAGTGCAGACGCTGCGGCACGCCGGGATTACGGCGCCGATTTATGTCGTAGGCTACCTGTCGCCGGATCAGGCACGCGCCGCCGTGCGCATGGACACGCGGTTTGTCCTGTACGATGCGCAAGTGCTGATTGCCGCGGCGGAAGAAGCGCGGTCGCTCGGCAAGTTGGCGCGGGTTCACGTCAAGGTCGAGACCGGCAACAACCGCCAGGGCCTGCGGCACGAAGCGGCGCTGGCTCTCTGTCGCCTTGTCGCGAACACGCCTGGCGCGCTGCTGGAAGGTTTGGCGACGCATTTTGCCGACATCGAGGACACGACCGACCACCGTTTTGCCAACCGGCAGTTGGAACGCTTTCGCCAGACGGCGGACGCCATCCACACCGAACTGGGCCTGACCGAACGGCTGCTCGTACACGCGTCCAACTCGGCGGCGCTGCTGCTGTGGCCAGATGTGGTGGGCAAAATGGCGCGTTTTGGCATCGCGGCCTATGGTCTATGGCCGTCGAAGGAGACGTGGCTGTCGGTGTGTGAGCTGGGGCAAAAGCCCGTCGAACTGCGGCCGGCACTGACCTGGAAGACCGTCATCGCGCAGATTCACGACGTGCCGGCGGGCGAATACGTTGGCTACGGGCGCACCTGGCGCGCGGTCCGCAACACGCGCGTGGCGGTCCTGCCTGTCGGCTACTACGACGGCTACGACCGCGGCCTTTCCAACATCGGCAAAGTCCTGGTCGGCGGTGTGCGGGCGCCGATTATCGGCCGCATCGCCATGAATATGACGATGATCGACGTGACCGACAGCGCCACCGCCCGCGTCGGCGCGGAAGTCGTGCTCCTCGGCGAACAGACCACCCCGGACGGCAACGACAGCGACCGCATCAGCGCGGACGAGACGGCCGCGTGGCTCGGCACGATTCACTATGAAGTCGTCACCCGCATCGCGGAACACATCGAACGCCGGTTGGTCTCCTGATGGCGCTCGCGCTTTTCGACATGGACGGCACGCTTGTCGATGGCAACACGACAGCCGACTACGTGAAAAGCCGCTGGCAGCGCGGGCTGTTGCGGACGCGCGACGCGTTGACCGCGTTTGTCGTCTACAGCCGTTACCGGCTCGGCGTTGTCGACATGGTGACGATGCTGCACGAAGCCGCGCTGGCGACGAAGGGCCAGACCGAACAGTCGCTCATCGACGAGTGTCGGGTGATCTACGAGGAGCGCGTGCGATCGCGCATTTGTCCGGAGATGCGGCGAAAGGTCGATGCGCATCGTCAGGCGGGCGACAAACTGGCCATCGTCACGGCATCGACGCCGTACATCGCCCGGCACCTGGCGGCGGAACTGCAGATTGACGTGCTGCTGGCGACCGAACTGGAAGTCGTGGACGGCGTGTTCACCGGCCGGCTGGCGGGCGATCCGTGCTTTGGCCGGTTCAAGATCGACGCCGTTGAGCGCTTGATGCGCTTGGAACACTTTGCCTGGGATGAAACGTTCTTCTACAGCGACAGCGACTCCGATGCGCCGCTGCTGGCGCGCGTCGGCAAGCCCATGGTGGTGCGGCCGGATCCGCGGCTGCGCTGGCGGGCTTGGCGGATGAAATGGCCGATCCTGTAGCGACGCGCAGCGGGCGCAATGCTCGCGCGCCGACGCAGGCATCCGGAATTGTGACGGCGTGCGAGGTGTTCCAGCTCAGGCTGTTGCGTTGACAGCCGGTGCGGTTCGGTCGATAGTGCCGCCGCCTCGTCAAAAGACCGGGCACAATGCGCCCGTCGCACCTGACCCACCCGAACGGCTGAGCATGGCAATTTTGCAGCGATTTCAGATTTCCGGTTTCCGCTGTGCGGCTGGTCGCCCGGTCGTCGCTGTGGCGTTGGCCTTGGCGTTGGTTGCTGCGAACGGCTGCAAGAAGTCTGGCGACGCCGCAGATGCCAGCGCAACGAAGAAGCCACCGATCGTCAAGGCAAAGAAGGGCGGCGTCGATGCGAAGGCGCCCGTTGGTCCTGCCGCGGCCGATGGCGCCGCCAAGGCCAAAGGTTCGCCGGGACCGGCCACCGCGCCGACTGTTGCCTCACCACGTCCACCGGCACCACGACCTGCGGGCGTTGCGGAGGCGCCGACGCCCGCCGTCGCGCCACCCGCAGTTGTCCTCGCGCCAGCGGCTGCACCCGTCGTGCCGGTCCCCGTTGGTCGTGGCAAGCCGGATGAAGTGGCGGCCAAAGCGGCGCCAGGCAAGCTGGAGCCGGCGAAACTGGAACCTGCCAAGGTCGAGCCGCCCAAAGTGGTCGCGCAACCGGTACCGAAAGTGGAAGAACCAGCATTGCCGCCCGGAGCGATTTCGGTTCACGCCGTGCCGACCGAAGCGCCGCTGGACGTCAACGGCTACATCATCGCCGCTGACCTGCCGAAAGTGCTCGGTCCCAAGCAGAAATTTCACCGCACGGAACTCGTGGGCATCAACCCGACGCCCAACTACAACGCGATGTTCTACGCCACGGACAAGCAGGACTTGTTCGGCGTGAGCGTGCAGGTTTGGCGCGATCCGAATCTGGCGGAAAGTCGTACGCGCTTCAATACCATGAAGAATTCGTACTCCAACGTGTCGCCGACCAACAAGATCACGGACATGGGCTTCCGGTCGTTCTACGGCAACGTCGTGACGTTGGTCTTTGTCGATCCGCGCCGTCCGCTCCTGGCAGCGGTGTCCTGCTCAACCAAAGTGTGCGGCGGCGACCAGATGATCGAGCTGGCACGGCGGGTCGCAGAGCGGCTTCACTGATCAGCGTCGCGATCGTCCATTTCATCTTCTAGCATATCTGGTTCCAGCGATTCGACGACGGGCGGTGTGAGTCCACCGGACACCACGACGCGCGCCGAACGCAGCAGTTTTCCGCCGAGCAGATAGCCCCGCCCCACTTGCCGGATGATCTGACCGACCGGCGCATCAGACGGCGCTTGCGCAATGTACTCGTGGACCTGCGCGTCGTACTGCTCGCCGACTGCGTCGAATGGCGTGACTTGGAGCACACCAAACGCGCGCTGCCACTGGGTCTCCAGCATGTTCATCGCTTCGCGGCCTTCAGCAGACAGCGATTCGCGCTTGGCCAGGTGGCCGAAGACTTCATGCAAATGGTCCAGCGGACCGAGCAACGCGTTCAGCACATTGCGCGCGCCCTGGTCGGGCAGGTCCAACTCCGCACGCTGCAGGCGTTTGCGCAGTTCGTCGTGCTCGGAACCCAGCTTGTGGTACCGCTTGCGGGTGACGCTCAGGTCGGCCATCAACTGATCCGCCTGCTTCTGGTCGCGCTCGTGCTTGTGCCGCTCGTCCGAAAGCTTCAGCGTCAAATCACGCACCTGCTCGGTGAGCTTGGTCCGCGCGTCGGCCGAGCCCATCGTCGGCATCCCGCGGATCTCGGGCTGGCGCGGCCAGGCGTCTTCCGACGGCTCCTCGTCCAGCTCTTGCGGAACGTCCGGCATCAACGGCGGCACTTCGAGCACGCCACTGGTGCGCTTCGCCTCCACCGCCTCGACCGCCGCCAGTGCTTCCGCCAGTGCATCCTCCAGATCCAGCAGCCCGCCCGGTGGCAGCGCATGGGTTTCGGCCCCATCGGCCCCATGAATGCCGTCGAGCAAGTCGGTGATGGGCGTCGGATCAGGCGCGGTGAATGGGCTCATGGGCACCTCCGGGGCACTGACGGTAGCCAATCGTCATCCGAAAACAAGAAATTCTCCGCAGGGCCGTCATTCGCCCAGCCAGATCACGCCCGTCAAGACGACGTGGCGCCGGACCTGGCCGTTGGGCAGGACGTCCAGAACACCACTGCTGGCCACCCAGGCTTTGGTTCCCAGCGCGCAAAGACTCGGCGAAAAGCCCGCCGCGGAATCTGCTTGCAGAACCGAGGTCACCGGCGGCGCGTCCACGTTGCTCAATTTCGCCGTCAGCAAGTCGGCGCGGCGGGTGTCCTGATGCAACACGTACAAGCCACCGGAAACATGGCGGACCAGCCGCGCATCGGCACCCACACGGTGATGGCCATCGGTCCGGTCGCCGGTGTCCAGGACCCGCACCGTGAAACCCGTATCGGTCTCGCGCACCAGCAGCAAGCGGCCGCGGCCGTGTTCTTCGCACACCGCCAGCGCCCTGCCGTCCGGCTGGGCTTGCAGCGACACGAAGCGGCCAAAGTCGCTCGAGCCGCCCGGAATGGCGCTCGCAGGCACGTCGGCATGCTTCCAACCGGTCGGCAACTGCTGGTGGTAAATGCGCAAATTGTGCTCAGTTGTGCTGTACGCGGCTGCCAGCCACAGCCCATCGTCGCCGCGCGCCAGATCCAGCCACGCGCCGCGCCCATGCGGGTCGTCGTCCAGCGGTGGCTGCGCCGTCGCGGTCGGACTGCCCGCATCGGCGTCGAGCTCCTCGGTCACCCAATCGGTCGCGGCATTCGGCGTGTCCGTCGTCGCGCGCAGCAGCAGCAGGTGACTGCCATCGATCCCCTGCGCCGGCCGGAACGTCAGCACCGCCGGACGATCCTGCGGGTCGATGCGCAGCGCGATCGCACGACCGACGCCCTTGACCGTACTCAGGACATGCTCGTGGATGCCCGTCGCATCGAACCTCAGGTAGCGCAGCGTATCCGCCGTGTCGTCGCGCAGCGCGGCAATCAGCCGATTCTGGCTGTCCACGGCGCCTGCCAGCACCCGCCCGCGGTCTGGCCCCGGCTCCGCGACGCCGCTTCGTGGCCCGGCCGTATCGCCTACCACCGGCGCGTTCGTCGGCAGACCCGTCAGCACCGCCAGATCGCGGCGTTGGAAAGGCGGTGATGGATCGTGGCGCGCCAGCACGACGTCGCCGTAGGTCTGGTCGTAGGCCAGCACCACCAGCGTCGTGCCCATGGCCAGTGCGACCGAGGGCGTGCCATAGGAGCCTTCCGGCAGGCTCGGCAGGCCCACGCAGTGCGTGGATTCGGGCAGCGCCTGGCAGCCCTCATTCAACCGATTCTCATCGTCGATCACGCGCATCGTGCCGGCCGCGCAGATCGCGTGCGCGCTGTGCAGGGGTACGCAACGGTCGACGGCCACGGCGCAGGCTTGATCGCTGGCGCACGGTCCACCACACGGCACGTGGTCGACGCAATGGCCATCCCAGCAGTGCGTGCCGGTCGCGCAGCTCTGGTCGCCGTCGCAGAGTTCCGCAACGCACAAACTGCCCGCGCAGACTTGGCCGGGACGCGCGCAAGGCGAATTGGACGAGCAGTTGGTGCGCAGTTGGCAGGTCAGATCCACGCACCGTTCGCCGAGGCAGCAGTCGTCGTCGATTTGGCACGGCACATCGGAGCGGCAGTGCTTGTCGAGGCCGCAGTGATAGCCCGAAGGACATTCGGCCGTGACAGTGCAGGGTACGGGCCACTCGGGTCCGGCACGGCTGCATGCCGCAAGTGCAACGAGGAGCCACAGGTGCTTCATGGCTTCGCCCCCGGTTGCAGGCCCAGACCCAGCACCAGCCAATCCTCACCCGACTGGCTCGCGCTGTCGCCGAGCGCATCCAAGCCGACGATTTCCGCCGTCAGCGGCAAGCCAAGCGTTTGCGTCACGAGCGTCGCGGCGTCGAAGTCCAGCTCCAACGGTTGCGCCAGCAGCAGACCGACCGCAGCTTGCACAACGGCAGGCACGATGTCGGCGATGTGGGCGTGCGGGAACAGGCTGTCTTCCTCGATGTTCAGCGCGCCGAGCGAGACGCTCTCGACCGCGATCGCCAGCTTACCGGCGGGCGTGCTCAGGCTTGCGGTGACATGCACGTCAGCCCGCGCTTCCAGCACCGTGAGCCAACGGCCTTGGACCGCGACTTCCAGACCGATCGCCATCCGTTTCAGCTGCGCGGTCAGGCGCACGCCGCCGGTCGCGAGATGCTGCAGATTCGTCCGCGGGGCGTCATTCGGGTTGGCCGACGGCAGGATCGAGATGCGCACCGCAGCCGGTGCGTGATCCAGCGGCAACCCCGCAAGTTGCCGCACGCCTGGCATGAACAGATCCACGGCGTCTGCGGACAACAGCAGCTTGCCTTGCGACAGGGACCACAGCTGGCGCGAATCCACGCCCGCGCAGAACAGCCCGGACCGCAGCAGCGACCACAGGCCTTCCTCCACCACGCTGCGACTCAACAGCACGCCGACGTCCACCGTCTTGGTCACACCCGCGCCGCCTTTGACCGGTTGCAACAACGTGAGCGGCATGGCCGGAGGCGGCGTTTGGGGCAACTGGGCGAATACCGTCGTCGCATCTTCCCCGGCGTCAATCACGCACGGGTTGGCCTTGGCATACAGCGCGCCGTCCAGGGTCGCGTCAAGCCCCTGATCGTGCACGACAAATGCATGCGGCGACGGTTTGCCGCGCAGGTAGATCAGCTCGGCCGGTCCCAACAGCGGTCCCAGCGGCCCCAGCTTGCCGGTCAACTGCTCGACGTCCAAAGGCAATTCGATATCCAGCGGCTTGCCGTTCAGTGCCTTGAACAGCAGCTGCGTGCCAATGGCGTTGCCCAGCGTGACGAGCACCTGGCCGAGGATCGGTTCCAGCGCCGCCGTGAGCATTTGCGTCGCATCGCCAGCGAGATTGCCGGCCAAGCAGATGTTGCACTCCAGGCACGGATCTTCAATCAGGACCTGATCGGTGCATTCCGGCAGCGAGCAGTCCTTGTCGAGGCCAAAGCCCAGATCGTGCAGCTGCAGGGACACAAGCTGCGCGTTCGCGGCCAGTTGACCGTTGGCGTCCACGCCCAGTTCCAAGTCCAGCGTCGTCGACAGCGTCGCCAAATGCTCGTCCGGCTGGCCCACGTGGATGCCGTTTTTGACCTGGCACGCCGCGTTGGAGCTGATGCCGGCGAAGGACGCGTCGCCTGCGACCACGCCCGACACCACGCCCACTTGGCCATGGTCAAGCGTCAGCCGCAACTTTGCGGGATCACTGGGATCGACCAGCGTCAGCTGCATGCCTTGGACATCCAGCGTCAGCACGAGCTGGCGCAATGACGCGCTGCTCTTGAACAGGCCCAGCCCGCCGTTCAGGTTGATAGCGACCGGGCCGAGCAACTTGCTGATGTCCAACACCGCTTGGCCATTCTGGTTTTCACCCAGAACAGCCAGCATCAGCGGCTTGATTTCCTGCGCCACCACGTCGAACCCATGCTGGGTGATGCGCAGCTTGAGCGTCTCCGGCAGCACCAGCGCGTTGGGCGTCACCGGTGCCGTGCCCTGAACGGAGCACGACGCGCAGCTGTTGCCGCCGCACGCCAGCAGGAAGATGGGGGACCAAAGGGTCAGCCATTTGCGCAGCCAGAGCCAACTGTTGTGCGTTCGGTATGCCATCCCCTACCCGGTGACAGACTGCCGAAAAGTCGCGCAAATGTCGAGGGAGCGGCAGACCGCAAGCCTTGGCCGCGCTGCCGCGCAGAAGTCGCGATTTCAACAGACCAAATCGCTGCAAACCTGGCGTGGCGTGGAACTAGCCGACGACGCGGTTGCGACCTTCGTGCTTCGCCTTGTACAAGTTCTCGTCGGAATGCAGGAGCAGGTCGTCGGGTCGTCCCATGGCATCGATCAGCTCAGCAACACCGAAACTCGCTGTCATTTTGAGGACATTGCCTTCAAATTCAAATGAATGCTCTTCGATCTGACCGCGAATCACTTCGGCGAACTTGATGGCCGCAGGACGATCAAGTTCTGGCAGCACCACGCAAAATTCTTCACCGCCGTAACGGGCAAACATCTCCTCGCGGCGGATCCTCGCGGCGGTCAAGCGGGCGAATTCCCGCAGCACAAAGTCGCCCATCAGGTGACCATAGCCGTCATTGACGCGCTTGAAGTGGTCGAGATCGATCATGATCACCGTCAGCGGCCGCTGGTAGCGCTTGGCGCGGGCGAATTCCTTCTCCAGGAAGTCCAGCAGCGCGCGCTTGTTGGCCACCTGCGTCAGACTGTCTTCAATTGTCAGGCGGTAGATCTCTTCGTGGTACGCCACTTCAATGTTGTCGCCGGCCAAGTACTTGAAGATCGCGTCACCGGCCTGAACGTAGTCGCCGGAGACCAGGACTTCTTGGCCTTTGATCAGCACGTTGTTGCGGTACGTGCCGTTGGTGGACTGGTTGTCGACGACGCGATGACCGCCTTCCCAGGGCTCGATTCGCGCGTGCACCCGCGACACGCTGTCGCTCTTGAGCACGATGGTGTTGTCCGGGTCACGGCCGATCGTGATCTGGCGGTCGTTCAACAACAGGCGCCGACCCAAATCCGGGCCGCGTACCTGGACCAGATAGGCGTCGCGCGTCGCGTTCATTGTCAGAACGTCGCGGACGGAAGTGATGCGGGTTTGGGCGTCAAGCGGTGACGAACGGACCATGCGCGTTCCCATGAATGCCGGCGGTCGGCTGATGTTGTGATCTCAGCGTGAAACATCACGACAGCATGCAGCATCCACAATTGTGCGCACGGGGGAGGTACCGCACAAAAGCACTGGCATCGCTGTCGCAAGTGAGGGTAGCACTGAGTCGGGTCGAAATCAACGTCAAGTGCGTTCGCGAACGTGACGCACAAGGGCGTCCACGTACGACGGAACAGGCGGGCATTCGATGCCGCTGGGGCCCAAAAGCGCCCGCGCGTGGCTGTTGTCGTAGTAGACGTCGGTGTCAAACCAGTCGAGAAAAGTTCGTTCGTTGCGGACAAAGTCGCGGACGAGCGGCAGGTTCAGCATCGCGCGGCTCAGGCCCTCGGGCAGAAAGAGCGTCGGTCGCGGCTTGTTGGCGGCGTCGGCCACGGCGTCATAGAACTGCCGCGCGGTCAACGGCTGCGGATCGGTCAGGTGAAACGTGCCGCCCAGCGCGTCTGGATGGCGCGTGAGGAACAGCGCGGCGCGAGCGGCGTAGTCGACCGGCACGAGGTGCAGGGGATGCTGTCCACGGCCCGGCAGCGGCACGGGCGTCTGGCCCGCGTGCAAGATGGCGTTGACGAGCAAATACGGGCCGTCCAAACGCGACACTGCGCCCGTGCGCGAATCGCCCACCAGAATGGGCGGCCGCACGATGGTCACCGGCAGCTTGGCCATGGCGGTCCGTGCCAGGCGCTCCGCTTCCGCCTTCGTCTCTTCATACGCATTGCGAAAGTGTTGACCGACGAACAGTTCGTCCTCGCGCACCACGCCCTGACGATCGCCGGCGACAAAAGCCGTCGACCACAGGCAAATGCGCTCCAGCCGTCGCATCCCCAGACACACTTCCAGCACTTCCCGCAGCCCTTCCACGTTGACTTCGCGCATCCGCGACGCCTGGATGCCCAAATAGGAAATCGCCGCCGCGTGGTGTACTTCCTGCACTTCCGCGTGAATCATCCGCACCTGCGCGCCGGTGAGCCCCAAATCGAGCTCCAGGATGTCGCCTTGCAGGAACGCGATCTGCTCAGGATTGCCGCCGCGCAGCAGTTCCACGGCAAAAGCGTGTGCGTCCGGCATGAACTTGGCGCGCACGAGCAGCAGCACGCGGTCGCCACCCTCCACCAGCAGGCGAATCTGCTCGCGGGCGACGTCGGTGGGAAAGCCAGTCACCAGGACGGTTTTTGCGCTGGCCATGAACGTTTCCTTCCTTGCGGCGCGCCGTTCGCGTCAGTTGGGCAACTGGCGCCAGAGTTGCGCAATGCGCGCCTCAAGCTCCGCCAGCGTGCCGTCATTGTCAAGAACCGCCGTCGCCGCCGCCTTGCGACGGTCCCCCGACCACTGCGCGGCGATGCGGGCGCGCGCTTGCTCCGCCGTGAGCCCGTTGCGTGCGACGATGCGCGCCACTTGGGTCTGCGGCGCGCACTCGACCGTCCACACCGCGTCACACGGCACACCCGGCGTCATTTCCAGCAGCAGCGGCACGTCGAGCACGCACACGCGCACGCCGTCCGACTGCGCTTGGGCCACGCCCGCGCGGAGCCGCTCCACAATCAGCGGATGCAGCAGGGCATTCAGGTCCAGGCGCGCCTGTCCATCCTGGAACACCAGTTGCCCCAGCTGCGGCCGATCGAGTTGGCCGTCGGCTTGCAGCATGCCGGTCCCAAAACGCGCGATGATCCGCGCAAGGCCCGGCGTGTCCGGCTGTACCACGTCTCGCGCCACGCGATCGCCGTCCAAGACGCGCGCACCGAGTTTCGCCAACTGACTGGCAACGGTTGATTTGCCACAGCCGATGCCGCCTGTCAGACCGAGGACAAACATGCCAGCCTCGTGCCTTGCAGCGGGTCGGATCAGCTCTTGGTGAAGACGAAGGATTGATTGAACTGCTTGGGCGCGGCCAGGATGGGCAAGCCACGGATGGAGCGGAATTTGCTCTCAATGCAGTCCCGGAAACCGCCTTCCGCGCCGGACACGGTGACGTCGGTGATCGTGCCGGCGGTGCCGACCGTGAAGCTCACTTTCACCTTGCCGCTGACGTCCGGATTGTCGCGCAACGCGGCTTCGTAACAGGCTTTCACCGCTGCCGCGCGGCCCGCGACCTTCTTGGCGATGTTGTCCTTGCCACTGCCGTCGCCACCGTCGTCGCCGTCCAGGCCGCCGAGTTTCACGGCTGCGACGGGCTCTTTCTTGACCGGCGCGTCCACCTTGGCGAGATCGGCTTTGCGCTCGCCGAAGCCGCCGCCCTTGCCTTTGACTTTCTCGATCGTGCCGCCGCCACCGCCGCCGCCTTCCAGCTTCAAGCCGCCGCCGCCGGGTCCGCCGTTGGCTTCGTCGCCACCGCCGCCGCCAAATTTGGCCGTCACGGTCCCATCGCCCTCGCCGCCGTCATCGGCAAACAGCTTGGTCGCCGCGCCGTTCGCGCCCACGAGCGCGCCAGCCACGGTGTTCTTGACCACGGCTTCGCGGGCATTGCGCTTGAGCGTCTCCGGATCCACCGTCTGCCCGGTCGACTGCGGCTTCTCAGCAGGCGCCTTCTTTTCCGGCTTCTTTTCCTTCTCGATCTCTTTCTTCGTCTCTTCCTTGGCCTCTTTGGACATGATGTCCACGACCGGCTTTTCGTCCTTGGGCTCTTCTTTTTCCTCGATCACGACCTCAAAAGTCGTGTGCGCGAGCTCTTCTTCCGCCGTGGACTTGTCCAGGAAGCGACCCTGCGTGTTGTAAAACATCAGCGCCTGACCGACGATCGAGCCAATCAGCACGATCGATCCGAGCAGCGACAGCGTCCACACGGAATCGGACAGGAACGGTGCGGCGAGCTTTGACGCCAAGCTCTTGCGGGCGAACGTCGGCACCGTGATCGACTGCTTGACCACCTGGAAGAGCACCGTGTACGGGCCCATCGTGCAACGACCACGCGCCCGCAGCGGCACGTCAAACGTCACGAACTCGCCTTCCAGCTTGACCAGACCCTTCTGCTGCGCGTCCTTGTTGTCGACGACCGGTTGGCCCTCGACCGCCAGACGGAACACAGAATCCTTGGGAATTTTCGCGTGGAATTTGTTGGCGGACTTGTCGAAGACAAAGCTGGCGTCCGTTCCCTTGTAGTCCACGTCGGGCAAGGAGATCGTCTTGGTCGGTCCAACGCCGATCACGACCGGCTTGTCACCGTGGAAAATTTCGTCCGAAAGCAGGCGATCTTCGTGGACGAGGCCAATCCGCAGCACGGTCTCTTCGCGGGTCACGGTCGGAATCGCGTCGCCGCGCACGAACTGGAACATCACGATCAGGTCGCCGAGCGACACCGAGCCACCGGTAAACGGTTCGATCGGATAAATGCGCTGGCCGCCGACCGTCTTGACCTGGCTCTTGTCGACGCCGTCATTGCCTGGAGGCCCGCCGCGCAGGACGAGTTTGTGCGCCGGATCTGCCGGCAGGACGACGTGATAGGCGCCGTGATCGACGACGGCAAGCGTCACGTTGGCTGGAAAGCCCGGGTAATCCTTGGCGGAAACGCTGACGGTGCTGTCCGGTCGACTGCCGACACTCACGTCTACGCGGCGATCGAGCACACGTTCGGCAACCACCTGGCTTCGCCAGACGACACCGATTCGCAATACTCGGCTGGTATCAACTGCCATGCGCGCCTCAGTCTTCCAAATGCCAGCAGAGTCTTCCGATTGGCAACAGCGTCTTCCGGGTGCCCGCAGTCGCTTCAGGCACGATGCCTCAGTCTGCGCGGCCGCCGATGCTAACGGCCGTCGAATGCGCGTGTCAAACAATCGCTGTGATCGGGCGTGTCATTCCTGCGACAGATGCGTCGCGGTTTGGTCATCTCGCCGCCCATTCGCGGCAATGCGGTCTAGCTCTTTGTGAACACGAACGACTGGCTGAACTGTTTGGGCGCAGTCAGGATCGGCAAACCGCGGATCGACTTGAACTTGCCCTCGATGCAATCCTTGAAGCCGCCGTCGGCGCCGGAGACCGTGACGTCGGTGACCGTGCCGGCCGTGCCGACCGTGAAGCTGACCTTCACCTTGCCGCTGACGTCCGGGTTGTCGCGCAACGCCGCTTCATAGCAGGCTTTTACCGCGCCAGCGCGGCTCGCAACTTTCTTGGCGATGTCGCCCTTGCTGCCGTCGCCATCGTCGCTGCCGTCCAGGCCGCCCAAGCTGACCTTGGCCTGCGCTTCCACTTTCTTGGGCTCCTCGACCTTCGCCACGTCCGTTTTGCGTTCACCGAAGCCGCCGCCTTTGCCTTTGACTTTCTCGATCGTGCCGCCGCCCTTGCCGCCGCCTTCGATCTGCAAACCGCCGCCTTTGCCCGGGCCGCCGGTGTCGCCGTCGCCCGACGCGCCGCCGAATTTGGCTGTCACGGTGCCTTCGCCATCCCCACCGTCGTCGGCAAAGAGTTTGGTCGCCGCGCCATTGGCGCCAACCAGCGCGCCCGCCACGGAATTCTTGACCACCGCTTCCCGCGCATTGCGCTTGGCCTCTTCCGGATCGACCGTCTGGCCCGTCGAAACGGGCTTCTTGTCCGCGTCGGCCGCCTTGTCCGGCGCTTTGTCCGCGGTCTTCTTCTCGTCTTTCTTGGCCTTTGGATCCGGCGCAGCCTGAATCGGCGGTGCATCGGCGACCGCCTTGTCCGGTTCTTCTTCCTTCGGTGGCTCTTCTTTCTCGACGATGTCGATCTGAATGGGCCCGCGCGCGACCTCATCCTCGGCCTTGGCCTTGTCCAGGTACTTGCCGGTGGAATTCTGGAACAACAGCGACTGGCCGACGATCGCGCCGACCAGGAACAGCGCACCCAGGAACGAAATCGTCCACGTCGGCTCGCCGATGAACGGCCCGACGATCCGCTGGCCCATGGTCTTGGGCGGGAATGAAGGCACGGTCACGCTTTGCTTGATGACCTGAAACAGCACCGTGTGCTGGCCCATGACCACGCGACCGCGCGTCCCGAGCGGCAGGTGCACGATCGCGTCGTTGCCTTCCTGACGCGCCTTTGCCTTCGCCAGCAGTTCCTTCAGTTCCAGCGGCCCGCCGTCGGTCGCGATCCGCATCCGCATCGTCGCCGGCGCCTTCAGCGTGAACGAGCCATCGCGGTTGTTGGTGAACTTGATCGCCGGACCTTGGTAGTCCTCATCCGGCAGCACGACCGAGAGATTCTTCTGGTTGCCGATCGTAATCTGCTTCTGATCGTCAAAGACCCGATCGGAAATCAGCCGCTCGTCGTACACCAACCCGAGGCGCAGGACATTGCTTTCCCGCGTGATCGTCGGCGTGGAATCCGCGCGCACAAACTGGAACATGATCGTGACGTCGCCGATCGACATCGAACCGCCGGCCGCAGTTTCAATCGCGATCGCCCGCTTGCCGCGCACGGTCATCGCCGCCGACTTCTCCGTGGTGCCGCGCACGCTGACGCGCGCGGTCGGGTCGCTCGGCACCAGCAGGTAATACTGGTTGTTTTCGATCGCCAGCAGCTCGATGGAGTCGGGAAATTCCGGATACTCTTTGGCGGGAATCTGGATCGTCGAACCCGCGCGCAGACCGATCGTCACGTCAATGCGCCGGTCGACGACTTCCTCGTGGATGATGCTGCCGCGGTAGACCACACCGAGTCGGACATTTCGGTTGGCTGTGCTCATGAAGCGCCCCGTTCGAGATTTGCAGGCCCCCGCTCTCGCGAACAGGGCTGACTTTGGCAGTGACCCGATCGCGTGTCCTACCCCGAGCCTTTACCCAAGGCCCGGCCATGCACGCGTCCTTTGAAAGCGGACACTAACCAGCCGATCGACGCCTGTCAACGAATGCACACGCAGCCGGACGAGTCGTCTGATGGTCTTGGACGTACGACAACGCGATTCGATCTGCGCAGCCCACAAGTCGGCTTGCTGTGCGTCCGTCGCCAGCGTAAGCTGCGCACCCCGCGTCGGCGCGCCCGGCATCTGAGGAGGCTCTTGCATGATCGTCACGTTTTCCAGCCTCCTCCATGCGTTGACCCGGATATCGTTGCCAGCCAATCTCGCGTTGGGTACGGTGATCGTGCTGTGCGCAGCGTGTGGTTCGAGCACCGCGCCAGCGACGGGCGGATCGGACCTCCTGCCGGTGCGCACATCGCAAGCTGGCCTGACCGCGGACGGTTGGCAAGCGCTGCTCCAAAGCGATGCGGGCCTGACGGCGCTGGTGAACGCCCAGACCCAGCCGCTGCAGAAGGCTGGGACCGTGGTGGCAGCCGACGGGACGACGCTCGATTGGGCCGAGTATGCACCGGCGCTGGATGCACCGCGCACGCAGGTCGCCGTCGTATTTCGTTCCTGCCTGACGGCTGGAGCGGATACGCCGCGCGTGTGCACCCGCGGCACGGGCGTTTACACCGCAACTGGCGCCACGTTGACCGACGACGCCGGCAAGCCCTTGAATCTTGTGCCGATGGGCGCGCCGCAGGCTTGGGAGTGGGAGACCTCGTCCAATCTGGACAATGACAATTCGACCATCGTCGCTGGACTGTCCGGAGACTCGCCACCCGTCGACGTCACGACCGTGCTCGCGCAGTCCAATGCGATTCTGGCGCAGAAACGGCGGTTCGTCGTGCTGTCCTCGTACGGTCTGCAATCGGGCGTGGACATCTCGCCGATCGCGCAGGCGGCCCGGGACAGTGGTCGGTTCGATACGGTCGAAACCATCGAATACGTCAGACGGACCGACATCGAAGCAGTTCTGCCATCGCTGACGGCGTTGGACACCGTTGTGTGGGTCGGCGCAGGCGTGCAGCGCAAGTCGAGCAAGTCGAGCCCGCCCAGCAACGCCATTGGCATGAATGTGACCCGCGGCATCGTCGGCGACGAGACGTACTATGGCAAGATCGCCGGCCCGCTGCTGGACACGCCGCCGCTGGGCGGTCCAGGGCTGATCGTGCTGGCCGGGCAGAACACGTTTCTCGGCGACGTGTATGACAAGCAGAGCCTTGCGGCGGCTTGGTACGAGCCGGGTACACGACCGATCGTTGGATTTTCGCTGCCCTTGGGCACGCCGGGTCCGGAAGGCTATGCGCACATCGCGCTGTCCGACGTCATCCACACCACCACCGCGCTCATCAAGAACCTTGGCGCAGGTCAGGATCTCGACAACGCGATGGCCGGTGCTGCAAGCGGACAGGCGTTTACGCTGACGAGCCCGATGGCGTCTGACAACCGCAAGAAGTGGACCTGGACCGCGCCGAACAGCAGTTTTTGGGCCAAACAGCCGACGACCGGTTCGCTGACCATTCAGCTGAGCTTGACGCCGAATTGCGTGAAGCCCGTCGATGCGTGCGACTACGCGGCGTGGCAGAGCGGCGTCAAGGCAAGTGGCATGGTGAACAACGCGGTGGCGATCGTCTGTGACAATCCCACGTTTGTCGGCCCGTACTTCACCTGTGCCGGCGGCGATTCCCAGCCGCCCGGGACGAAATTCACCGTCCATGGCATCTTGCGCGGCACGTTGGCCGATGACCACGTGTTGTTCCTCGCTCAAGGTGAGGCTGGCGGCCCGCTGGGCGGTATCGTGGTCGTGGGCGATGGCGTGCTGAACGGGGACGGGATCGACATTGGCGGCGGCACGACGACTTACAAATTCGGCGGACAGGCGGTCGCGTCTCCGTACACGGACACGGACGGCAACTGCTGCTGGACGCAGCCGCCGCAATTGATCGGCAACAGCGCGAATTTGTCGGCGCTGCAACTTCACAACTAGCGACAATTGCGCGTAACCAGCGCCGGGAATTCAAGATGGCCAAGTCAACTCGCGATCCAAAACAGCAGCCCAAGGGCGCCGGGATGCATTTCGCCATCGTGGCGGCGCGCTTCAATGCGCACATCACGGAGCCGCTGCTCAAGGGCGCGCTCGCGGCGTTCAAGAAAGCCGGCGTGGCGGATCCAATTCCGGTGGTGCATGTCCCCGGCGCGTTTGAGATTCCGCTGGCGGCCAAGAAATTCGCGGAAACCAAGAAATACGACGCAGTGCTGACGCTGGGTGCGGTGATTCGCGGCGACACGCCGCATTTTGACTACGTCGCGGGCGAATGTGCCCGCGGTGTGATGCAAGTTAGCTTGGTCACAGGTGTTCCCATCCTCTTTGGCGTACTCACAACGGACAACGACGCGCAAGCGGTGGCACGCGCGGGCGGGCCGACCGGCGACTTGTTGGTGGACAACAAAGGCGCAGACTGCGCGTTCTCGGCGATTGAAATGGTCGAGGCACTGCGCCTCGCGGGTCAGAAGTAGCAGCGTCAGACGCACGAAGGGGAAGCGTAGATGGGTAGTCGGCGACGCGCGCGCGAATCAGCATTGCAGATCCTGTTTGGCCTCGATTGGGTCACAGTCGATCTGCATGCCGCGATGAACGAATATTGGACGAAATTCGCGGGCGAACGGCCGGCGTCTTACGAGGAAGTGCGGCGCCATTGCACCGAATTGGTGGAAGGCGTGGTGGAAAACCGCACGATGCTCGACAACCGGCTGCAGGCCGCGTCGCACCACTGGAAATTGGACCGCATGAGCGCCGTCGATCGCAATATCCTGCGTCTCGGCGCGCTGGAACTGCTGGTGTTGGCGGATCGCGTGCCACGCAAGGTTGCGATCAACGAGGCCGTGGAAATTGCCAAGAAATTCGGCAATGAGGACTCCAGTGCGTTTGTGAACGGCATTCTCGATCGCGTTGCCAATACCTTGGGGGCGGAAAAGACAGGAGTGCCCAAGCCTGCGGGCGAGAAGGCCAAGCGCGTGGGCGGCAAGGCGTCGCCAGCGAAGGCACCCGCCGGGGAGGCGCCCGAAACGCCCGGAGACGATCCGTGAAGCTGCGGCTGGCTTTGCCGAAACTGGACGTGGTGGACGAGCTGCCGGGCGGCCCGGACGCGTGCCTCGTGTTGACCAGTTTCTCCGATGATCGACCGCTACGCGGTTTGACGGGCCTCTGCGATTGGCGGCTCAACGGCCAGCTTTCCCGCCTGCTGCAGCGCGACTTCATCGACGGTCATTACCAGGACACGATGCTGGTGCCCATCACCGGCCGCCTGCCTTTTGGCCGGGTGCTGTTGATCGGCCTCGGCAAGCGCAGCGATTTCAACGCCCAACGGTTCGAGGACGTCTGCCGCTTCTGCTTTGCCACGATGCTGGGCATGGGCACGCTGCAATTCGCGATGGCGTTGCCGGGGCGCATTGGCCTGGATGTCGGCGTCCGGCAGGCGCTGGCAGGTTGGCGACGCGCGGTGCATGAATCGTTCCCGCCGGAGACGCTCGCGCGGCTTGATATTTCCCTGCTGGAAGCGGCTGAAGTGCAGCGCGAATTGGTCGAGCCGATGCGCAACCTGGAGCGCGAGCTGAACGATCTTGCGGCTCGCGTCGCGTCAGCCGCGCCGTAGTCGACGCGCCAACCACAGGCCGATAGCCGCCAGCCAAACCAGCAGCCCGGACGTCTGCGGCGCCGTGCGGTTCGCTGAACAGCCCTGGTTGCTGACGATCGTCGTCGTGGACGTCTTGCCCGGCTGGAACGCGGCGATCGGCACGACCTGCGGTAGCATCACCACGCGGCCGTCCAGATTCACTGCGGACTTGACCACGACACGCGGAATCTCGGTCGCGCTCGCGCCGCCATCCATGCAGACGCCGCGCGCGCTGGTGCCCGCGAGACCAATGCACGTCAGCCCAGCGTCGCAGATGGGCGCGGTCGGATCGCAACTGCGGCTGCACACGGCGTCGCCGGTCGCTTGCGCGCAAACCAGATCGCTGCGACAGACTTGGGTGCCGTCGCAGACTTGGCCCGGCGCAACTCCTCCCGCGGTGTTGCGGCAGATACCCGCCGCGGCGTGCGCGTCGCCGGTCCAGGCGCACCAGCCGCCCTGGCATTCCGCGCTGGCGCCAAAGGGGTCGCATGCGCGGGCGCAGGTGCCAAATCCCGCCAACGTCGCGCCGAAGTCGCAGCCAAGTCCCGTGCCACAGCTGGCGCTCGACGTGCAGGGGCTGCCGAGCGTGAGCTGGGGGCCGGGAACGCACAGCTTGCCCTTGCTGGTCGTGCTGCAACCGGTGCCGTCCGGGCAATCCGCGGGTACGTTGCAGGATTTGCTGCAGACGGCGTCAAATCGCAGGCCGGTCAGCGTGACGCAGGAGCCTTCCGCGCAATCGTACGCGCTGCTGCACGGCCAGCCGATCGCCAAAGGGCCGCGGCACACGGCGTCTGCGCCGCAGTTGAGGCCGTCGGGGCAGGTCTTGCCAGCCGCGCACGCCGGTCGGCAGAAGCCGTCATCGCCGCAGCTTTCGCCGTTGCCGCATGTCCCCGAGCAGCCACGGCCGCAGGAGCCCGTGCGGAGCACCGACGCCATGCAGGCGCCGGACGCGCAGTCACCGGGAACGCGACAGACGGAGCCATCGATGCCAGCGCCGTGTTCGACACAGTAGGCGCCGGGTGAGCAGGTCGCACCGACGGCGCAATCGAAGTCGCTCGAGCAGCCGGAGGTACAGAAGCCCTGACCGGAGGTGATCGGCATGCACAGGTCGGCATCGACGCAGGCGAAATCGGAGGCGCAGGCTTCTCCGGCGTGGTCCACCGCTCGGTCGGCGTTGCAATGGCCGTCGTTGGGCAGGCACGCAATGCCGCTGGAATAGGCGCCGCAACTGGTGCCGATCGGGCAGTCTTCGTGGCTCTTGCACGGCGCCGCACAGTAGGCGAAGCCGTCAGGCCACGCGAGGCATCGCCCCGTGCCGGCACAGTCCGCGTCGCTGCGGCAAGGATCACACGTGGTCGAAGCGGTGGCCTCGATCGCCGGGTAGACGAAGCGCAGGGCGCGTGCGTCGTCCGCGGTCAATGTGCGTCCAGCTCTGCCTGTGCCCCAGAAGTACATCGTCGCCGTCGGATCGTGCGTGTGACTGAGGCCGAGCGCATGGCCCAGTTGATGCGTCAGGACCGACTGCAGATCGGCGCCCGGCCGCCCGTCGCTCCCGGACGTCTTGGTGCCGGTAATCCACTGAAAATCGTTGCCGTTCAGGGCAATTGTCGCTTGCCGCAAGCCGCCGTCGGTATCGACCTCCAAGTCCGTACGCGCCGTGCCGTCGGTGTGCGCCCACTGGAAAGCCGGCTCCCGCAGGATGTACACGCCCAGATGCGGCGCTTGGCGCACAAGCCCGCCGTAGCGCAACTGCACTTTGGTATCGCTCACCGCATTCCACGCCGCGATCGCCGCGACCGTAACGGACTCGACCCGATTGACCGACAGTTGGTCAATCGGATCCGCCTGCAGGTAGACCGGCCACGGCGTCCGCGGCGCATGCACCACGCGCCCGCCGGGCGTGCGCAGCGCGTCAAATCCCCAAGCGGAAGTGGCTGCCAGCAGGACCGGCGCAACGAACAGCAGGAGTGGCGAATGGGTCTTCACGCCGCCAAGCGTAGGGCTTGCGGGCGACGGAGTCCATGCGCCGGGCCTCTCGCGCTGGAATGCCAGGACCTAGTGCGTGAATAACACTAGACGATTCATTCTTCTCTTGACCCACCTGCTTCGCCGACTATGCTCCGCCGCCGACGCCGCCTGATCCGTTCGTGCCCACGCTGGGTGCCGACAACGCAGGCGGTCCCAACCTGACGAGGATTCCGCATGAGCAACGCTCTCCCGGTCGTAGCCTTGGACGACAGCAGCCGCCCGCGTCGCTTGAACGACGTTTTCCGCTGCGGCCAACGATCACGCAATCTGCTTCTGGCCAGCTGCCTCGACGACTACATGAACGCCAACGCGCTGCGCGTCCGTTCCATGGTGTGTTTTGAATGCCCGCAAGGCGTGACGAACCGCGAGGCCTTCGCCGCGGATGCGGATACGGAAGGCCTGCTCGACTCGGAGATCTGGGCGCGCCTCATGTTGGACATCAAAGACGAGAATTGAGCGCAACCGTTGGGGGGCGCGCACGATTGCCCGAGCAATCCAAACGGTCACGCTTTCACGCCAGACCCGCGTAAAACGTCTTGTATTGCCGCCACTTTCGGCTTTCTCCGCTGGTTTGCCACTGCACCGATCGCGTGCTAGCCTGACTTCGGGCAGCGCGTGTGGCGGTTGGGCGCGAAGCGGGCTCGTCAAGGACGTCGTATGGCCTCGGCAACCGCGAACAATTTCCCGCAGGCATTTGGCCGTTACATCCTGACCCAGAAGATCGCCATCGGCGGCATGGCGGAGATCTTTCGCGCCAAGAGCTTGGGCGCGGAAGGCTTCGAGAAAGTCGTTGTTATCAAGCGTATTCTCCCGCATTTCAGCGAGGACGAAGGCTTTGTGACGATGTTCAAGGACGAAGCGCGGGTGGCAGCGCACTTGTCGCACGCCAATGTCGTGCAAATCTTCGACTTCGACGAAGCCGACGGCCTGTTTTACATCGCCATGGAGTATGTGGAAGGCGAAGACCTGAAGCGGGTGCTGGACCAGGGCGCGAAGAAAGGGCAGCCGCTGTCGATCGCTCAAGCGGTGCATATCATCATTGAGGCGGCGCTCGGGCTGCACTATGCCCACACACGGTTGGTCGACGGCGAGCCTCTCCACGTCGTGCACCGCGACGTCAGCCCGCACAACATCATGATTTCCTTCAGCGGCGAAGTGAAAATCATGGATTTTGGCATTGCCAAAGCCGCCAGTCGCTCGACCAAGACCCGCGTGGGCACCGTCAAAGGCAAGTGCGCCTACATGAGCCCCGAACAAGCGCGCGGCAAGCCGCTGGACGGGCGCAGCGATCTCTTTGCGCTGGGCGTGTGCCTCTGGGAGATGCTGACAGGCAAACGGCTGTTCGTCGGTGAGTCGGACTTTGAAACGCTGAACAACGTCCTGAAGGCAGAGGTGCCGGCGCCGTCGAATCTGAATCCGGACGTGCCGAAAGAATTGGACGCGATCGTGCTCAAGGCATTGGCGCGGGACCGGGACAATCGCCAGGCGGACTGCGCAGCCTTTGCCGCCGAGCTCCGGCGCTGGTACTACGCCAACGTGGCTGAACCCGACGGAGCGAGCCTCAAATCGTACATGGAAACGCTGTTTGCCGACGAGATCGCGCGGCTCCGCACTGACGTTGCGGCCGAAGCGGTGATGATGGAGCAGGTGCGCAAGTCGCTACCTGGTTCGAACTCGGCGCAGCGCCGCGTGCCGACCGGGTCCCAGCCGGCAGCGCGCGGCACATCGGACGAACACACGCTGGCCGTCGACGGCGCTCCCAGTGAACAAACGATGGCCTTGCCAGACGACTTGGCACCGACCGGGCGTGTCGAGCCGCACATGACCTCCCGGGCGAGAACCCACACCGGTTGGTACGTCGGTCTGGGCCTTGCGGTCGCCGTGCTGATCGCGATCGCGGTGATCGCATCCGGTGGCAGTTCCAAACAAGCCCCAGCCGATCGCGGAAATGCCTCAGCAGCGCGTGCCGCTGGTGCCGACGGCGTCGCCAAGCCTCGCCCGCAACGCCGCAGGATTGGCATTCATATTCACGCGCCCGGTGCCCAGCAGATTCTTGCAGACGACAACCCGATCTGCACCGAGCCCGAATGCGATTTCAGCGCCGATGAAGGCAAGACGGTCAAGATCCTCGCGCGCGCCGGGGAGCGAATGAAGATCGTCTACCACAAGCTGAATCGGGACGGCGAGACGATCGACGTGGCGATTCCGGAGCCGATCACCCCGACAGCGGCCGCGATCCCGAATGGGCCCGTTGTCATCGTTCACGTCGAGCCAGCCCAGGCGACGGTGACGGTGAACGAGAAAGTTCTGACGCTGAACCAGTCCAATGCCAAGCTTGCGGATGTCCAGCTTGGCGCAACGTTGCACGTGGAGGCGAAAGCCGAAGGGTATCGCACGGAACGCCAGGATTTTGTCGTCAGAAATCCGCAGTTGGAAACGTTCGTGCTCTCCTTGGAAAAAGAGAAAGACAAACATGCAGATGCGTCACGAGTTGTCGTCGCCGAGCCCGGCAAGATCGTGGTGACGGCGCAACCGTGGGCGAAAGTTTCAGCGCGCGGCAAGGACCTTGGGCTGACGCCGGTCAAGACCGACTTGCCTGCGGGCAAGTACGCGTTGACGCTGACCAAAGGGGAAACCACCAAGAACGTCAGCGTCGTGGTCAAGCCCGGCCAAACCGCAACCGTGAACGTCGACATGCGCGCACAATAGCCCGGTCAACGCGTCGGCCGGTCGGCCAGCCTTGACACCTTGCACGATTCGGTTATCCTGCCACGCGCTTGTCCGATAGGCCTCCGGCTGACAGGACGACGCGGGAATAGCTCAGCGGTAGAGCGCGACCTTGCCAAGGTCGATGTCGTGGGTTCAAATCCCATTTCCCGCTCCAACAATCCAACTTTTGGTGTTCGCCCTCGCGAAGTGCATTCCGCGACGCCGATTCCCGTTTGCGTGAGCAGCGCCGGGAGTCGCTCGACTGGCGCGGCCCGATACTTTGCCGCTCCGTCGCCGTTTCGTGCGCCGGGAACTCGAACCGGTCCAGAACCGCTGTCATCGCCAACTGCGCATGGCGTGCCGGGACGGCGCGAAAACGCGGATACGGCTCGTTTGGCGACAAAAGTGCCAACGCGCGATCGCAGGTCCGGCAGCGCGCCACTTGGACGCACCGCGCTTTACCGCCTGCGTCTGGTCAAAAAATTCCGACAAACGTCGCACCGGCATTCACACCGGCAATCAAACGAGTTGCGTTGTCGACTGTGCTTTGATAGCCTTGCGAGCGGGAGGGTCCTGCGTTCAGGCACAGGCACCCCACGTGATCGCGAACGCTGGGTCTGATCCACCCCGCCAAACGGTCGCGGTTCGCCTTGGCGCTCAACCGCCCCTGTTGAGTGCACAACAAGGCGACCAAACGGTTCGGGGCTACGAGCCTCGTACCGCTGCTGTTCGCGGCTTCCCCGCCGCGGACATCAACCAGTGACTGTTCGCGGCTCTCGGGCCGTGGACAACAACCAGTGCGAGATCGAGCGCAAGCCCGGTCTGGTCAAGCGATTCAGCGGTTGCGTCAAGCGGCGCCGCAGTTGAGTCGGGCGAACGCGTCACTGTCTGCATGCGAACGTTGCGATCCCCTGCAACTCGTTGCACCGACTAGAAATCGGGCTGTCGTGGAATCGGGCCAACCGACAGCGGTCGTACGCCCATTCGGCTAAGGAGGATTGTAATGCGAAATCAGCAGGTTGGGCGTGCTTCGCGCGTCGCGCTGTTCGCGGTTCTGCTCGTGTCGCTCTCGATGTGGGCATGCCAGGATCCCCAACAGCAAGTCGCAAAGGACGCCACGAGCGACTTTGCGCTTGGCGTTGACGGTGAATTTGGCGTCGAAACTTTCGCGCTCGGCGTGCCTTCGCTCTCCTTCCTCCTGCCGACGTCCGCCGCGGTCTTCTATTTGGAACCCGGTGGCATCAACCAGATTCCGGGCACGCCCTGTCAAGGCTCGCCCGGTGCGTATTTTTGCACCAATACCGGCTTCTACTGCGACAACGGCGGCAAAGCCGATCCGACTTTGTGCTCGCCGTTCGTCCAGCTTTCGGTTTCGAACTTCCAGCTCGGCGCTCAAGGATTCATCGACTGTCGGGTGAGCGGCGGCGCAACCACCTTCAGCAGCGACCCGGCAGCGCTTCCGGACTACTCGGTTACCGGTCACACCGACATGGTCCAGATCGCCAGCATCGGCTACACGCAGGGCCTGTACACGCTGGAATGCGTTTTGGTTGACCTGAACCACGCGCCACTTTTCAATGCGGAAGCGCGCGCCAAGCGCCCGGTGCAGTTGATTTCTGACCCGCTCGATCCCGCCGGGATCAAGTGCAAGAACGATGCGCAATGCGATGACAGCAACGCCTGTTCCGCCGAAATCTGCATCGCCGGCAAGTGCCAATACACCGCGATGGCGAATTGCTGCACGGACGACTGGTTTTGTGCACCGGGCGAGACGTGCCTGAATCCCAACTCTTTGAATTCCAAGTGCTCGACGTGTCAGATCGATGCGGACTGCGACGACGCCGTCTCCTGCACCGTCGACAAATGCGACATGACCGGCACGAAGGGCGCTTGCACCCACACCGTCCCGCCGGAAACCTGCTGCGCGGGCTTCACCAAGTGCGACGACGGCAAGCCCTGCACGGTGGATAGCTGCGATCTGGACAACAGCGCGTGCGTGCACGTGCAGAATCCGGGCGCCTGCTGCTTCGATTCTGAATGCGTGCCTTCCGACCCCTGCAAAGTGGGCGGTTGCGTTGCGCTGACGTGCCGCTACGCGGTGAACGGCGACAAGAAGGACTGCTGCTCGGACACGACGAACACCAGCTGCGACGACAAGAACATTTGCACCAACGACTCTTGCGGCAACGCGCAGCCCGGTGGCTGGACCCAGTGCAAGCACGAATCGAACGGCGTGCCGGGTTGCTGCATGGTCAACGAAGACTGCAACGACAACAACGGCTGCACCCAGGATCTGTGCCTCGCCAACCAGTGCGCGCACAAGGACCTGCAGGACTGCTGCAAGACGGCGGCGGACTGCAACGACGCGAACATCTGCACCGACGATTCTTGCCCGATCGTGGCCGGCTTGGACGCTGCGCAGTGCATTCACGCGAAGAAGGCGGAATGCTGCAACACGATCATCGATTGCAATGACCAGAAGTTCTGCACCGCGGACGCCTGTGACACGGTCGCGCATACCTGCACGCACACGCAGTCGAACATGGCGTGCTGCGATCAGGATTCGCAGTGCTCGGACGGCAAGATCTGCACCGCTGACCTCTGCATCAACCACGCCTGCATTTACCCGAAGGACGGCAACAAGCCGGACTGCTGCGAAGACAACAACGCTGGCACATGCGACGACAAGAACTCGTGCACGATCGACAGCTGCAAGATTCAGACCGGCTGCGGTGCCGCGGCCTCGCAAGCGGCAGACGTGGTCATCACGGGCTTGCCCTCGACGTACTTCCCGTCGGGCACGAATTACTATGCGCAGCCCTTCGTGTCGGCTTCATTGACCGGCGGTTCTCTGGTGCAGCTCGACATCCCGGTCGTCAACACCAACCTCAACCCGAGCGCGAAGCTGGAGGTTTCCATCTGGTCGGGCGACCCCATCGCGGGCAATACCGTGCAACTTGGGGCCGTGGCGCTCGCGACACTGCCGACGCCGACCGCTGGCCAACAGCTGGTATCGGTGACCGGGTTTGGCAGCGTGGCGATTGCTCCCAACGTTCAGTATTTCGTTCTGGTCCATGCGCTGGACCCGGCGATTCAGTTCCTCGAGCGCGCCAACGCGTACAACGGTGCGCCACCGGCCTCGTACTCCCCAACCGCGGCGACCGGACCCTTCACACCGTATCTTGACGGCACGGGCAGCACCGGTGACCTGTATCTCAAGACATTTCTCGGCTGGCCTGCGCAACCGCCGTGCGACGCCAACAACAACGTCTGCCAGCACACCCCGAATGGCGTGGTCGGCTGCTGCAATTCGCCCGCCGATTGCAACGACAACGATTGCCACACGCTCGATGTCTGCGGCTCGAACAACATGTGCATTTACAAGCCCAATCCGTATGCCTGCTCCAGCGATCTGGACTGCGACGACGCCAACGGCTGCACGATCGACGCGTGCGACTCGTCCACCGGCTGCGGCCAGTGTACGCACTCGCCTGCGCCCGGCTGCTGCACGACCGATATCCAGTGCGACGACAAAGTGGTGTGCACCAACGACACCTGCGTGAATTTCCAGTGCGCGCACTCGGCCAAGGCCAACTGCTGCACCACCGATGCGGACGCCCTGACGATCTGCGACGACAAGAATTCCTGCACGATTGACTACTGCGAAGCGAACCAGTGCCACCACTCGGCGCCCAAGGACGGCTGCTGCAAGTCCAACGCAGACTGCTTTGACGGCAACAAGTGCACCGCGGACATCTGCGACACGAAGCAAGTTTCTGGCGACCACTACCTCTGCACGTACACGGTTCCGGACCCGAATTGCCAGGCGTGCACGGCGGAATCGGCGATCGCGGGCATCGACTGCAACGACAACAACTTGTGCACCCAGGACTACTGCGACGGCGCGGGCAACTGCCACAACAACCCGATCGCCGAATGCTGCATGGACAAGACCGACTGCGATGACCACAACGACTGCACCGCGGACTACTGCACCGGCCAGCACAGCTGCTTCCATGGCGACACGACGTCCGGCATTCTGATCTGCTGCAAGCCCGCGTCGCAAGACGTCGACTGCGCGTATCTCAATACGGAATGCCAGAAGGGCATCTGCGTGGATGCGGGCAACGGCAATGGCTCGACCAAGTGCGTGGCGCAGAACCAGGACGTCTGCACGGTGAACATCGGCTACTGCCAGTCCTTCGAAGCGCCGACCACGCTGCATGGCATGGGCTGGAATCCGATGATCGGCGACATGACGACGTTCGCGAATCCGACGCAGAATCCGGCAAACTGGAGCGTCCAGAATACGGGCTCGCTGGGCCCGGACGGCTACGCCAACTTCTCCTGGACGCCGACGAAGACCACGTACGGCACCTGCTTGCAGTCGCCTATCATTCAGGCGGCGGGCGCAAACACCATCACGCTGCAGTACGACCACGCGTTTGAGTGGAATTCCAACTCGACGCAGATCACGATTCTCGGCTCGCTGGACGGCGCCAATGCGGACTGGTCGACCGCGACGGTGATCGAATCGACGACGGCGAGCAAGAACTTTGGTCCAGAGACGCTGGACGTGAAGCTGCCGACCGGCCCGTCAGGTTTGACTGGTTCCAATGGCTTGCGCTTGGCTTTCTGCCTGCAGGGCGCGTCGACCTTCGATGTCCTGAACTTCAGCCTCGACAACGTCTGCATCGTCAAGGGCGGCAAGCCGTCCATGGTGACCTGCCCGGTGAATCAGGTCGTGCCGTTCCAGACCAAGAAGACGATTCCGCTCAAAGCCAAGGATCCGGATGCCGGCGATCTGTTGTTCTTCCAGATTGTCGAAGGCCCGGCGTTCGTCTCGCTGTCGAGCGCGATGTACTTCTGGCTGGACAAGTCGTGGAACAGCACGCTGACGATCAATCCGACGGATCTGGCGGACATCGGTACGCACACAATCAAGATCAAGGTGAGCGACGGCGCGCTGTACAGCATTTGCACGTTCAATATCACGGTATCGTACAACGGTGGCTATCTGATCGTCCGCCCGACCACGGTTCCGTCGAACCTGGGCGACGCGTTGGTCGCTGGCTTGAACGCCGCGGCACCGGGCAAAGTCGTGCAGCATATTGACGATATGAGCCTCTACGCGAGCTTCTCGCAATTCGAAGCCGTGTTCCTGGTTCTCGGTGTCTACCCGGACAACCATGTGCTGACCGAAGGCGAGTCGACCAAGTTCCAGACCTACCTGAACGGCGGCGGTCGTCTGTACATGGAAGGTGGCGACACGTGGCAGTATGACCCGCCCACGTCGTTGCATGCCTCGTTCAAGGTCAATGGCCTTGCCGACAGCGTGCCGGAAGGCATCTCCGCGCAGTTGCTGGGCTATAGCATCTACAAGGACCTGTCGACCATCGTCAACGGCGGACCCAAGGTGTACAACTTTGGCTTCAGCCAGTCGAACGCGTTCAACGACAGCAACGACTCGATTTCGGCCAAGGAAGAAGTCCACCGCACGCAGAACATGCTGAAGAGCAACGGCACGTTTGACCAGCCATGGGTGCAAGTGGGCCACGACGACGACGCGGGCTTCCGTACGGTCGCGTCCTCGACTCCTTTCGCGGGCGTCATGACCGGCGTCACCGGCGACGCGCCCAGCGCGATGATTGGCCGCATCCTGTCCTTCTTCGACAACGGCTTCATTGACTGCCTCGTCGATGGCGACTGCAACGATCAGGACGACTGCACGATCGACACTTGCACCAAAGGCGAGTGCTTTTTCCAGAACAAGTGCACGTGCTTGAGCAATCAGTTGCTCGGCTGCGGCGACCAGATCACCGTGGTGACGGGCGGCACCGGTTCGACCGCCGCGGTCAAGTCCTACGGCTGCGACCCGACGAAGCTCTTCCTCGGCAAGGAAATGGGCTACACCTTCTCCACGACATCGTCGCGTCCGGCGACTTTGACCGTGACCGGCACGCCCACTGCTGACGCTCGCGTCTTCGTGACGCGCACGGTGGCAGATGTTTGCGCGCCGACCGAGTGCATTGCGGAAACGGGCGTTGGCACCAAGAACTTCGCGGCTGCGGCCAACGAGATCTACTACATCATGGTGGACACGCCGACCCTTCAGGCCACGCAGTTGACGTTGCAGGTGACCTGCGGCGATCCGGAAATCTGCAACGACGGCATCGACAACAACAACAACGGCTTGGTTGACTGTCAGGATCTCGCTTCCTGCTGCGGCGACGCGGCGTGCGGCGAAATCTGCGACGGTGTCGACAACAACTGCGACGGCCAGTTTGACGAAGGCTGCGACAAGGACGGCGATGGCTGGTGCGACAAGACCATGACCGTCGTGGGCCTGCCACCGATTTGCCCCAACGGCAGCGGCGACTGCAACGACGCCGCCGGCACGATTCACCCGGGCCAAGCCGACCTGTGCGGCAACTACAAGGACGACAACTGCAACGGTCAAACCGACGAGGGCGGCACATTTGGCGACGGTAGCGGCTGCACCAACTATTGGGCCGATCAAGATATTGATGGTTTCGGCGGCGGCAGCCCAAGCTGCCTGTGCTTGCCGACCACGACCTTGAGCGTCACGAAGGGTGGTGACTGCGACGACAACAACAAGAAGGTCAACCCGAACATGATTGAAATCTGCGGCAATGGCGTGGATGACAACTGCAACGGCAGCCAGAACGATCAGAACGCCCAAGGGTGCACGGACTTCTATCGCGATCTTGACGGCGACGGCGCTGGTGCCAATCCGATCGGCAACAGCGGCTTGCAGTGCTTGTGCATTGCGGCTGGCGACTACACTGCGCCAGCGCCTGGCGATTGCAACGATGCCAACTTCTTCGTCTACCCGGGCGCGATCGAAGTCTGCAACAACATCGACGACAACTGCGATGGCGTGATCGACGAAGGCTGTGACGACGACAAGGACGGCTATTGCGACGCGACGATGGGCTACGTGTCCATCGGCGTGACCAGTCAGCAGTGCGGTCAAGGCCAAGAAGGCGCCATGCTCTCGGTCGCTTGCGAAGTGGGCCGGACGATCACGTCTGTCGACTTTGCCAGCTTCGGCAATCCGACTGGCGTATGTGGCACCTACAAGGCTGGCACCTGCGTGGGCGCCTCGGCGTTGCAGGCTGTCAAGGCGGCTTGCCTCAAGAAGTCGACTTGCTCGATCACGATCGGCTCGTCGCTGTTGGGCGACGGATGCCCAGGCCAGGCCAAGGTGCTGGATATCCAGGTGACGTGCATGGGCTCCGGCGGCACACCGCCCGGCGTTTGCCCGAACGGCCCTGGCGACACGAACGACAACGATCCTTCGATCAACCCGGCCGGTCAGGAAATCTGCGACAACATCGACAACAACTCCGATGGGCAGGTGGACGAAGGCTGCGACGACGATCTGGACGGTTACTGCGACGCGAACATGATCACCTTGGGCGCTCCGCTGGTCTGCCCAGGTGGCGGTAACGACTGCGACGACACCAACCCGGCGGTTCATCCCGGCGCGACGGAAGACTGCCTGACGCCGTACGACGACAACTGCGACATTCCGACGAACATCAACGATGAAAACGCGGACAACTGCACCGTGTTCTTCAAAGACGTCGACAACGACGGCTACGGCACCAAGGACTTCAAGTGCTACTGCACGCCTGTCGGCCTGTTCAAAGCCAAGAAGACTGCGGACTGCGACGACACGACCGCGGCGATCAATCCCGGCGTGATCGAAATCTGCAACGGCATCGACGACGACTGCGATGGCGTGATTGACAACGGCTGCGATGTGGACGGCGACGGCTACTGCGCGATCGGCAAGGAAATCGTGACGGGCAACACCGTCTGCATCAACGGCGGCGGCGACTGCGACGACAACAACTTTGACGTCAACCCCGGCAAGGCTGAAGTCTGCGGCGACGGTATCGACAACAACTGCAACGGCTCGCAGAACGACGCGGGCGCGCTGCTGTGCACGGTGTTCTACGCGGACGTCGATCAGGACGGCTACGGCACGCCGAGCGCGAAGTGCTTGTGCGCGGCGGCTGGCAACTTTACCGCCGGAGCGAGCGGCGACTGCAACGACGGCAAAGACGTTGTCACTGGCCTGACCTGTGCGACTGGCGATGCGGCTTGCTTGGCAGCTGCGGCAGCGATCAACCCGGCGGCGCAGGAAATCTGCGACAACATCGACAACAACTGCAACACGGTTGTGGATGAGAGCTGCGACAAGGACGGCGACGGCTACTGCGACTCGTCCAAACAAATCATCGGCACGCCTACGGCTTGCCCGAACGGTGGCGGCGACTGCAACGATTACCCAGACGCGTGCACGACGAATCCGTCCAATGCGCCGAATTGCGGTGGCTCGGCGATTCACCCGAATCTGCTCAAGGAAGTCTGCGACAACATCGACGACGACTGCGACGGCGTGGTGGACAACGGCTGCGACAAGGACAGTGACGGCTACTGCGACAAGGACTGGGCCATCGTCGGTTCGCCGCTCGTTTGCTCGGCCGGCACCGGTGACTGCGACGACTACGACAACACCGTCCATCCGAATGCGCCGGAAATCTGCGGCAACGGCAAGGACGACAACTGCAACGGCAACTTGAACGACGAAGGCGCCGTCAACTGCAAGAACTTCTATCAGGACGCGGACGCGGACGGCTTTGGCCTCATCGCCGCCAAGTGCTTGTGCGTGCCTGAGGGCGGTTACACCGGCAAGACGGGCGGCGATTGCGACGACAGCAATCCGCTCGTGCACCCCGGTCAGCCCGAGAATTGTGCGACGCCGTACGACGACAACTGCAACTTGGATACCAATGACCAGGACGCGCTTGGCTGCACGACGTTTGCGCTCGACGGCGACGGCGACGGCTACGGCTTGCCGGGCTTGTCGAAGTGCTTCTGCGAGGGCAGCGCGCCGTACGTGGCTTTGATGACCGCAGCTGCGGACTGCAACGACGCGAACAAGGACGTCAACCCCGGCGAGACTGAGAAGTGCAACGACATCGACGACAATTGCGTGAACGGCGTCGATGAAGGCTGCAATAAGGACGGCGACAAGTTCTGCGACTCGGCCATGGTGACGGTCGGCTTCCCGAACGTGTGCGCGGCGGGCGGCGGCGACTGCGTGGACACGAACGCGAACATCAACCCTGGCCAGCCAGAGCTTTGCGACGGTCTCGACAACAACTGCAGCCTCGGCATCAACGGCACGGACGAGGGCTGTGACGACGACGGGGACTTCTACTGCGACGCCAACATGGTGACGGTCAAGTCGGGCAACAACTTCCCGAACGTCTGCACGCTGGGCGGCAAGGTTTGGAATGGCACTGCTTGGGTTGGCGGCGACTGCGACGACACGAACAAGTTCATCAACCCGGGCATGCAGGAGCAGTGCAACACCGTCAACATCGACGATAACTGCAACGGTGACAGCAATGACATCGGCGCGAACGGCTGCAACCAGTTTGGTGTCGACATTGACGGTGACACGTATTCGGACAAGAACAAGCCGACGACGTGCTACTGCCACGCGGTTGGGACCAGCACGGGCACCAACGCGGGTGACTGCAACGATCTCAACAATCTGGTCCACCCGTTGGCGCAGGAAATCTGCGATGGCGTCGACAACGACTGCAACGGCGTGATCGACGACGGCTGCGACAAGGATCACGACGGCTACTGTGACTCCACGAAGACCACAATTGGCGCGCCGAAAGATACTTGCCCGAACGGCGGTGGCGACTGCGACGACAACAACTACAACATCAATCCTGGTGTCAAGGAAGATTGCCTGACCGGCTGGGACGACAACTGCATCAACGGCACCAACGATGCGGGCGCGCTCAATTGCATCACGTTCAACCTCGACTTTGACGGCGACCTTTACGGCGTCGGCGTGTCGCAGTGCACGTGCATCGCGACCGCCCCATACACCATCAACGTAGCCACTGGCGGTCACCTCGGCGACTGCGACGACAACAACGCCAACGTCAATCCCGGCAAGACGGAAATCTGCGGCGACGGTATCGACAACAACTGCGACGGCTCGCAGAACGACATCAACGCCACGGGCAGCGTGTTGTTCTACGTTGACGTGGACAAGGACGGCTACGGCCCCGCCACGGGTGGCAGCCAGAAGCAGTGCTTCGCTCAGGGCTCTTACGTCTCGTCGCTCAGCGGCGACTGCAACGACGGTGGCTCCTGCACCAGCGGCGACACGGCGTGCTTGGCAGCGGCGGCAAGCCAGAATCCGGGCATGACCGAAATCTGCGATAACCTGGACAACAACTGCCAGACTGGATTTGTGAATGGCGTCAGCGGCACGACGACCGCCATCGACGAAGGTTGCAACAAGGACGGCGACACGTACTGCGACGCGACGATTCTCACCATTGGCAAGCCACCGGTCTGCACGGACGGCGGCGGCGACTGCAATGACACGGTCGCGACGGGCTTTGGGATCAACCCGAAGCAGTCGGAAATCTGCGACAACGTCGACCAGAACTGCAACAAGATCATCGACGAAGGCTGTGATAAGGACAAAGACGGCTTCTGCGACAGCCAGATGACCGTCACCTCAGCGGCGACTCAGGTCGGCGCCATCTGCAAGTGGACCACCATCACCGGCGGCAAGGGCGACGACTGCAATGACCTGGTGAGCTCCGTTTTCCCGCAGAGCCCGATCCTGAATGCGCCGACCGCCGTGGAAATCTGCGACGGCTTGGACAACAACTGCAATGGCCAGATCGACGAGGGCTGCGACAAGGACCAGGACGGCTACTGCGACAGCAACATGCAAACCGTCAACAGCCTTGTGGTCAACATCGTCGGTAGCGTGTGCACCCACGGCGGCGGCGACTGCAACGACGGCGTCAGTGCCGTAACCGGCGTGGCCTGCGCGGTCGGGGACTCGGCGTGCTGGGCGAAAGCGAAGACCATCAATCCGGGCGCGTTGGAAGTCTGCGACAACATCGACAACAACTGCGCGGGCGGCACCGATGAAACGTGCAAGGACAACGACGGCGACGGATATTGCTCCGGCCCGACCTTCATTGGTTCTTCGCCGAAGTGCAGCGCCGGCGGCGGCGACTGCAACGACAACGCGGCTGACATCCATCCGGGTGTTCAGGAGAACTGCGCGACGCCGTATGACGACAACTGCGACGGCGTGACGAACCCGAACGACGGTGGCAGTGGTTCAGTGTACGCATTCAACACCACGAAGTTCTGGCCGGACGCGGATGGCGACGGGTATGGCGCGTTGGGCAGCACGGGCTACATTAGCTGCTACCAGTGGGGCTCGTACACGTCGCTGTTGAACAATGACTGCGACGACACCAAGAAGGCCGTCAATCCTGGCGCTCAGGAAATCTGCGACAACGTTGACAACGACTGCAAGAATGGCAAGGACGACGGCTGCGACAACGACTTGGACGGCTTCTGCGACTCGACCATGTTGATCACCTCGACAGCCCTTTGCGACGTCACGAGTACGGCAACGCATCCGGCAGTGGGCGCGACTCAGGCAGGTTCAGACTGCAACGACACCAACTTCAACATCAACGTGAGCATCATCGAGGTCTGCAACAACCTGGACGACTCCTGCTCAGGCGTGATTGACAAGGGTTGCGACGATGACAAGGACGGATACTGCGATGTCACCATGGCGGTCAGCCTTGCAAACGGCGCGGTGGCTCTGTGCCCCTCGGATCCGGCTTGCGCTGCCGGTTCCGGCAAAGACTGCAACGACACGAACTTCTATGTGAATCCGGGTCCTGTGGGCAATCCGACCAAGGAGAACTGCGCCACGGCGTACGACGACAATTGCAACGGCCAGATCAACGAAGCCGGCGCGATGGGCTGCTGGAATTTCCTGACGGACGCGGATCACGATGGCTGGGGCTCTGCTACGGTCACCTGTCTGTGCGGTGATCCGACTGCGCCGCCTGCCGGCTACGCCAAACCGGCGAACGGCGGCGACTGCAATGACTCGAAGAACGTTACCACTGGCGCGACCTGTGCGCCCAGCGATGCCGCATGCTTGGCGGGTGCAGCAACCCAGTACCCGGGCAACGCGGAAATCTGCGACGGCGTGGACAACAACTGCGATGCATTCAACAACATCGACGAGGGTTGTGACGACGACAAGGATGGCTACTGCGACGTCAACATCCTGACGGTTTCCGGGGCACACACCATCGTGAACCCGAAGACGGGCAAGGCCACGTGCTTCAGCACGCCGTTCACCTACACCACGGTTGGCGGCAACACGTACGGCGACGACTGCGTGGACAGCGACGCGGCGATCCATCCCAATGCTCCGGAAATCTGCGATGGTGTGGACAACAACTGCGTGGCTGGGTATGTGAACGGCACAGACAACGGCAGAGGGACGGCCCAGATCGACGAAGGCTGCGACAAGGACGGCGATACGCACTGCGACGTCAACAAGGTCACGGTCGGCACGCCGGCGGTGTGCACCCGTGGCGGTGGCGACTGCAATGACGGCAAAGACGCCGCCGGCGTCGCTTGCGCGGCCAACGTGGCGCCTGGCACTGGATGCTGGTTGTTCGCGGCTGGCATTCACCCGATCTTGACGTCGGGTGCTTTGGCGGAAACGTATCCTTATGAGACCTGCAACGGTCAAGACGACGACTGCAATGGGCTGACGGACGACAACCCGACTGCAGCGTCTGGCAAGGTGTTCTACAAGGACGCTGACGCGGACGGAGAGCCGAGCCTCACCTCAACTGTCGCGTGTGCGGCGTTGGGTCAATACACCTGGGATTGGACCGCTCACGGCAAACCGGCGATGACGACGTCGAACACGGACTGTCGTGACGACCCGACCGTCTGTGGCGCGAACTGCAATCACAATTTGCTGGAAAACAGCTGCGACGGTTTCGACAACAACTGCAACGGCAACGGGACTTCCTTCGTCAACGGGACTACGGTGGATGAAGGTTGCGATGACGATGCCGACGGTTACTGCGATGCAGCGATGTTCGCCACGGCAGCGGGGATTGGACCCGGGCATTTCTGCCCGAACACGCTGGCTGTCAGCGCGAACAATACGGGTGACGATTGCGACGACCGTGGTGGCGCCCTGTATCCCACCCTCCCTGGCAAGCCCATTCATCCGGGTGCGACGGAGCTCTGCAACAACATCGACGACAACTGCAATGGCTCGACCGACGGGCAGCCGAATCTGAATTCGATTCCCCCCATCGCCAGTGGCTCTGCCATTGCCAACACCGAGACGGCTAACCTGACAACAACGTGCAGTGCGCCGCACGCCAACGCGGTGTGGACGTGCAATAGCCCGGCGACGGTAAGTGCGGCTTGCGGGTTCAGCAATTGCACCGGTACTTTTGTTCGGATAACGCCGATCGCAAGCAATCTGGAGTGCACCTGCGACACCAATAGCATTGACGCCGAACCCAACAACGATCCTGCTCATGCGGTGGTGCTTAACACCGTATCTGACGGAACCGCGGCGGGGGGAACCGGTTTGGAATATTTTGCCACCGGACTTGTGGCGACGTCGGCCGACCATGACTGGTTCAAGTTCTGGGCGAGCGATTCAAACTCCGGCGCGGACCACTATGCCGTTCGCGTCTACTTCACGACAGTCATTGGCAACTCGTCGGACGGTGTCGTATTTGACGTTTACCGCGGCCCCAATGACGGCACGGTGCCGACATCGGCGGCCTTTGCACCCGTCGTGGCGTTTTCGGCGGGCACCGCTGGGGCGCCTGCCTTCAGGGCCCCCACGTGGACCATCACAGGCGTGCCGGCGCGAAGTTCCGTCAGGGGTGTCGACGGCACCAGTGGGAATGCGGCAGGCTGGAATCAGGTCTGCTGCGGTGACGTTGACATGAACTGGTTCACCAACTTCCGGGATCAACGTACGGGTCACTACAATACGAACATGTACCAGGAGTATGGCGAGCTGAACTGCACTGCGTCGTCGACGTTTGATCAGGTTTCGGTTGGCTGGAACGGACGTTCTGTCGGCAGTGTTGCTGGCTGGTGGCAGGGAACACCCTATCCTGAGAGAATCTGGCCGATGGGCACCAACTGGGGCCCGAGCTCGTTCGCGGACGTGCTGGGCGCCCACCCTCAGGCCGTCACGGGCTTTGACATGACCCAGTGTGTCGATGACGGCGCCATGTACTATGTCCATGTGTACCGCAACGGGGTATCGGTCAGTTGCCAGTCGTACCAGTTCAGCTACTCGAACAACAAGTTTGCAGGCACCAAGACTGCATCCGTTGTCACGGGTCAGGATACGTCACACTTCACGGGCGCGACGACGAGCGTTGGTACCTATACCATCGGCAAGAACTGGTAATTCCAGCATCGTATGAGCATGATGCGGCGGCCTGTCAGGAAGTTTTCTGGCAGGCCGCGCGCGTTTGAAGTGTGGCGCAGGTCACCGGGATGGCGAAATCGGTAGACGCAGGGGACTTAAAATCCTCAGGACCTGACGGTCTGTACGGGTTCAAGTCCCGTTCCCGGTACGACTTTTCGAGATTGGGGTAGGGCGCGAAAGGGCGCTGGCTAAGGATCTGGCTAAGGATCGGCCATGATCGTGATGGTCCGATTCGGGCGTTGATCTCGACGATGCGCCTTTGGTTCAGTTCAGCTGCGCGGCGCGGGCGCTGTAACGCGAATTCGCCTCGCTGGCGGATTGGCGCTTTGGTATCTTGACCGTGGCCGTGATCATCGGCCCAGCAGGAGCCGCCATGAGTCAGACACCAAAACTCGCTGCACCCACACACCAAACAGCGACCAAGTTCACGCGGCCGCGATCGTGCTACATGAGGATTCTCCCCGCGACCCGACGCGAGATCGAACGGATGGCGCGCGACGGCTTCACCGATGCCGATATTTCACGGCAATGCGCTGTCAGCCCGGCGACGGCACACAAGTACGCGACTCCGGCTCGACCCAAACCCGACTACCACGTTCACCTGGACGAGCGGAAATTGCGCATCATGGCACGCCTGGCCGAAATGGCGGTCGAAGTCCGCTGCAACCGGTGCCGCATCCTGGTCCTCGGTTTCATGTTCCTGCCGATTACGCGGTGCACCCGGTGCGGTAGTCAGATCGCCATTCCGCTGACGGTTGGCTCTGTGTGACCATGTCGTCGGGCAGCGGTCGTGGGTCAAATGTGGCGCGTTTGCTGGCATAAATCGCGGCTGCCGCACGCGAATGACTGGCAATCGCTACCGTGCTTGCGCCGGCATGCCCCACGGGTTGCCGCACCAGTTG
>CAIYBN010000116.1 GCA_903924465.1 uncultured Myxococcales bacterium | reverse complement strand
TTCACGGTGAACGCGGTGGTTTTGAAGTCACCGGAACGATACGCCATCATTGTCATTTTGCGAGGTTACGAGGCTACTGGCACAGCGGGCGGCTGGAAGTCTGCGGAATCAGATCGAAGATCAGTTTGCGGATGCGCCCGCTGTCCGGTCAGACTTGACACGTCCGCTTGCCGCGACGACAACCCACGTGCGAGCCGCGCTGTGGCTTTGAGAAGCAGATGATTGCCATCGTCGATTACGGAGCCGGAAACGTCGCCAGCGTGCAGAAAGCGCTGGCGCACCTCGGCCGCGAGAGCGTGTTGACCGCGGCCCCGGACGTGCTGCGTCGTGCTGACTGCGTGGTGTTTCCCGGGCAAGGTCACTTTGGCCAAGCGATGGCACGGCTGACTTCGACGGGGCTCGATCAGGTGCTGCGCGACATCATCGCCTCGGGCAAGCCGTTTGTCGGCATTTGTCTGGGCCTGCAATTGCTGTTCGACGCCAGCGACGAAGCGCCGGGCGTGCCGGGCCTGGGCGTGCTACGCGGTCGCTGCGTGGCATTCAAGGAACCGCTGAAGATTCCGCAAATCGGCTGGAATCAGGTGCAGCGCACGCGATCGGGTTCAGCGATGGATGCCGTCGCCGATGGGCAGTTCTTCTACTTTGTTCATACCTTCCATGCCGTCGCCGATCATCCGCAAGACGTCGTGGCGACCGCCGACTACGGCGCGCCGTTCACCGCGGCCGTGCAGCGTGGCAACATCTTTGCCGCGCAATTCCATCCGGAGAAGTCCGGGCAAGTCGGTCTTGACCTGCTTCGCGCCGCGACGGAGGCCGCATGCTGACCCGCCGCGTCATTCCGTGCCTGGACATCGAAAACGGCCGCGTCGTCAAAGGCGTCAATTTCCTCGGCCTGCGCGACGCCGGCGATCCGGTCGAATTGGCCGCGCGCTATGACCGGGAAGGCGCCGATGAATTGACGTTTCTTGACATCCGCGCCAGCGACCAGGGCCGCGCCACGTTGCTCGACCTGGTCAACCGCGTCTCACGTGAGCTGTTCATCCCGTTCACCGTCGGCGGCGGCATGCGCACGCTGGACGACATGCGCCAGGTGCTGCTCGCCGGCGCTGACAAGGTCTCGATTGGCACGGCAGCGACCAGAAATCCCCAATTGGTGAGCGAAGCTGCAAACGAATTCGGCAACCAATGCATCGTCGTCTCCCTGGACGTGCGCCGCATCGACGGCCGCTATGAATTGACCAGCCACGGCGGGCGCACACCGACTGGCATCGACGCCTTGGCGTTTGCCAAACAGGTCGCCGAGTTGGGCGCCGGCGAATTGCTGATCAACGACATGGACGCAGACGGCACGGAGCGCGGCTTTGGCAACGAACTGAACCGGCTGATTGCCCGCAGCGTGCGGATTCCGCTGATTGCGTCCGGCGGCGCCGGCAAAATCAGCGATTTCGCCGATGCCGTGATCTTCGGCGAAGTCGACGCGGTACTCGCGGCGAGCGTGTTTCACTTTGGCAAGTTCACGATTGGCCAAGTGAAAGAAGCGATGGCGGCGCGGGGCGTGCCGGTGCGTCGCGTGTGACCTTCCGCGCCCTCCGACGCTGCCGTCTCCCGCTGTGCCAAGCCGCTGAAATCCGCCGATAACCTCCGCTTGACTGGCTGTCGTCACGGGTTCAGACTCCGCCGCTCGGAATCCGCGCGCCAGCAGCGCGCACCGCAAGTCGGCAGGATTCGAGGAGAAACCATGATGTACCGCCAAGCCTTCATTGCCATCGCTCTGCTTTCATCCGCCTGTTCCGCGACGTCCGGCGGCGGCGGCGGGGCCGTGGCCTACACCGTGGGCACGACCTGCGCAGCCTCGATGATCACCGATCAATGCGGCGCTGGTGCCGGCCATGCCGCCATCGTCCACTGCACCAATTCGGTGTGGGTCGCCGTCAAGGACTGCGGCGCGGGCGAAGGTTGTGCCGTCAAGAACGGCGCGCCGACCTGCCTCGTGGCGACGAGTTCGGGTGCGGACGCTTCGTCCGAAAACGATGGTTTCGTCTTTGATGCGGTGACAACGCCGACCGACATTCAGAACGGTACCGACGCGCAGGAAATGCCGGACGTGCAGGTTCCAGTCGACATCTGGCAGCCCGTGGACGTGGCCAAGGATACCGGCAAGGATGTCGGCAAGGACATCGTCAAGGATATCCAAGTGGACACCGGTCCGACTGCCGCCACCTGGGGCACTTGCGCGCTGAGCGACACGGCGTGCTTGCAGAGCTGTGGACCCAGCAACTGCGCCAACGAAACCTCAGCTTGCCAGAATGACTCCGGTTGCTCGGGCTACCAGACGTGCAGCCAAGGCTGCGCGGCGTCGCCGATTCAGATGCCAAGCCAAAGCGGCACGCCGATTCCGCAGAACTCGGGCGAGACGCAACAGGACTACTGCTACCGCGTTTGCCAGGTGCAAGCTGGCCCGGTCGGCATGGCCCGCGACGAAGCCTATGTCGAGTGCGTCATTGGCCTCTGCGTGGACTGCGCGAATTCGGGTGGCATCACGCAAGCCCAGTGCCAGTCCGCGTGCAGCCTGGAGAACTACTGTTCCACGCAGTACAACAACTGCCTCCAGGACTCCGGTTGCCTGAGCTACTACGGCTGCATCGTGACCGCCGCCGATCAAGCCGCGCAGAACGCCTGCGCATCCACCGCCTCGTCACTTGCGCAATCGTTGCTCAGCAGCTTGGACAACTGCCTGACCACCAACGGCTCTGGCTGCGTCGCGCCTTGAGTGGAAAGGCTGCGGGCTGGCGGATGGCTGCATTTTTAGCTGTTCAGGCGCAACCGGCAAGCCTCGCTCACAGGCTGCACATTCCGGCTGTGCACGTGGCCATCGGCGCGGTCGTGCCCGCGCATGTGCAGGTGCTACACGACTTGTTGCCCCAGGTCAGTAAAATCGCATCGATTTCGCCTTGGCTGAACTTTGCGTTCACTGGCACGAAGCACGCGTTCTGGGCGCAGTGGCTGGCCCGCGCGACGCAGTCCGAGTCCGACACGCAGGCCTGCCACTGGGCCAATTTCCCCGTGATGGTGGTTTGAATGGACGGGCAGTCGCCATCGCACGCGAGGCCCCAGGCTTTGTCGGTGCAGATGAGGCCAGCGCAGCTCCAGCTGTTCGTGCAGCCGCCGGCGCAGTTGCCCATGCCGTCGCCCTGGCATGTGAGCGGCGCGTCGGCGCATTGCAAGCAGCCGCACGGGTCCTGGCAGCCGACCCCACAATCGGCGACAGGTGACGGCGCGGCCGTGCAGTTGGGACCGCCGCGGCCAAAGGCGCGCTTGGCGGCGGTGGCCTTGCCGCAGAGATGCTTCCAGTCGCTGGCGGCGAGCGTCGTGCCCGTGACGGCGGGCGGGATGTTGACGAATACCGAGCCGGTGGCGGCCGGGCAGAGCGACTGGAGCGGGCTGGGATCGCCGTAGAAGTCGAAGCCTTTGCCGCAGAGTTCCAACTGTGCAAAGCCCAGTGGATTTTCCTTGGGAAATGGCATCTTGACCGGATCGCAGCATGGCCCGTCGTAGTCGACGCTGACCTGGGCGGAGAGGACGGCGTGGAATGTCGCGTACGTCTTGCCGTCGCAGCCACAGACAGGGCCGGAGTCGTTCAGCGGGCCGATCGCGCCGTTCTGTGGCAAGGCCGTGCAGACGCCCAGTGTGCCCGCGCTTGCGCACGCGCCGCGCGGCTTGAGGCAGTACGCTTGTCCTTTGCAGTCGGCGCTGGACTTGCAAGTCGGCTGCTGGCAAGGCGTGCCGCCCGTTCCTTGGCCAGACCACACGGGTGCTCCACATAGCTGGCCGGCGGGGCAGACGCCGCCACCGTCGGCTCTGCACGTCTGCCCGTCGCAGCAGGTTGCATAGCCGGCCTCCGCACAGCCGATGGTCTTGAAGGACGCGTATGCGGTTTCACTCGTGCAAAGGCCTGAATAGGTGCACGGAAAGTCGATTTCGATGACGCCGTTCGGACACGGGTTGCTGACGCTGTCGATTTGCACGTCGGGCTTGGCCGAAAACGCGTCGGCGTCCTCGCCGACCGCGTCGACGTCGTCAGCGTTGCCGTCGCCAGCATCGAGCACGTCGGGCGCGCTGTCGTTGGAGCTGTCGACCGCGTTGGGCGTGCCGCCGCCGGATCCGCACGCGCAGAGGCAACTGAGAAGCAGGCCTGACGTCACGGTGCGACATGCGCCAAAGCGCGCGCGGTTCCCACTCCTGGACTCCAGTTTCACTCTCACGCCCGCCCGGTTCATGATGCCTCCATCGCCAAGTCACAAGCATCCTATGCCGTCCGCGGGCCCTGTCCATGGGCCAAAGGCTGGTGTTGTCTCTTCTTTCTTCCGCCGATCCGGTTTGAAGTGCCTGGTTTGTGTCTCGGACAATTCGCGCGGGTTCGGGAACGTGCGGCTGGGATCGCTTGGTGCTTTTTGATCGCCAGCGTACTCGTGGCGCTTGCCCCGCGTCCGCGGTCCGGGGCTTGCTGTGGCTGGGACGCAGGCACCTCGCTGCCGCTTCGCCCCGGTTCATTGGATGCCACGGCCTGGTCGCGCCCGCAAGGCCAAGAGGAGTCGCAAGCGAGCCCTGCGTGCGCGCCCAGCCCGTGGCTCGCCCGCGGCGCGTGCTGGCGGCGCGGAAGAAACCGATGGCCGCGCCGCCAAACGAAAGCAGCGGAGGGGCGACGGTTGCCGGCTGGCGACCTGCCTGAGACGCTGACAAGTCGCCGCCTGCCGCCGGTCCTGAAATACCGGCTCTGCCTTCTCGCACAATTTGCTCTTGCCCCTCTTGACTCCCCCCAAAAAACCGCGTTACCCTCCGCCCGGCTCCCGTAACTTGTCACATTCAACCACCGGCATCTCGCCGCAACCCATTGCTCTCATGCCAGAAGGAGGCCCCATGTCCCGGATTTATGACGCGCAGTCTCTTGTCGAACTTCCACGCTTGGATGCTGCCTCTGCGGCGGCCGTTGGTACGGCGCTGGTGGCGGCGGCGGGCGATCCCAAGAAGTTGAAGGCGAACGTGGCGGCGGCTGTGGCCAGGCTCGTTGCGGCGCTTGTGGCGCTCAACGCGACGCTGGTGTCCGGGCTGGGCGCCGCGCCGGAGTCGGGCCTGCGGTCGGCGTTGCGCGCAGAGGCGGCACTGTGGGCGGGGATTCACGATTGGTTGAAAGGCTTTGCTGCCACGGGCACGCCGGAGCAGACGACCCTGGCGGAGAAACTGCAAGCCGCGCTGTTCGCCAACGGTTTGCTGTTCCTGCGTTCGGCAGCGGCCAAGCGCTGGACCGACACGGATACCCGCATCCAAATGATCGACAAAGAGAATCTGGCTGCCGACTTTGCCAAGTTGGGCGGCGCCGCGCCCCTGCAGCGGCTGCGCGATGCCCACAAAGCCACCGGCATCGCGGCGGGCATTACCACGCCGAAGGCCGCCGTGGAGACCGCGCCGGTGCGTGAGGACCTCGACGCGCTCAAAGCGGCAATGCGCAACCACGTGCTGCAAGTGGTCGCCAACGCTTCGGCGGACGATACCGCTGCGGCGACTGCTCTGGCCGAGAAGTTGCTTCAGCCGCTCCTGGCGTATGTGCCACCGGAGACGGGCAAGACAGCGCCCGCGCCTCTGCCGCCACAGGCGTAACCCCGAGGCATTGCGGTCCGCCAAGCGGAAACGAGATTTGGAGTCCAATGCTTTGGGCTTGGGCAAGCAGCGGCTGTTGCCGGAACGAAGTGCATTGGGGTTGCGGAAGCAAAAACGAGATTTTGACCCCAGTGGATTGAGGTCGGGGAAGTGAAAACGAGTCTTTGACCCCAATGGATTGGGGTTCGGGAAGTGGCGGCTGTTGCTCGGGCGAAGTGGATTGGGGCTGCGGAGCTGGCCCTGCATGCCTGCACCCGTGGTTTTGCATTCGCCAGTTTGCATCTCCTACAACTCGGAGCTTGCGACCGCCCTGATTGCTGAGTCACAGACCCTTTCAACCCAAGCCCCACGCAGGTACAGTACGCCCCCCGCGCCACAACGGCGTCCTGGTTCGGCTATGATCATTCCAAGCATTGACCTGTTGGGCGGCAAAGCCGTGCAGCTGCGGCGCGGCAATCCGGACGATTGCGTCGTGACCGTCGACGATCCCGTTGGCCTGGCGCAGGATTTCGCCCGCTATGGCGAGGTCGCCGTCATCGACTTGGATGCAGCGCTGGGCCGCGGCGACAACAGCGCCGTCATCGAGGCCATCACCGCGAAGGTCGAGGCCCGCGTCGGCGGCGGTATCCGCGATCACGCACGCGCGGATCGCCTGCTGCGGGCCGGCGCGAAGAAGCTCATTCTCGGCACCGCGGCGACGCCGGAGTTCCTGCAGCGCTATCTGCCCGAGCAAATCATCGTCGCGCTGGATGCGAAGAAAGGCCATGTGGTGACCCAGGGCTGGACACACGCCACGGCCGAGACGCCGATCGCCCGCGCCAGAGCGCTGGAGCCTTACTGCAGCGAGTTTCTCTACACGATCGTCGATCGCGAAGGCATGCTCGGCGGCACCGATCTGGAAGCTGTTCGCGCGGTGGTGGCCGCGACCAAGAATCACGTCGTGGCGGCCGGTGGCATCACGACGGTGGCGGAAGTGCAGGCGTTGGACACGATGGGCGCATCGTGCCAGCTGGGCATGGCGATCTACACCGGCCGGCTGGATCTGGCTGAAGCGTATAGCGCTTTGCTGGATTGGCAGAAGGTCGATGGTCTGATTCCGGTGATCGCCCAGGAGACGACCGGCCAGGTGCTGATGTTCGCCTACGCCAATCGGGAAGCGGTGCTGCACACGCTGCGCACCGGTCAGGGCACCTACTGGTCGCGCAGCCGCAAGCAGCTGTGGGTCAAGGGCGACACGTCCGGACACACGCAGAAAGTCCTGGAAGTGCGCTGGGATTGCGATCGCGACAGCCTGCTGTATCGCGTGGAACAAACGGGCGGCGCGTGTCATCTGCCGCAGCACGCATGCTTTGGCGACGCGACGTTCAATCTGGCGCACCTCGAGCAGATTTTGCAGGAACGCCGCAGCAGTGCGGATCCGGGCTCGTACACGGCCAAGCTGTTTGCGGATCCAGCGCTGTTGAATGCCAAGATCCTGGAAGAAGCGCAGGAATTGACCGAAGCCGAGAGCGACCGCGACGTGGTGTGGGAAGCGGCAGACGTGATCTTCTTTGCCCTGACCAAGCTGGCAGCGCGCGGCTTGACGCTGGCCCAGGTGGAGAAAGAGCTGCGTGGGCGTCACGGCCGGCGGCGCGCGTGAAAGGCCCTCGATGCGCTTGCGCGACGGCGCCGCGAGTCCGACAATGAGCACCGTGCGTCCGCCGAGGCGCGCTGGATAGGCACCATGAAGACGTTGTTGTTCCTGCTGGCTTGTGCCACCGCCCTTGCTGCCGCCGCATGCAGTTCGCCAGCCGCCACGACGGGCGGAACCTTGACCGACGCCAAGGTCGGTCTCCCAGACGGCGGCACCGCCACCGACGACGGCGGCACGACGTTGTCTGACACCTCAGGCGGCGGCAGCGACATCGACTCCACCTTCAAGTGCACGACCGGCGCCATCGCCTGCTTCAACGAGATGATGGCGAAGATCTGCGTCAATGAAGCCTGGCAGATGAAGGAAACCTGCGCGGATACCGCGGTTTGTCAGGACGGCAACTGCGTGGTGCCGGCGAATTGCACACCGAACGAGCTCATCGGCTGCGACGGCTTTTCGCAGGAAGTGCACTGCTCCGCCGACGGCAAGACCACGTTCGAGCAGCCCTGCGCGGAAGGCCTGATGTGCGCCGACGGCAAGTGCCAGACCGTGAATTGCACGCCGTACACGCCGGAATGCACGGGCAAACAGACCTACCATGTCTGCAATCCCGACGGCCAAGCCTGGGGCGATGCCGTCGACTGCAAGACCGGCGCGCAGTGCTTTGGCGGCAAGTGCCTGAGCTTGTGCGAGACCAACCTGAAGATTTCGTCGAACGTCGGCTGCGAGTACTGGTCGGTCGATCTGGACAACTATCCCGACCCGTTCTCCGGCTCCGGCGGCCTGAATCCGGAAATGATCTCGCACAGCGTCGTCGTTTCCAATCCCGGCATTCTCGACGCCAGCCTGACGTTCACCGTCAACGTGATCTGCGCCGACGGCACGCCGTGCAATCCCTCCGGCCTCTGCTCGGGCGGCAAAGCGTGTGAGACGCCGGCTTCCAAGCCGTACGACCTGATGATCGCCGACGCGACCGTCAAAGCCGGGCTGACCAAAGAGTTCAAGATGCCGGTGATGAACGCGTCAGGCACGTCCAAGCTGCCCAAGGGCATTCACCTGAAGAGCGACCAGCCAATCATCGCGTGGCAGTTCAACCCGTTCAACGCGATGAACGCGGCGTCCAACGACGGCTCGCTGCTGCTGCCGCAGAACGTGCTGGGCAAGAAGTACTATCCGGTGTCGCGGCCGTCGGGTACGGCGATGATGGGCAGTCTGCCCGCGCAGTCGGGCTACGTCACGATCGTGGCCGCGTGGCCGGGAACGACGACGGTGACGGTGACGCCGTCCTGCAATATCAGTCCGACCAAGGCAGGAAGCGCGTCGGTGCCGACGATGCCGAAGGGCGCGCCGACGCAGATCCAGCTCCAGCAATACGACGTGCTGAACCTGCAAGCCGCCGCCGCGGTGATCGCGTTCCCGCCGGTCACGAACGACCTCACCGGCACGTTCATCGACTCCGACAAGCCGATCTCCGTCTTCGGCGGCCACCAGGAGGACGTCGAAGGTATCACCGGCGCGACGACTTCGGACAACAGCTGCTGCGCGGAGCACATCGAGGAACAGTTCATGCCGCTCGAGCAATGGGGCATGGCGGTCAACTGTGTGAAGACCAAGCCGCGCGGCAATGACCCGGACAAGTGGATCATCATCGCCGGTGACTACGGCGTGGTGCTGACGACGAATCCGCCGATTTCCGGCCTGAACGGCGTGACGCTGGCCAAGCCGGGTGATCACGTCGAGGTGCAGACCAGCCAGAGCTTCAACCTGACGGCGACGGGCAAGATCCAGGCAACGCAGATCATCGTCAGCCAGCAGGTCACGACGGCGTTCGTCGGCGATCCATCGATGCAGATTGTGCCGTCGCCCAAGCATTACCGCACGGATTACGGGATCCTGACTGCGCTCGGCTATACCGACAACTACGCGACGGTCGTGCGGCCAGCCGGTCTGCAGATCACCTTGGATGGCGCGGTCATCGCCGATTCGGCGTTCACCCCGTTCGGCGACGGGACGTTTGAATACGCGTACATCGATTTCAAAACCGGCGCGCACAACTTCACGGCGACGAGCAATTTCGGCCTGCAAGTCTATGGTTACGGCAACGCGACGGCGTACAGCTACCCGGGCGGCATGAATCTTGCCGGCGCAGCATCGACGACCGCTCCGTAGGCATACCATGAAAATTGTTGAGCACATCCCCATCGTCCGCGGTGCACCGACGACGGCCTCGCCCGCACGCGTGACCGCGATCCTGCACGACGTGCGCGACCGCGGCGATTCGGCGCTGCACGACTGGAGCGAGCAACTGGATGGCGGCGTTCCGCCAGCGTGGACCGTGCCGTCCGACGTCTTGGCGGATGCGTGGAACAGCCTGCCGCAGACGGACCGCGACGCGCTGGACCACGCGGCGCGCAATATCCGCACGTTTGCCGAGGCGCAGAAGCTGAGTCTGCAGGCGCTGGAAATCGAGATTGAGCCTGGAGTTTTCGCCGGTCAGCGCATCGTGCCCGTGGACCGCGTGGCGTGTTACGTGCCAGGCGGGCGATATCCTTTGCCATCGACGGTGCTCATGACGGTGATTCCGGCGCTGGCGGCGGGCGTGGCGAACGTCGTGGTGCTGACGCCGCCCAAACAGAAGGGCTGGCCGGACAAGCACATTCTGGCTGCGGCGTATCGGGCTGGAGCCACGGCGGTGCATCCGGTCGGCGGCGCGCAAGGGATTGCCGCGGCGGCGTATGGCACGGAGTCGATTGCCGCGGTGGACCTCATCGTTGGCCCTGGCAATGCCTGGGTCACGGAAGCGAAGCGGCAGGTGTACGGCATCGTTGGCATTGACGCGCTGGCCGGACCGTCAGAAGTGATGGTGCTCTGCGACGCCCACGCGGATGTCCAGACCGTCGCGGCGGATCTGCTGGCCCAAGCCGAGCACGATCCGGATGCTGAAGCGATTGCCGTCACGGACGACCCGGCGTTCGCGAACCAGCTCGTGGTGGAAGTGAATCGCCAACTGGAGCTGCTGCCGACGCGGGACATCGCGGCGCAGTCGATCGAGCGACATGGCCGGATTGTCGTCGTCGCCGATCGCGCAGCCATGGTCGCGCTGGCGAACGCGCGCGCGCCCGAGCACCTGGAAATCGTGACGCAGGACGCGCTGGAATTGGCGGCACAGTGCACCAGCTATGGCGGGCTGTTCATCGGTCACGACGCGGCGGAAGTGCTGGGCGACTATTGCACCGGTCCAAGCCATGTGCTGCCGACCGGTCGCGCGGGTCGGTACACGGGCGGGCTGTCTGCGCTGACCTTTCTCAAGGTCCTGTCCACGCAACGCGCCAATCCGGGCGCGGCGAGTCATTTGGCCAAGACAGCAGCGCATCTCGCACGCTTGGAAGGTCTGGAAGCGCACGCACGGGCTGCCGAAGAGCGGAAGTAGCTTGCCAAATGGAAGGGCGCCGATCGGCACCCAGGGGACGGCATTCGTGAAATTTCTTGTCCCATTCCTCGTCCTCCCATTCGTCGCCGTGCCCTGCCTCGCAGACACGTTCGCCATCGACGCGCGCGAGGTGCGCACGCTCGTTCCCGGCGCAGCCACCATCGAAAACGGTCGCATCGTGGTCCAGAACGGCCGGATCACCTGTCTCGGCGGGCAAAATGCCGGCGCAATCCCTTCCTGTCCCCTGCCCGACGGCATCCGCCGCTACGATTTCAGCAAGAACGGCATCGTCACGCCGGGTTTCATCGAGACGCTTGGGCGTATCGGCCAGGTGGAAGTCGACGCGGAAGATGGCTCGCACGACGGCATTGCGGCAAAAGACAGCAACTTGGCGCAGGTGCGTGCCGTCGATGGGATTGCGATGGCGTCGCGGGCGATGGATGCCGCGCGGCTGGCGGGCGTGACAACGGTGCTCGCGCGACCTTTGGGTGGTGCGCTGGTGACGGGTCAAAGCGCCGCGTTCCACACGTCCGGTCTGACCGTGGACGTCGCGCTGGTGCAAGCGCCGGTCGCGATTCACGTGAATCTGGGTGAGGATGCGCGCCAGGACATGCCGCTGGTCGGCGCGCGTTCCGGGCAAATGGCGGTGCTGCGGTCGCTGCTGCAAAACGCCAAGCGGTTGATGGAAGCCGATCGCAAAAAGCCCAAGGAAGCGGCGGAAAAGGACGCGATCCAGCACTTGCGCGAGGATCCAGGTGTCGCCGCCCTCGCGGATCTCGTGTGGCGCAAGAAGCTGCCGATTGTCGTGCACGCGCATCGCTCGGACGAAATTGCTGCGGCGCTACAGCTGCAGAAGGAACTCGGATTTCGGCTGGTCATCGCCGGCGGTGCCGAAGCGCATTTGCTGGCGGCTGAGCTGGCTGCGCAAAAGATCCCGGTGCTGCTCGGCCCGGTGCGCGTGGCGCCGTTCGGCTGGAATACGCGGCAGGCGCGTCCCGAAGCGGCGGCGATTCTGCACGCCGCTGGTGTGCAACTGGCGCTGGCAACGGCAGAAACGCACAACGCTCGGAACTTGCGCTTTGAGGCGGGCTTCGCTGTGGCGCACGGGCTGCCGGCCGACGTCGCGCTCGCGGCGATCACCCGGGAGCCAGCGGCGATTCTCGGCTTGCCGACGGCCGGGCCGCTGGCGGTCGGGACGCTTGTCGAAGGACAACTCGCAGATTTTGCTGTATTTGATGGCGACCCGCTGAGCTATGAGGGGCACACGCGCTTCGTCGCAGCTTCCGGTCAAGCCCTCGACAGTCCGCAGCAGCGCTGACGCTCACGGCGTCGCGATCAACGCCAAGAAGTGCGCAACGGCTTGGGTCAGGCGCGGCAGCGGCCAAATCTCGCTGACCGGTGGCACGTGCAGAAACAGCACGCGCCGATCCGGAAACGCCAGCAGCGAGCTGAAGTACGTCGCGTTGCACAGATATCCGCCGGCGTCATGCGACAGCAGCGTCGCGAAACCCGCCGCGCGCATCTGAACGGCCAGCGCATCGACCGCGACAGTCGTGATCAGCCAGTCCGGCGCAGACGGCTCAATCGGTCCGTCCATCGGCTGGTTGCCGTCGACATCGGCGACGCGAAACTGGAGCTGGTTCGTGCCCTGCACTTCGATCCGCAGTTCCACAGCCTGAGTCGCCACGCCCAGGTGGACGACCGTCGCTGGATCGTACGCGGCGACGTGCTTCGCCACTTCCACACGCACGCGCGGCCAGGCGACCGGCAGGACCGCGCTCCGAACCACCAGACCTGGCAGTTGTTTGCCGTCGAGCGCCGCGGCGATGTGCGTGGTCGGATTGTCCGCGACGCCTGGAAATGCGCCGAAACCGGTGAGCAGCAGTTCACGCATCGCCCACCACCGCCGCGTCCAGCGGCTCGACGTCGTGAAAATACCGCAGGTCGATCCGCCGTTCACCCCGCTCATTGCTGCGGATGATATCGACAAACCGATGATTCCAGCGCAGTTCCGCCGGCAGATACGACCACCGCGCGTGCACGGGCTGCGACATGGTTTCGTCCATGCCAACCAGCGAAACCACGATTTCTGCGTCGGTTTCGCCCAGGCTGGTCTCGGTGTGTCCAAACAGCGGACTCGCCTCGTCAATCACGTGCATCGCAGTCCACGACAGCGCGAAAATGATGTTTTGCTGGCGCACCATCTGCAGATCGAAGAACCGGCGCATCGTCTCGCCTTCCAGCGTCCGCTCCGACAGGGCGATCGCCACCTGGATGCGCGCTTCCACGATCTGATTGGCGCGCTGGTTCGACATGCGGAACATCAACGTCGGAATCCCGTTGCGCGGTGCGATGATAGCCACCTTGCTGAACTCGACGCGCGCGGTGGGCTTGGAGAACTTGGAGAACATCAGCCCAGTCACCATCGCGACGCTCAACATGCCGACGAACGCCTCTACAGTGACCAGCCAGTGCGACCACGCCGTCTTGGGCGCCATGACGCCATAGCCAATCGTCGCCAGCGTCTGGACACTAAAGAAGAACGAGTCTGCAAAGTTGCCCGGTCGCGCGTTCTGGATGCAATCGCCGCCCACCATGTACAGCGTGGCGAAGATCGTGTTCAGCGTCACGTACAGCAGCACCACGAACGCCATCAGCCGCGGCCACGGCACAGTCAGCAGGTAGTGGTAAACGTCCGACAACGGCCGACGCGGCAGCCCGACCATCGGCGTGCGCCGGCTGGGATCGCGCTGGACCACGCGCAGACGTTGCGGCGGCGGATTCGGCGGCGGTGGCGGCGTGAGAACGGTCATGGCCCCTCGTGCGTGCGGATCCAAACTGCCCAGCACCGCCACGAATCCGTTGGACAGCGGTGGCAAATGGCCCAACCGCAGGGCCGCCGCTTCGCGTTCCGAGTCTACCGACAAATGCGAAAGTTGCCACACGCTTCAGGAATTGGGCGCATCCGCAGACTGATTCAAGCCGCCCGTAGCGCCACCGCCGGCTCGCACCGCCACGCCGCCCGCAGCGCCAGCATCGGCGGGCTTCCAGCGTGACTCCACCGAATCCCCGACCGCTTCATCCGCTGCTGCATCAC
>CAIYBN010000115.1 GCA_903924465.1 uncultured Myxococcales bacterium | reverse complement strand
GCCCTGATTGGGCGCGCGTTAGTGCTTCCGGTTTCCTGTTCCTGCCCTGATTGCGCGCGCGTTTGGGTTCGACAACCACGCGTCACTCGTCGATGATGGCCCATCGGCGCGCTCCTGCCCCGCGCTTCCGGTCGCCCATGCCCTGGCCCCGCATCATCCTCCACGCCGACATGGACGCTTTCTACGCGTCCGTCGAGCAACTCGACAATCCGGCGCTGCGGGGCAAGCCGCTGCTCATCGGCGTGGACCATCCACGCTCGGTGGTCTCGACGGCGAGTTACGAAGCGCGGCCCTTCGGCGTCGGCAGCGCGATGCCGATGGTGGAAGCGAAGCGCCGCTGTCCGCAGGCCATCATCGTGCCGCCGCGGATGCAGCGGTACGCCGAGGTTTCCGAGCAAATCATGACCGTCTTCGGCGATTTCTCGCCGCGCGTCGAGCCGCTGTCCCTGGACGAGGCGTTTGTCGACCTGACGGGCGCCGAGCGGCTGCTGGGACCGCCGGATGTCGTGGCGCGTAACGTCAAGGCGGCGGTCAAACGCGCGACTGGCGGGCTGAATGTGTCGGTGGGCGTGTCGGGCTGCAAGTATGTCGCCAAAGTGGCGAGCGATATCCGCAAGCCCGATGGCCTGCTGGTCGTCGCGCCCGAGGACATGGTCACGTTCCTCGCGCCGCTGCCGATTTCCCGCCTCTGGGGCGTGGGCAAGCGCGGCGAGGAGCTGCTGCGCAACCTGGACTTGCGGACGATTGGCGATGTCGCGGCTGCCGATCCGCTGTGGCTCAAGCAGCGCCTCGGATCCCTCGGTGCGCACGTGTGGGCGCTGGCGCATGCCGACGACCCGCGGCCGGTGGTCGCGGACCGCGACGCGCAGAGCATCGGTTCGGAGGAGACGCTCGACGTCGACGTGTCCGGGCGCGCGGCCATCGAGCCGTATGTGCTGCGGGCCGCGGATCGCGTGGCGCGGCGGCTGCGTCGGGCGGGCCTGCGCGCAGGCGGCGTGCGGGTCAAGCTGAAGACGCACAAGTTCCAGAACCTGACGCGGCAAGGCGTGTTGCGTCCGCCGGCGAACAGCAGCGCCGCGCTCTACGAGGAAGCCTGTCATCTGCTCGCGCACTTTGACGTCAGCCAGCGCTTTCGCCTCATCGGCGTCGCGGCGTACGACCTCCAGCCCGAAAGTGCGCCGATTCAGGGCCTGCTGTTTGGCGAAACGGCGCGCAAGAAGAACGACAAGCTGGATCGCGCGCTCGACAACCTGCGCGAACGTTTTGGCAAAGGCGCGGTGCAGCGCGGCTCGGAGCTGGGCGCGGCGGAGCGCTTCGGTCTGCCGACTGGAAAGCTGCCGGAAGAGTGACGGCAGGAAATGCGGCTACGGCGGCGCGTGTCCGTGGAACGCCCTGCCCGTCCGCACCGCCTCGCTGTAGGCCGGCAGTCGCGCGAGCTGGTCGTCGTGGAACCACTTGAGCAGGCGCAGCAGCTCCGGTTGTCGCTCGCACGGCTGGGGATGCAGCTCCCCGCGATCGGCGTGCAAGTCCAGCACCCGGCAGCGCTTGTCCAGCGGCGACCAGGACATCTTGATGCCGTCCGCACGCTGCGCGGTCACCATGCCTTCATTCGCCCAGAAGAACTGCACTTTGCGGCGGCTGTGATCCTGGAACAGCGACTCGCCCTGCAGTAGCGCATCGTCGTAGGGAATCCGCATCGCGTCCAAAAGCGTCGGCAAAAGGTCGATGTGCTGGGTCGGCTGCTCAATCCGCCGCGGCGCAAACAGCTTCGGCTGCCACAGCACCGCGGGCGTTTCAAAGTTTTCGCGGTAGCTGCCCCGCGCGTGCGCCCAATTGCGCGGGTGCTGGCCAAAAGCCTCGCCGTGATCACCGGTCAGCACCAAAATCGTCCGATCCAGCACGCCCTGCTGCCGCAGCTGTGCCACCACACGGGCGATTTGGGTGTCCAGCAGCCAGAGGCTGTTGTGATACTGGTCCATCCGCCCTTGCCCGGCGTAACGCCGCGTCGCCGGACCATAATCCGTGTAGGGCCAATGCGGCACGTAGCTGTAGTAAATGCCCAGGAACGGCTCGTGCGCGCGTCCCAGACGCTGCAGGAACGTCGTCATCACGGCGATTTCGTCCTTGCACAGCCCTTCCCCCGGCGGCACCTGCGTCACCGGCGACTCGTCGAAGCCAACCAGCTCCGTCAGCCCGGAGTGCTGCAGGAACGGCTTGGGGAAGAAATACGAGAGCTTGCCGGGCGTGTACAAAAACCGTTCGTACGCCTTGGGCAGGAACCGCGGCAGCGCCGGAATGTAGTTCTCCGGCTGGATCGCGAACATCTTCATCTGCGGCGCGGGAATCAGCCCGCTCAGCATGGCAAAGATGCTCGTCGCGCTCGAGTTGGACGGCGACTGGTGCTGCGCGAGATACCAACCTTCGTCCGCCAGCTGGCGCAGCGTCGGCATCGGCGGCTGGTTGGGGAAGGTTTCGCCGGCAAAATAGCGCGTGCCCGTCGACTCCATGATGATCCACACCACGTTCCAAGGCTTCTCCGCGGGCGGCGGCAAGATCTTCGTCACCGGCGCTGGATCCACCAGCCGCGAATCCGTCGCCCGCAGCGCTTGCACCAGCGAAACGTCGGCCGCGAGAGGTTCCGCCACCGGAAAGCCGGCCATTTCCAGCTCCGGCTCGTGAAAAACCAGGTAGCCAAATGGATTCTGCACCGTGTCCACAGGCCATTCCGCCGTTCGGGCCGGCGCCAACTGGCTCACCAGCAGAAAGAACGCCGCGAGCACGAGCACGATGCCCGGCCGCACCCGCGCGCGCCCATGGGGCAGCCACCGCAAGGTGAGCAGCAGCAAGGGGGCGCCTGCGATCAGCGCGACGTCGCTCGGTTGGGTATTGGCATCGACCGCCAGCAGCTCACCGGACAGGTACGCGTCGCGCACCCACGTCTGGTCCACGCCTTGGTGCAGCGCCGTCAGCAGCACGGCGTAGGCGCGGGCATCCAGCACGCAAAACGTCAGAATTGGCAGCGTCAGCAGCACACCCGTCCAGTGCCACCGCCAGCCCAGAAGCAACGCGGCCAAGGTCGCCACGCCCGTCCACGCCAGATCCTGCCACGCGCCCGCCCAAACCATCGCAGAATGCAGTGAAACGTGCAGCCCGGCGCGGTACAGGAACCACACCAGCAGCCACGCCAGCGCGATGTCGATGGCCAGTTCGGTGCGATGTTGCGTCGGTGTCATCGGCCGTAACGGAGCACAAATGCGCGACAGGCGCAAGCGTGCGGGCGCGCGAGACGTTCGCCGCGGATTCAGCCGTTCGCGATCGGCGCCGCCATCCGTTCCAGCCGGTAGCGAATCTGATCCCGCGACAAGCCCAACAACTGCGCCGCCCGCGTCTGGTTGCCCGCCGAACGCGCCAGCGCCTGTCGCACCAACTCGTCCTGCAGCTGGTCCATGTCGAGCCCTTCATCCGGGAGCACAAACGCCTGGGACTGCGGCTGGGTCGCGCGGGCGGGCGAGAGCAGAAAATCACTCTGCGTCAGTTCCTCGGTGTCTGCGAGCAGGACTGCGCGTTCCACCGCGTTGCGCAGTTCCCGCACGTTGCCCGGCCACGCCTGCCGCGCCAACGCCTGCATCGCGCGATCGGCCACGCGCCGCACCGGCTTCTTGAATTCCTGGGCAAAGCGCTTCAGGAAGAAATCAACCAGCACCGGCACGTCGCCTTGCCGCTCGCGCAACGGCGGCAATTCCACGGGCAGGACCCGCAGTCGGTAGAACAGATCCTCGCGGAAGCGCCCCGCCGCCACGTCGGCCTGCAGATCGCGGTTGGTCGCGGCGATAATCCGCACGTCGATCGACACGTCCTGCGCGCCACCCACCCGCTTGAACGTCTTCTCCTCCAGAAACCTGAGGATCTTGGATTGCAGCCCGAGAGACATCTCGCCAATTTCGTCCAGAAACACGCTGCCGCCAGCGGCCAATTCCAGCAGGCCCCGCTTCTGCGTCCGCGCATCGGTAAACGCGCCCTTCTCGTGGCCAAAAAGCTCGCTTTCGAGCAGCGTCTCCTGCAACGCGGAGCACGTGATATTCATGAACGGTTTCGTGGCGCGCGCGCTGTTGTAGTGCACGACCTTGGCGGCCAGATCCTTGCCCGTTCCGCTCTCGCCCGTCAGCAGCACCGTCGAGCCCGGCGTCCGCGCGATCTTGCCCAGCAACCGGCGCACCTCCTGGATCGTCGCCGACTGTCCGACGATCGTCTCCTCACCCCACGGCGCCGTCACAACTTCCCGCAACGTCTTGACTTCACGTCGGAGATGAGCCGTCTCCAGGGCGTGATGGATCTTGATCGCCAGTTCATCCAAGTTCACTGGCTTGGTCAAATAGTGCCACGCCCCCGCTTTCATCGCTTCGACCGCAGCCTCCACGCTGTTGGTCGCCGTCAGCATGATCACAATCGTATCCGGTGCGGCGAGGCGCAACGCCGGCAGCGCCGCCAGTCCGGAGCCGTCGGGCAGACGGTTGTCCAGCAGCACGAGATCGACGCCGTTGTGCACTTGGCTCATCGCTTCCGCGAGCGTCGCTGCCTCCACAACCTCAAATCCATCGGCCGCGAGATGCTCGCGAATGGACCACCGAATCAGCCGCTCGTCATCGACCACCAGAATCTTTGCGCCGTTCATTGCATTTCCCACCATCTCCCGCCCCCTCACGAGTCTAGGACGATATGGCAGTTTGCGCGAGCCTCACCACTTGATCCAGATCGAATGGCTTGTGGACCAGCGCGAATGCCCCACGCCACATTGCATCGGCCTTCGTCTCCTCCGTCCCGTGCGCCGTCATCACGATGATCGGCAGGTTCGGCCTGCGCGCGCGGCACTCGTCGAGGAAATGCATGCCGTCCCCGTCGGGCAGTCGGAGATCCAGCAGGACGACGTCAACCGGCTCCCGCAGCGCGACGCGGGCCGACTTCAGATCGGGCGCTTCGACGACGGCAAAGCCTGCGTCCGCCAGACGCGAACGCAGAGACCAGCGGATCAGGAACTCGTCGTCCACGATGAGCACGGTCCGTCCGGCGGTGTTCGGCACAGGAGGCTGCTTGGCTGGGTGAGATTCCGGGGCCATGACAGAACGGTGACCTCCATCACCGCGCGACAAGTGACATACCCAATGCGCAGGTGTCAAATGCGGCTCGCCCACGCCGCCATGCCGCGGTCGCGACGAGTGAACATGCCGGACTCCTCTCCGTTGCATCAGAAACTCCTGCCCTTGGCTCTGCCGATCGTGACAATGAGCACCGTGTTTGTTGCCGATTCGTTGCATGCGACGCTGGTCACCCCGGCGCTGCTCTACCCGACCGCCGTCCTTCTCACAGCCAACGCGAAGGACCGCCGAATGCCTTGGATCGTCGCGGGACTTGCGGCGTCGCTGACCGTCGCCGGGCACTACGTGCCGCGCGATGAAATCCTGCCCACGGTCGATTTTCTCAATCGCGTGATGACCGTCCTCGCGACGATCGGCACGGCCGGGTTGGTTCAGTACTTCACCAGGTTCAAGGACCGGCTGCGCCAGGAAGAGGCGATCGCAGCGGCGATTCACGCGCGCAACTCGCGGACCGAAGAAAAGCTGGAGAATTCGCTGCACGAGTTGCGCGACATGCAATTGGCGATGGATCAGGCCAACATCGCCTCCATCTCGGATTTGCACGGCAAGATCGTCTACGTCAACGACAAGTTCTGCCAAATCAGCGGCTACGCGCGCCAGGAGCTGATCGGCCAGGACCACCGCATCGTCAACTCGGGACTGCATCCCAAGTCCATGTTCCATTCGCTGTGGCAAACCATCGGCCATGGCGGCACGTGGCGCGGTGAGGTGCGCAATCGCACCAAGGATGGCGAGTTCTGGTGGGCGGACACGACGATCGTGCCGCTGTTCGACACCCACGACAAGCCCAAGCAGTACGTGGCGATTCGCAGCGACATCACGGCCCGCAAATTGGCCGAGGAGCAACTGCTGGAACAGGCTTCGCTCGCGCGTTTGGGCGCGATGGCGTCGGTCGTCGCCCACGAGGTGCGCAACCCGCTGGCAGGCGTCATGGGCGCGCTGCAAGTCCTGCGCGGACGGATGGTGGCGGAATCCGAGGAGCGGATGATCGTCGGCGACGTGCTGGCGCGAATTGACCAGCTCAATGCCTCTTTGAGCGACCTGCTGCTCTACGCGCGGCCGCGCGCCGTTCACAAGGCCCCGACCAACGTGCGTTTGCTGCTGGAAGAAGTGGCAGAATCGACCCGGGCCGATCCGCGATTTGCTGGCGTGGACGTCCAGGTCGAAGGTCAGGACAAGGTCTGCACGGTCGACGCCAATCTCATTGGCGGCGCAGTCCTCAACTTGGCGCTCAACGCGGCTCAGGCGGCCGAAGGCAAGGGACGCATCCAACTCGTGGTCGCGGACGCCGATCCCTGCTGCCGGCTGGAGGTGCGCGACGACGGCCCCGGGATCGATGCCTCGGTGCGCGCCCGCATCTTTGAGCCGTTCTTCACGACGAAACCGCGTGGCACCGGCTTGGGCTTGCCCATCGTGAAACGCATCGTCGAACAACACGGCGGGACGATTGGCGTCGATTGCCCGGAGAGCGGCGGGACGGTCGTGCACCTGCAGTTTCCGCTTGGATAGGTTCACAGGGCGATCGCCGATGGCGTGGGCCGGCTGCGTGGGGTGACGTCTGGCCGGCGCGCCGGGCTCGATGTCGCGTGTGGTCCATTCAAGAAGTGCCGCAACCGCTCCGGCGTGCCCAGATCGGTCCAGCCACATGGCTCCACCGGCGCCACCCAAAGCCAATCCGGCACGGTTTGCAGGACATCGCGGGACAAATCGACTTTGGGAATCACTGAGTAGAGATTCGCGAGCTGTTCAGGCTCCCAGTCTGGCGTGCAGCTCAGATGCGTAGCCGCGACGCCAAAGAGCCCCGGACGCGCGCGCGCGATCAGCGCCAGCAGAGCACCCAGACGACCGGCGAGAACAAAGCTCGACCACAGCGCGCCAGATGTGCGCATCGACTCAGCGGCTTCCGCCGTCGGCTTCTCAATGAACCGCGCCACGCTGCGCAAGTGTCCATCGCGACGCAGGGATTCGCCTGGCACGATCCACCCATAGCCGTCGTCCTGGCTATCCGGCTGCATCCCCAGGACGATGACGCAGCCTTGCCTGGCTTCTTCCAGACAGCGCCGCAGCGCGAGCTGAAAGACCTGCTCATCCCGCACGCCGTGATCCGCTGGAACCACGATGACCACGGCATCGCGGTCGACACGGCGGATGAACAGCAGCGCCAGCAGGACCGCCATGGCTGTTCCCCGATTGGTCGGCTCTTCCAGGAAGTTCGCCGCAGGTACTTGGTGCCGACGCTGGCTCCAGTACTTCCGATGCTCGGCCGCAACGACCACAACGGTGTGTTCTGGCGCGATTTCCGGTTCCAGCCGGTCGAGCGTCGCCTCCAGCAAGGAGCGCTGCCCCCAGAACGTGCAGTACTGTTTGGGCACCACAACGCCATCGGTCCCGCGCGTCGCCTCCGCCAACCGGGTTCCGCAGCCGCCAGCAAGCACAACGGCCCACAGATTCTGGGAGCTTCCGAACTGCGGGTTCAAGTTGTCCATCACCGCCTCCTTCGGCGCTTGCCGTCGCGTACTGCCCACGACCAGGACACCTATTCACGATTCGTGCCAGTTTTCGAACTTCCGCCAAGCCCGGATTGGAAAACACAATTCTTGACGGCGCGCAGACCGAGTGGGCTGAAATTGGGGAATCCTCCGCGGACGTCCGGGGCAAATCCGCATCGACGACCCGGACCGCTCCGCACGCACGGTAGCCGCGAGAATTTGCTCGCGCGACTGGGGCGGATTCCCCACGCGCGTGCCGTGGCGGCCCTCCTGACAGCGTCCGAAAACCAACACACGCACGCGAAATTCCTAGATCTTTTTGCAACACGCGACTCCCCGGCACGCGCTTTGCAATACGCCCGGCGTGCACCGCGATGAGCGGCGTTTGATGGTGAACTCGCGGATGCTCAGGTCTGGGCATCGGTGGTGTCGTCGTCTTTTGCTCTGGAGGCCACTATGTATCCATCCTATCAGCAATTCCTGCGCCGTTTGACCATGGCGCTGACGTTGCTCGTGCCGTTGGGACTGCAGTCCTGCGGTACCAGTTCGACGGGCTCATCGACCGATGTGGTCGCGATTCGGCTAACGCCTGATCAGGCGACGTTGCACCCCGGCGACAAACAGACATTTGCCATCCAGGAAGTGTGGACGGACGGGACAGAGACCGCGGGTGTGGTCACCGATGCGACCTGGGCGTCCAGCGACGAGACGATTGCGACCGTGAACGCCAAAGGCGAAGCGGCGATGCTCAAGGTCGGGACCGCGACGATTACGGCGACGCTCGCTGGCCACCTCGGCACGGCGGCGGTGCAGGTCAAGGACAAGCAGGTGTTCGCCTTGCATGTGACGCCGGTGACGTCCAACCTCGCCATCGGCGGCCATCAACAACTGCACGCAACCGCTGTGTATGACGACGGGACATCCGGCGACATCTCCGCCAAGGTCACGTGGTCCAGCGGTGACACGAGCATCGTGACCGTCGACTCGACCGGCATTGCGACCGCGGTGAGCGGCGGGCAGGCAACTGTCACGGTGACGTACGGCGCGTTGAGCGACCAGGCCTCCGTCACGGTCACGCAGATCAACCTGATCGCGTTGGTGTTGGAGCCGTCGAATCAGTACGTCGCGGTCGGCGGTACGGCGCAGGTCAACGCCTATGCGATCTACGACATCGGCCCGCGCGTCGACGTGACGACGCAGGCGACGTGGACGTCGATCAATACCGACATCGCGACGGTCGATGCGTCAGGTAAGGTGACCGGCATCAAGGAAGGAACCGCGCAAGTGAATGCGCGACTTGCCGGTGTCGACGCCTCCGCAACCGTTCAGGTCAAGGCGAAGAAGCTGATCGCAGTGCAGGTGACGCCTCCCGTTGCGACCGTGACCATTGGCGGCACGCAGGCATTTCTCGCGACGGGCAACTATGACGATGGCACGACGGCGGATGTCACCGCTGGAACGACGTGGACCTCGTCTGATCCGTCGACTGGAACCATCAGCGCGGCTGGTCTGGCGACGGGCGTGGTCGGCGGCAAGGCAACGGCGATCCACGCGGCATTTGGCGGCAAGGACGGAACAGCCTCGCTGATCGTTTCCGCTGCCACTGTCAGCTCGATCGCGGTCACGCCGGCCGAAACCCAGTTGGCGAAAGGCCAGGCGCAAAACTTCCAGGCCACCGCGACCATGAGCGACGAGACGATGCTCGACGTGACGACCCAGGCGACGTGGAGCTCAACAGACGTGAGCATCGCGACCGTCAATGCGTTGGGACATACCGTCGGCGTGAACGTCGGCAGTTGCAAGGTTCAAGCGGCTTTCGCCGGCGCGACCGGCAACGCGAAGGTGACCGTTACCAATGCGGTGGTCACCAGCGTGCAAATCACACCGCCACTGACGACCACCTTCAACGGCGGCCCCGTCCTTTCCTTCCTGGCGCAAGCAAGCTTCAGCGACGGGTCCGTCGGCAACGTGACCACGCAGGCCACTTGGCAGAGTTCGAACGCGACGGTGGTCAGCATCGACGCGCAGGGCCATGCCAAGCCGTTGACGGAAGGCACCGTGCAGATCACCGCCAAGTATCAGGGCGTGACGTCGAATATCGCGCTGATCGCGATCGGTCCAGCCGTCGTGTCGTCGTTGGCCATGTCCCCGCTCAGCACAACGCTGGCGAAAGGTACAGCGTTTTCGTTCCGGTCCATCGCGACCCTGAGCGATGGCTCGACCAGCGATCTGTCCTCTGCGGCCGCTTGGCAGTCATCTGATCCGACGGTTGCAACCGTGTCCTCTGATGGCCGGGTGACCGCTGTCACGGCCGGCACTGCGACGATCATGGCGACGTTCCAGGGCAAATCCGCGCTCGCGGCGCTGACGGTGTCGCCTGCAACCCTGCAGAGCTTGGCGATTTCACCGTCGTCCGGTGCGCCTCTTCAGTTGGGTGCGACGCGCCAGTACACGGCCTCGGGCACCTACAGCGACAACACGATCGTCGATTTGACCTCGTTGGTGAGTTGGTCATCGAGTGACGCCGCCAAACTGGCGATCTCGAACGCCACGGACAGCCACGGTCTCGCCAGCGCGCGGGCCGCCGGCAACGTCACCGTTTCCGCCACGTTGGGCAACGTCGTCGCGCCGGCAGTGCCGGTCATCGTTCAGGCCAAGTCGCTCGTGGCCATCCAGGTCACGCCCGCGCTGGCAACGGTGGCGATCAACGGGACGCAGAACTTTGTCGCGATGGCCAACTTTGACGACGGTTCGAACCTGGACATCACGCATGGAGCGACCTGGTCGTCCGGCGACAATTCCGCGGCAACCATCGACAGCAACGGCGTCGCCAAGGGTTTGGTCGGTGGCAAAGCCGTGCTGATCCAGGCGCAATATCAGGGCAAACAAGGCTCCGCGTCGCTGTTCGTTTCCGCCGCGACGGTCGCATCGATCAACCTGACGCCCGCGCAGGCGACCTTGGCGAAAGGCCAGAGCCAGAACTTCCAAGCGACGGCCACCATGACGGACGGCACGTTGACCGACGTGACGTCGCAGGCGACCTGGACGTCCACCAATAGCTTGCTCGCCAGCGTGGACAAGGTCGGACACGTGGTCGGTGTGGGCGTTGGCAGCGTGGACATCACCGCAGCGTTCGGCGGCAAGCTCGGCGGCGCGGCCGTGAACGTGACCGATGCGATTGTCACGGGCGTGCAGGTCACGCCAGGTGCGGCAACGTCCTTCATCGGCGGGCCCGCGACCGCATTTACGGCAAAAGCCAGCTTTAGCGATCTGACCTCGGCCGATGTGACCGCGCAGGCCACGTGGGCCAGTTCCAATGCGGCGATTGCGTCCATCAACAACTTGGGCAAGGCGACTTCGCTGATGACCGGTACGGTGCAAATCACCGCGACGTATCAGGGCATGGCCTCTGCGCCCGCCATGCTGGCGGTCGGCCCGGCCGTCGTGACTTCCCTGGAAGTACTGCCGGCCGCGGTGACGATCGCCAAAGGCACGAACCAGGCGTTCACCGCTCTGGCCACGTTGAGCGACGGCAGCAAAGTCGACTTGAGCTCGTCGGTGAGTTGGCAGTCTTCGAACATTGGGCTGGCGACCATCACGTCGGCCGGTATGGCGACGGGCTTGATGCCGGGCGCAGTCACCTTGACGGCGAATTTTGACGGCAAATACGCGGCTTCGACGCTGACGGTTTCGCCCGCCACGTTGACGAGCTTGGACATCGTTCCGGCGCTCTCCTCGCCGCTGCCGCTCAACGCCACGCGCCCATACGTGGCGATCGGCACCTACAGCGACAAGACGACGCAAGACGTGACGGCGCAGGTCATCTGGATGACGAGCAACGCCGGGCAACTGGCGGTGTCCAATGCCAATGGCAGCCACGGTATCGTGACGGCGCTGGCGGAAGGTACCGTGACGCTGTGGTGCTCGGCCGGCAACGTCGTCGCGCCGCCCGTGCAGATCAAGATCAACAGCGGCGTGACGCTCTCCTCGATCACCTTGTGGCCGTCGAGCGCCACGCTGGTTGCCGGTCAGGCCCTGCAGTTCGTCGCCACCGGCCACTACACCGACGGCAGCGCGTTCGACGTCACCACCAGCACCATCTGGGACGTGACCGACGGCAACGGCGCCAACATCGCCGGCTTTGCCAGCGTCTCGAATGGCCTCGTTGCCGCCCTGCAGTCCACGGCCAACGTGCCCGGCGGCTTGGTGCGGATCAAGGCCCACGTCGGCAGCGTGTCGACGTTCGCCCCGCTCACGATCAAAGCCAGCGTGATCACGGGCATGACCGTGGTCTGCGACGCGCCGCTCAGCTGCTTGCCCAGCGGCATCGGCTATCGCGTCGGCTGCTCGGCGATCGCCAACTTTGACGACAACACGACCGGCGACGTAACGACGACGGCCACGTGGTCGTCATCCGCCACCGCGATCGCGACCACCCCGGTCCTCGCAGACGGCCGCGCGTGGACGACCATCGTCGGCACCGGTTCGGCGGTGATGACCGCAGCGCAAGGCGGCAAGACCTCGGCGACGTCCGCGGCCTCCACGGTCAACGGCGCGACGCTCACGTTGAACGCCATCACCGTCAGCCCGCCAGCGACCTCGCGCGCCAAGGGCTTCACCCAGCAGTACCAAGCCTCCGGCCTCTTCAGCGGCGGCGGCTGTGAGCCCAGCACGCGCGACCTGACGCGCCTCGTCACCTGGTCCAGCAGCATTCCGGCCGTCGCGCCGATCAGCAACGCTCCAGGCAGCAAAGGCCTCGCCACAGCTTCGACACCTGGCACGACGACGATCGCCGCGATGCTGGGCCTCGTCTCGGGTTCAGCACAGCTCGTCGTGACGAATGCGTGCTTGCAGCAGGTGCGGATCGAGCAGGTCAACCCGATCTGGCCGACCTTGGTTCAGGTGCCGCTGAGCGTCGTGGGCTACTACAGCGACGCGCCGCAGACGCCCGTGCCGATTCTGCCTGGCAGCTTGGGTGCGTGGTCGTCGAGCAACGTGAATCCCGCGACATGGATGCTGTCCATTGGCACGACGGCGCCGGGCGCGCTGACGTTTACGGTGCTGACCGGTGCATGCAGCCAGGCTGTTTCGGATCTAACAACCGTGTCCTTGGACAGCGCTGCGCTGCCAACGGCTCTGGCGCTTGCGCCGGCCAATGCGCAGATCACCAAGGGTGGCTATCAGGACTTTGCCGCGACGGCGACCTATGAACTGTATGGCTCGTTCAATGTGAGTGCGTACGCCGGTTGGAGCGTCGCGCCGCAGCTTGGTCTCAGTTGGGGTCAGCAAGCGGCCGGCCTGCTGGAGCGTTTCCAGCATCAGGGAACGACCTCCGGCGTCACCGCCGTGGCGGCTGCGTACAAGAACCGCACCGCGACGTCGAACTTGATCGTCAGCGGCTCGACGGTGACCAAAGTGGAGATCATCGAGACCCAGCCGACTTTGCCGCAACTGGGCGTTCCGGTTGGCTTGAACCTCCGCTTCCGCGCGCGGGTGACCTGGTCGGACGGCAGCTACGCGGACAATCCGTCCGGCCTGTCGTTCTTCAGTTCCAATCCCGCCAAGCTGGCGTTCCAAGGCAACAATCTGGCCGCGACGCTCGCGCCGTCGGCCGGGATCGACCCGACTGTGACCGCCACGTACGGCGACAGCTCCAGCGTTCCGTTGGCGGTGAAGATCTCCACGGCCACGCTGATCGACCTGCAGTTCAGCACGCCAAGTGGCGGCTCGATGCCGCGCAACGCCATGATGCCATTGACGATCACCGGGCTCTACAGCGATGGCTCAAGCTTCGACGTCTCGGCACTCGTCACGGCGGGCAGCGGCAATGCGGCGGTCGTTCAGGTTGCCATCGCGGCGACAGGCGTCACGCTGACGTCTTTCTCCACGACGACGACGCAGCCGGTGAAGATCACGTTCATGAAGGACTCCATCTCGCGGAACTTCTTCATCTCCGTGACCGGCGCCTGCTTGGCAGCGTTGAATCTCACACCAGCGGTCGGTTCGATGGCCATTGGCCAACAGGTCGACTTCATCGCCAAGGCGACGGACACGGGCGGCAGCGATTTGAACGTTTCGCAGATGTCCGGCGTTGCGTGGTCGGACAGCAATAGCATCCTGCTCAACCTCGGTAATGTCGCGGGCCCGGCGCGCCGGTATCGCGCGTTGGCCAAGGGCACGACTGCGCTGACGGCTTCGTTCACGAGTCAAGGTGTGTGCGCGGGTGGTGTCATCACGAACCACACGCTGACGACGACGGCGACGGTGGATGTGACCGATGCCACGCCGGTTTCAGTGCAGATCCTGCCGCAGCCGACGTTTGGTCAAACGGCACGCCGCGTTCCGCTGGGTCAGGCTGTCAGGTTCCGCGCGATGGCGACACTGACGGATGGCCAGGTCGTGGATGTTTCGAGCGGTTCGGGCACGACCTGGAGCACGCAGAAGCCGGCGTTCGCGACCGTGTCCAATGATGGCATGCTGTACGCCCAGGGCGTTGGCCTGACCATCCTGACGGCGACGACGTCCAACGGCAAGACCACGGATTTGCTGATTGACGTGCAGAACTGCGGCGCGCCAAGCGTGACACTCGCGACGGCATCCAGCGGCAAGCTGCCGTTGGGTTCCACGCGGATGTACACGGTGACAGCGTCGTACGGCGCGTCCGCTACTTGCAGCGCATCGTCCTCGGAACGCAGCTTTGACGTGACGAGTTCGGCGCAGTTTGCTTCCAGCGATACGAGCATCGTCACGATGTCCAACGGTGGTGATCAGGCCGGCAAGGCACTCGCGCTGGGTGCGGGCACGGTGCAGATCTCGGCCAACTACCTCGGCGTCCTGTCCAACGCGCTGAGCCTGACCACGGTCGCCGTCTCGCTGGAACACTTGTTCATCAGCGCGCCGTCGAGCACGTACAAGAATGGCCAGTTCGACATCACGGTCACGGCGCAGTACACCGACGGTGGCTCGGGCCACTGGATGATGGCGCCGCCGGCCGTCGTGTGGAACATCTTCAACCCGGCGGTGATCTCGATCGACCGCGGCACGCTGACTGGCCTGACGCAGGGCACGACGCAGTATTTTGCCCAGGCGGGGCCGATCGTCTCGAACATCCTGCCCGTGCAGATTTCCGCGGCTTGCGTGCAAAGCGTGCAGGTGACCGTACCCGCGGGCAACGTCACGTGGCCGACCGGCGTACCGTTCACGATGAACGCGGCGTGCACGACCTCCGACAGCAGTGTCCTGTTGTGCCGTCCGGACTACTCGTCCATTGACCCCGATCACGTCATTGACGAGGCCGCGTCGTTCCAGCAGAGCGGTTTCGGCCATGTCGCTTTTGGTGCAACGGCGGGCAAGACGGCGACACTGCGGGCGACCATTCCGCAATCGCATGGTGGTTGTGCCGGTTCGCCGGTGCAAAGCTCGGCGGTTGTGACGGTTGGTTCGGCAGTCCTGGCGTCGCTTGACCTCGCGCCGAACGCGGTCTCCGTCGCGCGCGGCTTGAACGCCACGTTCACAGCAACCGGCAACTACGCCGCTGGTACCGGCGCGGGAGCGTATGACCTCACGAGCTTGGCGATGTACGTCTCCAACAACCCGGCGATTGGCTTTGCCGCCAACGACGGCGCGGGCACCGTCCACGCCGGAAGTCTCGACGGAACGGCACTGATCTCCGTCATCTACGCCGGTGTGACCAGTCAATTCGCGACGTTGACAGTGAGCGGCAAGGCCCCGACGGCGATTTACGTCCTGTCAGAGCCGAACCTCGTCAACGGCCCGGCGAGTTCCGCAACGTACCCGATCGGTGGGTACCGGCTGCAACTGTCCGCCGTCGCGTTCTACTCGGACGGCACGTACGGCGACGTCAGCCCATCGGTGACGTGGTCGCTCAAGACGCCGATCCTGGCGGACGCGGCGATTGACAGCAACGGGATGTACGCGACGAGCAGCGTGGCCGGAGACCAAGTGGTCGTCGCCACGTTGGACACCTTGTCGCGGGAGTTCACGGTTCACAACGTGGCGGGCACGCTCGTGAACATCACGGTGACCAATACCTCGGGTGGCGCGCCGGCAACGACGGTACCGAAGGGCCTGACGGAGCAGTACATGGCGACGTTCAAGCTTTCCGGCAGCACGCAAGCTGGCCCGTACTGGAGTGGCAGCAACTTTGCCTGGTCCACCGCTGACAACACCTTGGCTTCGGTCGCGATTGGCGGAACGTACCACCAAGTCGCGGTCTTCCATGCGCTCGATCTGGGCACGACTAGCCTCTCGGCCCAGGTCGGTGTGAGCACAAGCGGCCCGCTGGCGGTCAAGATTACCGACACTGTGCCGGTAGGCTTGGCGTGTCAGCCGGATTCCACCTCGGTGACTGCCGGTAGCCGGATTCAACTGCGTGCCATCGCCACCATGGCTGATGCCAGCACCAACGACGTCAGCGCGTCGGTGGACTGGAATCACCCGGTGACGACCCTCCTCAGCATTGATCCGGTTGGCTTGGCGACCGCCTTGATGGCAGGCGACGTGGCGATGAAACCGCAATTGGGCGGTTTGATTTCTGCGAATGCCTGCGCGGTCACGGTAACCCTGCCGTAAGCCGTCTTGCTGCTCTGGGAAGCCCCGGTGGTCATCGCGACCGCCGGGGCTTTCCGTTTTTTGCCAATCGCGCCGCCCCGTCGTCAGGGCGTCATGGCCACGCGATTGCGACCGGCATTTTTGGCGGCATAGACGCCCTCGTCCGCCGCTTTGATCAACGCCTCGACGCTGCTCATCGTCGTCGTTCGCACCGCGCAGCCGACGCTGATGCTGCCACGCCATTCTCCCTGTCCCACCGGAATGCGCAGAGCCTCAGTCGCCACACGCAATTTCTCGGCCAATTGCAGCGCGCCTTCCGCCGGTGTCCCCGGCGAGATCACGAGGAATTCATCGCCACCGAGCCGGCAGACCACATCATCGTTGCGCACGGAGTAGCGCAAATTCCGCGCCAGCTGCCGCAGCACCTCATCGCCGGCATCGTGGCCATGCGTGTCGTTGATCAGCTTGAATCCATCCGCGTCGATCATCATGCAGGCCAACGGCGAATTCTCGCGATTCGATTCGTCCCAAGCCTGCGCGAGGCGGCGCAAGGCAAAGCGACGATTGGGCAAACCCGTGAGCGAATCCGTCAGGGAAATTTCCTCGGCCCGCTGGTTCGCGATGGCCAATTCCCGCGTGCGCTCCGCAACCCTCGCTTCCAGCGTCTGATTCAGTTCCTGCAATTCGCGATTGCGCTCAGACACTTGCCGAAACAAGCCGCTCAGCGCGTGCACAAGCGGTTCGACCGCGCCTTCCTTCATGCGTTCCTCAGCCAGAAACGCTGCCGAGGCGGTCTGCCCGGCGTTGATCGCGCCGATTTGCTTCGCCAGCGACTGGTCCGAGCCGAGGATGTGGTACGCCAACCAATAGATGAGAAACTGCAGCAGCGGCTTGGCCTTGGCGGTATCGTCGGGTGAAATGCCCGCGTGCATCTGCGTCACTTCCTGCAAGAACGACGCGTGCTCGGCGCGGTGGCGAATTTGGTGCCGCGCGTCGACGCCCGCCCTGGCCATCAGCGATTCTTCTTCCGAAAAGTGATACTGCGCATACGCCGTCAACTGACCGAACACCGACTCAATGTCGTCAAACGTGGCCCCCTCCGGCCGCGTCAGCAGATCGCCGAACTGATTGATTACATCGACCAAATGGTGGTGCTGTCGGTCCACATCGGCGAGACCGGTGACAAAATGAGCGTCCCATTGAAATGGCTCCATGACCTGCACCTCCGGCGCCATCGTGTCACGCACGCGTCGCCGCCACAACGCAGAACGGCGCCGGAATTTCTTCCGACGCCGTTCCAGCGATCAGTGAATCGCTCTGGCGACTACTTCTCTTTCTTCTCGTGGGCCTTTTCCTTGGCGCCTTCTTTCTTCTCGTGGGCCTTTTCTTTCTTCTCGGCCTTTTCCTTCTTGGCTTCTTCCTTCTTCTCGGCCTTTTCTTTCTTCTCTTCGGCCTTCTTCTCGGCCTTCGGCTCTTCCTTCTTCGCTTCCGGAGCGGCGGCCGGGGCGGCCGGCTGCGCCATCACGGGGGCGGCAATTGCGAGACCGAGAACAACCGCGAGCGACATCATTTTCTTCATCATAAACTCCTGAATCACATGGCGAATCGACTGGTGCGATCGCCGGCAACAACAAGGTTCCGTCCGGCCACTTGCCATCGGGAGCCGAGCCGCACACCGTCATCCAGAACATCCGGAAACGATGGGGACCGGCGAAGCAGAATCTCCTTCTCGCCGCAGGTCGCGGTTCCTCGGAGGTTCTGAACAGTCTGACACGGTAGTTCGCAGAAGGTAAAAAGGCAATTCTTCCACAAGCGTTTCACGGCAAAAACGCAGCCGGCCAGCATGCCCGAGTGGCGATGGCTGGCCGGCAGGCGCGATCGGCGAAGCCTCTACCAGCAATTTCCGCTGAAAATACTGATGTTGTCGATGCTCAGACCGGCGACGATCGGCGCCACATAGTCCAGGATGGTGATGACGCGATAGCCGATGCGGAATTGGAACTGCGCGGTGCACAGCCCGGACGCGATGGTCAGGTCGGTGCGAAGCAATTGCCACGACTGGTTGATATCGCCCAGCGTCTCCGCTTCGACCCACGTTTGCCCGTCACCCGTGAATTCGACCACGGTTTGCTGGCTCTGGCTGCCGATGATCTGGCCAGCGGCTTCGATGTCCAGGATCGCGGTCGGCGGCGTCGCAGGGTACGGCATTCGCTGTATGGCCACACGCCCCTTCGATGCCGCATGTGTCGTCCGTACACAGGTTCTGGTCATCGCCAGATGCCGCGCTCGTACAGCCAGTCGCGATGTCCGAGGCACTGCTGTCCGCCAAATCGGTCGCATCGGTGCCAGTCGTCGCGTCGGTCCCGCCTGAATCCGCCGCGTCCGAGCCTTCGCTCGAGTCCTCGGCGTCCTGGGTATCGGCGCCTTTCACGCCACCGCTCTTGATATCCAACTGGCTCAAGATGTCCTGGGCGAGGTCCAGACCGGCCGCGTCGATGTCGCCCAGCGCTACACCATCCAAGTCGACGGTCTTGTTGCCGCCACCGCAGACGGGCCGGGATCGGGTTCGCAAAGACTCACCAATGGACCTGACATTTCTGTCAAACCGCTGCGACGATCAGCGCCACCAATGCGTCTGTTCGCTCGACGTGAAGCCAGTGACCCGCATCCGGCAGCATGTGCAAATGTGTTTTGCCGTGGTGGATGGCGGCAAACCGCGCGAGCACGTCCGGCGGCCAGCGGTGGGATCGCTCCGCGCGGACGACGTCGATCCGCACGCCCGGCGGCGGTGATTCCAGGATCGGCCACACGTCCGTCGCCAGGTAGCTGACCAGCATCTCGTCAATCGCGTCCAGATCGAAGCACCAGCGATAGCCGTCGGCGGTCTGCCGCAAGTTCGTCGTCATCCACTGGCCGATGCTGTCCGGAAAGCCGCGGGCGCGAAATTCCTGCACGACGTCCTGGCGCCGAATCAACGGCATCGGGATCTGCCGCAGCGTCGCGATCACGCGTTCGACGTTGTCCGCCGCATCGCCGCCGGCGTCCTGCGCCATGGTGTAGCCTGCGGGCGGCGAATCGAGGACCCAGACCCGTTGCAGATGCGCCGGCGCCCTGCCCGCCCACGCCACCGCCACTTTACCGCCGTACGAATGACCAATAATCCATTGCGGTTGCAACCCGCGCGCGGCGACCAACGCGTCCAAGTCGTCGCAACAGGCGGCCATCGTGTGCGGCGGCGGGGCACCTTGGGATTCTCCATGGTTGCGCAGATCGACCAGCCAAAGGCGCAAATCCGGTCGCGCGTCGGCCAGGCGCTGGGCGAAGGTCCGCAGATTGCGACCAGAGCCGAGAATGCCATGCAGCACCAGCACATCCACCGAGGCGGACGCCAGACCAACGGCGACGCTATGTGGCACGAAAGGCATCTCTCTCCTCAACGGTTGGCCTATCCTCGGGAGCCTCGTACACTCGGCGCGCGGCGCGGGTGCCGCTGGCTGGATATCGTGCCCCACCATCCGGAAACCGTCGCGCCGACCAACGAAACGACGATGACCCGCACCGTTGTTGCGGCCACTTCCGTGGCGTGCTTGCTGCTCGGGCTCGGGACGATCGGCTACCACCTGCTGGAAGGGTGGCCGCTGTTCGATGCGTTCTACATGACCGTGATCACGCTGTCGACGGTGGGCTATGGCGAAGTGCGGCCGCTTTCGGCCTCCGGGCGCGTGCTGTCCATTGTCCTGATTCTCGGCGGCGTCGGCACCCTGGGCTATGCCTTCGGCGCGACGACGGAATTCTTTGCTCACGGAGGCTGGGATGCATCCCGGCGAAGGCGGCGCATGACAACTGCTTTGGCAACCATTGAAAACCACACAATTGTCTGCGGCTACGGTCGGCTGGGACGCGCCGTCGTGGACGTGCTGCGCCAAAACGGCCATCGCGTCGTGGTCATCGATCGCACGCTGGCGGCCTTCGAGCATCTGCCCGAAGACGACGGTCTCCTGCACCTGACCGGCAACGCGCAGGACGACGATGTGCTGATCACCGCGGGTGTGCGACGGGCCCAAGCGCTCGTGGCGGCGGTTGACAGTGACGCGGGCAATGTCTTCCTGACGCTTTCGGCCCGCGAATTGAATCCGGAAATCGTGCTGTACGGCAAAGCCGACGATCCCAAGTCGCTGCAGAAGTTGGAGCGCGCGGGCGCGAATCACGTGTTCAGTCCGGCAACCGTGGCCGGACATCGCGTGGGCTGGCAAATCGTTCAGCCGGACATCACGGATCTGCTGGATATTGCAACCCGGCGCGGCGACTACGAATTGACGATCGAGGAACTGCGCATCGGCGAGATGCTCCGGCCGGGCGGAACGACCTTGCGCGAAACGACGTTCTGGGGTGCGCCGGAAATGATGATCGTCGCGGTCAAGCATAGCGATGGCACGGTCGAGTTTCCGCCCCGCGCCGACATGCTGGTGACCGCCGACGATCGGCTGGTTGTGCTGGGCAAGGCGGGCTTGGCCAAGCAGCCCTGATCAATCCGGCAGGGGCATCATCTCCGGCTCGTGATACGGCTCCTGCGTGTGCGGCAGCAAGGCGCCATCCTTGGGCATGTCCTTGGGCGCAAACAGCTTGTACAGCAGCGGCAGCATCCCCAAAGACAGCGCCAACGACGAGACGAGACCACCGACAACGACGATAGCCAGCGGTTTCTGCGAATCCGAGCCGATACCCGTGGACAGCGCGGCGGGCAGCAGACCCAGCGTGGCGACCAGCGCCGTCATCGTGACCGGCCGCAAGCGCAGATCGGCAGCACGCAGGATGGCTTCATCCAGATGCATGCCCTCTGCGCGCAGTTCGTTGATGTAGGCAATCAAGATCACGCCTGTCTGCACGGACACGCCAAAGAGGGCCAGAAAGCCGACGCCGGAGGACACGGAGAAACTGGTATTGGTCATCAGCAGCGCCGCGAGACCGCCAAAAGGTGAGGTCAGAAGCACGTTGACCAAAATGATCGACGACTCCCGCATCCGCCGGAACATCACCAGCAAGATCGCAAAGATGGCAAGCACGGTCAGCGGTATCACGATCGCCAGACGCTTGCCGGCACGCCGGGCGGACTCGAACTCGCCGGCCCAGGACATCGAGTAGCCATTCGGCAGCTTCACGGCCTTGTCGACTGCCGCTTGCGCGTCGGCGACAGCGGAGCCCAAATCGCGGTCGCGCACGCTGAATTTGATGGCAATATACCGGCGGTTTGCTTCGCGGAAGATGCGGTTGGCGCCACCTTGCACCGTTACATCCGCCACCATCGCCAGCGGAATGGTCACGCCTTCTTTCAACGGCACCGGCATCCGGCGGATCGCGTCAATGTCGTCGCGTTTGTCCTCCGCGTAGCGCACCACCAAATCGTGACGTCGCTCACCTTCCACGATTTGCGTCACCGGCCTGCCGCCAATGCCCGCTTCCACAACCGATTCCACGTCCTGCACCGACAGCCCGTAACGCTCCGCACGCTCGCGGGCAATCGCGATGTTCACGTTCGACTGCCCCAACTCTCTAAAGATGCCGAGATCTTCCACGCCAGGCACGTCCTTCATCGCGTGCGCCGTCCGCCGGGCCAGTTCATCGAGCGCATTCAGATCATTGCCGGTGATCTTGACCGCCAGTTGCCCTTTGACGCCCGACACCGCCTCTTCGATGTTGTCCGAGATCGGCTGGGAAAATCCGATTTCGACGCCCGGAACCACGGCCAGCGCATTCGACATCGCGCTGATCAGCAAGTCCTTGTTGCCGTGAAACTGTGGCCGCCAGACCGTGTGATCCGTCAGCAGCAGCAGGAATTCAGCGTTGTAGAAGCCCGTCGGGTCCGTGCCGTCATCGTTGCGACCGATCTGCGTCGATATCATCCGGACTTCGGGAAACTTCCGCAGGATTTCCCGCAGGCCCGGAACGTTCTCGCCACCGGTATGTCGGCCATCGACCATCTGCTCGGCTTCCGGCAAGGAAATGTTGGCTGGCATCGACACGCGCACCCACAACGCGCCTTCGTCCAAGTGCGGCAGAAACTCGGAACCAATGCGACTCGCCATCACGGCATCAGCGCCGATCAGCAGCGCGGCGACGACGAAGACAGTACGCGGCACTTTCAACGACCGCTTCAGGATGGGCAGATAGACCCAGCGCATCAGCGCCAGCAGTGGGTTGTTGAATTCCTTGACCTTTCCGCGGAAGAGAAAGGTACATAGGACCGGGACGACGGTGATGGCGAGCAAGAGCGCGCCGCCGAGCGCGAACGCAACCGTCCAAGCCATCGCCGAGAACAGCTTGCCCTCGACGCGTTGCAACGTGAAGATCGGCAGATACGCAGTCACGATGATGGCAATGGCAAACACGATCGGCCGCGCAACTTCCCGCGAGGCACTTCGCACAAGTTCGCCCAGATCGTATTTCTCGCCGTGCTCCTGCTTCTCCGCTAATAAGCGGAAGATATTTTCCACCATGACGATCGAACCATCGACAATCATGCCGAAATCGACCGCACCGATGGAAAGCAGGTTCGCGGGAATTTTCGCGGCGTCCATGAAGATGAATGCGATCAGCAGCGAGAGCGGAATGGTCACGGCGACAATCAGCGCGGCCCGCACGTTGCCCAGGAAAATGAACAGGATCAGCGTGACCAAACCGATGCCTTCCGCGAGGTTGTCCATCACGGTGTGGGTCGTCAGGTGCATCAACTCGGTGCGATCATGGTGAGGATGAAGCTTCACACCGCGCGGCAGCACGGTCGCATTGACTTCGTCGATTCGGGTGTGCAACCGCGTGAGAACCTGTTGCGTCTGCTCACCGGTGCGCATCAACACCGTCGCCTTGACCACGTCCTTTTCGTCGTCGATCGACACGCGACCGAGACGCGGTTGATAGCCCACCTGCACTTGGGCCACGTGACGCACGCGCACGGGCGTGCCGTCTTTCTCGGAAATCGCGACGTCGGCGATCTGCTCCGGCGTCAACAGTCCGATGCCGCGCACATTCAGGGACGCCGTGCCAAACCGCACCACACCGCCACCGGCGTTGCTGTTGGCGGCCGACAGCGCGTCTTGAACATCCTGAATCGACAGGTGATGCGCCGCCAAGAGCGCGGGATCGATGAGCACCTGGAACTGCTTGACCGTGCCGCCAAACGCCGCGACATCCGCCACGCCAGGCGTCGCCAGCAACTCACGCTCCACCAGCCAGGTTTCCAGATCCTTGAGCTCGCTCAGCGACTTCGGCGGCACCTTGACGTCCTCGTCGGTGCACTCCGCCGTCCGCGTCACCGCGCAATTCACGATGTTGTAACGAAGAATTTCGCCCACCGGACTCGACAGCGGCCCCAAACCATTCGACGCGCCCGGAGGCAGGTCGATGTTGCCCAACCGTTCCAGCACCTGCTGCCGGGCGAAATAGTTGTCCGTCCCGTCGTCAAAGATCAGTGTCACGACGGACAGGCCGGCGATCGACGTCGACCGCAGCGCCGTCTGTTTGGGCACGCCGTTCATCACGCGTTCGGTCGGCAGCGTGATCTGCCGCTCGACCTCCTCCGCCGCGTGGCCAGGCCATTGCGTGATGATCTGCACCCACGTGTCAGCCACGTCCGGATAGGCTTCGATCGGCAGGCGAATGAACGCAGCAATGCCCATCACCACTGAGATCAGCGCTGCGATGACAATGAAGATGCGCTGACGAAGCGCGAAATCGACGATACCGCGAATCATCTATAGACTCCGACCGAAGTTCGAGAGCAAACCATTTTCATCCGCGGCGTGCCGCCTTCGGAACTCGCTCGCGGATCCAGTCCGAAATGCAACAGGTCTGACCGGAAGAACTGGATGTTGGACATAGGTCAGCATGTTTACAGTGCCTCGTTTGCTTCAGCGTCCAACAGAATCGCGCCCTGGGTGACCAGACGGTCGCCAGGACTGACGCCGTCGATGATGGTCACGTGCAAGCCCTGCTGCTCGCCGACTTTGACCTCCTTCTGGTGGTAGCTGCCATCGGTGGCTTGCAGAAACACGAAGAACTGATCGCGGCGCGCGAGGACCGCGCTGACGGGCACATCGACGGCATCGAGTGCCTGGGTTTCCACGATCGCCTGGGCAAACATGCCCGGGCGCAAGATATTGTCCGGATTGTCGATTTCAATGCGCGTCCGCATCGCTCGCGTCGTCGAATCCACGACGTCACCGACGTAGACGATGGTCCCCGGAAACTTCTTGCCGGGCAGCGCTGGGGTGAAGACCGTCGCCGGTGCATTGACCTTCACCAGCCCCAGATCCTGTTCGTACAAGTCGGCGATGACCCAGACTTTGCCCAAATCCGCGATGCTCAGCAGGGGCTGATCCTGCCCGACGTTCACTTCGCGCCCCACCGCGACTTGGCGTTCCACCACGATGCCGTCAATCGGCGAGCGCAGGTGGTAATCGGCCGAACCATCGCCGCCACCGACCGCAGCGAGCGAGGAAATGGCCCGATGTTCTTCTTCCATCGCCTGCTGCTGTTGGGCTTGCGCTTGCTGCAATTCCGCCTGACTCGCGGCGCCGTCCCGCACCAGCGAAGCGGTACGCTTGAGCGTGTGGTCCGCCAAAATGCGCGCCGACCGGGCTTCCGCCACTTGCGCTTGCACCGCCGCAATGTCCGGCGAATGGATGGTCAGCAGGATGTCGCCCTTTTTGACCTTGTCGCCCGTCACCACTTCAACCGAGGCCACACGTCCCGAGACGGGCGGCCCAATCGTCGCGAGCCGGCGCTCGTCGAACGCCACGCGCGCCACGAGCGTCCGCGAATGCGGGTGGGTCGCCGCTTGGGCTGCCTCAACCTTGACGAACGCGGCGGAACCACCTTTGAGCACGACGGAACCGTCCTTGCGCAGCTCGTGGGTCGGCGCGACTTCCGGCGCTTTGAGCCGCTCGCAGCCAAATGCCACGACGGCGACAAGAAGCAACTGCGGCCAACGGGATCGGAGTTTGAAGGTGCGATTCATGCTTGTGCCTGGGATGTGATGGAGCGAAGCGCCGGACCTGCGTTTGCCCGCGGTATCAATTGTTTGGACTCGGGGCGGCCACGCCTGATGACCACCGTTTTTGTGCGCCGCAAGGACGCGCGATGACTACTGAAAGGAGGACGAACCGGCCTGAACCGCGCGGCGCAGGCGAATCTCCGCAAGACGGGCATCATTGGCCAGCTCGATCGCCCGCAGCCGCGCATCGCGCTTGGCAACGTAGGCGTCGACCAGTTCCAGCACGGACAGCTTGCCCGCGCGATAGCCCGCTTCTGCTTCTTGCACCATGCCGTGACTGAGCGTCACGCCGGTTTCTTGATACTGCCGGAAATTCTCGCGCCGACGCTGAGTCTCTTCGTAGGACGCGGCCACACGCTGCAGCGCCTGCAGGGTGAGCGCGTCGGCGAACGCGTTGGCCACTTCAGCGCGGGCCAACGCGGCACTCACCGCACCTTGGCCGTGATCGATGACCGGAAGCGGCACACCGACGCCCACCGTGCCACCGAATTCACCGGGTGTTGTGCCAAAATAGACGCCGCCGCGCAGGGAAAAGCCGGGCATCACGTTGCGCCGTGCGACCGTGACTTGCGCTTCTGCCGCCTTCGCCCGTTCGCGAATCGCAATCAGGTCCGGCCGGGTGCGCTGCGCCTCGTCCGTCAAACTCACGAGCGCCGCGGGCGTGGCAATCTCAAACAGGTCGATGTCGGGCAGGCCCTGCAACTGCGTCGCATCTGGTCCCACCGCCACGTCCAGGTCGCCACGCGCCTGGGACAGATCCGCGTGGGCATCCGCGAGCGCGGCACGTGCTTGCGCGACAGCAACTGCGATACGCGATGCGTCGTACTGCGGCGCTGCACCCGCACGCACGCGGGCGCTGACGATTTGGTTCGCGCGATCCAATTCGGCATTGGCTTCCGCGTACAACTGCACCTTCACAGCCGACGCGGCGAGCGCCACGCAAGCCGATTCAACATCGAAGGCAAGCAGGCGCAAGGTCAATTCATTGTCCGACTCGACGGCTTTCTCCGACAGCTTTGCCACGGAACGCCGGGCGTCTGGCGCACCCGATGTTTCCAGAAACTGCGTCACGCCAACGCCCACGGAGCCAAACGGGTCATTCTGTGCATTGGAAAAGCTCCGCCCGTAGGACGCGTCCGCAACCGGATTCGTCCACAGCCCGGCGCCCACGACATCAGCAGCTGCGGCGCGCAAATTGGCCTTCGCGGCGCGCAACAACAGGTGTCCATGACGCATCGCGTCGGTGGCCTGATTCAGCGAAAATCGGCCCGTCGGCAGGTCGGCTGCTTGGACTTTGGACTCCCACAGTGCATGGCCAGGCACGCGCCCGTCCGAGCCGGGTTGCGCCAGCGCCGGCGCACCGGTCGCAAGGCACAGACAGATCAGGGAAACTTGGAGAGAACTTCGATACATCAAGCAATATCACCTGGCGGCAGCCGCCGTCCGTGGGCCCTATGCCCCGTGTCTTTCATGTCGTCAAGCCGCTGTGCCATTCCCGGCCCTCTTGCCCACCCAGGGCGCCGCGGCCAGTCTTGGACGCAACAAAGCATGCAACGTGGACATCCTCATTTGATTCATCGCTTGAATTCGAATTGTGATGACGAGCCACTCGAACCGTGTGCGCTGATGAGCCAGCGTCCATCAGCGATCAGACGCACAGGATAGCACGGCGCGCAGCCACCGCCGATTCCGGGGTAGCATTCAGACGCACATTTGCGGCATCCTACGTGAACCTGAGGAGGTCGACACCATGGGCGAGTTGATGGCACAGCAAAAGGCAACAGCGGCACGGCGTGGCTGGATCGCCGTGGCCGGCTGGGTGGGCACCGTCTGGGCGCTCGTCGGCGGGCACTTGTTTTTGGGGCTGGCGGGCGTCGGCCTGGCCATCTTCCTCACACGACGCTGGTTCCAGTACCGAGCGCAGTGGGGCATGCGATTTTGAACGTGCGTCAGCCCCACATCGTCGCCCTCGGTGGCTCGCTGGACGGCGGTCAGTCGACCCGGCATGCCTTGAATCACGTGTTGCATGCCGCAGCCCGATCGGGCGCGCAGGTCGAGCTGTTTGACATCGCGTCGCTCAACCTGCCGCTGTACGTCCATGGTCAGGCACCGCCCGAGCCCGTTCTGGGCCTCACGCGCGCGGTGCGTGCGGCCGACGGGCTGGTGTGGGGCAGTCCGCTCTATCACGGCTCGGTAAGCGGGGCATTCAAGAATGCAATCGATTGGTTGGAACTGCTCGGCAAAGACGAACCGCCGTATTTGACCGACAAAGTCGTGGCGCTCATCGCGACCGCCGGCGGCGTGCAGGCCATACAGGCGATCAACGCGATGGAGCACATCGTTCGCGCGCTGCGCGGCATCACGCTGCCGTTGGTCGTGCCGATCGAGCGCGCTTACCATGCCTTCGATGCCGATGGCACGACCAAGGATCCCAAACTTGCTGAGCAATTGTCGCGCCAAGGCACGGAGCTGGTGCGGCTTGCGGACAAGTTGCGCGGCGGCCGCTAGCGCAGATCAGTAATGGCGTTCCAACACGTACCAGCCAAAAGCCCGCAGCATCAGCTTCGGCAGGGTATCGATGACCAGCGGCTCCAGCTTCTGCCACGCCGCTTCCACCATCGCACGCGCCTGAATTTCGCACGCATCGATCGCGTGGCAGGCTTCGAGCTTGGCGATCACGGCGTCGATCGTCTCCCGATCCTGCGGCTTCGACTGAACCGTCTGCCAGAGCCACCGACGATCCGCCAGCGGCAGCGCGCCAATCGCCTTGGCCACCGGCAGCGTCACCTTGCCGTGCGCGATGTCTTCGCCGCGCGACTTCAAATCGCCTTTGAAACCGCGCAAATTCAGCACATCGTCGATGATCTGAAACGCGAGGCCGATGGACTCAAAGAAGTTGCCGACGCCGTCGATCTGCGCCTCCGTGCCGTTGCCGGCGATAGCGCCCATGCGCGCCAAGGTCGCCGCCGGTACAGCCGTCTTCAGACGGTGAACGGCCAGCACGCGCCTTTCCAGGAACAGCCCGTCTCCCGACTCCACCGCGGCTGGCATCGCATCGTCGATCCCGGCAATATCCAAGGCCTGGCCCGCGTGACCCGCCCGCAGGGTCTCGAAGTACAAATCGTAAATGCGCAACTTGTCGCGATCCGACATGTGGTCGGAATGCAGCAGCTTTTGGCCGAGAAAGTACGCCGCCGTGCCTGCGTTGATCGCAATCGCTTCGCCGTAAATCAAGTGTGCCGTCGGACCGCCGCGCCGCACCAGGGACTTGTCCTGCACATCGTCGACGATCAGCGAGCCAACGTGCATCAGCTCCGGCATCGCCAACCACTGCACGAACTGCCGTGAATCACCGCCGACCACATCGCAGCACGCCAGCGCGGCATAGCTGCGCCAGGACTTGCCGCCGCGATCGGTAATTTCGCGGATCGGCTTGATGATGTTGTCCGCGAACTGCTGGATGTCCACGCCGTCGATCGCCTGCGGGCGGTCGGGACCGGCGATCAGCGCCAACGCCTCTTCCGCGTTTGGCTGCAACGGCATCACATTGTTGATCGACTTGCGGACCTGCTTGCCCACGGCGCCGAAGAATTGGTCGAGGTTGTCGATGTCGTTCTGCCCGCTGCGCTCCAGGTAGCCCAAGCCGGTCACCGACTTGCCGCGAAGCTCGGCCTTCACCGTGCAGCGGCCTTCCCAGAAGCCAGGCTTGGAAATGAGCGTGATGAATTCCTGATCGTCAAAATCGGCCACGAGCGCGCATTTCAGGCCAATCGACGGCACTTCCAGCGTCCAGGCCGTCGGGTATTCGGCAAACGTGCGCGTGCTGCACCAGTTGCCCGCAGGCGTGAGCTTCGTGTCCGCGTACTCGCCGCGCGTGCCGTCGGGCCAGATCACGATCGTGCGGGCATCCATGAACTGCCGCGTGTCTTCCTGCACCAGCGCGTAGGCGGAAATCTCTGTGTTGTCGTCCAACTGTGCGCCAAGCCAGGTCCAGCCGATGTCCTCGCCTTCCTGCTTTTTCTCGGTCATCTTGGCGTGGCGGCCGAATTCGTGATCGTACCAGCCTTGCGCCGCTTTGATCGATTCGTCGCCGCCGGGAAGCCGAATGGTGCCAGTCACATCGCAGCGAGGCATGAAGTAGTAGAACATGTCCTCGCCGTGCGCGCCGCGGACCACGCCATCGACGCCATGACGCATCGGCGCCTTCTTCGGCGTGAACACGAGCGACGCGCCGTGGCCGCCGTCGTTCTGCCGCAACTCCAACGTGTAGGTGCCGTCGTCGTTCTTGCGCAGTTGGTTGCCGTCGAAATCCAACTCCAGCTTTTGCCAGGAAACGAAAGGATCGCGGACGAACGGAATATCCGGATGCGGCACACGGCCCCGCTCCAGGACTTCGCGCATCGCGCGCTGCAGCCGACTGTCCGAGGAGCCTTCGCCGCGCTCCATCTTCTTCAAGCCCAGTTGCGCGGCTTTCTTGTCGACCAGCGACTCAGAAATGTACAACTGCCGGGCCGGCTCGCTCAGCGCCCACGTGCAACTGTACGCATAATGCGGCTGCTTGGTGACCTCGTCGTACGCGTTGACAATTGTAAAGAACGACGCGAAGAGCGAGAGCTTCCGCCCCGCGACGGTCTCAACGTGACAGTTCAGGTACCACCACTCGGTCGTCGACGACGCATGTGGAAGATCATGAATCGCAAGGTCAATCGCACCGGCCTGCGGCCAATCGGCTGGAAAACGGGGCTCAGCCGGGGTACTGGTCATCGGGGACTCCACGGGAAGACGGGGTCGGAAAGGCTGCGGGACGCGCAAATCGCAGGCCCGATGGTGTGCCACAGCCGTTCGCTTCCGTCCAGATCGCGGATGTCACGAGCCTGTGAAGATAACGCGACGCGATCAGGCAGGCGGCGCCGTCGCGGCGATCGCTGGAAGCACCATCAGTTTGCTCTCCAGCGCCTGCAGGGCCCAGAATCGCCCCGAGAGCACGTGCGGCATGCGCAAGCGGACATAGCCGAGCGCGGCCACCAGCGCGAGATCCGCAAGCGTCATCGTCGTGCCCACCAACCAGGTTCGCTCGCTCAGGCTCGGCGCACCACTCGGACCAAGCCGCTCGACCGGCCCTGATCGGCTCATCAGCGCCAGTTCGCCTGCCTCCAAACCGGCTTCGACCTTCGCCATCTGCCGCTTCAGCCACTGCTCGTCCTGCTTTTCCACCGGCCGTCGCTGTTCCATGACGACCAGCACCGCGGCGTCGCACACACCGTCGAACACCGATTCCCAGCGCAGCACGTCGATGCGCCGCAAGGCATCGCGCGGCAGCAATTCCGGACCGCTTGGCGCCAACAGGTCCAACAGCTGAACGATGACGCGTGAGTCGAAGACCGCCGAGCCATCATCGCGCACCAAAGTCGGCACTTGCGCCAACGGATTCAAGCCCGGCACACGGCTGCCGGACGCGTGAGCCGCTTCGTCCACGCACGGCAGATCAATCCGCTTGAGCGCGGCGAACATCCTGCATTTGCGCGCAAAAGGGCTGGTGGGCGTCATCAAGAGCAGCATGCTGGCCTCCAAAGCCGTCGCGGGGGTGTGGCGCGATCGAATCCCCACTGGCGACAGGTGTCAAGCGAGAGGCCGCAACGCCCGGGGCATCGCGCCCAGCCACGCCAGCACGGCCGGATCCAGGTGCGGCGCGACCAACTGCAAATTCCGCTTCTCGGCGTCCAAACGCGCCGTTTCCAACGCCAGGTCGGGCAGCCAAGTCGCGCGCACACGGCGCGCCCGCGCCACGTGATCGTCCACGCGTAGCGGCTCCGACGGTTCCGGCGCGGGCCATGGGCCTGACTGCGGTTCCAGCGGCTCGACCGCAGCCAAGCCGAGCCACGCATTCGCGCCCGCGAGCGTCCAAATTCCCTTCGGCGTCGCGGTCGGCGGCAAGGGCAAGTGTTGTACCAGCCAAGAACCTGCGGCATCGGTCGGCGTGTCCCGCGCGATGCACGTGAGCGAGCGCTGGCAGGCGCGAACCGCGTCCTCAAGGCGCGCCATCAGTCCGGCCTGCCAATGCTCCGGGGTCGGATGCGCAAGCTCTTCCGGCAAATCACGAAACCACGCGCGCACTTCCGGCTGCGACGGAATCACCTGCCACTGCACCCCAGATGGCGCGCACATCGCGAGCATGCCCGGAGGAACCAGTTGCGGTCGCACACCGAATGCCAGAAACGCTGCCGCTGTGTTGGCAAACAGCTGACCGTGGCCCACCGGTGCCCAATGAAGCCCGCCCACGCCTTGCCAATCCCGCGCCACGATCGCGGTCCGTTGGGCCTGATGCAGCACCGCGAGCGTCCCGTGCCAGCGCATGGCGCCCAGTCCTGACAGCCCTGACCAACCGACAGCGTGCAGCGCCAAGTCCTGTTGGTCCACGACCGGAGCGCCGCGGCCAGCCAGCGGCTCGGCGAGTTGACGATCGTTGAAGACGACGCCGTCCAAAACGCCCACAGCCTTTCCGTCCACCGTTTGCCGCGCAGGCTGATCGGTCGCAAGCACGATCGGCCCACGGCGCACTTGCTCCGGCGGCAGCGACGGCAAAGCCGCGATCAACTGCGCTTCATCGGGCTGCCAAAGGAGTGTCCACCTGCGCTGCATGAAAGCCATGCTTGCACAATTTCACAGAAGAATCACGCGGACCTGCGTCCGACGGCAACAACATCCTTGAAACCGTGACCAAATGTCCGTAAAGTGTGGCAGCGTCGTTTTTGCGTCGCACAGGATCCCCTTTCCCAAAGGCACGTTATGCACGCTCGCAACCTCGTTGTTTCCCTGTTCAACTCGTTCGCCCTGTTGGCCCTGGTCGCACTCGTCGGCTGCGGCAACAGCACCGCCGCCAGCGGCCCGTCCGGTCAGTCCTGCAAGCTCTCCAGCGACTGTCCGAACGGTCAAACCTGTAGCGGCGGCTTCTGCGCGACAAAGACGACCACGGACACGTTTGTTGGCGGTTTCGACGTCAGCGACACCGGCGGCGGCACCGATTTGGACACGAGCCCGGGCGGCACCGACACCACCACGACTCCGGACGACGTGAGCGCCGGCAAAGGCGCCGCGTGCCAGGCCTGCAAAGTGGACGCCGATTGCGGCGACTCCGCCTACCAGTGCATCACGCTGTTGAACGGCACGTTCTGCGCCAAGAAATGCGGCAGCGTGAACGAGTGCCCGACGGCCTTCAAGTGCGACAAGGCGGACACCAAGGCCGCCAACAGCAACTGCCTCCCGCCGAACTACTCCTGCGACGGCTGCCTGGTGACGCCCTGCGACGCCGGCCAATCGTGCGTCGCCTCGACCGGCAAATGCGCCGTCGTCAAGCAGCAGTGCGACACGTGCAACGCGCAATTGGACTGCGCGGACGGCCTGAAATGCATCCAGCTCGGCTCGGCCAAAGTCTGCGCGCCCACCTGCGACAACGGCGGCACCTGCCCCGACAAGAGCACCTGCCAGAAGACCGTCGTCGGCAACGTCTGCGCCTTCCAGGCTTCGACCTGCTGCTACGGTTCCAGCTGCACGGTCGCTGACGCGTGTTCCACCTGCGCGGACAAATGCTTCGGCGGCGCCTGCGTGGGCTGCCTGACGGACGCCCAGTGCACCGGCGGCAAGTGCGACGCGAACTCGCACACCTGCATCACGAGCGGCGCATGCAGCGCTCCGACGCCCATCAAGCTGGCCGACGGCAGCTGCGTCGAATGCACGAATGACACGCACTGCGCGAGCAGCACGGTCGGTCAAACCTGTGATTTGGCCTCGCACAAGTGCGCGAAATCGGCTGGCTCGGGCCAGTGCGCCGCGTGCGTCGCGCCGTACCCCGGCTGCGTGCAGATCAACGGCGTGTGGTCCTGCGTGGAATGCACGACGGACGCGGATTGCGCCGCCAAGAGCGCCGGCACCTGCAAGAGCGGGACGTACTCCTGCACCGGCTCGACCGGCGGAACCGGACCGGCGAGCGGCACCTGCAAGCTCGACTCCGACTGCCAAAACGCCGGCACGACGACGTTCACGCTGGCGTGCGATACCAGCACGGGTCTGTGCTACGACACGGCCGGCAAGTGCGACGGCGTCGTGGCCTTCTGCAATTCCAAGAAGGGCTCCAGCTGCGTGCAGGCGTCGTCTGTCGGCGGCCTGCCCGGCTTGCCCGGTGGCACCGGCGCGAATCCCGGCGAGGGCGTCTGCTCGTGCGCTGCGGCCGGCAGCAGCGGCGGTGGCACCAAGAGCGCGCTCTGCGGCCTGGACCCGTCGACCGCCGCCTGCGATTGCAGCAACCCCAGCGACCCGTCGTGCACGTCGGCGCTGTTCGGCGCCTGCTGTAGCGGTGGCACGGGCGGCACCGGCGGCCTGCCCTTCGACCTGTCCTGCCTGACGCCTGCGGCCAACGCGCCGGATTGCTTCGGCGGGCTGTCCTGCACCTGCGACCTGATGAGCTCGATCACGGGCGGCGGCAGCGGCGGCGCGGTGCCCCACAACTGCGGCACCGGCAGCGGCTTGGGCGGTCCGTGAGCCCACTTCGGTGATGGCGATCGCCTGAGGGTCGCCTGACGCCTTGCTCAATATCTACAAGTTCTGGAGCTACGGCTTCGCAGCCGCTGCGCCAATGCGAATCGTCCGCACAGTCGCGCCACCCGGTGACTTGTGCGTCACGTCGACCGGTCCCGTCGCCGCCACTTCTGGCGTGCTGGCATGCGCCGCGACGAGCGCCGCTTCGGCCGCCTTGCCTTTCAACTTCTTCAAACGCTTGGCCAACTGCCGCGCCGCCCGCGCGTCCGCCTCCGCCTTGGCCTTCGCCGCGCGTTTCTCGGCTTCCCGCTGCGCCTTGAGCGCCCGCCGCTCCGTCCGCCGGGCTTCCCAGCCGTTGATCAAGTCCGCGGTCGTTTCAACCTTCAGCACCTGACCGCGTTGCAGTGTCGGCTCCGCCAGCTTGTTCATCGCCAGCATCTCATCCACCGTGACGCCGAGCTGCCGCGCGATGTCGCCCAAGTAGCGCTCGTCATCCACGACAATCGTGTGCTCCACCGCCGCGGGCCGCGTCGGGATCACCGCGCGCATGGGCGCCCGTTCGGAACTGCCCACGCCCGCTTCCACGACCTGCTGCGTCATCCGGTCCAATTCCGGCGCGCGATCACAGCCCATCGCCGCGATCAGCAGGGCAACGCTTGCCGTTCGCGACGTGCGCAGCCATGCTTGCAAAGGGTTCCTCGGGCGCATCGCAACCTCCCGCCGGTGGGTGAGCAGACTCCCGGCCGCATCAGCCTCTCGCGTCGTGATTATCCGTCAAGTTTTCCGGCGAATTCGCTGCATGAAGTCCCGATGAGCCAAGCTTTCCCCGCCAGTTCGCTGCGCAACGCCACGCTCCTGTACGGGGCGATGACGCTGTTGGCCGCGCTGCTGACCGTGCCGATGCACGCTGGTCTGGCGATTCTGGCGGTGCCGAACTCGCCGTTGGCGTGGCTCGCGGGTTTGGCGGCTGGTGTGCTGCTGCTTGCGGCGACATGGCTGACTGAACGGTTGTGGCCGCGTTTTCAAGCGCTTGGCAACAAGATGGCGCAACTCCTGGGGCCTGTTTCCCGGCAACAGGCGTGGTGGCTCGCGGTGCTCAGCGGCATCGGCGAGGAGTCCCTGTTCCGCGGTCCGCTTCAGGTTGCGCTGGGCCCGGTACCGGCGACGCTGCTCTTTGCCGCGGCGCACGGTCTCGGCAATCGTCGCCTCTGGCCGTGGCCGCTGTTTGCGTTGGTCGCTGGCGGTGTGTTTGCCTGGCTGGCGTGGCATTTTCACTCGCCCTGGCCCAGCGCCGTCGCGCACATCGTTGTCAACGCGGTGAACTTGCGTAGACTGGGGCAGCGGTACGGCCGCTTGGACCCGCCTGGAACGCATGTTTGAAGCGCAATTTCATTATGCCGGCTGGTTTTCCCTCGACGTACGCGTGCTGGCGACCATGGCGCTCTTCGCCGCCGCGCTGGCGGTGCTTTCGCTCGCGCTCTGGGGCAAACAACGGCGCTGGGACGAGCATCTGGTCGGCTTTCTCGCCATATTTGTCGTAGGGTTTTGCGCGGTTTGGTTCGTGACGGATGCTGCCGGAGCGCCGACGCCGATCCGCGTGGAGACCCTGTTTCCGGTGCCGTGAGCGCTACGCTTCGGCGAGCACGCGCGCCGGGTCCAGCCGGCTGGCACGACGTGCCGGCACTGCGGCGCCGAGCACACAGCAAACCAGGGAAACGGCCATCGCGAGCGGCGCTGACCATGTTGGAAACACGAAGAAACCTTCCGGCAGGAAGGGCACTTTCGCCAGCCAATGCTGCGCCGCCGCGTCCACGCCCAGCGCGCCCAGCCACGCGAGCGTCACGCCTGCGATCCCGCCCAGCAGCCCAAGCAGCGCCGCTTCGCCCAGAATCAACACCGCGACGTCACTGCCGGTAGCGCCAATCGCCCGGAGCACGGCGATCTCCCGCCGCCGCTCATGCACCAACATCGCGAATGTTTGGGCGATTTGCACGCCGGCAACGGCAAGCACCACCAGCGCCAGCAGGACCAGGCCGAGCGCCGTGAAGAAGATGACGGCGCCCGCAGTCCGCGCGGCTTGCGATTTGCGACTGAGTGAAAAGCCAAGGCTTTCGGCAGCCGTGAACACCTGCGGGACCGCTTCGTTGTCCGCAGTTTCGAGCAGGACGGCGTCGTACGGACCGCGCGGATCGTCGCCGCGCAGTCGGTGATTCCAGTGCTGCACGACAGGCAGTGGCAGTGCGACGCCCAATTCCGGCGCCTTGCGCGAAAAGCCGACGACCTGCGCCTGCTTGTACTGCTGCATCGGCCGCGCCGCGTCCTGAGTAAAGAAGGAATCGCCAAATGCGACGTGAAAACGCACGCCGTACAGGACTGCCAGCGATCCCACCGGCACGGCGCCCAGTGAACGCGCCATGTCGGTATTGAACACCTCCAGCAACAGCGGATTGATGACCGCTGGCAGCGGCTCTTCGCAATATCCCAGCGTCGTGTCCGGATGATCCGCCGCGCAGTACATCCGCTCCGGACACGGCACAGCCGTCTTGCACCAACCACCTGCGGCATCACACGCTCGGGCAGTCAAACCGCGTTCGGCGTCAAACTCCAGATCGCGACCGTTGCCAGCTGACTTTTCCAGGAGGCAACGCACCAGCGGCGGGGCCTGCGCCGATTGGCAATGGCCGTCCGCGCAAGTGCCGGACTGGCAGTCGTCATTCTTGCCGCACGGCAACGCCAGCACCGGTGATTCGCGCCAGTGCTGTGACCAGACGACCCGTTGGCAGATCGCGTCCTGGCACGCCGCCCCGACCGGACAGTCCAGATCGACATCGCAGCGCAGCGGGCGCTTGGCCGCCGCGGACGTGCCATCACCCTTCTCAAACGCCTCCAGCTCACCGCGCAGGATTTCCACCGGCATCCCGTCAAAAAACGCTTCCGTAAACAGATTGTAGCCCAGCAGTTCGCGACCGCCCCACAGCCGCGCCGGAAACGCCGATTTGCGCTTGCCAAAGGCGCGAACGACACCAGGCAGCTGGGCGAGCTGCTTGATGCGACTATCGTCGAGCGGCGCCTGACCGACCACCTGCTGGGTGCCAAAGAGCTGCACCGACCGCGGTTCCAGTTCCAGCTGGTTCACCGGGAAAATCCGGTTCAGCACGCGTTCGCGCAGGCCCTGCCCCAGACCCAGGAAGAACATCAGGAGCGCGGTACCGACCACGATGCCGACCATCGCCAGCAGCGTGCGCACGCGACTGGTCCGCAGGTTCTGGAGTGTCAGCTGTACGAGGCGGCGCAGTTTCATGGCGCCTCCAGCGTTGTGCCGACGATGCGTCCGCGCTCCAGCCGCACCAGCCGATCGGCGGAACGCGCGACGGCCGGGTCGTGCGTCACCATCACCAGCGTCGTTCCGCGCTTTTCACGAATCTCCCGGAACAACTGCAGAATCTGGTCCGCGGTGGCGGTGTCGAGGCTCCCCGTCGGCTCGTCGCACACGAGCAGCGGCGGTTCCAGGAGCAGCGCCCGGGCAATCGCCACGCGCTGGCGCTCGCCGCCGGACAGCTGCAACGGCGGCTGATTGAACCGGTCGCCCAAGCCCACTTCATCCAGCAAGTGATGCGCGCGCCGGCGCACCAGCACGTCCGGCATGTCCGCGCCAAAGGACGCCGGAAGCATGACGTTGTCGCCGACGGTCAGGCCAGGCAAGAGGTTGAAGCTCTGAAACACAAAGCCGATTTGCCGGTTGCGAAAACGCGCGAGCTCGCGTTCAGACAAGCGCCGCAGTTCCTGACCAAAGACGGTCAATTCGCCCTCGTAGCCGCGGTCGATGGCGCCGATCAAGTTCAGCAACGTCGACTTGCCCGCACCGGATCGGCCGACAACGGCGACAATTTCACCGGGGGCAATGTGCAAGTCCACGTCGTCCAGGGCAGTCACCGTGCCGCCTCCGTCCAGCGGGAATTGCCGGCGCAGGCCTCGCGCTTCCACCGCAGCTGCCACCGTCATGGCGCAACCTCCACCGTCGGTCGCAACTGCACATCCAGGGTCAGGGCATCGGCGTCGAGCGAAACGGCAACAGCCAGCGACTGGACCGCGGCGAGCAATTGCACCGCATAGTCCGGCATTCCACGACGGCGAAGCGCGCGCGCGATCCGCGGCGTTTCCACCAACACGCCCGCCCAACGTCCCGCACCATCCAACAGCGATTTCTCGACCGGCGCAGTCGCCGCAGCGTGCAGATCCGGGAACTTGCCGGTCGCCACGCGCGCCAGATCGTCGCCTTCGCCGTGACCGGAGACCAACACCAGCTGCCGCCCATGCCGCAGCAGCCACCACGGCGCGTCTGGATTCGCCACCGCCAGCCCAGCCCAATCGCGAAACTGCGCCGTCGTCGGCTTGTCGGCACTCGTTTCCATCGCCGCGCGCACCGCCTGGACCACCGCGTCTGCCTCGGTGTCGGTGTGCGTGCTGAATGCCAGCCCCACGCGCAGGTCTTTGCGCCAGGATCGCTGCGCCCATGCCCCCGGATCCAGCGGCAAATCATCGGCCACACCGAGCAGCACGATCGCGATCTGGCCATCCCAGACCTGCAGCACCGTGCGCTGGAAATCCACACCGTTCAGCGCCGGATGCAACGCACCGAGCGTCGAGGCCGGCAGGAAGGCATCGCGCAGCGCTTGCGGCACCAGGGCGAGCAGCGCTGGATTGAGGCGTGCCCGAAACAGCAGCGGCGTCTCATCCGGCAACAGCTGTCCGAGGTCCAGCAAGGCACCTGGCGCTTCAGGCAGAAAGCGCATGTGGTAGTCCGCAATGTCCGCCAGCGCCCCCGGCTTGCTTGCCAAGCGCACGTGAAGTTGCGGTTGCGCCACGTCGAGTTGCAGATCGGCGTCGAGCCGCTCCACGCGATCGACCAGGCCACCGAGCACCAAATTCGCCGGGCCCAGCAGGCCGTGAATCGCGGTGAGCTCCGGCCCGTCAGCCGCGACTTGAAGCTGGGCGTGGAGTTCACCGGGACCTGAAGTCAGCGTCGGCCGTTTTGCCGCGGCATCGTAGTCGCCAAAGCTCGCCGCCTTCGGTCCAGTTGGCCACGCGAGCAACAGCATCCCGTCGCGCAAACGCATCTCCGCCACTTGCTTGTGCGCGCCTTGGCGGTCCAGCACCTGCCACGGATTCTGGCCTTCGCAGCCATAGCCGCGATGCTTGAGGACGGTCAACACGTGTTGGGCGCCCTTCGGATCCGCCACCGGCAGCGCGAGCCACAGCGCGCCTTGCCAGCGAAACAGCACCGCACCCGCGTCCGGACGCAGTCCAACGCCTTGCACAGCCTCACGATCCAGCGGATCGACGTCGGCCAACAGCTGCAGAGCCTCGCGCACGCCACGCGCGCCTGCCACGCGGTCGGTCAGACGACGCAGGCCCCGCGCCGCCACATCCATGCGATCGAGCCAGACCACCGCGTCCGCAGTCGCCGGAACCTGATTCGCCAGCGACACCGCTGGCAGGTGATCATGGCGCCACGTCAGCCACGCGCCGACGCCGAAGCCCACGCCGACCAGCAGGAGCAAGGCCAGGAGCCAATAGAGCGGCTTACGCAACGACGCGGGCACTGGCATCGCTCAATCCTCGCGCAGCGTGCGGATCCCGGCGCGCAGGGTCTCGACCACGCGATCCGCGGCATGACCATCCCAGCCTTCCGGCACGCGCCCTTGCTTCGATCGCCCGGCGCGAATCTCTGCCACCGCTGGCGCGATCGTCGCGGGATCCAGTCCGAGCAGAATGTTGGTGCCTTCCGTCACGGTAATCGGCCGCTCCGTGTTGGCTCGCAGCGTCAAGCACGGCACACCCAGCGCGGTGGTCTCTTCCTGAATGCCACCGGAATCCGTCACCAGCACCTGCGCATCCGCCATCGTGCCGAGAAACTGCAGATAGCCCATCGGTTCGACCAGACGCACATCGGGCGGCACGACCAGTCCGGCATCGTCGATGCGCTTCTGCGTCCGCGGGTGAATCGGAAACAGCACCGGCATGTCACGCGCCACATCGCCCAACGCCGCCAGAATCTGCGCCAGACGCGCGGGATCGTCCACGTTCGACGGCCGATGCAGCGTCGCCACCGCATACCGGCCGCGCGTCAGGCCCAAGCCCTGCGGCGTCTGCAGCTCGCGAGCGCGCGCCAGATGCGTCCGCAGGCTGTCAATCATGCAATTGCCAACAAAGTGAATCCGCCAGTCCGCCACGCCTTCCGCACGCAGGTTGGCATCGGCATCCCGCGACGGCGTCAGCAGCAGATCCGAACACGCGTCGGTCAACACCCGATTGACCTCTTCCGGCATCGTCCAGTCGCGCGAGCGCAGCCCAGCTTCGATGTGCCCGACCGCGATGTTGCGTTTGGCCGCCACCAGCGCGCAGGCAATCGTCGAGTTGACGTCACCGGCCACCAGCACGAGATCCGGCAGCCAGTCGACCACGTCGGCGTCGAACTTCTGCAGGATCGCGGCGGTCTGCTGCGCGTGATCGCCTGAGCCCACGCCCAAAAAGGCGTCCGGCCGCGGCATGCCCAGGTCGTCAAAGAACACGGCGGACATTTTGGCGTCGTAATGTTGGCCGGTATGCACCAGCCGCGTGGCAAAACCGGCTTGGGTCAGCGCGGCGTAGACCGGAGCGACTTTCATGAAGTTGGGCCGGGCGCCCACGACGCAAGTCACGCGGGAAGGAATCATCGGCTACCTCGACGGCGTGCGGCCGCGCGCACCATTTTCGCGGGTCACGGAGCGGCGCCGGCCATCGGTCGTCCGCTCGACGGCCTCCGGACGCGGTCGCTGCACCGGGCCTTTCTTCTTGGCGGGCGCTGCCGGCGGTTGCCAGTCGTGCGACGGCTTGCCGGTCAAACGCCGCGGTTTGCGCCCCGGCACTTCCGGCTCGACGACCGGCTCCGCGGGACCGCGCTGGGTAACCGCCTTGCGGGTCACGCGCTTCTGCCCAGCCGCTTGGCCTTTGCGCCGCGGATCCGGCGGCAGCTCAAACGATCCGACGTGGCCACGCGTCTGCAGTTGCTCGATTTCTGCTTCCGTCAGCGCCCGCCATTCGCCCAATTTCAGCCCGCGCGTCGTCAGCCCCGCGAACGCGGAACGCCGCAGCCGCATCACCGGGTGGCCGACGCGCTCCATCAGCCGCCGCACTTCGCGATTGCGACCTTCGACCAGCACCAGGCGAACCCAGGCGTTCTTGTCCGTCTGCGCAATGACCTCCGCGCTTTCCGCCCGCGCCGGACCATCTTCCAGGCGAACGCCGCGCCGCAGCTTCGCCAGCGTTTCTTCCGTCGGCACACCGCGCACGCGCGCCTCGTACACGCGCTGCACGCTGTAGCGCGCGTGGCCCAGACGCTCCGCCAGATCGCCGTCCGTCGTCAGCAGAATCACGCCTTCCGTGTTGAAATCCAACCGGCCGACCGTGTGCAGACCCAGGCCCTGCGGCACCAGCGCGTACACCAGCTGCCGGTTTTCCGGATCGCTCGACGTGCACAGGTAGCCGACCGGCTTGTTCAGGACAATCGCCAACCGGCCTTCGCGTTGCCGCAGCTTTTCGCCATCAACCGTAACCGTCTGTCGCGCCGCATCGACGCGGGCGCCGAGATCCGTGACCAGCTTGCCGTCGATTTCGACGCGCCCTTGGGTAATGAGTTCCTCCGCCGCCCGCCGCGACAGCGCGGACGCGTTGGCCAGAAACTTGTTGAGCCGCTCGCCCAGCGCCGCAAGGTTCTTGCGTTTCGCGGGCCTTTTGGGCGATGGCTTGGCGGGGTGATTCGGCGCGGACATGGTCGTTCTCGGGTTCAAGGGAAGACGCGGGGGAGTAGGCTACGTGGCCTGCGATGTCAAGGATTTCCGTCGCTCTGGATCCACCGCTTCGGGCGCATTTCTGCGTCGCCGCGCCAAAACGCCCCCTTGACGACCGCGAAGGTCGCCTGCGGGGCTGTTTTGGCTAGCTCCTTGAACTGCATCCAGAATCGGTGGCCCAGTCAAATTTCCGTCGCCGGATGGCCATCGCCACGACGCCAGCACTGAGCAGCCACATGGGCAGATCGCCCCACAGGCGATACGGACTTTCCAGAGCTTTGACGGGCACTTGCCATCGACGCACGGCTTCCACGTTCAGGTCGGTCGGCTCGTGCATGCGCCCGGCCGCGTCGACGTAGACCGTGATACCCGTCGCCGTCGAGCGTACCAACGGCCGGCGCAGTTCCACCGGCCGCGCGGTTTGCACCATCAGATGGTCTGTCGGCGCGGGATCAGGGCCAAACCAGATGTCATTGGTCAAGTTGACCAGTACGTCGGCATCGGGCCCTTCTGCGCGCAAAAACGCCGGAAACAGCGCCTCGTAGCAGATGTTGACCAGCAACTTCACGCCCGCGACGTCGATGCGCCCGGTCAGCACGCCGGGATCCATGTGCGACACGCCGGGAATCGACTCTTTCAGCGCCGGAATCAGCGACGTGCCGGGCAAGTATTCGCCAAATGGCAGCAGAATCTTCTTGTCGTAATACTGATGCGTTCCGTCCGGCCGAAACAGAATCGCCGAATTGCGCGCCTCCGCCGTCCACAGCATGTCCGGCCGTCGCAGCGAGCCGGTCAGGAGCGGCTTTTGGATCGCCTTCGCCAACTGCACCACCCGCCACTTCACGTCGCGCAGAATTTGCGGCGAGCGCGTGCGCTCCTTGGGCTTACCCGGCGCGGTGTCGCCAACCGGATCTTCAACCCAGAAAAACGGCAGCGTGCCCTCGGGCCAGATGACAATGTCCACTTCGCTGAGATCTTCCGCCCGCGTCAGCCGCTCGGGACGATCCAACATCGGCAGGCGTTTCGCCCCTTCAGACAGCTTTTCGGCCAGCGTCGCGTTGCCCTGCACGACCAGGGTCCGCAGCGTCTTCTGCACCGGCGCGGCATCCACCTGAGCGATGCGGTAGCAGCCATAACCCAGCCACGCCGCCAGCAACAGCGCCAAGGGCACCAGCGGCTGCCAGCGATACGGCTTCGCTGCCAACGCTTGTGCCAGCAAGCTCGAGGTCGCGAGGCAAAGCAGCGACACGCCGGGAATTCCAAGTATGTCGGCAGCTTGAGTCAGAACTGGCACGCGGAAGAAGGCGTTGCCCTGATACCAGGGAAACAGGTACGGCACCGCAAATTCGACCGTCGCCCACAGCGTTCCGACCGCCAGCGCGCGACCCAACGAGCGCAGCATCGACGCAGGACCGGTCGCCACCAGCCGTCGAACCAGCCACAGCGCGATGCCCTGGTGTAAACCCATCACGGTGGCAAAAATCACGTGCACGGACACCGCGAGCAACCACGGAAAGCCGCTCATCGCCTGCATCGTGTGGACCAGCCACCAGTAGAAAACCAAATGCAGCAACGAGCCGGCCAGCCACCCCGCTTGAAGCGCCTGTTTCGGCGTTGGCATCGCCCGCGGCAACCACACCAGCAGCGGCACCCACGCGACAAACGCCAGGTACCACTGGTCGAACGGCGCAAAGCTGAGCATGGCCAGAACGGCGGAGGCCACGGCCGGCAGCCAAAAGCGCCAAGGCGTGCGGTTGAGCTTGGCCATCACCGAGCCCCCATGCTACTGTCGCGGGTTGTGAAGCGCATCTTCCTGTTCACCGAACTCGCCCAAGCCTCACCGATGCGCGCCGCGCTTGCGCCGCTGGGCCACGATATCACGGTGCGCGGCTTCCACGGCGCGTGGTTTGATTGCCCGATTGCCATGCCGCCAGACCTCGTCGTCATCGAACCTGCGCCGCTGCGCAACGTTTCTGCCCTGGCGCCAGCGCTCGCGAGCCATCCGGTGCTCGCCGCCGTGCCGTGGCTGCTGGTGCTGGATCCTGAGCGTTGCCACGTCGCAGCGCAACTATCCTGCCACGACTTTGTGCTGCGCGGCTTTCCCAAGGAAGAAGCGATCATCCGCATTGAACGGGCGCTGCGCCACAGGCCAGAACGCGAGTCGCTGTTGCGCTCGGGGATGCTGACCATCGACCTGCGCGGTCGGCAGGCACTGGTACGCGGTGTGGCGATTCCGACCACACCTCAGGAGTTTGCCCTGCTGCGCCATCTGGTCCAAAACACGGGGCGGGCCTTCACGCGGGAGGCGCTGCTCGATGCTGTTTGGGGCCGCGACTACGGCGGTGGCTCACGGACCGTCGACATCCACGTACGCCGCCTGCGTGTCCACCTGGGACACAGCGCGGCCGGCCTCGTCACGGTTCATGGCGTGGGGTACAAATGGCAGGCGTCCGAGTAGCGGGCACTCCCCGATCGCCCCGCGCGGCAACCACAGCCTTACGCCTGCGCGGTGCTCAGGAACCTGGATTGCCTACACAAACTCGATGATCGAGATGTGCGCGGCATCGCCGGAACGCTGGCCAAGCTTGAGCGTGCGCGTGTAGCCGCCCGGGCGCCCCGCGTACTTCTTGCCCAGCTCGTTGAACAGCTTCGACACCAGAACATTGTCGCGCAGCTTGGCAAACGCCAGCCGACGACGATGCACGGAATCTTCCTTGCCCAGCGTGATCAGCGGCTCAATCCAAGCGCGCAGCTCTTTGGCCTTCGCGTCGGTCGTCGTGATGCGCTCGTGCTCGATCAGCGACTTGCACAGATTCAGCAGCATGGAGCGGCGGTGCGATGTTTCACGGCTCAGACGATTTCCACTTTTCTTGTGACGCATAACTTCCTCACGCTCGCTTGTTCTCAGAACCGGTTCAAACTACTTCAGAATCTCGGCAACTTACGCCGCCGGCGGGCCCTTCTCCGGGTCAAACCCTTCGATGTGCATGCCCAGGCCGAGACCCATCTCCGTCAGGATATCTTTGATTTCCTTCAGGGACTTGCGACCAAAATTCTTGGTCTTGAGCATCTCCGCTTCCGTCTTCTGCACGAGCTCGCCCAGGAAACGCAGGTTCGCGTTCTGCAGGCAATTCGCCGACCGCACCGACAATTCCAGCGAATCGATCGTGCGCCACAGGTTCTCGTTGAGCGGCTCCACCGACAAAGACGGCGTCGAACCACCGCTCTGCGCCGCGCCTTCGAAATCGTCTTCGCTCTCTTCGTCTTCAAAGCCCACGAAAACCCGCAGTTGCTCGCGGATGATCTTCGCGGCGACGCTCACGGCCGCTTCCGGGTCGATCGCGCCGTTCGTCCACACTTCCAGCGTCAGCTTGTCGTAGTCGGTGCGCTGTTCCACGCGGGCATTGGTCACGCGGAAGTTCACGCGGCGAACCGGCGCGAAAATCGCGTCAATCGGCAGCAAGTCCACCGGCGAATCTTCGCCACCGTCGCGCGTCGCCGGCACGTAGCCAACGCCGTCTTTGACGGTCAGTTCCATCTCCACGCGGCCACCCGGCTCGATGGTCATCAGGTGCAGATCCGGATTCAGCACCGCAACGCCAGCCGGCACCTGCAGTTGACCCGCGGTCACCTTCAGCGGCCCGCCGCCCAACGGCGCTTCCGCGACCAGATGAATGAACTCCGCTTCTTCGGAATCCATCGTCAAATTCACTTCTTTCAGGTTCAGGACGATTTCCGCCACGTCTTCCACGACGTCCGGCAGCGCCTGGAATTCGTGAAGCGCCGACTGCATCTGCTCGACCATCTTGCGCTGGGGCTTGCCCTTGCCGCCGTCATCCTCGCGCACCACGCGACCCAGCGCTGCCATCCGCACGCCCGTGATCGCCGCACCGCGAATCGAGGAGAGCAGCACGCGACGGAGCGAATTGCCCAGCGTCGTGCCGTACCCGCGCTCAAGCGGCTCGACCGAGAACTTGCCGTAGGTGTCCGTCAGTTCGACGACTTCCAGGGCCTTGGGACGAATCAGGTTTTTCCAGTGACGCTGCATGATATTTTCTCCACTCGCCTGGACCGGCTACGCACAGACATCCAGGATTTGTGACAAAGGGTACGGACCTTGCCGTACGCGAACCGCGCCCGGGTGGCGACGGCTCGTGGGGTGCGAACGCGACTACTTCGAGTACAACTCGACGATGAGGCGCTCTTCGATCGGCATCGTGATGTCTGAACGGCTCGGCAGCGTGCTGACCGTGCCCTTCATCGCCTTCTTGTCCAGCGTCAGCCACGCGGGCACGCCACGGCGATCGACAGATTCCAGCGCTTCGACAACGCGGGCCACTTCCTTGGTCGCCGTCTTCACTTCGACCGTGTCGCCCGGCTTGACGATGAGTGACGGGATGTCGCACTTCTTGCCGTTGACGAGCAGGTGGCCATGAGCAACCAGAATGCGGGCTTCCGAGCGGCTCGAGGCAAAGCCCAAGCGATACGCGACGTTGTCCAAGCGACGTTCCAGGAACGACAGCAGGTTCTCACCTGTGACGCCCGTCTTGCGCGAAGCCATGTCGTAGTAACCGCGGAACTGCTTCTCGACGAGACCGTAAATACGCTTCACTTTCTGCTTCTCGCGCAGTTGGCGACCGTACTCGGAGACCTTGCCCTTGCGCGCCTGGCCGTGCTGGCCGGGAATGTACGCGCGGCGATCGATCGCGCACTTTTCGGTGTAGCAACGCTCGCCCTTCAGGAAGAGCTTCAAGCCTTCGCGGCGGCAGAGACGGCAGACGGGACCAATGTAACGGGCCATGATTTCCTCAGAGACAGATTCGAACAGTAGAAAAGTCGTGGAGTTGCGGAAAGTTACCGCGACAAACTAGACGCGGCGACGCTTCGGCGGGCGGCAGCCATTGTGCGGAATCGGCGTGACGTCGCGAATGGTCGTGACGCGAAAGCCCGCATTGCCCAGCGCGCGCAGAGCCGCTTCGCGACCGGTGCCCGGACCCTTGACCAGCACGGAAACGGTCTTGACACCGTGTTCCTGGGCGCGACGCGCCGCATCTTCCGCCGCCATCTGCGCCGCGAACGGCGTCGACTTGCGCGAACCCTTGAAGCCGCGACGACCACAGGTCGACCACGACAGCACGTTGCCGGACACGTCCGTGACCGTCACCATGGTGTTGTTGAAGGTCGAAACAATGTGCACGACGCCCGACTGGACGTTCTTCTTGACGCGCTTCTTGACGCGGGCGGCGGCGGGCTTGGAGGTCTGGGTAGCCATGCTGGAATTCCTTACGAGTTACAAAAAGCTTCGTAGAACGAGGTGACAAGCGGGGGAGGCAGAGCCCCGACCCTACTTCTTCTTGATCGCCGTGCGACGCGGACCCTTGCGCGTACGCGCATTGGTGTGCGTGCGCTGACCGCGAACGGGCAGGCCTTTGCGATGACGCAGGCCACGGTAGCAGCCCAAGTCCATCAAGCGCTTGATGTCCATCGCGACCTGACGGCGCAGATCGCCTTCCACTTTGTACTGGTTTTCCAGCACTTCGCGGATCCGGACGATGTCGGTCTCAGTCAGATCGTCGCTCTTCTTGTTGAGGGCGATGCCAGCCTTCTGGCAGACATCGACCGCAACGTGCGGGCCGATGCCGTAGATCGACTGAAGGGCGATGTCCATCCGCTTGTTGCGGGGCAGGTCTACGCCGGCGATACGGGCCATGATGAACTCCTAAAGGGACAGGAACGTGAACAAGCTTGCTGACTTAGGCGTAATGACCTAACCCTGGCGCTGTTTGTGTTTCGGGTTGCTGCAAATGACACGCACAATGCCGCGGCGCTTGATGACGCTGCACTGGTCGCAAATCGGCTTGACGGAGGCTCGCACTTTCATCGGTTCCTCGTGCAGGGTCTTGACGGCCCTGACTGACAAATCGGCTCTTGGTTGCCCGTGCGGGCCGCCATTTCTGCCATAACTTCCGGTTGTTCACCGGAATCTTCTGGTCCGCAAGGACGACAAGGTCGCTCCCGGGGGCCGTAAGTTTACACCAACATCTCATTGAACGCCAGCGGTTCTGCCGCGTTCTCTGCCTCGCAGGCCATTACTTGGCGCGATAGGTGATCCGTCCGCGCGTCAGGTCGTAGGGGCTCAGCGCCACTTTGACCCGGTCGCCCGGCAAAATCCGAATGAAGTGCATGCGCATCTTCCCGGAAACGTGGGCCAAAACCTTGTGACCGTTGTCCAGCTGAACACGAAACATCGCATTCGGCAGCGGCTCCAGCACGGTGCCTTCGACTTCGATCGCGTCGTCTTTCGACATCCAGGCCCCTTGTTCTCGTGAACCTTGTCAGGTCCTCGTGACTCCGTCCGCGATCCGCACGCCCCATGCGCCGAATCCGACTAAAAATCTTGACTATCTGCTAACTTGCCGCATGTGCGGAGTCGTCTGTGCGGTCGGCGATCGCCCCACGCAAGCGCAACGCGCTTACGACTTCTGCCAACACACCTGCTGGCGATTGCGCGCCGTCAATCGTGACCAAACACGCAGCATAGCGACCCACGAGCGGGCCGGTCTGCCGATGAAATGCTTCCAGGCGCTTGCGAATGGCGTCTTCCTGATCGTCCGAGCGGTGCACCAGCGCGGTGCCGCAGCGATCGCAGATGCCACTCACTTTCGGCGGCGCGAAATGAATGTGAAACGGACTGCCGCAGTTCGGGCATGTGCGTCGGCCGCAGAGGCGATCGACGAGCACGGAATCGTCCACGTTCAGGTACACAACCAAATCCGGGCCCAGCTTGCCGGCGTCCAGCGCATCGGCCTGCGGCAGCGTACGCGGAAACCCGTCGAGCAGGAAACGCACCAAGCCCGCTGCGCTCTTGCAATCCGGCTGCTGAACGCGATCGGCAATCAGACCAACCATCAGTTCGTCCGGAACCAGCGCACCCGCGTCCATAAAGGACTTGGCTTGCTTGCCCAGCGGCGTACCGGCTGCCACCGCGGCGCGCAACATGTCGCCAGTCGACAGGTGCGAAAGTCCAAACAGATCCACCAAAGCTTTCGCGACCGTGCCCTTGCCTGCACCCGGAGCGCCGAGCAGGATGAGACGATTGGCAGGCTGCGGTTTCACTGGACTCAAGGCAAGACTCCGGTCGAACTGACGTGCGTCAGCTCCTATTGGTCATTCAGGTTGCGGCCACGGACGCGCGGGCCACCGTCGCCGCCAAAACCTTCGTAGGAACGCGTAATCAGGTGGCTTTCGATCTGTGCCGCGGTGTCCATGGCCACGCCAACGACGATGAGCAACGAGGTGCCACCGAAGAAGAACGGCACGTTGAACGTGTTCGTCAGGAAGGTCGGCAGGACGCAGACCGAGGCGATGTAGATCGCGCCGCCAAACGTGATGCGGGACAGCACCGTGTCGATGTAGACCGCGGTGTCGCGACCGGCGCGCACGCCAGGAACCGCGCCGCCGCCCTTCTTCAGGTTGTCGGCGACTTCGACCGCGTTGAAGGTCACGGCCGTGTAGAAGTAGCAGAAGAAGATAATGAGCGAGACGTACACGGTGTTGTAGAGCAGGTGTCCGGGCACAAGCAGGTTGGCAAAGCTCGCCAGACCGGTCGAACCCGGCAGCCACTTGTAACCCGCCAGAGTCGCAGGGAAAATCAGGATGGAGGACGCGAAAATCGGCGGAATCACGCCGGCCGAATTCACTTTCAGCGGCAACCAGCTGTTCTGCGCCTGGAACATCTGCTGGCCGACAACGCGCTTGGCGTACTGCACCGGAATACGGCGCTGGGCCCGTTCAAAGTAGACGATGGCCGCGATGACCGAGAGCACGACAATGCCAACCGTCAGCAGGCCGACCACGCTGATTTGGCCATTCTTGGCGAGCGACCATGTCTGATTGATCGCATTGGGCAAGCCCGCGACAATACCGGCGTAAATGATGAGCGACATGCCGTTGCCGATGCCGCGCTCGGTGATTTGCTCGCCGAGCCACATGATGAACACGGTGCCAGTGGTGAGCGCGAGCACGCACAGCAGACGAAAGCCGACGCCGCCGGACAGGCCAGCGCCGCCGGTCGCGACCATGTTGTTGGCTTCCAGCTGGCCAGCGATCAGCCAGCCCTGGACGAGCGAAATCAGCACAGTGCCGTAGCGGGTATACTGGTTGATCTTGCGCCGGCCTTGCTCGCCTTCCTTGTTCAGGCGGTCAATCGTCGGCACGAGCACAGTCAGCAGCTGCAAAATGATGCTCGACGTGATGTACGGCATGATGCCGAGGGCGAAAATCGAGCTCTGCTTCAGCGCGCCGCCGGAAAACATGTCCAGCATGCCCAAAAAGCCACCGCCGTCGAAGTCCGCCGCCATCGCGTGACGATCGACACCCGGCACGGGAACGAAAACGCCGACGCGATACACCGCCAGCATCGCCAGCGAAAACAGCAAGCGGTTCTTGAGTTCCGGAATCTTGCCGATGTTCGTAAGAGCGTTGGCCACTGTGTCCCCTTAGATGCGAGCCGATCCCTGAGCGATTTGCTGGTGTGCTGCCAAGTCGTTGGCGATTCTCAAAGCCGCGACCCGCGCGAAGCCCAGCCGCACCGAATTACTTGGCGACCGCTTCCGTCACTGCCGTACCACCCGCGGCGGCGATCTTCTCAGACGCCGACTTGGTGAACTTCTGCGCAACCACCGTCAGCGGGCGATCAATTTCGCCGTCGCCGAGAATCTTCACCGCGTCAAACCGGCCTTTGACCAGATTGGCGCGACGCAGCATCGCTTCATCGACGCGCGCACCCGGCTCGAAACAACCCAGATCGCTGACATTCACCGTGGCAAACTTCAGCGCAAAGATGTTCTTGAAGCCGATCTTCGGGAGGCGACGCTGCAGCGGAGTCTGGCCACCTTCAAAGTAGACGCCGACGTCCGGGCTCTTGCGGGCCTTTTGGCCTTTGTGGCCCTTGCCCGAGGTCTTGCCCAAGCCGGAACCGACGCCGCGGCCCAAACGCTTGCGGGTCTTGGTGGCGCCACGCGGTGGCTGAAGGTTGCTGAGTTCATTCGACATAGTAGACTCCGTTCATTCGTCTCAAGCGTTTGACAGCCCTGGCGCTTTCGCCCGATGCTGGCCAATCCGCTCGTGCAACGGCGCACCGCGATGCGGTGGTCGTTGCCCCAAAGGCGCTACAGGATAGGCTCCGTCGGCTTTTTTGACAAGCTGACGGTCGTTCGGCGTCGCCGCCTCGCCTAGCTGCGCAGTTCTTCCACCGTCTTGCCGCGGCGGCCCGAAGTGATTTGCACCGTCTTCAACTGACGCAGCGCGTCCATCGTCGCACGCACCACGTTATGCGGATTGTTGCTGCCGATGCACTTCGTCACCACGTCACGCACGCCCGCCTGCTCGAGCAGCGCGCGCACGGGACCACCGGCGATGACGCCCGTACCGCGGCTCGCCGGCTTCAGCATGACTTCGCCGGCGCCGTAGTGGCCCATCGCGTCGTGCGGAATCGTGCCCTTGACGAGCGGCACCAGAAACAGCTGTTTCTTGGCCTGTTCGGTGCCCTTGCGAATGGCCTCCGGCACTTCCGCCGCTTTGCCCATGCCCACGCCAACTTGACCCTTGCCGTCGCCCACCACGATCAACGCGGAGAACGAGAACCGCCGACCACCCTTCACGACCTTGGCCGTGCGGTTGATGGCGATGGTGGCAGAGCCAAAGTCGTCTGCCGGCGCTTCCGGACGATCGCGACGCGGGCCCCGGTTATCACGCTGCTGCTTGTTATTCTCGCTAGCCATTCTTAATCCTCACCGTCGGAAGTGGAGTCAGCCTGGGTGCCGTAGCCACCCTTGCTGAGCAGGCCCATTGCGTGCGCCGCCGTCGCGACCGCGGCAACGCGACCGGTGTAGCGAAAGCCATTGCGATCAAAGACCAACTTGGTCAAGCCCTTGGCGACCGCACGCTCCGCAGCGGCCTTGCCCACTGCAGCAGCCAGCGCCGACTTGTCGCCCTCAAAGGTGCGAAAGCCCGGCTCAACAGACGAGGCGGCGGCGAGCGTCGTGCCCGTGTCGTCGTCGATGATCTGTACATAGATGTGACGCGCGGAACGAAACACCGACATGCGCGGACGTTCACCGGTGCCGCGGAGGGTAAAACGTTGCCGCATCTTGCGATGTTCACGCGGATTCTTTGCCAACTTACCGAGCATGTTCTTCTCCTTTTGTCGGCGCGATGCCGACTTTCACACGTCGCAGAGATGCTCACTCCGCGTCCGGGGCCCAGGGTGCTTGCGCGCAAGGGGGCCAATCTCACGCTGCGAATTTGAGCCGAAGCTCTACTTCTTCTTGCCGCCCTTACCACCGGACTTGCCGGCTTTCTGGCGCACTTTCTCGTCGGTGTAGCGAATGCCCTTGCCCTTGTAGGGCTCCGGCGGACGCAGGTTGCGGATGTTGGCCGCGACCTGACCGAGCATTTCCTTGTCCACGCCGGTCAAGGCGAGGTGGGTCTGCTTCTCGATCGCGCAGGCGACGCCGTCCGGCAGCGGAAACAGCACGGGGTGCGAGAAGCCGATGGAGAACTTCAGCGCCTGGCCGATCGCTTCCACGCGGTAACCAACGCCGATGACGTCGAGTTCACGCTTGTAGCCAGCCGACACGCCCTGCACCATGTTGCGCAGCAGATTGCGGCCCAAGCCGTGCAGCGCCTTGCCGGTACGCGTCTCTTCCAGCGCGTGGACAATCAGGCTGCCCGACTTCTCTTCGAAGCGAACGCCCTTGAACGTACGGGTCAACGTGCCGAGCGGACCTTTGACGGTCACGGTATCTGCGTTGATGGCCACGGTCACTTTCGCCGGCACCGGAATCGGCGCCTTGCCCACGCGGGACACGACTACTTTGGGTTCCGCGGTGATGGTCGTTTCGGTCGTCATGGTATCCTCGAACTCGCTGAAAATTCAATCGCTTGGTGCCAGAGCTCTGCCACCACGGGGTTACGGCTTTGGCTTACCAAACCGTGCAGATCAACTCGCCGCCCACGTTCAGCTGACGCGCACGCGCGCCGGTCATCACGCCGCCAGAGGTCGACAGGATCGCGATGCCCATGCCGTTCTTCACACGCGGAATCGCGTCCACCGCCACGTAGCGCCGCTGACCCGGGCGCGACTCGCGCTTCAGACCGAGAATGACGTTGCTCTTGTCCGCAGCGTACCGCAGCTGCACCGTCAGGTTGCCCTGGGCATCGTCGTGCGTCTCGCTGATGTCGCCCACGAAGCCTTCTTCGTGGAGGATCTTCGCGAGCGAACGGATCATGTTCGACGCCGGCACTTTCACTTCGCTGTGGCGGGCCATGATGCCGTTGCGCACGCGGGTCAGAAAATCGGCGATGGGGTCGTTGGTGGCCATTGGCTACTCCGTAAACTGTAGATGCTCAATCACTTCGATGCTCAGCGACGCTTTTGGCTTGGTTACCAGGACGTCGCCCACTTGTTGCGGCCAAGAGAGCTGCCTGGGCAGGCCGCTCCCCGTCGCAAATTACCAGGACGCCTTGGTCACGCCCGGCAACTCACCACGCACTGCGAGCACGCGCACGCAGATACGGCAGAGTTCAAACTTGCGGATGAACCCGCGCGGACGGCCACACACCTTGCAGCGATTACGATGACGAATCGCGAACTTGGGAGTGCGCTGCGACTTGATGATTTGACTGGTCTTGGCCATGGTGGTTTCTTCCTACTTCGCTTGTTTCTGCTCTTACTTGCGGAACGGCATGCCAAAGTGCGCCAACAGCGCCTTGGCTTCGGCGTCCGTCTTCGCGGTCGTCACAACCGTAATGTTCATGCCGCGGACCTTGTCGACCGCGTCGTAGTTGATTTCCGGGAAGATGATCTGTTCCTTGACGCCCATCGTGAAGTTGCCACGACCGTCAAAGCCCTTCGCCGAGACACCGCGGAAGTCGCGCACGCGCGGCAGGGCGATGCTGATCAGGCGATCCAGGAATTCGAACATGCGCTCGCGACGCAAGGTCACCTTCACGCCGATCGGCAGGTTCTCGCGCAGCTTGAAGTTGGCGATGGCCTTGCGCGAACGCGTGACGATCGGCTTCTGCGCCGCCAGCGCCAGGCACTGTTCGACGGTTCGTTCAATGACCTTCGGGTTCTGCGTGGCTTCGCCGAGACCAAAGTTGATGACAACTTTCGACAGCTTCGGCACTTCCATCGGATTGCCGTACGCGAATTCCTTCTGCATCGCCGGCACAACCTTCTCGGTGTACGCGGTGCGCAGACGCGGAATCACTTTCTCGCCCGCCACATCGTCAGCCTTCGCCATCGACATCTTCGTCGCGGGCGCGCTGTTCTTGGGGGCTGCCGACTTGCCTTTTTGCTTCTCTGCCATCACATCCTCACTGCTTGTTCCTTCGGCGGCTTGCGGTCGACTGCACTTCAGTCGTTGCCGTTCAGCACTACGGCTGATGCCACCGATGAACCGTTCTTGAAATCCTTACACCGGATCCAGACGCTCGCCGGTCTTGTGAACCACGCGAATCTTCTTCTGGTTGCCCTTCGCGTCTTCCACGGTCTCGAAGCCCACGCGCACGGCCTTGCCGGTCGTCGGGCTCACGAGCGCCACATTGGAAATCGCAAACGGCGCTTCTTTCTCAATGATGCCAGCCTGACGCTGCGTGCCACGCGCCTTGGTGTGGCGCTTGATCATGTTCAGCTTCTCGACAACCACATGGTCGGCACCTTTGGCAGGGTGCTTCTTGCCGTCGAGCTTGGCCTCGATCACCCGCAACACCTTGCCGGTCTTGCCGATTTCTTTGCCGGCCGTGACGATGACCGTATCGTTCTTTTTGATCTTGCGCATAACTGCTTCCTCACAAACTCAGAGCTAAAGGCTTACAGCACTTCCGGAGCCAGGGACACGATCTTCATGAACCGCTTGGCACGCAGTTCACGCGCGACTGGCCCAAAGATGCGCGTACCAACGGGCTCCTTGTTGTTGTTGATGACCACGGCGGCGTTGCCATCGAACTTGATGTAGCTGCCATCTTCACGGCCCACTTCCTTGGTCGTGCGGACGATGACGGCCTTGACCACGTCGCCCTTCTTGACCTTGGATTTCGGCAGCGCTTCACGCACGGCGCAGACGATGATATCGCCCAACGACGCGTACTTGCGCTTGGAGCCGCCGAGCACCTTGATGCAGCGCAGACGGCGAGCGCCGGAGTTGTCGGCTACGTTCAGGTAGGATTCGGTCTGGATCATGATACACCTCGATCAATCGTTCAAAAACGTAAAGCCTACGCGTTCTTCTTGCGCAGCGTGTTCAGGTAGCGCCAGCGCTTGTGCTTGGACATCGGACGGCATTCCTCGATCACGACCTGGTCGCCCAGATTGCACGCGCCGTGCTCGTCATGCGCCATGTACTTCTTGCTATGCCGAACGTACTTGCGGTACTTCGGGTGCAGGAAGACGCGCGTCACGGAGATGACCGCGGTCTTGTCCATCGCCGTCGAAACGACGATGCCCGTGGCCGTGCGGCGGTGGCGACCCTTGTGTTCGTCGGCAGCAGCCTGTTCGCCCGCTTCTTCGGCGACGGGGGCTTCGATGATGTCGGTCTCGGTAGCGACCATGGTGTATCCTTACAAGTCAAAGTGAGTCAGGAGGCTCGAGCGCGATTACTCTGCGGCCGCCGGGTGGTTGATGACCAGTTCCAGTTCGCGCAAGCGCGTCAGCACGCGGGCCAGATCGCGCCGCGCCGTGCGCAGCTTGATCGGGCTCTGCAGCTGACCGGTGTGGTGCTGAAAGCGCAGGCGAAACAGCTCGTCGCGCAATTCCGACTCTTTGCGGCGCAGTTCGACGTCAGTCATTTCGCTAATCACGGTCGATGCCATGGTAACCTCTTCAGTCTTCCGAAATTCAAACCAGTTACGCGATTTCGCCGCGAGCGACGACTTTGCATTTGATGGGCAGCTTGTACGCCGCCTGCTCCAGCGCCTGACGCGTGAAATCCGCGTCATCCGACTGGATTTCGTACAGCATGGTGCCAGGCTGCACGACCGCGACCCAGTGATCCGGTGGCCCCTTACCTTTACCCATGCGGGTTTCGGCGGGCTTCTTGGTGACGGGCTTCTGCGGGAAGATGCGAATCCACACCTTCGCGCCGCGCTTCACCTTGCGCGTCATCGAAATACGCGCGGCTTCAATCTGCCGGCTGGTCAGATAGCCACATTCAATGGCCATCAGGCCAAAGTCGCCATACGACACGTCATTGCCGGTCTGGGCGTGACCGCGCATGTCGCTCTTCATTACTTTGCGCCACTGTACGCGCTTCGGTGCCAACATGGCTAACTCCTTAAACGAACGTCAAAATCCGACTCTGAACCGGCCTAGCAGCCTCAGTTCTTGACCGACAGCGCGTTGGGGCGCTCCGGCAGAATGTCGCCGTGATAGATCCAGGTCTTGACGCCGATGGCGCCATACGTGGTCTTCGCGGTCGTCTCACCGTACTGAATGTCCGCACGCAGCGTGTGCAGCGGCACCCGGCCTTCGCGGTACCACTCGTAGCGAGCGATTTCCGCGCCGCCCAAGCGACCCGAACACGCCACGCGAATGCCCTTGATGCCGAACTTCTGCGCGGCCTGCATGGCCTTGCGCATCGCCCGGCGGAACGCAACGCGGCGTTCCAGCTGCGTGGCGATCGACTCGGCGACCAGCTGCGCATCGGTCTCAGCGCGACGAACTTCGTGAATCGACAGGACGATCTCACCCGTGGCGATCTTTGACAGATCCGCCTTGAGCTTCTCGGCTTCCTTGCCCTTCGGCCCGATAAGAATGCCCGGACGCGCGGTGTGCACGCCGACCCGAATCTGCCGCGCGCGGCGCTCGATGTCGATGTGCGAGATGCCCGCGTGGAACATCTTTTTCTTGATGGTCTTGCGGATCAGCAGATCCTCGTGCAACCACTTGGCGTAGTTCTTCTCTTCGAACCACTTGGAGTTCCAGGTCCGAATCACGCCGAGGCGAAGACCATTTGGATGACTTTTCTGTCCCACGAGTTCCTCCAGAAACCTTTGTACGAACTGAGCCGTTTGTGCGGCAATCCGCCGGGGGTTGCCTTACTTCACGCCAACTTCGAGCGTCACATGGCTCGACTTCTTCAGAATCTTGGTCGCCCGGCCCTGCGCACGCGGGGTGAACCGCTTGAGCATCCGCGCCTGGTCGACAAACACGCTTTTGACGATGAGCGTATCGACGTCCATCGTGCCTTCCTGGCGCACGTTCGCGACGGCACTTTCCAGCAGCTTGCGCACCGGTTCAGCGCCGAGCTTCACGAGGAAGCGCAGGATGTCGGAAGCTTCCGCCACCGGCTTCAAGCGAATCAAATCCACGACGACGCGCACTTTACGCGGCGCGATGTTCAGGTTCCGCAGGTAGACAACGTTGCTGGCCATTTCAAACCTCTATCGTTTCGGTACGGTGGTCGTAGACCAAGCCGTCAGTGCTTCGCGGTGGGAACAAGCCCGCCCTACTTCTTCTTCGCCTTCTTGTCGGCCGAGTGGCCAAAGAACGTGCGCGTCGGGGAGAATTCGCCCAGCTTGTGGCCGACCATGTTCTCCGTCACGAACACCGGGATGAACTTCTTGCCGTTGTGGACCATGAAGTTCAGACCGACGAAGTCAGGGAACACCGTCGAACGCCGCGACCAGGTCTTGATCGGCCGCTTGTTGCTCGTACGGTTGGCTTCCTCGACCTTCTCTTTGAGATGCCCGTCGATGAAGGGACCCTTTTTAATCGAACGCGCCATGTGAATCCTCGTGCCTTGCTGTCAGTTCTTCGTAAAAACCGTTGGTGACTTAGCCGCTTAGCGCTTGCCCTTGGGCCGACGCGAAACGATCAGGCGATCCGTGCGCTTGTTACGGCGCGTCTTCGGACCCTTGGTCTTCCAACCCCACGGACTGGTCGGATGCCGACCGCCCGACGTGCGGCCTTCACCACCACCGTGCGGGTGATCGACCGGGTTCATGGCCACGCCGCGCGTCTGCGGGCGAATGCCGAGCCAACGGGTACGACCCGCTTTGCCCAAATTGATCTTGTCGTGGTCGATGTTGCCCGTTTGACCAATGGTCGCCCGGCAATCACGGCCCACTTTGCGCAGTTCGCCAGACGGCAGGCGGAGCAACGCGTGCTTGCCTTCTTTCGCCATCAGCTGCGCCGACGTTCCCGCCGAGCGGCACATCTGCGCGCCCTTGCCAGGCTGCAGCTCCACCGCGTGCACGAATGTACCGACCGGAATGTTCTCCAGCGGCAGCGTATTGCCCGACTTGATGTCGGCGTTCTTCGACGAAATCACCACATCGCCGACCTTGATGTCCAAGGGCGCGATGATGTAGCGCTTCTCGCCGTCCGCGTAGTGCAGCAGCGCAATGCGCGCCGAACGGTTCGGATCATGCTCGATCGTCGCCACGGTCGCCGGCACGGCCACTTTGTCGCGCTTGAAGTCGATGATGCGGTAGTGCTTGCGGTGACCACCGCCGACGTGACGCGACGTGATGCGACCGATGTTGTTGCGGCCCGCGGTCGTCGACATCGTCACGAGCAGCGGCTTGTGCGGCGTGTCGGTCGTGACGTCAGCAAAATTGTCCAGCGCCAACTGGCGGGTGCCTGCGCTGTAAGGACGGTACTTCTTGATGCCCATTTCGAACTCCGAAACGCTTAGGCCCGTGGGCCGACGCTATCAAACGCCTTGAAAGAACTCGATCTGCTGACCGTTCGCAACCTGCACAAACGCCTTTTTGACGTCCGCACGATGGCCAGAGAACTTGCCGACGCGACGCAGCTTGCCCGGCTTCTGCTGGGTGCGCACCGAGTCCACCTTCACGCCGAACAGCTGTTCGACGGCGGCCTTGATCATCGGCTTGTTGGCGTCGCGGTGCACTTCGAAGACCACAACGTTGAGCGATTCACGCGCAATGTTGTTCTTCTCGGTAATCAGCGGACGAATCAGAACTTGGGTCAAATGCAGGCCCATGGGGCACCTCGGGGCAAAGATAGAAAACTAGGCCAACCGGGTCTCGAGCGCCTTCGCGGCGTCGACGGTCAGGATCAGCTTGTCGTACTTGAGCACGTCAAACACGTTCACGCCTTCCGCGCGGATGTACTTGGAAGTCTTCAGGTTGCGAATCGACAGGTGCAGGTTGGACTGCTCATCAGCCGTCACCACCAGCGCCTTGCTCGTGCCCAGGCGACCGAGAATGGCCAGAGCCTCCTTGGTCTTGGGCGCGGCAAACGCGAACTGATCGATAACCAGCAGGTCACCCGTCGAAGCGCGCGTCGTCAGCGCCGAGCGCAGAGCGGCCGCGCGAACCTTCTTCGGCACCGTGTAGCTGTAGTTGCGCGGATGCGGTCCATGGGCCACACCGCCGCCGCGGTAGATCGGCGCTTTCTTCGAGCCGTGACGCGAACCGCCCGAGCCCTTCTGCTTGAGCGCCTTCTTGGTCGTACCGTGCACAGTCATGCGCGTCTTGACCGAGTGCGTACCGGCGCGGCGCGAGGCCAGCTGGTTGCGCACGATTTCCCAGTGCAGGTACGGCTTCATTTCCGCAGCAAACACCGAGTCCGCGAGTTCGATCTCGCCGACGGGCTTGGCTTGGGTATTGAGGATGGCGAACTTTGGCATGACTGCCCTCTCTTCTAGTGATTCAAACGTTTCCAACTTGCGCGCCGGACTCAACGCTTTGCGTTGCCAGCTCCATGTATTCGCTGTCGTCCGGCTTTCAGGTCTTGATCTCAACCGCGACGCCCGCCGCCAGATCCAGACGCATGAGCGCGTCCAGGGTCTGCTGCGTCGGATCGAGGATGTCGATCAGGCGCTTGTGCGTGCGCACTTCAAACTGCTCGCGGCTCTTCTTGTCCACGTGCGGCGAACGCAGCACCGTGTAGCTGTTGATCCGCGTCGGCAGCGGAATCGGCCCGGCAATGCGCGCGCCCGTGGTGCGGACGGTCGTGATGATTTCGCTGACGGACTGATCCAGCAACTTGAAATCATAGGCTTTGAGCCGGATGCGAATGCGTTGACCTGCCATGACGATTACTCCTGCAAACTGCTAAAACGAGCCTGACTAGCCGTTCTTCTTGACGATTTCAGCCAACACCGACGACGAAGCCGGCGCGTAGTGGCTGAACTGCATCGTGTAGGTACCGCGACCCTGGGTGCGCGAACGCAGATCCGTGGCGTACCCGAAGGTTTCGCCCAGCGGCACTTCCGCTTCAATCGTCCGCGAACCACCGCGCTCACCCAGATTGGTGATGCGGCCCCGGCGGCTATTCAAGTCGCCAATGATGTCGCCCATGTAGTCTTCCGGCACTTCGACTTCCATCGCGAAGATGGGTTCGAGCAGGACCGGCTTGGCCTTGGAGACCGCTTCCTTGAACGCCATGGAACCCGCGATGCGGAAAGCCATTTCGTTGGAGTCGACTTCATGGTACGAGCCGTAGAACAGCGTCGCCTTGATGTCGACCAGCGGAAAGCCAGCCAAGGTACCATTGGACATCGCGTCCTGGATGCCCTTGTCGACGGCCGGAATGTATTCCTTCGGAATCACGCCGCCCTTGACTTCATCAGCGAATTCATAGCCCTTGCCCGCTTCCTGCGGCGCAATGCGAATGCACACGTGGCCGTACTGGCCGCGACCGCCCGTCTGCTTGGCGTACTTGTAGTCCACCTCAGCGTTCTGGGTAATCGTCTCGCGATAAGCCACCTGCGGACGACCGACCTTGGCGATCACCTTAAACTCGCGCTTGAGGCGGTCCACGATGATTTCCAAGTGCAATTCGCCCATACCGGCAATCAGCGTCTGGCCCGTCTCTTCGTTGGTGAAGAAGCGGAGCGAAGGATCTTCGCGCGCCAGCTTGGTCAGACCTTTGCCGAGTTTCTCTTCCTCGTCCTTGTTCTCCGGCTCAATCGAGACCGAGATCACAGGTTCCGGGAATTTCATCAGTTCCAGCGCAATCGGCGCCTTGGTGTCACACAGCGTGTGGCCCGTGATCGTGTCACGCAAGCCTGCCACCGCGACGATGTCGCCGGCATACGCTTCCTTGATGTCTTCGCGCTTGTTGGCGTGCATCCGCATGATGCGGCCAATGCGCTCGCCCTTGCCGGTATTCGAGTTGATCACCGCATCGCCCACGACCATCGTGCCGCTGTAAATGCGGACGTAGGTCAGGTGACCGATGAACGGGTCCGTCCAGAGCTTGTACGCCAAGCCGCAGAACGGCGCGTCGTCTTTGGCTTCGCGGAAGATCGCGTCGCCGGCATTCTTTTCGCCTTCCGGAATGTGACCGGCAACCGGCTTGATGTCCTGGGGCGACGGCAGGTAGTCCGTCACGGCGTCGAGCAGCTGCTGCACGCCTTTGTTCTTGAACGCGGAACCGCACAGCACCGGAATGAACGCCATCGCGAGCACACCCTTGCGGATGAGCGACGTAATTTCAGCCACCGGAATCTCGTCACCATTCAGGTAACGCTCCATCGCATCGGTATCGCTTTCGACCGCGGCATCCATCAGGAATTCACGGGCTTTTTGCGCGTCAGCCAGCATGTTCGCCGGAATCTCTTCCACGTCCCACTTGATGCCGGAAGCCGCTTCATCAAAGATGAACGCCTTCATCGACAGCAGATCGATGATGCCGCTGAAGTTCTCCTCGGCGCCGATCGGCAAGTACAACGGCACGACGCGGGCGCCGAGACGCTCACGCATGTCGTTGACGACGCGATCAAAGTTGGCGCCGGTGCGGTCCATCTTGTTGACGAACGCGATGCGCGGGACGTGATAGCGGTTGGCCTGACGCCACACCGTTTCAGACTGCGGCTGCACGCCACCGACTGCACAGAACACCGCGACGGCGCCATCGAGCACGCGGAGCGAGCGCTCCACTTCGATGGTGAAGTCGACGTGGCCGGGCGTGTCGATGATGTTGATTGTCTTGCCTTTCCACTGGCACTGGGTCGCGGCGGACGTGATCGTAATGCCGCGCTCCTGCTCCTGTTCCATGAAGTCCATGGTGGCCGCGCCATCGTGCACTTCGCCGATCTTATGCAGGCGGCCCGTGTAGTACAGGATACGCTCGGTCGTCGTCGTCTTGCCCGCATCGATGTGGGCCATGATGCCGATATTGCGGAAATTTGCGAGCGGTTGAGTACGGGGCACGGGGAACTCCAGAGGCGAAACAGGAACGTTCAGGACAAAGAAGACTTGCGGTCGGACTACCAGCGGTAGTGGGCGAACGCCTTGTTGGCTTCCGCCATACGGTGCACGTCTTCACGCTTCTTGACGGCCGTACCGCGACCGGCAGCGGCGTCGAGAATCTCGTTGGCGAGCTTCTCTTCCATCGACTTTTCACCGCGGGCGCGGGCGGCCTGAATCAGCCAGCGAATCGACAGCGCGTTGCGGCGCTCCGGGCGGATTTCCACGGGCACCTGGTAGTTGGAACCACCGACGCGACGCGATTTCACTTCCACCGACGGGCGGATGTTGTCCAGCGCGGTGCGGAACAGCTTTAGCGGATCGTCCTTACCGCGCGACTCGACTTTCTCGAGCGCGTTGTACAACACGGCTTCAGCAACCGACTTCTTGCCGTCATACATCAGGCAATTGGCGAACTTGGCGACCAGTTGATCACGGAACTTCGGGTCCGGCGTGATGGGGCGCTTGGGTACTTCGCGGCGACGTGGCATGGGAAACTCCTCAGATTCTCAGCAAACTTTCAGTTCTTACTTGGGACGCTTGGCGCCGTACTTGGAACGGCTCTGCTTGCGACCCGCGACGCCGGTGGTGTCCAGGCTGCCGCGCACGATGTGGTAGCGCACGCCGGGGAGGTCTTTGACGCGACCGCCGCGGATGAGCACGATGCTGTGTTCCTGCAGGTTGTGACCGACGCCGGGGATGTACGACGTCACTTCCATGCCGTTCGACAAGCGAACGCGAGCCACTTTGCGCAGTGCCGAGTTCGGCTTCTTGGGCGTGGTCGTGTAAACGCGGGTGCAAACGCCGCGCTTCTGCGGGCAGGCCTGCAGCGCCGGGGCCTTGGTCTTGACGTGCTTGAGATCGCGTTGGGCGCGTACCAGCTGGTTGATCGTCGGCATACGTTCTCACTCCATTCTCGGGAACAGGGCGTTCTCGCTATCAGTCCGGCGGTCGCAATCGCGATCCGCTCTGATCCCATCCGGCAACTGCCTGAAAGGACGCATCATCTGCACACGGACCACTGCGCGGGACCGACCCAGAGTGCGAATGCGCCGAAAGGAATGCAGGCGAAACCGAGTGGGCTCCAGCCTGAACTCCCGTCGCGGGAGACGCCTCTACCGAATGGGACCCATCTCTGGGTCGCGTTCGGCGATGGGCGCCTGCGCGTTCGCTATCCTCCGAGGGGATAGCGGCCATCGTGCCTTCGCGGAGGGAACGGCTGTTATCGGCAGCTGTTCCTCTTGCAGCGCGGCCGTGAGGCGTTGCTGCGAAGGCTCCTTTCCCGATGGCGGGACACGGATTTTTGCAGGAAGTGTCTGGTCTTGCGACCAAGGTCTTCCGACCGTGGGGGCGCAATGATGAGGCATGCAGTCACGGCTGTCAAGCGGTTTTGCCCTGCGGCGTCCGAAATGGTTTGCGGCGGCGCATGGTGCTCAGGCGAATCAGCAGGAGCAGATTTCGGAACGCTTACGGACAAAGGTACGCGGCACGAGGGCAGCGGCGGCGCGATCCGGGCGGCTCATCCGATGGACTTGCGCCCTTCCGGGCGCCGGCCCACGGGCAAACCGTCACGTTTCTTGAGAACTTTCGCTGCCTTCCCACCAGCGCGCCAAATCGATCGCAACGGCGTCGAATGGCGGGATGCGCGCGTCCGCGTCGTCGCCGCTCCAGGTGCCGGCGATCGACCAACGATCGCCGCTGTTCTCCAGCACCTCGACAAAACGGCCGATCGGATCAACCAGCCAATACCACCGCACGCCGCATTCGCGGTAGATGCGCGCTTTGGCAATGCGATCGTGGCCGGCGGAACGCGGCGAAACGACCTCGCACACCCAGTCGGGCGGCAGTTCAAACCACGCGGTAGCCGGCCAAGTCGGCATGCGCTCGCGCCGCCAGCCCGCGAGATCGGGGACGAGCACGTGCCGGCCGAGGTGCAGTTCCGGCTCGTCGATGATCCACCAACCGCCCGGTCCGTGTGAATCTGCCGACTTGCGATGAAACGGCGAAGACAGATCTCCGCCCGCGACCGAAGTCGCCCAAGTGTGCGGCGGCGCGGGACGGGGACTGACCACCAGCCCGCCATCGATGATCTCGCCAACGACGTGCTCGGGCAGGTCGACGAGGTCCTGATAGGTGGCTGCTTTGGGTCCTTTGGGTGCGGCAAGCGGCATGGTGACCTCCGACGATGAAGGTAGCGGAATCGCGGGACTTGCGCCAGCGGGTGTGCAGGCGGGGTAGTGGGTGCGGCGCGCGGGGCTGCGACAGGCGCTCGCTATTGGTCGCGGTTCCAGGGCCCAATCGGGCAAGGGTCAAGGGTCAAGGCGTCCAAATGTCGCCGTCGAAGCAGCCCTACCGCACACACCGGACCCGAAAGGTAAAGGATGTGTCGTAGCTGGAGCTGTAGCCGTAGGCGAAGCTGACGTACCAGGCGTAGCCGCCCGAAACCCACGGCGTGGCACTCCAGAAATACTCGTTTGGCGTGCCGGCAAAAACCGCGTCGATGGCTGGGCTGCTCGTCTGCGTATCTGCCAAGTCGTCCAGTTCGTGACTGGTCGGCAGCCGCCAGCCACTGCCGGGAAGTGCTGGCGTGTTGGCACTACACCACGTCAGCGCCGCTGCCTGGGTCATCGTGCTGGCTGAAAAGCCCTGTTGCCAGTGTAGGCCGCTGATGCGGTCCAGGACGGTGACGCCGCTGTCCTGCGTGGCAAAGCGGCCGGCGACTGCGGTGGCGGGCACAGGCACGGGCAGACGCTTGCGCAGCCACAACCAGGACGGCGTGGCGATGGCCAACAGCAAGAGAAGCAAAAGAATTCTGCGGAGGATCATGGCTTGTCCGGCGACCGTGGGGCCAAGGCGATCGTGACGGTTGACGCGGCAAATGGCAAGAGGTACTGACCGGAAGACAGCGCCATGGGTTGGCCCGGTTGATGCCCGGCCCCATCAGGCGGGCCAGCCCGTGGAACCGCGCACGTGAGTGAGCGGGCGTGCTGTCGGGCACACCCGCCACCACGCCGCAGCGCCCGGCAGTGGCGCAACGGCCACGCTGGTCTGCCATGCGCCGGCCAATCGGTGCCCGCTCGCTGCCTCCAGTAGCCAATCGTCCGCCCAAGCGGCGTGACCAAGGCTGTCGGCATGCGTTCCGCCAGCGGCCCGGCCCGACCACCTGTTTCAGCAATCCACAGCACGGGCGTGCCCCGCGCAAGACTGCGGGCGACCAGCGCGCCTGCGCGTGCTGCTGGCGTGCCCGCGCCGAACCGCGCGCGGCCAAGCCTGTGCGGTGGCACGCGCAAACGCCGCCAATCGAATGGCCGCAGCAGTTCCGCATGACTGCCAACCTGCACCAGCCCAACGACGTCGCGTCGCCGAGCGAGCAAACGATCGATCTGCCGGCGCAGCGACAGATCGGGCTGGCCCGTGGGTCGCCCGGCGCCCCAAGCGTAGCGCAAGCGCATCGCGCCACGGCGGTCGTCCAGATGAAAGGCCACGAAGGGATGCAGACGACGCATGCGTTGGCGCAACGCCCAGCCAGCAGCCTGGCGCGTTGCCGCCGTGAACGCCGCCCAGCCATCGCGGAGCGCGCGCAAGGGCCCCGCCGCCAGTGGAAAGATCGCCGCGGGTCCGTCGACCACCAGTCCACCGGGCAGCCGGACGGTCTGCCCCGCTTCAAGCCGTCGCGGTCGCAGCGCTGCCTGACGTCGCCACAGCCGGTCGTGCGCCGCGATGACCACGCGCCGACGCACCAGCGCGTAGCTCGGGCGCACGATGTGGCCGATGAAATCGACGCCGTCCGAAGCGACAACCAGGGGCCAATCGCAATGAACGGCAAGCTTGCGCTGCACGCCCAGCCACGCAGTGATGCGCTGGCGAGCCGCTTCCAGACGCTGCGGGTCCGTGTCGCAGACGACAAAGTCATCCATGTACCGAACATAGCCGCGAAAGCCGAGGGTACGCCGGACAAAGTGATCCAAGCCGTCCAGGTAGGCGTTGGCGAACCACTGGCTGGTCAGGTTGCCGATCGGCAGACCACGATCGTTCGCCTGCGCGGCCAAGCGCTTGTGCTCCGGCACGTGGGCAAACTCACGGAGCCGCCCGACGCGCACGGCGCGCAAACCCGGGCGGTCGCTGAGGATAGCCTGTACCGCAGCGTTCAAGTCGAACGGCGGGCGGCTGTGCGCTGCCATGACGCATGCGATCGGCCGACGCAAAACGTCTGCCAACGTCGGCAAGTGGATGGTGTGAAAGAAGTTTTTGACGTCCATCCTCAGCACCCACACGCGCTGCTGGCCGCGCCGGGACAGCCGCCAAAGCCAACTGCGCAGTGCCTCTGCGGCGGCGTGCGTACCCATGCCGACGCGACATGCATAGCTGGCAGGCGAGAAACGCCTTTCCAGTTCCGGCGCGAGGTGGGCCATGATGAGATGGTGGACAACGCGGTCCTCAAACCGCGCGGCGTGAATCTCCCGGTGCTTGGGCTTGCTGGTGACAAACACAAATCCGGGTTTCGGCTGCCAAGTGCCGTCGGCAAGCGTCACTGCGAGGTCGTTGACATGATCCAACGCCCGCAGCTCAAACGCCGCGACTGCACCCTTTCGCCGTTTGCGACGCGCCGCGCGTCTGGCCGCGGCCCAAAGAGCCCGCCAGATCCGCAACGTATTTTCGGGCATGCCCGATGTCGCTCGTGTTCCCATCGAAGCAGCCCTACCGCACACACCGGACCCGATTGGTATTGGATGTGTCGTCGCTGTTGCTGTTGCCGTCGTCGAAGTTGACGTTCCAGGCGTTGCCGCCCGAAACCCACGGCATCGAGATCCGTCGCTTTTGTGCGGGCAAGCCCGCGAGCCCGCACGGCACGGCACCCGCCAACTTGCGAGGGCGCCGCGAGCGCACGGGCGGTTTTTCTGCCACGTCCGCTTGGGCGTGGCGGACGGACCGCACGGGAACAAAATGGGCACGCCGGTTCACGGTGCCTCGCTTTCGCTTGGACGCCCTGACCGTTCTGGCCCGCTCACACCGTGGCGACGCCAGCCTTCTGCCTGGCGTGCCACTTCCACCGTTCGTTGTGCCAGATCGGCGTACTCTGCGAGGCCAGCGAAGGCCTCCAGACGGCGCCCGTGCTCCAGCAGAATCTTCAAGCTCTCGGCGTTATCGCACAGCCGATCCAGCACTTCCTGCCGGGTTGCCCGCCGGTTGGCGCGAGCGACGTCCAGCAAGATTGCTACCGCCAGCGCGCGCAGTTCCGCGCCCAAGCCGAACTTGTTGCGGCGCGCCATGCGGGCCACGGCGAGTTCGACCGCCAGCGCGAGTTCGCTTGCGGCACGGAAGATCGGCAGGTTGGCGTAGTGCGCGCCGCGGCTGAACGCGCCGACCGCGGCGGCAGAATCAGGTTGGCTGGGGGGGGCAATTGCTTGTATTCATTATATTTTCATAGATTTCAAGGACGCGGTCGCGCCGTGACCGTCGCGGTTTCAGGGCAAAATGTCAAGAGGTCAAAGTGTCAATACGTCCCGTCGAAGCAGCCCTACCGCACACACCGGACCCGAGAGGAATTGGATGTAGCGAAGCTGGAGCTGAAGCCGTCGGCGAAGTAGACGGCCCAGGCGTAGCCGCCCGAAACCCACGGCACACTCGACCAATAGGCCCATTGATCCGTTGGCCACGTCATGTTTGGCGCTGAACACGCCGGTTGCTGCTTGGTCCGGTCCGTCAGCGACAACATCTCCGCGCGCGTCGGCACCCGCCAGTCGTTGAAACCGCCGTAGCTCGCGGTGTTGCAGGCCGTCAGCGCCGAACTCCAGGCAACGCCCGCCAGCGGCACTTTGGCCCATGACAGCTTGGACTTGTTGTCGGTCACATAGTCCGTGTACTCCGTGAAGTCCGCCGCAGGATGCGAGTCGGGTGTCGGCAGCCAGGTGGAGAAGTCGGCGACGCAGACGTTGCCGCCGCCGGCGCTGCTGCGCGCTACGCAGAAAAAGCCATTGCCGCACACATCCTTGCTGCCCGGTGTGGTGCACGCGCTGCCCAGATGCTTGACCAGAAAGCCGCAGTCAGCCGGACAACTGGGCACAGTCTCGTCACCGTCGCAGGTGCCGTTGCCGCAGGGGTTCACGACGCAGTCGGCGGCACAAGAGACGACGGTCTCGCCGCATGTACAAGTGCCATCGCCGCAGACCGGCCCTGTGCCCTTGCAAGTGCCCGCGTTGCAAGTATCGCCCGTGGTGCAGGCGTTGCCGTCGCTGCAAGTCCCGCCGACGTTGCTGTGACTGCATCCGGTCGCGCCATTGCCGCTGGTACACACATCGCTGGTGCAGACATTGCCGTCGTTGCAGGTGGTGCCGTCCGACGGGTGGACGCAGCCGGTTGCGGCGTTGCAGGTGTCGGTCGTGCAACCGGTGTTGTCGTCACAGGCACTGTTGACCGCGGTGTGGCTACAGCCCGAACTCGCGCTGCACGCGTCGGTGGTGCAGGCGATGCCGTCGTCGCACTTGCCGTTGTCCGGCGTGTGGAGGCAGCCTGTACTGGTGTCACAGGTATCGGTGGTGCAAGGAAAACCGTCCGTGCAGGGGGTCACGGTGCCCGTGCAACTGCCGCTTTGGCACGCGTCGCTGCTCGTGCATGCATTGCCGTCGTTGCAGTTGCCGGCGACGTCGCTCCACGCGTCGGTGGCGCTCGCCGGCAGGCACACTTGGCAGCCAGTCGACTGCGTGGCGCCGCTGGTCACGCAGGCTCCGCCGATGAAGCACGCGTTGGCGCCCAGCGTCCAGCTCTCCTTGCTCTTGGACGGCGCACACAGCCGGCACGTCGTTGCGGGGTCCCAGTCGCCGCCGGTCCAGCAGGTGGCGCCGATCAGGCACGCGCCGGCCTGGATGGCGTGGATGCACGCGCCGCCGGAGCACGTGTCGGTGGTGCAGATGAGGCTGTCGGAAGAACATGGCTCGGCGTTGGCAGTGTGCTGGCAGGCCTGGCTGACGTCGCAGGCATCGGTGGTACAGACGTTGCCATCGTCGCAGCCGGCGACGGTGCAGGTGACGGTGGTGACGTCAGCCCCAGCATCGGCCACGCCGGAATCGGTGTCCTCTTGCGCTGCGTCCACATCGGGTGCGTCGGTGTCGTCTGCGTCCAGGACGGCATCGCTGGCCGACGCGTCCGCCGCAGCATCTGTGGCATCCTCAGCGGCGACATCCGCGGCATCGGTGACGTCGACGACGTCAGCTATGTCCGTCGTCACGTCAGCGTCTGTGCCGGCGGCGTCCGTGCCAGCAGCGTCGGTGTCGGCGGTAACGGCGTCACCATCAGTCACCAGCGCGTCCGTCGCCGCATCCGCGCTGTCGCCATCGCTCCCGGCAGCATCGCCGGCGCCCGTTTCAGAAACATCCACATCGACAACCGCGGCGACATCGGCTTCAGATGCGTCCGTTGCATCCATTGCGTCAACAGCGTCCGCCGCATCGCTGCCAGCGTCCACACCATCTTGCGCCGTGTCTGCACAATCTGCCGTGTCTTCGCTATCTCCAGCGTCGCCGCTGTCACCATCCAAGGTTTCAGCCGCATCCGTGCCGGCATCCGCATCTGCCGTCTCAGCCAGCGCCGTGTCCGCGTCCACGACCGCCTGCTCTGAAGCAAATTGCTCCTTTGGCGCCAATTGCACGCACGACGACGCCACCAGCAAGCAGCACAGGCAACAAACGCGCATCGCCGGTTTTTTCATCAGAATTGCACCAGCCAGATCGCGCCGTTGCTCGTCGGCAGCAAAGCCGACCTGGCACTGTCGCCGCGCAGCAACAGCCACGTGCCCACGCCGGCCGCGACCACGCCCGTGCCCATCAGCGCCCAGCCGACGCCGATCCGCGTGTTCGCGCTCGACACCCGAGCCGCGGCATCGGCGTAGGTCACGCCGGTAATCAGTTCGCCAACGGCATGCTGCTGAGCAGTAGTAATCGCGTTGGCGTCGGACTGCACGGCAATCAGCAGCGCGGCGCCGCCCACCGCAAGCGCCGCACCAGCGCCAACCAGCGTCCAGCCCGGCCAAGTCGGACGCTCCGCCGGCTTGTGGACCACCGTTTCCACCGCGCGCACCGGTCGCTGATCCGGCGCTGCAACGTTGGGCGGCACGATGGCAGGTGGCGCGCTATTGGGCAGCGCGACCGCCACGGCTGGCTGAATGGGCTTTGGCTCCTGGACTGGCGGCTTGACGGCAGGCTCGACCGGCGGCACGACGACCGGTTGAACCACGGGAGCCACTGTAGCCTGCTGTGCCTTCAAGCCCAATTTCTGCCGCAGCCACGTCTGGCGCGCCACCGCCTGACTGCGATCCGGCGCATCCACGGGTGCCCGGGACAGATAGCCTTCGAAATGCTCCAGCGCTGACTGCCACTGCTCGGCCATCTGCTCCGCCACCGCGGCTTTGAACAGGAACTCCATCTGCGTCGGCACTACTTTGAGCGCACTCAGGTACAACTCCGCGGCCAGCGCGGGTTTGCCGGACTGCATCGCCGCCTCGGCAGCGCGCGAACGCACCTTGATCAGCTCCACCTCGGCTTCCAGCAGGTACTGCCGAGCTTTGACCACCCGCGCCGGCTCGGCATCGGCCAAGGCGATGAAGGCGCGATAGTGCTCGGTCGCAGGGTCGAGCAGCGTCGCCAGATGCTCAGCCCGCGCGAGCGCCCACAGGTACGCCGGCTGCGGGTCCAAGTGCCACGCTTTGGCGTCTTGCTCGGCCGCTTTGGCAAAATCGCCAGCCTCATACGCTTTGGCCGCGAGTTGCACCATCGTCACAGCGGTCTTGGCGTTGTCGATGGCCAGAACCGGCGCAGGCATGCAGAGAAATGCGAGGAGCAACCAGCGAACGACGCTGTTCGTCGAGCCGATAGGGATTGATGTCCGATCTCGCGCGGTCTTCGCTCCACAACTGCCTGAACGGGTATACGCGTTCCAACGTTTGTTGTGAAGTGGCGGGCAAAGCGCCTGTCAGCGCAGAGCGCGCCCAATCACCCAACCAACCGACCCGGCCGCCGATTTGGGCTGCGGTCCAAGGCGCGAGTAGCGGGCCGGCCGAAGGCGAGCTTGACGTTCATCGAGGTTGGCCCGTGACGAGCAACGCCGGGGCGCGCCCCAAGCGGCGGTCGGGCTATTCGCGCCAGATGAACTTCCAGGGATGCCGCTTCAGGTCCTTGAGCATCAGCTTCAGGTCCATGAACAGCTCGTTATCCATCAGCAAACCACCGATTGTGCCGCGCCCAGTCCGCGCGTTCTTGGTGACTTCCTGGACGTCTTCCATCGCGCCGTCGACTCGATTCAGCACGTTGATGACCTTCTGATGGCCCGCGTCGCCCAGCAGGACTTCGGTCGTCGGGTTGTCGCGCAGCTTCTCCGACAGCGTCCGCAGATTTTTGGTGATCTGCTTGGCGTCCTTGAGCACCGGATCGGCCGCGCTGTCGACCTTCTCGGTAATCGACTCCGCGTGTTTCAGCGTCGCCTTCAACTGCTTGCCGTCGCCGACCGCGCCCTCCACGGCGGCGATCATTTTGTCCAGCTTCTCGCTCGTGTGGTCGAGGCGCTGGATCAGGTTGGTCACAGCTTCCCGGTTGTCGACGATCAACTTGTCCGCATCCGTTACCGTCTTCTTGGCTTCCAGCACCGTTTCATCGGTGTGGACCAGCACGTTGTGGACGACGTCCTCGTTCTTTTCCAGAATCCGCGTGATGGAGCCAGCGAATTTGGTCAGCTGCCGGCCGAGAATTTCCATACGCAACGGCGGTTCGCCCATCGCAACTTGCCCGGATCGCAAAAACGGCTGTTCGTAAGTACCCGGATCGACTTCAATGTACTTTTCGCCGAGAATGCCTTGCGTCGAGATGAAGAATTCCGCGTCCTTGTGAAGCGTAGCGCCCTTGGCCGGATCCAGATTGAGCGTCACGCGCACGATCACGCGGCGGCCGGTGACCGGGTCTTTCTTGCCGCCCCAGTACTCGATGCCTTTGATCTTGCCGGCGTTCACGCCTGCGATCTTGACCGGCGCGCCGGGTTTGATGTCGCTGGCGGTCGCGTAGTCCACGTGGAGCGTGAAGCCGCCGGAACCGCCCATGTCCCCGAGGACAAAGATGAAACCGATGAGCAGCGCTGCGCAAACGAGGACCAGCGCGCCGACCTTGACCTCGATGGACTTCTCTTTCACGCGGCTCCTGGTTCCTGAACGGGCGTACCGTCTACAACACCATCGGACCTTCGGCAAGTCCACGGATGAACTGCTGAACGATTGGATCGTCCGTCTGGCGAAACGTCTCAGGCGTGCCGTCCAAACGGATTTCGCCTTGGTAAATCATAGCAATGCGATCGGCGACCGTGAAGATCGACCGCAGATCGTGGCTGACGACGATCGATGTGACGCCTTGTTCATCGCTGAGTTGGCGGATGAGCTGATCGACGTTGGCCGCGGCCAGCGGATCGAGGCCAGTCGTCGGTTCGTCAAAGATCACAAATTCGGGCGAAAGCGTCAGCGCGCGGGCGATCGCCACGCGCTTGCGCAAGCCGTCACCGATGTCCGATGGAAATTTGTCCGCCATGTGGTCCATCTGCACCCGGCGCAGGAATTCCATCGCCGTTGTGCGGCCTTGCGCGCCCTCGATGCCCTTGTGCTTGCGCAGCGGCAGCATGACGTTTTCGACCAGCGACATGGAATCGAACAGGGTCGAATGCTGGAACACCATCGCACAGCGCATCCGCACGGGATAAAAGGCCTTTTCTTCCAGGTTTGTGATGTCCTGGCCGTCCAGAATCACCTGTCCGCCGTCCGGCCGCATCAAACCAACCAAATGCTTGACCAGCACCGATTTGCCGGCGCCTGAGATGCCGACGATGAACACGATCTTGCCGGTGTCGACCGTGAGCGACACATTGCGCAACACGTGTTTGGAGCCGAAAGACTTGTAGATGTTGCGAAATTCGATCATTGGACTCGGGCGGAAAGAGCGGGCGGGTGATGGCTGCTGCCTGGTTTGCGATCGCGCGCCCGGTCGGGGCGCTTGGTAGTTTCGGAACGCTCACGTCTGACAGTGCGCCTGCCGGGGCACAGTGCGCCGCAGTTCCGGACGGCTCGGGGCGCACGCTGCGCGCTTACGCTTGCCCGGACACCCGGACACTTGACCCGCAGCCCGCCGCATGACACGAAGTCATGCGGACGACAGGAGGCTAGCATGACGCAAGAACCCAAACGCATCAATCATCTGGGTATCGCCGTGAAATCGCTGGAAGAAGGGCTGGCGGTGTGGCGCGATGGCTTGGGGCTGAAGGTGGAAAAGCTGGTCGAGATGCCGGAGAAGGGGCTGAAGATCGCGTTTTTGCGCTGCGGCGAGACGATGATCGAATTGCTGGCCCCGCTGGGCGAACACAGCGAGATCCAGGCGTTCCTGGACAAGCGCGGTGGCGGCCTTCACCACGTGTGCTTGGAAGTCAACGACATCGGCCAAGCCACCGCCCACGCGAGCGCGCAGGGGATGACGCTGCTGGGCACGGAACCGACGATCGGCGCGGAGGGATTGCCCGTGCGCTTTGCGCATCCAAGATCGACGGCAGGTGCGCTGGTGGAGTGGCTGGAGTCAGCGAAATAGCCGGCGCCTCAATTGCAGCCCGTGCCCGTCTTGAAGCATTTCCCTGCACCGCAATTGCAGCGATGGATGTCCTTCAGATACTGCGGGGCGCACGTGCAGCCGCCGATGCCGCATTCGTCGGGGAAGTCGTTGGCGCTGGAGCAGCATTGGCCGGAGTAGACGGTGCCACCAGTGGACGTGCAGAGGGTGGCCGCTGGGCTGCTGTCGGCGTCCGGGCCGGGGCCGGTATCGTCCTTGCTGGTATCGGTCTCGCCAGCGTCCATCGGGCATGGCAACGAGCAAGGTCCGCCACATTTCGAGCCATTGCACTGGTCGCCAAAGTACTTGCCGTAGCCGGCCGGGCAGGTCCACGCGCCGGCGCTGCACGTCAAGTTGGCGGCAACGTCGCCGGCGCAACAGCAGGCTCCGCCTGGGTCGCTTGGGCAAGCAGCATCCGAAGTGTCCTGCACATCGACCGTGTCGACGGTGACGTCGGTGCCCTGCCCGTCCTTGACGTCGGCCTGGATGTCGCCAGTCTGCGCGCCCTGCACATCGGACAGCGCGTCCGTGCCGCCGACGTCACTCGAACCGCCACCGCTGCTAGTCGTGGCGCCGCAAGCGCAAAGCCAAAGGGTTCCTGCCAAGACGATGCACTTCATGATGCGACCTCCGTTGCGGCAGTGTGCCACTTCCTGATTCCCGCCGCCAACGCCTTCACACCGCCCGCAGGCATTCCGCCGGACTCAGCTTTGCCGCGCGCTTCGCCGGACCCACGCCCGCGAGCACGGTGCCGACAAACGCGATCGCCACCGTGATCGCCACCGAGACCATGTCCACATCGGGGTGCATCGTCGCCGGCACGTCCGCACCCGGCGGCCGGAACGTCACGCCATGGGTGTACAACAAGTGCACGATGAACAGCCCCACGCCCATACCGAGCAGCGTCCCCAGCGCGCCCAGCACGCTCGCTTCCGCCAGCAGCAGCCGGCCAATCGCCTCGCGCTTCATGCCCAGCGCCAGCATCGTGCCGATCTCGCGCGTCCGTTCCAACACGCTCATCAGCATCGTGTTCGCCACCGCCGCCACCAGCAGCAGCAGCAGCACACCGACCACAACTTTCAGGACCGATCGCAACAGCAGGCGCATCGAACGCACCTGGGGCAACAGGTCCAGCCATGAAACGACCTGATAGTCATGGCCCAATTCGGCTTGCAGCGCGTCGCGCACTTCGTCGGCTTGATCGTCGCGCTGCAACGCGATCGCAAACTCCGTCACGCGCCCGGGCATCTGCACCAGCGCCTGCGCTTGCGCCAGCGTCGTGATGACCATCCGCCGCGCGTCGATCTCCGTCGCCGCCGGCACCTTGCCGATCAACTTGACGTCCAGCAGGTTCGGCTGGCCGCTGACGCCCGAGGCCAGCAACTGCAAATCATCGTCGTTCTTCGCCCGCAGACCGTCTGCCAACTTCAGACCCAGAACGGCCATCGCGACTTCGCCTTTGGCGATCGGCCGGCCGATCAGGTTGGCATACCGCGCCGGGCACACCGCATCCTCGGTTGCCGGATCAATGGCCGTGACCAGCGCCAGCGTGCTCTGACTGCCGTTACCGATCGTCGCCTCAAAGCTGAGCCGCGGCGTGACCGCCTTGACGCCCGGAAACTTGGCGAGGCGCGCCATGAACGCTGCGTCGAGCGGCAGCGTGAATCTCAACGCGTCCTGGTCCGCCTGCAAGTGGCCGACGCGGTGGACCTGGATGGCACCGGTTCGCCCCTGAACGACGATACCACCCAGCAGCGAGAAGATGCCCGCGACAAACGCCTGCAGCACCAGCGACGCCGCGACACCGAGGAGCAGGCCCAGCAGCGTAATGCCCGTGCGCCGCCGGTTGCGCGTCAAGTTACGCGCCGCCAGGGTCAGCGTGCGCCAGAACGCCGCCACGGGATGAGTCGTTTGGTCCCTCATTGGTTGGCCAACGCCTCCACCGGTCGCAGCTTGGCCGCACGCAGCGCCGGAAAGATCGACGCCGCCAGCGCGCCCAGCACCACGACGCTCAAGACGACTTCAAGGTCGCGCTGCAACACTTCCGGGTGAATGTGCAGAACGCCCCCGCCGGGCGCCTGAAAGTGCACGTCGACGCGTTCCAGAATGGCCAGCAAGCCAAAGGCGGCCAGCAAGCCCGGCACCGCGGCGGCGACATTGATGACTGCCGCTTCCATGACGAACAGCACGACAATCGCCTGCCGCCGCATGCCGAGCGCCATCATGACGCCGATTTCCCGAGTCCGTTCCAGCACGCTCATCAGCATCGTGTTGACCACGCCGACCAGCGCCACTACCAGCAAAATGGCGGTAATCAGCTTGAGAATTTGGTCCTGCAGCGCCGTCGCGTCCGCCACCGCGTGTGCCAGTTCCGGCCACGTCGAGACTTCGTATTCCTTGCCCAGCGTCTTCTGCAACGCCGCGCGGGTCTCCTCCAGGCGCGTCAAATCGTGTACGGCGACTGCAATTTCCGTCGCGCGCCCCGGCATCCGCAGCAGTTCCTGCGCGTGCGGCAAGGCCATCAGCCCGAGGCGCGTCTCCAGGCCCGGCGATCGCGGCAGCCCGTTCAGACCGATGAGCCGCGTGTCCACGGCGTTGAGACTGCCATCGTGGTCATTGGTCAGCACCGCGATGCGCCCGACATCGCCGGCCTGCGGTTTGGCGCCGATGCGTCGCGCCAGCTCAGCCGACAGCACGAGCCCATCCGGGTGTTTGACACTGGCCAGCTCACCTTGCGACAGGCGCTCGTACCGCAGCGGGCAGACCTTGACGTCGCGCACCGGGTCGAGCGCCGTGATCATCGCAAAGGTGGTCACGTCGCCCGTCGACACCATCGCGCCGAAGTTGATGCGCGGCGCGACCGCCTTGACGTTTGGCACCCGCTCCAATCGACTGAACAGCCCATCATCGACTGCCATGTCCAAATCCAGAGGCGTGCCAAAGACTTGCGACATGTAGCCGGCGCGGTGAATTTGCAGCGCGCCGATTTGCGACTCAATCGTCTCCGACCGCAGCGCGTGCTGGACGCCGTTCAACATGCCGCGCAGCGTCGTCACCGACAACACGCCGAGCATGATCGCCAGCCCCGCCAGCAGCGCGCGACGACGGTTCCCGCGCACGTTGCGGACGGCGATGCGTAGCAATTGTGGGTAGGAAGCGGCATTCGCCATCGAGGAGAGCCCGCGCCACGCGGGGCGCATACGGAGGCTGCACGGGTTCGGTCGCTGCCGTCAAGCCATCCGATGAAGTCGTGACAATTTCGCGCCGGAATGCCTTGCGCGTTGCGTCGGACCGCGCGACAGTGCGCAGGCCGACATGTACCAACAGACGGGGTGTGAATGCACGGACCGGGAACCTTTGAGGCCGCCTGCGATGCGTTGATTCAGTTCGGCCATGCCGTGCTGCGAGAGCGGCTGACGGCCTCGACGTGCGGCAATGTGAGCGTGCGCCTGGACGCAGATCGGTTTGTCATCAGCGCTTCGGGCGTCGAGGTCGGTTGTTTGGCGCTCGACACGCTGTCCATCGTTTCGCTGCGCGACGGCACGCGGCTGGCCGGACCGCCGCCATCGGTGGAATCAGACTTGCACCGGCGCGTCTATCTCTCACGACCCAACGTGGGCGCCGTGCTGCATGGCCAATCTCCGGCCGCGACCCTGCTCGGCTGCGATGACACTGCGCCGGACAACCTCCATTTCATTCCCGAGATTCCGACCTACATTCGCAAGTTTGTGCTCGTGCCCTACGCCGCGCCGGGCAGTGCGGACCTGGCGAACGCGGTCGCGGAGGCATTCGGCGATCGCGACGTCACGTTGGTGCAGATGCGGAACCACGGCCAAGTGATCATCGGCGCAACCTGGCAAAATGTGGTCCGGCGAGGAACTTGCTTTGAGTTGGCGTGCTGGATGGCGTTGCAAGGCCGTGTGCTCCGGTCGCTGCCGGACGCCGAAGTGGCGCGATTGCGCGAATCTGCGCGGGACGTGTAGCCGCGCGATGCGGCCGCGACGCTACGGTGTCGTGGCGGTGAACAGCAGCGTCGCGCCCGCCACCAAGGGCTTCTCAAAGACGACGCGGCGCCCCTTGATCTGGTTCTTGCCGCCGTCGGGACAATCGAAAGTCGCCAGATTATCGCCAAATTCCAAGGAAAAATGCGGCGCGTCCAGCTTGCCGACGCGAATGGTCCCCTGATAGCCCTTGCCTGAGACATAGTGTGCATCGACCGTCGTGCCCTGACGGCCGCGCCAGAAATCGCCCGCCGCGGTGATGCGTTCCACGCGGAGATCCTGGGCGATCGCGCGGGTGAGAAACCGCCGCAGCGTCGCCAACTTGACCGCGAGGTTGTTGGCGCTGGTGCCGACGCCATACGACGGATGCAGAAGCATCGTGCTCCAGCCATTGTTGCGCGCGTTCTCGAGCAAGGGCCACGTCCAGCGGCCCATGAAGGTGTCGGCATTGGCGAGCTGCAGTTCCTGACGCGTGAAGGAGCCGTCATCCAGCACGTCGCCCAGGCCGTCCTCCTGGACAATCGGAAAACTGTACACGTCGCCGATCCCGCCAGCCTCTCGCAATCCTGCATTATTCGGCACATACGTGGGGAGCGAGCCGAGAACATCGCCTTCCGAAAAGCTCGAATCGTAGGGAATCCCCAGATCCGTCAGGTCCTTGTACAGCGTGGCCGGTGTCTGCAGGTAAGGCGTCCTCCAAGCGCGAATCGGCTGGTCCTTGGGCAACAGGCCGTCGAGAATCTCCACGCTGACGCGCACTTCGCCACAGACCGTCGGCGAAGTCGGGTCGTAATTCGCCTTGGTCTCCGTGCACGTGCCCGCTGGCATCGACTGCATGTCGTGGTGCAGCACGGAATGCGCCGCTTCCGGACACGTGCCGAGGTCGCATAGCCCGCCGATGATGTCCGGGTTGAAGTAGCCAACGTAGTAGTCGGTCGTGATCAGATAACTACCCACGATGCCAAGATCTTTTTCGATCTGCGCTGCCTGAAGCGCCCCCGGCGCACCCCAGGCAGGATTGGCGTTGTGAGAATCTGGGGCGTCGATGTCGTGCGTCGAAATGAGCAAGGTCGACTCAACGCCCGGCACGGTGTGTTTCCACACGGCGTGGCCATGCGCAGCCTCCTGCGCGATGCCCCGCAGCATCACAACGCCGATGTCCCGCGCCGGCGAAAAGCAATTCAAATCACACGTAGATACAGCACCTTCCAGCGGATCCCAGCCCAAGGTGTAGACGGCGCCTTTGCCCAGCGGTCGGCGCAGCCAGGTCGCGCCGCGATCGACGCCCTTGTGTTTCGCCCTGCCAAAGACCTGCGTTCCGGCCTTCGCGTTGGGTACATAGGCCAGCACGTCGGGTGACGTCGCGCCTTCCCACCGGCCAATCACATGAATCTGCCGCTCCGTTGGACTGTCCAGATAGAAGGTCGCCGGGGCGGTGGTGGACACCTCGATCGTGTCCACATCGTTCGGAGCTGTCACCGTGACAACGCCGGCCAGATCCAGGAAGGCCGCCGCGTGCGAGCCAGCTGCCGGTCCTGCGCCATTCTCCGACCACGGTTGCACCGGCTTGACCCAAACCAGCGTTCCGCCCTGCGTCACCCACGTGCGCAGCTTCAGGAGTTGATCATCCGCAGGATTCGTCGAGCCTTCTGGACCTTGACCCAAAAACGACTCGTCCATGTAGCCCGGCACCACGAGCATCGTGTACGGCGACAGATCGCCGGCGAAGAGCTGGTTCCAGTCGGCGGTCGCCTGCGTGGACGCCGCATCTGGCGCGTCAAAGGCAATGCCTGACTGGTTCATGGCGTCGATCATGGAAATGACCGGGTAGAAGTTCAGTTCCGCCGCGCCCGGCGCCACGTCCGTCCACACCTGGCCAGGCATCGCGATACGCGCATGGGCCGTCGCCTGCGTCACCTCGCCCGCGTTGTCGACCACGCCATCGCAGTCATCGTCCAGCCCATTCTTCGATTCCGGCATCGTCGGCGGCACCAGGCATTCCTTGACCAAGCCATTGCAGCCCGCATAGCCCTGCCCGCACGCGCCCTTGCCGTCCGTCGTGCACAAGTTGCTGGCGATCGGGAGCAGGACGTCCGTCAGGCCATCGCAGTCGTTGTCGGTGCCATCGCAGCGAGATTCAACAGCTTCGTAGGCTGGATCGCCTGGCTGGATGCTGCACGTTTCGATCGGAACGGTGTCGTCACACGCTGGTAGCGCGACGATGGCGAGCAAGGCCGCTGCGCAGGACACGATGCTCGTTCTGTTGAAATCACAACGCCCCGCCGCCACTTTCAACCTCCCGATCGTGTCCCTGAAGGCGCCCGCGCGCGCACAGTGCCCAAGCAAGGAAGTCTGGGCTTGGCCGATGGGCGCGTCAAGCCAAAGGCCCGTGAACCAAGCCTTCGCCGAACAGCCGCACGACCGCAGGACCGATGGCAGCAGGATCGCCCAAGTCGACGCCGCTGAGCCAAGCGTATACCAGCCGATCAATCGCGCCGACAATGGCCAACGCCGCGACTTCAGGCGCAAGGGCGCGAATCAGCCCACGTTCCGTCAGCGACCGCACCAGTTCCACGACGAACTGGTCCAACTGGCCTTGCCGGCTGCGCAGCCAATCGCCGATCGTGCCCGGGCTCCGCTGCTCGCGATAGAACAACAGAGTCGCCTCGGGATGTTCAGTCACCGCGGTCGCCAGGGCTGCGGCCAAAAAGGCGTATGCCGCCTGCGTTTCTGCTGAACTCGCCGCCGCATCCAGGGTCATGCGCGTATCGACCAAAGCATCGACCACCGGATCCAACACGGCGCCGACGAGCGAACGAAAGAGCGATTCCTTGTCATCAAAATACAGGTAGAACGTGCCCCGCGCGACACTCGCTTCTGCAACGATTTGTTCAATGCTGGTGGCCACGTAGCCCTGACGCAAGAACAGCTCCAGCGCTGCTTGCTCCAGGTCAGTGCGTTTGCGCGCCTTGTTGTCCTCGCGTTTGCCCATGTGATCCTCAGCGCCGGTGATAACAGCCGGGGATTTGAACGGCAAGTTCAAAAAATGACAGGTCTGACAGATTTGCTTGCGAAAAACTGACGGGCATGTCAGTTTCATGGAGCAAGGTTCGCAAACCGGACCAGCAGGATCGCTCCCATGCCGCTCACGCCGCAACGCAGCTACAGCCTCCTCGCACGATTCTGGAGCCTCGCATTCATCGCGACGGGCCTCATCTTTGCGTTCGCGCCCGCGCTCCTGAGCCAGCAAATGCACGCCGCTGCGCAGTTGCTGGGTCTCGGTGGCGACGTCGACATGACCGCCTGGTCGATGTGGCACGTCATCGCGCTGTCGCTGATGGTCGCCGTGACGATGCTGGCGTGGCAGAGCGCGCAGCGGCCCGATGAACGCGGACCGTATGTTGTGCTGCAGACCGCCAAGGTTTTCAGCACCCTGACGTTCTTGTTGCTCGCTTGCACCAAAGGCGGCGTCTGGTTGCTCTGCGCGCTGACCGACGGCAGCATCGCGCTGAGCCTGTTTGCCGTTCGCCGGACGTTTGCGAGCCAACCGCTTGTCGCCGGCTTCGCACGCGCGGCCTTGCCGTCGCCCGGCTACGAAGTCTGGTACGGCAAGGTCGATCTGGGCGACGCCCGCGCGCTGTGGTTTCGCTACACGCTGCTGGACGGCGCGGTTCAGCAATGCGCGACGTGGGCGCTGCTGTTCGATGGCGACAAAATCCACGCGGGCAAACAGGTTTGGCCGCTGCGGGCGGCGCAGGCGCATGGCGTTGGCTTGTTACCGGCGCTGTTGGAGCCGGCTCGTTTCGCCAATCGACACACGGTCTTTCAGGTCGCTGACAGCCATCTGGATGATGGCAATGCCATCGGGCAAGCCGGCCACCTGCGCTGGGACTTGAGCTGGCAGGATCGCGGTCGGCATTTTGAGCATACGCCGTGGCTCCTCCGCCAGCTTGGCCTGACAGGTACGACATTTCGCTCGCCGCTGGCCGATATCCGCATGTCTGGAACCGTTTGGTGCGACGATCAGGTCGTCACGGTCAACGACGCAACGGGCGCGCTGGGACACTTGCACGGGCGGCGTCACGCCGATTCCTGGGCTTGGACGCATTGCAACCACTTCGACGGCGGACAGGAGGTCGTCTTCGAGGCGATTTCCGCGCGGATCCGCGTGCTGGGTCGCCTGACGCCGCCGTTGTCGTCGTTCATGCTGCACATTTCCGGGCAAACGCACGTGTTTTCGTCGTTGAAGCGGTGGCGGCAAACGCGCTCCACGTGGGGCGACGGCGTGTGGCATCTTGTCGCGGAAAACAGCGCCCTGCGCGTGGTGGGGACTGTGCACGCGCCGACGACTGCACAAGTGGCCCTGGTCACCTACACCGACACCGATGGCAGTTCGTTGTGGTGCGCGAATTCCAAGTTGGCATCGCTGACGCTGGCGGTTCACGACAAGCGGACCGATCGCCAGCAGACGTTCACTTCCACCGCGTGCGCGGCTTTCGAAGAGGTCAGTCGCCAGCCACCGCAGCGCGCCGTGACGCTGTGACGCCGGAGTCTGCAAGCCGAGGAGGCGCTCGTGGATCTGTCTGAACGCTGGCTGCTGACGCATGGTGTCGATGCCCAACAGGTGCCGACTGTCGCCCGGATCGCCCGTGCCCGTGCCGCGCGCTACCCGAAGCCGGTGAATTGGCTGTGGCCGGTGGTGCTCCTCGCGATGGATTGGCTCGCGCCGTTGCTGGCGCTGGGTTTGCTGCGCCGGGCGCGTTCACTGGAAACGAAGCGATTTGACCAACTGGAGCAAGCGCTCCAGCACCACCGTTGGCACGGGGCGCGGATGATCTGGCAGCTCGCGCGACTGCCGCTGTGGGACGCGCTCTATGGCGGCGACAGTCCTGCGCCACCGCCAGCTACCCGTCTGGGGACGGATCCGCCGCGGGAGTTTGATGTCATCGTCATTGGCTCGGGCGCGGGAGGTGCGCCGGTTGCCACGGTGCTGGCAGAACGCGGCCTGCGCGTTGCCGTGCTGGAGGCCGGTGGAGCCGTGATGCCCGTGCCACCACCGCAGGCGATCGAGCGCTATTTTCTGCAGCAAGGGATGACGCTTTCGCTCGACGGCGGCGCGATGCCCGTCTTTGCCGGTCACGGGCTCGGCGGGACGACGGCCATCAATTCGGGCACGTGTTTACCGCCGCCGCAGCATCGCCTGGAGCAGTGGGATGCGCAGACGGGCGGTCATTTTGCCGCCGTTTTGCCGCAGTACCTCGCAGAAGCGTCGCAGCGCATCGGCGTGACCGTGCCACCGCGTTCGCTGCTTGGGGCCTCTGCAGCGCTGTTCGACAACGGTTTGCGCGCGTTGGGCCGCACGCAAGCCTACGTACTGCCACGCAATGCACCAAAATGCGTCGGCGCCGGCGTCTGCTGCTTCGTCTGTCCCAGCGGCGCCAAGCAGAGCACCGACCGCAGTTTCCTGCCTTCCGCGCGCGCCCACGGGGCCGTGATCCTCGCGCACACGCGCGCCACGGACATCGTGGAAACGGCACAGGGCGTACAGGTGACCGTGGTCCATCCCGATGGCGTCCTGCAGCTTCAAGCCCGTCATCTGGTCATTTCCGCAGGCGCCCTGCTGACGCCCGGCGTGATTCGCCGCAACCGTTTAGGACCGCACTGGCGGGAAGCGGGCAACCATTTGAAAATTCACCCGGCGAGCAAGGTTTTCGCGCTGTTCGATCACACGGTGGGCGGCGACGTCGGCGTGCCCCAAGCGCTGGGCTATCAGCCACCCGAGTTGCCGCGCATCGTGCTGGAAGGCATCTTTACGCCCAAAAGCACTGTGGCGCCGCTTTTGGCCGTGGCCGGTCAGCGTGCCGATTGGTGGCTGGAGCGGTTTGCGCACCTCGCGACGTTCGGCTTGATGGTGCAGGATCGCGGCGTTGGCACGGTCCGGGAGTTCGCCGGGCAGCTACTCCTGCGCTACCGGCTCGACCCGGCGGACATGCAGGACATGGCTCGCGGCTTGCTGCTGATCGGTGAAGCCTTCTTTGCCGCCGGGGCCAAAGCCGTGCTGCTGCCGCTCTCGGGCGGCCCTCACGAGATCACGAACGTCGAAGCGTTGCGCAGGATTCCGCTGGCCGAATTTACCGCAACGCGTCTGGTCGCCAGTGGTTTTCACCCGCAAGGCACCGCTGGCATCGGCCGCGTCGTGGACGTCGATCTGCGGCTGACGCAACACATTTCCGTGTGCGACGCGTCGGTGCTGCCGGATTCGCCGGGCGTGAATCCGCAGGTGACCATCATGGCGTTGTCGCTGCGTTTGGCTGACCGGTTGACGGCCGAGTTGCGCGGGTCTGTCAATCCAGCTTGAACTCGTCGCGCCAGTTCTCGCGCTCCTGCCAACGCGGCTGCGCCTTCTTTTCCAGAACAAAATTCCCCACGCTCAGGTAGTCGATTTCCGACCGCATGAAGCAGCGGTACGCGTCGTCCGGCGTGCAGATGATCGGCTCGCCGCGCACGTTGAAGCTCGTGTTGATGAGCATGCCGTAGCCGGTCTGCAACTCGAACGCCGCCAGCAACGCGTGGTAGCGCGGATTGGTTTGCGCGCTCACCGATTGGACGCGCGCCGAATAGTCCACATGCGTAATCGCCGGCACATCCGAGCGCGGCCGGTTCACGCGCGTTTGTGGATCCAGCGTTTGTTCGTCGCCCTGCTCTGGCAAACGCCGACCCGCCACGACGTCGGCCACCAGCAGCATGTACGGCGATGGCCGATCGAGATCGAAGAAATCGCCGATTCGCTCCTCCAGCACCGATGGCGCAAACGGCCGGAAACTCTCGCGAAACTTGATCTTCAGGTTCATCACCGACTGCATCTTGGGCGATCGCGCGTCGCCGACGATCGAGCGATTGCCCAAAGCACGCGGTCCGAATTCCATGCGGCCCTGACAAAGACCGACGACGTGCTCGGCAGCGATGAGCGCGGCAATCTCGACCGGCCATTGCGCATCGGTCAACTCGCGATGCGGATAGCCCTTCGCGTTGAGCCACTCCCGGACGTCGGCATCAGCAAATTGCGGTCCCAGATAGGCGCCTTCCATGGCGTCGTGCTGACCATCAGCGTGGCGCGGTTGCCCGAGCACGTTGTGCCAGACCGCCAGCGCCGCGCCCAGCGCTCCGCCGGCATCGCCCGCCGCTGGCTGGATCCAGATATCGTCAAAAATCTTCGACCGCAGCAGCTTGCCATTCGCCACACAATTCAGCGCCACGCCGCCCGCCAGGCAGAGCTGCGTCTTTCCGGTCATCTCCCGCGCATGCCGGGCCATCGCCAGCACGATGCGCTCCGTCACTTCCTGGATCGACGCCGCCAAGTCGCATTCCCGCTGCGTCATCTTCGCTTCCGGCGCGCGCGCTGGCCCACCAAACAGGTCCGCAAACTTGCGGTTGGTCATCGTCAGGCCGTCGACGTAGCCGAAATAGTCCAGATGCAGGCGAAACGAGCCATCCGCGCGCAGATCCAGGAGCTTGTCCAAAATCGTTTGGGCATAGATCGGCTTGCCGTATGGCGCCAGGCCCATCAGCTTGTACTCGCCGGAATTGACGCGAAAACCGCAGAAATAGGTGAAAGCCGAATAGAGCAGCCCGAGCGAATGCGGAAAATCCAGGCTTTGCAGCAGCTTGAGCTTGTGCCCTTCGCCCACGCCGAGCGTCGCCGTCGCCCATTCGCCCACGCCATCCAACGTCAGCACGGCCGCGTCCTGGAACGGCGAGGGATAAAACGCGCTGGCGGCGTGCGATTCGTGATGCTCCGGATAGTACAGCTCGTTCGGCGCCTCGGCCCCGCACGCTTCCAGCGCCGACAGAATCGCCGGCTCAATCCACAGTTTCTCGCGCAGCCACAGCGGCACGGCCTGCATGAACGGCGCCAGCCCTTTGGGCGCCACTGCGAGGCTCGTTTCCAAAATTCGGTGAAATTTCAGGATCGGCTTGTCGTAGAACGCCACCGCATCGAGCTTGGTGACGCCCGCTTCCGCCAGGCAATAGCGCACGGCGTTGTCCGGAAAATCGGCGTCGTGTTTTTTGCGGGTGAAACGCTCCTCCTGCGCCGCAGCCACGATCCGGCCATCGACGAGAATCGCCGCCGCAGAGTCGTGGTAATAGCAGGAAATACCCAGGATATTCATGGTCAAAACGGCCGTTTGCGACGCTCTGGCGTGTCGTCGGTGGTGGAGCGATCGGTCCAGAAGGTCGGCGTCGCGGCGGACCAGGTGCGGCGCAACGGATCGCGGCTGCCGTGGCGCATCAGGAGGCCAAATGGCGTGATGAGCAGGAAGTAGATGGGCACGAGGAAGACCCAGGTGATCGCGATGCCAACCCAGCGGCCGAAGGTGTCGAGCGCGCGGGTGAGGCTTGCGTACAGCTTGTGCGGCGAGAGCAAGGCGGTGAGCCAGGTGATAGTGCCGATGGCAGCGACGACGCATGCCATGCCGCGGTGGCCGGTGAACCAGAAGAGGCAGGCGACGGCGAGGGCGATCACGGCGCGGAGGGTGCCGTGGATGCGCAGCGCGCGGCTGTCCGTGCCGTGGGTGGCGACGGGATCTTGCCAGCGCCAAATGGCCTTGGCGGCTTGTCGCCGGTTGCCGGAATCCGTCACGCGTGCGCTCCTGGGTCCGACGCGGGCGGCGCGGACGGTGGAATCGTACGGTGTGGCGGACGGGAGGACAACGGCGGGGATGGAAAAAGGCGTCGTGAGCCTGCCCAGATCTACATCGACTTCGGCCCAGCGCCCTTGCCTCAAAGTGAGTCGGCCGGCGCAGACGCGAGGCTGACGATTCGGCGAACAGCCCGGGCAGGCTCACTGGAGGCAAACTTGGCCTCCTGCCCGGACAAGCATGTCTATACGCTCCGACCGAAGTTCGAGATCAAACCGTTTTCATCCGCGGCGTGCCACCAGAGGTGCACGCTCGTAGATCCAGTCCGAAATGCAACAGGTCTGGCCGGAAGGAGGTGGCGTTGGACATAGGTCAGCATGTTTAGTTGTGGTTCAGCACGAAGAAATAGGCGGCGCCGGAAGCCCAATTGCTGTTGTCGTTGGCGTTGCCGTCGATGCCAAGCGCCGCGCTGTCCTCCAGTCCCGCACCGACGACGACGCGCGTGCCTGACACTGCGGCGGACTGCCCGAATATGTCGTCAGCTTCCGTGTTCGTGGCCTTGAGGTAGCCCTGTTGCGACCACGTCGTGCCGTTGCGGAAGAACACGTAGCTCGCTCCCGCCCCCGAGGCGCTGTTGTCGTTCGAATCGGCGTTGGCGAATTTACCACCGCCGGATTCATACGGCGCAGAGACAACAACGGTGTCGCCCGAGACGCCGACCGAATAGCCAAATCCGTCTCCAGCCTGAACGTTGGACGCTTTCAGGAAGGCCTGCTGGACCCAAGTGATTCCGGACTGGATGTAGACATAGGCGGCCCCTGAGGCCGAAGCGCTGTTGTCTGCACTGGTGCCGGTGCCATTGATGAGCGCGGCGTTGCTGTCCTCACCGCTGGCACCGATGACGAGGGTGGTGCCCGAAATGGCGACCGACTGCCCGAAGGAATCCGAAGCAGCGCCATTTCCAGCCTTGAGGTAAGACGCCTGAGTCCAGCCCACGAGGTTGTTGAACGTGTAGACTGCACCGGTGCCGCTTGCTTGAGAGGGCGCCCCGATGGCCAACCAGGAGCCCGAAATGGCCACCGCCGATCCAAATGCATCGCCGGCGTTGATCACAGTCGGCTTGATGTAGCTCTGTTGGGTCCAGTTCACACCCGTTCGTGTGAAGGTGTAGGCCGCGCCGGCTCCCGACTTCGCATTGTCGGTCTGAACGCTGCCGCTGCCGCTGTCCTCACCTGGTGCCCCGACCACAATCGTGTTGCCAGTGATGGCAACAGCCGTACCAAACCCGTCTGACGCGTCCACGGTCGAGGCTTTCAAGTACGCCTGCTGACTCCATAACTTGGACACAGGGTCGCGAACGAAGACATACGCCGCGCCAGAATTGAGCTTGGAGTTGTCCGAAACGGGATTCACCCCGGTGCCGCCGCCATCTTCCCCGGCCGCACCGATCACGATGGTGTCACCGGAGAGGGCAACCGACGAGCCAAAATAGTCCTGAGCATCGGTATTGGGCGCCTTCAGATACGCTTGCTGCGTCCATGTACCACCCGAGTCACAAACGAAGACATACGCCGAACCGGACCAGTAGCAATTCCCGATGTCCTCATTACCGTTGATGCCGGTGGCGCAACTTGAGTCCGAGGCGCCAACAACCACGGTGTCGCCGTCAACCGCGATCGCACGACCGAAATTCAAGCCGTTGTAGCCGAGATTCGAGGCTTTGGCGTACGTCTCTGAGACCGGCCGCCGGATGATCAAGTCATTCGCCATGGGCATGCCGAGACCAGAGGCGACGACCCGCACCAAGGTGTCGCCCAAGTAGGCAGGGAATGGCGTCGAGACCGCACCCGGGGCTCCACCGTTTACGGACATCGACAACGTCACGCCGCTGGGAGCCAGTGCGGTTGCGGTAACCGTGGCCGTAACGGGCAACGTGTTGTAGATCGACGTGACAAAGTCGTGGGCCCAGGAATCGAAGGAGGTGCCGGACAGTGCCGTGAACGCGCTGAGCAGCGGCCGACATGCGCCGCTCCAGAGCATATAGCCGGTCGGACACGTGCAACCGGTCGCTTGGCAGGTGGCGGACAAGGCACAAGTTGTGCCGACCGCGACGGTGGTGTGCTGGCAGAACTGGTTGACATCACAGAAATCGGTCGTGCAGGAATTGCCATCGTCGCATTCTCCAGTCTGACCGAGGAAACAGACGTCGCCGGAGAAGGCGTAGGCTGCGCCGCTGCCCGGTGCGTCGTTGAGGCTTGGGTCACCTGTCAATTCCAGGCCGCTGCCTGCTTCACCGGGAGCACCGACGACCGCGGTGTTGGCGTGCAACGTCACAGCGGTGCCAAAAAGGTCGTTCGCGTCGCTGTTGGCGGCCTTGATGTAGGCGCTCAGGCTCCATACACCAGCTTGGCGGGCGAACAGAAACGCCGCGCCACTGTCCGGGTGGCTGTTGTCGCTCTGGTCGCCGTTGAGCCCAACCGCAGCGCTCGATTCGTGCGGCGCGCCAACCAGCAACGCCCCGCCGTCGAGAGCCAGTGACGCGCCAAATGCGTCCCCGGTGTCGGCCGCAGGCATCTTCAAGTACGCCTCCTGGCTCCATCCGCCACCCGCGCGGGTGAATGCATAAGCCGCGCCGGAATTCAAACGGCTGTTGTCCAGCGGGTCCTTGCCGTTGCCATCCTCTCCGACTGCGCCAACGGCCGCGATGTCGCCAGAAATCGCGACGGTCCCGCCAAAGGCATCGGCAGCGTCCGGATTCGAAGCCTTCAGGTAGGCTTGCTCAGTCCACGCGCCGTTCGTCCGGGTCAGCACATAGGCCGCGCCGGCGTCCGGACTACTATTGTTCGTCGCGTTTCCGCCCACGCCTGCCGCTTTGCTGTCCTCTCCGGGGGCGCCGATCAACAGCGACTCACCCGAAACGGCAACGGCAGCACCGAACTGGTCGCCAGCCTCCGCATTTGATGCTTTCAAGTAGGCCTGTTCAGTCCAGAGCCCTTGGGTTTCAGTGAACACATAGACAGCACCGCTGTTGGCCGCGCCGTTATCCCAAGGGGCCCCCACAGCATTGATGTCGCTGCTCTCCTGACTGGCGCCGACCGCAATCGTCGACCCGGAAATCGCCACAGCACTGCCAAATCGCGCGTTCGCTGCCGCATTCGAGGCCTTCAGCGTGGTCCGCCAACTCCATTGGCCGTCCTGACGGATGAAGACATGCGCGGCACCGCTAATCGGAAGTCCCCAGCCCGACAGCAGGATGGCATTCGAAGCAGGCCGGCTGCTTTCTTCCGGAGCGCCGGCAACGATCACGTCACCGTCGATCGCCACGCTGGCGCCAAAGTGCTGGATCGTGGCCAGATTCTGCGGCGCATAGAGGAGCGTCTGAAACTGCCAAACGCCCGCGATGCGCTGATAGACGGTCAGGTGCCCGGCAGCGCCGCAGACATTGGGATCGCCAATGACCAGCGTATCACCAGAGAACGCCATGGCTGCACCAAACGTCCCGCTGTCGCCACATCCTTCGTAATAATCTTGGCTGCGTTTGGCATAGGCCTGCTGGACCGTGGGCAGCCGCGTCACGACGACCGTATAGAGCTTGCTCATTCCGGCGTGGATCGCGGTCAGCGTCAGCGTGCTTTGGCCCAGCCGGAGTGCGACCGCAGTCGGTTGGCCGACCATCAACGTCGAGATGGCCCCGCCGTTGATCGACAGCGTGACCGAAACGCCGCTGGGCGCTGTCACGGTCAGGTTCGAACTCGCCGTCGCAAGTGGCACCGTCGCTGCGTAGCTTGTCACGCCCGCTGCAAAGGTGGGCGAGAGGGTTCCACCCGACAGCGTGATGCCGGACAGCACCGGCTGGCAGTGCAGTCCCTGGATCGCAAAGCCTCCGGGGCACGCGCATTGCCCGCCGCCGCAGGTGCCATAGTCACCGCAACCGCTGCCTGCGGTGGTCGAGGCGTACTGGCATCCCTTGCCCGCGTCGCACGAATCCACGGTGCACTGGTTGCCGTCGTCGCAGGAAATCGCCGGGCCGCCAAAGCAATTGCCGCCCAAGCAGTAGTCCGGCGTCGTGCACATGCTGTTGTCCGTGCAAACCATCGGTGTACCAGCTTTGCAGGCGCCGCCAAAGCAGCTGTCGTTCAGCGTGCACGCGTCGCCGTCCTGGCACGCGTTGCTGTTGTAGACATTCGAGCACGTCTTGCCGACGCAGCTGTCCGTTGTGCAGTCATTGGCGTCCGTGCAGCCGTTCGCGACGCCGTAGCACGTGCCGGCGTGGCAGGTGTCGGCGCTGGTGCATTGGTTGGCGTCGTCGCACGCGTTGCCGGTGTTCGCCGAGTGGGCGCAGCCGCTCGCAGGGACGCACGTGTCATTGGTGCACGGGTCGATGTCGCTACAGTCGAGCGCGCCGGTGCCCGTGCAGACGCCGCTCAGACAACGGTCGGTGATCGTACAAGCGCTGCCGTCCACGCAGGTCGTCGCATCGGGCTGGTTGGGATTGCTGCACAGTCCGCCCACCGGGTCACAACTTCCTGCGAGGTGGCACTGGTCCAATGCCGTACACGTCCTGGGGCTGCCACCGATGCAATTGCCGTTCAAGCACGAATCGACTTGCGTGCACTTGTTGCCATCGTCGCAGCCCAGGCCGTTCATCGGCGCGGCGAGGTGCGTGCAGCCGCCTGCGGCCGTGCAGCTGTCCTGCGTGCAGGCGATGTGGTCGTTGCAGTCCGCCGCGGTTGGGCCGCTGCAGACGCCGGCACTGCACACGTCGTCCAGCGTGCAGGCGTTGTTGTCGTCGCAGCCCGTGCCGTCGGTCTTGTTGGGATTGCTGCACACGCCCGTGGTGCTCGCGCAGGTGCCCACGACGTGGCATGGGTCGATCGCCGCGCAGATCTTGGGACTGCTGCCCACGCAATTGCCGCCCGAGCACGTGTCGACCTGTGTGCACAAATCACCGTCGCTGCACGTGTTGCCGTTGAACGTCGTCTTGTTGAAGACGCAGTCGCCGGTGGTCGGATCGCAGCTGTCCGACGTGCACGCGTTGCCGTCGTTGCACACCACAACGGCAGTCACCGAGCAGATTCCGCCCTGGCAAGCGTCGTTCGTCGTGCACTTGTTGCCGTCTTCGCAGGAACCGGTGCGCGCGGTGTGGACGCAGCCGCTCGCAGCCACGCACGCATCGTCCGTGCACGTGTTGCTGTCATCGCAGGTCAAAGTGCCGCTGCCGACACAAATGCCGCCCAAGCAACTGTCCGTCGGCGTGCACAGGCTGCCATCGGAACAAGCGTTGCCGTTCATCGGCCCGCCGGCGTGGACGCACGTGCCGTCCACTGGATTGCAGCTGTCCGCCGTGCATGGCAGCTTGTCGTCGCAGTCGGCGAGGCTCGTCGGCACACACTGGCCGCCGGCGCAGTGATCCCACAGCGTGCACGGATTGCCGTCGGAGCACGTCGCGCTGTTCGCCAGCTGCACGCAGCCACTCGCCGACACGCAGCTTCCGGTCGTGCACGCCAGACCGTCCTCGCAGTTCAGGTCACCGGCTTTCACGCACACGCTCGCCTGGCAGTTGTCGCCGGTCGTGCAGAGGTTGCCGTCGTCGCAAACCGCGCCGTTGCTCGCCGCCGTGTGCACGCAGCCGCTCGCGGTGGCGCAGCTATCCACCGTGCACGGCAAGCCGTCGTCACAGCCCTGCGTCGTCGTGTACAGGCACGTCCCGCCAGCGCAATGGTCGCCGATGGTGCATGCGTTGCCATCGGAGCAGGTCCCCGCGCTGTCGACCGGAAACCAGCAGCCGCTGCCCGAGTTGCACTGGTTCAGCGTGCACGTGTTGCTGTCGTCGCACGCGAGTACGCCCTTGCCCGCGCAGGATCCGCCCGCGCACGTGTCCTCCGTGGTGCACAGGTCGCCGTCGTTGCAGGGACCGGTCGTCGGCGTGTGCTGGCAGCTGTTCACCGGGTCGCACGAATCGATGGTGCACGGCTCGCCGTCGTCGCAGCCGACCTGCGCGCCGGACAAACACGTCCCGCCCTGGCACGCGTCGCCGTTCGTGCAGACATTGCTGTCGGTGCACGTCGCCGCGTTGGCCAAATGCGTACAGCCCGTCGTCGCGCTGCAGCTGTCGTCGGTGCAGGGGTTGCCGTCGCCGCAGTCAAAGACCTTGCCCGGCTGGCAGCTGCCTCCCGCGCACACGTCGCCCACCGTGCACGCGTTGCTGTCCGTGCACGCCCCCGTCGTGGCCGTGTGCTGGCAGCCGCCGCTGGTGTCGCAGGCGTCCAGTGTGCACGGATTGCCGTCCGCGCAGTCGATGCCCGGTCCCGGCAGGCAAATCGCGTTGAAGCACGCGTCACCGGTGGTGCACGGATTGCCGTCCTCGCATGCGCCAGAAAGCGCCTTGTGCGTGCAGCCCGCACCGGCGTTGCAGCCGTCGAGCGTGCACGGATTGCCGTCGTCACACGCGAGCCCACTGCCGCCGACACACGCGGCCGCCTGGCACGCGTCGCCCGAGGTGCACACATCGCCGTCCGAACACGTCGCGCCATCCGCGGCGATGCTGGTGCAGCCACTGGCAAGGCTACAGGAATCCGTGGTGCACACGTTGCCGTCGTCGCAGACCAGCGCCGGGCCGCCCTTGCAACTGCCGCCGCTGCAGGTGTCGTTGCTCGTGCACGGATTGCCGTCGTCGCACGCCGCGGTCTGCGCTTTGTGCTGGCAGCCGCCTTGCGGGCTACAGCTGTCCGCCGTGCAGGGCTGCTCGTCGTCGCAGCTGATGAGTCCGCCGGGCAGGCACGAGCCGCCCTGGCACGCGTCGCCCGCGGAGCACGCGTTGTTGTCCGTGCACGTCGCCGCGTTGGCCAGGTGCGTGCAGCCCGTCGCCGCGTTGCAGCCGTCGTCCGTGCACGGGTTGCCGTCGCCGCAGTTGGCCAGGCTGCCCGGCTGGCAGCCGCCGTTGCCGCAGACGTCGCCCAAGGTGCACGCGTTGTTGTCCGAGCAAGGCGCCGTGTTCGCGCCGTACTTGCAGCCGCTCTTGGCGTCGCAGGCGTCCGTGGTGCACGGATCGTTGTCCGAACAGTCCCGCGGGCTGCCGCCCGTGCACGCGCCGTTCCAGCAGGTGTCGCCCAGCGTGCAGGCACTGCCGTCATCGCAGCCGCCGCTCGCCGCCACATGCGCGCAGCCATTTTGCGCGTCGCAGCTGTCCGCGGTGCACGGATTGCCATCGTCGCAGCCGCTCGCCGCGCCGCTCTGGCAGAAGCCACCCGTGCAGCTGTCGTTCACGGTGCAGACGTTGCCATCGGAGCAGCCATTGCCGTCCGCCGCCACCGAAAAGCAGCCCTTGGCCGAGTCGCACTGGTCAAAGGTACAGGCATTGCCGTCATCGCAGCTCGCCGCGCCACCGCCGTGACACACGCCGTTCTTGCAGCTGTCCGCCACGGTGCAGGGATCGCCGTCGTCGCACGTGCCGCTCGTGGCCTTGTGCACGCAGCCCGTCGCCGACTGGCACGCGTCGCTCGTGCACGGGTCGTTGTCGTTGCAGTCCACCTGCCCGCCCGGCGTGCACACCGTGTTCGCGCAGAGGTCGCCCACCGTGCAGCTGTTGCCGTCCTCGCACGTCGCCGTGCCCGGCAGGTGCACGCAGCCCGTCGTCGCGCTGCAGCTGTCGTCGGTGCACGGGTTGCCGTCGCCGCAGTCCATCGCCCCGCCGGGCTGGCAGTCGCCGGTCTTGCACAAGTCGCCAATCGTGCACGCGTTCCCGTCCGTGCAGGCGCCCGTCGTCGCCGAGTGCTTGCATCCGCCGACATTGTCGCATGCGTCGAGTGTGCACGAATTGCCGTCGGTGCAGTCCAAGCCAGGTCCCGGCATGCACACCGCGTTGAAGCACTGGTCGCCCTTGGTGCATGGGTTGCCATCCTCGCACGCGCCCGAGAGCGCCTTGTGCGTGCAGCCCGCGCCGGCGTTGCAGCCGTCCAAGGTGCACGGATTGCCGTCGTCGCAGGGCAAGCCGCTGCCGGCCACGCACGCGCTGGCCTCGCAGCTGTCGCCCGTCGAGCACACGTCGCCGTCCGAGCACGCAGCGCCCTCGTCCGACGTGCTCGTACACCCGCTCGCCACGTCGCAGCTGTCCTTCGTGCAAACGTTGCCGTCGTCGCAGTCCAGGCTCGGCCCACCTTGGCAGCTGCCGCCCTTGCAGGCGTCGCTGATCGTGCAGGGATTGTTGTCATCACACGCCGCGGATGTCGCCTTGTGCGTGCAGCCGTTGGCGATGTTGCAGCCGTCCGCGGTGCACGGGTTCTGGTCGTTGCAGTCCACCAAGCTGCCCGGCGTGCACACCGCGTTGATGCAGCCGTCGCCGGTGGTGCAGGCGTTACCGTCCGAGCAGGTCGCGGAGTTGGGCAAGTGCGCGCAGCCCGATTCCGGCGCGCACACGTCGTTGGTGCACGGGTTGCCGTCGTCGCAGCCGAGATCACCCGCGCCCGTGCACACGCCCGCGAGACAGTGGTCACCGATGGTGCACAGGTTGCCGTCGATGCAGCTGTTCTGGTCGTCGTCCGTCGCGGTGCAGCCGCTGGCCGGCGCGCAGCTGTCGTTGGTACACGCATTGCCGTCATCGCAGGTCAGTGCCACACCGGACGAGCACCCGCCGTTCTTGCAGGAATCGCCTACCGTGCACGCATCGCCGTCCGTGCACGCGCCGCCGACCGGTGCGTGCTGGCAGCCGGTCTTCGGGTCGCACAAGTCGGCGGTGCACGGGTTGCCGTCCGAGCAGTCGAGCATGTTGGTCAGCACGCAGGCGCCGAACTGGCAGTGGTCGCCGGTCGTGCACAGGCTGCCGTCGTCGCACGGCCCGGGGATCGGCGGGTGGTGGCAGACGCCGGCGGGCGGGCAGGTTTCCAGCGTGCACGGGTTGCCGTCGTCGCACTTGGTCACGTCGCTGGGCAGGTTCGGATCGCACTCGCCGCCCTTGCAGTCGGCCATGCAGTTGGCCGTCGATTCGCCAATTTTCACGCTGCAAAAGCCGTCGCCGCAGTAGCCGCAGTCGATTGGACAGGCGATGAAATCCTCGCCACCTTGGCACACGCCGTCGCCGCACGCGTTGCCGCAGTCTTCGGGACATTTCGTCGGTCCGCCGTCGCTGGCCTCGCAGACGCCGTTGCCGCAGGCCTGCCAGACGCAATCCTGGGCGCAGCTCTGCGGCGATTCGCCCTTGTCGCAGACCTTGTTGCCGCACGCGCTGCCGCAGTCCTTGGCACAGGTGTCGCTGGATTCGCCGCAGTCGTAGCCCTTGCACTTGCCGTCGCCACACGTGCCGCAGCAGTCGATCGCGCAACTCTTGGGACCCTCGCCGGGCTCGCAGATACCGTTGCCGCAGCCCTTGCAGTCGGCGGGACAGGTTTCGACGGTCTCGCCGCAGGGTATAGTGCTGCAGATGCTGTCGCCGCAGAAGCAGGCGGTGGTGGTGGCGTCGGGGGCGATGTCTGCGGCGGCGATGTCCGTGGTGATGACTTCGCCGAGCACTTCGTCGACCGCATCGGTGACGGTCCAAATGTCGGAGAATGCGTCGGGGAGTGTGTCGCCGAGCGCGTCGCCAGGAAGCTCGGAGGCGGTCAGGTCACCGGCGTCATTCGCGGTGGATTCGTCCGCTGTGCCGGAAAGCGTGCCGCTCGGAAGCGCGCCACAGGAGAGGAGAAATACGGTGGCCGTGGTGGCGCGGAGCCACTGGGTCGCGGTGCGCATGCGGTATCCTCCCTGCCCTCAACTCCGCAGACAGACTCAGGACGACCAACGGGCGACCTGACCACTGGCGGCGAAAATCACATAGATCTGAGGGATTTTCGGCTGGGCGCAGAATTGACGTCAATCCGAATTGCCACGGATTTGTCATGGCTTTGCAGGCGCATAGGCGCCTTGGCGGGGATCGCGGCCCGCCGTCCGGAACCGTCCACAACGCGAGCTATCCGGGGAGCACATACCCCGCAAACCGCTCCCGCAGCTGGCGCTTCAGCACTTTCCCCGTCGCGCCGAGCGGCAGCGCGTCGATGAATTCCACCGCGTCCGGCAGCCACCACTTCGCGAGCTTCGTCGCCAGAAACGTCTGGATTTCCTCGGCCGTGATGTCCGCGCCGGACTGTTTCACCACAATCAACAGCGGCCGCTCCTGCCACTTGGGATGCGCCACGCCGATCGCCGCGGCTTGCGCAACTTTCGGATGCCCCATCGCGGCATTTTCCAGGTCGATGGAGGAAATCCACTCGCCGCCCGACTTGATGACGTCCTTGCTGCGGTCGGTGATTTGCATGTAGCTGTCGGTGTCGATGGTCGCGATGTCGCCGGTGTAGAACCAGTCGCCGTCGTGCGCTTCGTCGCGGTCGCGGCGGAAATAGCTGCTCGCGACCCACGGCCCGCGGATTTGCAGATGCCCGGACGTTTCGCCGTCGTGCGGCACGATGTTGTGGTCGTCGTCCACGAGCCGCAGATCCACGCCGTACAGCGGTCGCCCTTGCTTGCGCTTGACCGCCATTTGCCCAGCTTCATCCAGCGCCGCGTGCTTGGGCAGCATCGTGTTGACCGTGCCAATCGGGCTCGTCTCCGTCATGCCCCACGCGTGGATGACGCGCGCGCCGTGCTGCTGTTCAAACGCCTCGATCATGCTCGGCGGACACGCCGCGCCGCCAATCGTCACCTTGCGCACGCCCTTCATCGTGTAACCCACTGACTTCATGTGCGTCAGCAGTCCCATCCACACGGTCGGCACGCCGAGCAGGCTCGTCACTTCCTCGCCGTCGATGAGCTCCAGCAGGCTTTTGCCGTCCAGGCCCGGCCCCGGCAGCACCAGCTTGGAACCGACCATCGCCGCCGCGTACGGCACGCCCCAGGCGTTCACGTGAAACATCGGCACCACCGGCAGCGTCACGTCCGACGCGCAGATGCCCAAGGAATCGACCATCGCCGCCGCGTAGGAATGCAGCACAGTCGACCGGTGCGAATACAGCACGCCCTTGGGATTGCCCGACGTGCCCGAGGTGTAGCACAAGGAACTCGCGGTATTTTCGTCAAAATCCGGCCACTCAAACTCGGTGTCGTGCGACGCGATGAACGTCTCGTAGTCCGTGAGCCCGGGCAAATGCGTGTCCGTCGGCAGGTTGGCGGCGTCCGTCATGGCGATGAAATGTTTGACCTCCAGCGCCTGCGACGCGATGTACTGCGCGAGCTTGACGAACGTGTTGTCGAAAAACAGCACCGTGTCTTCCGCGTGGTCGACGATGTAGCGCAGCTGGTCCAGCGGCAGCCGCGGATTCACCGTGTGCAGCACCGCGCCCAGGCCCGAGACCGCGAAATACAGTTCCAGATGCCGGTGCGTGTTCCAAGCGAGCGTCGCGACACGGTCGCCCGGCTTCACCCCCAACGCCACGAGCGCGTTCGCCAACTTTCTGGAACGCTTGGCGATTTGCCCCCAGGAGGAGCGATCAATCGGTCCTTCCACCGTGCGCGAAATGACTTCCACGTTGTGGTGAAAACGATCGGCAAAGCGCAGTTGGTAGGAAATCAGCAGCGGTTGGTGGGACATTTGACCGAGCATCGGACTCTCCTTGTGCCGCGATTCTGGGCACGGAACAGGGGCAGTTGACCACACACGGAGCGGTGTCACGACTTGGGCTAGAAGCAGCCTTTCTTTTCGCAATCGAACTTCTGGCCGGTCGCACACGCGTGGCAGGCGTCGGGGCACAGGATAACGGTCGAGCAGTCCACCGCGGTCGGCCCCCAGCACATGCCGCCAGCGCCGCAGATCGCTTCCGACGTCGGGCAGTAGAATGGAAAATTGGCGTCGATGGGCGCGTTCTTGCACGCGCCACTGGCCGAATCGCACGTGTCGCTCGTGCACGGATTGCTGTCGTCGCAGGTCTTGGCGCTGTGCGTGCAGCCGCTCGTCGCATCGCACGCGTCCACGGTACAGGGGTTCGCGTCATCACAACCGGTCGGTGCGCCTTTGCACGTGCCGCTCGCGCAGGTGTCGTCCAGCGTGCAGGCATCGCCGTCGTCGCACGCGCCGGTCGTCACCGCGTGAGCGCAGCCGCTGGCGTCGCACGTGTCGATCGTGCACGGGTCGCCGTCGTTGCATGCGGTTTTGGATTTGACGTACGTGCAGCCTACCGAGACGCCGCAGGAATCCGAGGTGCACGGATCGTGGTCGTCGCACACTTTGGCTGGGCCACCTTTGCAGCTGAGTTGGACACAGTGGTCGTTGATCGTGCACGGATTGCCGTCCTCGCACGGATCGGTCGACGCGGTGTTGCTGCAACCCAAATCGGCGTCGCAATGGTCGACCGTGCACGCATTGCCGTCGTTGCAGTCCTTGTCCACCTGGCACGCGCACGTGCCGCCGTAGTCGCAGGCAAACAGATCCTGACCGATCGCGCGCTGCTGGAGACAAGACGTCGCCGCGCTCGCCCACGCGAGGACCAGGCACACGGCGAAGCGGCGATTCACCATGTTCCGCTCCATCCCACCGTCATGCCGTCGCCGACCGGTGCTGCCCAGGCATGGCCGCTTGGGTCGCTGCGCGGCCAAATCGACGCCAACAAGACGCCGCCCAATCCGACACCGACGGCGATTTCGCCGCCGACCGAGTAGATGTTCGCGGTGCGCAATTTCTTGGCGGCCTCGTCGGGGGAAATGCCGATGATCTTGCCCGCGCTGTTGGTCTGCGCCAGGTTGCGGTCCAATTCCTTGATGGATTCGTTGCCCAGGTACATGCCCACGCCGCCGCCGAGTGCGACCAGCGAGAAAATCACGATCGCCGCGACTCGCCCACCAGAGCCGCCTGCATGCGCCTCCGACACCGGCACTTCCACGGCAACTGCCGGCGCGACAGGCGCCGTGACCGGCTTGGAGACGGAACCACGCCGCATGTTGAGGCGTTCATTCGGCGGTTCCGTCGGCGCGGCGGGCTCGGAACGAAAGACCCGCGATTTCCCGGGACGGACAGCGGGTGGCGCGGCGTCGGGCTCAGCCGGTTTGGCGACCGGCGGCGGCGGTGCCGGAGCAGCGGGGGGCGCGACGGCGGCTGGCGCTGGCGCTGCGGGAGGGGGCGCGATGGGGGCTGGAGTCGCAGCGGCCGGTGTCACCGCCGGCTTGGGCGCAATCTCGACCGGTTTGGCGACGACAAGAGGCTTCGCAACGGCCTCCGTCGGAGTCACCGCTTCCGCCGGTTTGGCGACGGGTTCCACCGGTTTCGGCGGCGTCTGCAGGGATTTCAGGATCAACACCGCGGTGGGCCGTTCCTCGGCTGTTGCCGGCGCGACCTTCAAATACGCCTGCAAATGCTCGATGGCGGCCGCGCCGTTCAGTGCCTCCCGCTCCGCCATCGCCGCCTTGAACAGCCACAGGTGGCGATCCGGACACAGGCGATACGCTTCCAGATACGCCGCCGCACCGAGGACCAGGTCACCCGAGGCCACAGCTTTCGCCGCAGACTTGGCTTTCGCCTCGCCACGTTGTTCAATCAATTCAGACAGATATGCTTTCGCCTTGATCACCCGAGCCGGGTCGGCACCTTCCAAAGTAATGAACTTGCGAAAGTCCTCCTCCGCCGCCTCGCGATTGTGGCCAGCCTGTTCCGCACGCGCCGCGCCGTACAGGAAATTCGGTTCCGCTGGATCGCTGCGGTACGCTTCGTGATACCACTCGGCCGCCTGATCCATTTCGCCGGCTTCAAAAGCCTGCGCGGCCTTTTGCGCCAGATTGGTCGCGACCTTCTTGCCGTCAATGGCGAAACCAGTCGACGCGCACAACAGCAGCGCCAAACAGCAGGTAACGCGCGACGTTATCCGCCAGCTTGGGTGACCGTTGCGATCGCGCCGAGGGGATCCGAATCGGCCTCCGATCATGCACCCACCATCCCGTTCCGTGCCTGTGTCACATACTCACTGCACCGGTTCGGGCGGAGTTTGACCCGCAGGCGATCGCCCGTCAAGCCGGTCGACCAGAGCCGGCAACGTCGCTTGCAGCACGCCGACAAGGCGCGTCGCTTCCTCGGGATGTTCGCGTCGCAGCGCGTCCAAAAGCGCATCGGCGAGCGAGATGGACGCTGAACAGCGATACGAACACACGAAGTGCGAAATGAGAGACTGGGCGAAGTCCGTGTTGTGCAACCGCCAGTCGATGGGGCCATCGGTCGCCCGCAGCGCTCGTGCCCGAAGTTGGGCGTTGGACTCACGCAAGCCATGGCGGGCAAAGAACTCCGTGCAGCAGGCTGGATAGCCCAGCGCAGCGCCCAGTTCGATCGCAGCCGGCGCACGCGCCCGCGGACCGCCATGCAGCCAGCAGCGATCGCGCAGCGCCATCGTCCGTTCTTCGGCCACCGCCGCGCGCGCCACCGCCGCCGCCGACTTCCCGACGAAGACAACGCCAGCGTGCGCATCGCCCGTTCGGGTGCGAAAACCGCGCAAATAAGCTTCGCTCCAGAGATATTGGGTCACCAGATCATCCCGCCGTGCTGCGAACTCAACGGCGGCTTGCTCGGATAGGGCCAGAAGATGGCGCGAAACCGGCTTGATTCCCGCGCAGACCGCCAGCCACTCCAAGGCGTGCACTGGCGGATGCGCAGGTGTTTCGGGTGGCGACGCCATGAACTTTCCTCGGCAGTCTGCGGCGATGCATCGCTCGTTTCCGATCCCAAAAACCGAACCGGCTACACGCCCATCACCCGTGCGACCAGGGCGAACCACAGCCGCTCCGGCAGCACCTTGCGCCCCCACGTCTGAATGCGCGCGTCGACGCCGACCAGCACCTGCAGCGGCGGCTTTTTCGCGTCGATGGCGTTGCAAATCACCTCGGCGACCTTGCGCGGATCCTCGCCATCTTTTGCCGCGCGCTCGTCGACGAATTGGCCGATCTTTTGCGACATCGCGAAGTACGGGCTCGTCTCCACCAGCGCCGCTTGCGCCGACAGACGTTTTTCAAAGACCTCCGTCTTGAACACGCCCGGCAGCACGGTCGTGACGTGAACGCCGAACGGCTCCGTCTCGAAACGCAGCGCCTCGCTCAGACCCTCCAGCGCGCGCTTTGACGCGTTGTAGGCGCCCGTCCCCGGCGCCGAATGCAGCGCTGCGACCGAGGTCACGTTGAGGATGAGTCCCGACTTGCGCTGCAACATCGCCGGCAGCACCTCCTTGGTCAGCGCCACCGCGCCGAAGAAGTTGGTCTCCATCTGCGCCCGCAATTCGGCCATGCTGAGATCGTAGATCGAGCCGCCCATGCCAAAGCCCGCGTTGTTGACCAGCACGTCGATATGGCCGTATCGGGCCTGCACATCCGCCACGCACGCGTGCATGGAGGCGCTGTCGTCCACGTCGCACACCTGCACGTCCACCTGGACATGGGCCTTTTGCGCCGCGGCATCCAGCGCGGCCCGCTTGGTGATGTTGCGCATCGTGGCGATGACCTGGTGGCCCCGTCGCGCCGCTTCCACAGCGGCGAGCAGACCAAAGCCCGAAGAACAACCGGTAATCAGCACGACCTTTTGCACCACGATGAACTCCAATGGCACACTACGTGCCGCGCTGAAGCAGGAGGATAGCTGGTGGCGAACGAACTACAAGCCATCACGAACGAACTGAACCACGCGTTGGCGTCCTTGCACTTTGCCCCGCCGGTCACGCATGTCTACAACCCGCTGGTCTACGCCCGGCCTGCGTGGGACGCGTATTGCCAACGTTACGGTCAGGGGCGCCGGCGGGTGTTGCTTTTGGGTATGAATCCCGGACCTTTTGGCATGGCGCAAGTCGGCGTGCCTTTTGGCGAAGTGAGCCTGGTGCGCGACTGGTTGGGCATCGAAACGCCGATTGGCCAGCCGGAAGGCGTGCACCCCAAGCGGCCCGTCCAAGGATTTGCCTGCACGCGCAGT
>CAIYBN010000114.1 GCA_903924465.1 uncultured Myxococcales bacterium | reverse complement strand
GTGCGATGGCAAGGGCGCGTGCGCGCACGACAAAGTCGTGGACGGCAGTTGCTACATCGATGGCCAGTGCGTGCTCAAGGATACGTTGACGGCGGCCGGTTGCCAGGCGTGCGTGCCGGCCACCAGCCAGACCAAATGGAGCAACGTGGCCACCGGCACCGGCTGCGACAGCGACGGCGTGGCGTGCACCATCGACGCGTGTGACAGCGGCAAGTGCTTGCACGACCAGATCAAAGCCGACACTTGCTACATCTCCGGGCAGTGCCAGGCCAAGGGCGATTTGACCGCCGCGGGCTGCCAATCCTGCCAGCCGTTGGTGAGCCAGACCGCATGGAGCGTGGTGCAACCCGGCGTACCGTGCGACAGCGACGGCGTGGCGTGCAGCATCGATCAGTGTGACGGCGCGGGTACTTGCGACCACAGCGGCGTGATTGCGGATTGGTGCCACATCGGCGGCGAGTGCGTGGCGAAGGGTGGCGCGATTCAGGGCGGCTGCCAGTACTGCGATCCGCTCAAGTCTGCGACGGCATACACGAAAAAGGCGGCTGGCGCGCTCTGCTCCGGCGATGCGTTCACCTGCACGGACGACAAATGCGATGCCGGTGGCGGCTGCGTGGTGACCAAGAACGACGCGCATTGCGCGGACTCGGTGACGTGCACGACGCACACGTGCGAACCCTCGGATTCATCAGCGGATGCGGCGAGCGGGTGCGTCAAGGTGGATCAGTGCCCGTTTGGCCATGTGTGCAATAGCGCTGCGAATGTGAATGCGTGCATCACGCCGACCCCGGTGGTGCTGGTGACGGCGGATGCGACCAACCCGAATCCGACGAATCCCGCGGTGGTGCGGCATGTTCTGGACGCCAAGACGGGGACGAGCCGGACGTGGGTGCTGTTCCAGAGCGAGAGCTGCGCGGACGTGGTGAGTGGCGGCTGGAAGATCGACCACGGCGCGAGTTTGAGGGCGGTGGTGCTGGACAGCCAGAAGGGCACGGTGAAGACGCCGCCGCCGGTGGTAACGCTGGCGAAGGCGGGGCTGTGGGGGAGCAGCACGAGCGTTTGCCAGGGGTTCCCGGTGGTAGCGGCGGATGCTGGTGCGGCGGACCGGAGCTGGGTTTCTTGGTTGGAGGCGGATCCCAGCGCTGCGACCGAGAGTGCGGCGTGCCTGTGGGGTGGGAGCCAGGGTGGCGTGCTGCGGCTGGCGCGGTTGGATGGCGCGGCAGTGGGGACGAGTTGGACGGCGGCGGCGGGGGAGACTTGTTCGGCGACGGATGCTTCCGGGCCGCTGTTCCTGAGTGGTGGCTTTGCGATGCGGGACGCCGGGACAGTATCTCCGGCAGATCCCAGCCTCTCGAAGCTTGTCGCGATTCGTCCCGAGGGTCTCAACCTCAACAAGTTTGGGACATCGCAAGCGCTTCTCAGCGCGACGACGGCTGGGGCGCCAGTTCAAGACAACGCTGTCTCGGGCAATTTCTCGCTGGTCCACCCCGTCACGGTGGATCTTGTGACGCCCGCAGCCGACGGCACGCGGTTCTGGAGCTTCGGCTTCACGGAGAAAGTCTCGGGCGCGACGACCACAAGGCAGCTATGGGCGCTGCCCGTCGATAGCAGCGGCGTAGACCAGTCTCCGGCGGTGTGGCTAACCGGGACGTTCGTCACGGCCGGTTCGGGCAGCGGAGATCTGCATGACATCACGGCTGTCTGTGCGCTGGACGCAGCAGTGTCCGCGACCGGCGAGGTCGGCGTCGCGATGGTCGTTCGGCGTGGAGGGAACGACCAGATGCTCCTCGCGCGGCGAACCCAGTCGGGCGTTCCAACTCTGGACCTGATCAAGGAGCAAGCGAGTCAGGGCGACTGTCGCTACGGGCTCACGTCTGTCCGGCTTGTGGCTGCAGGTGTCAACTGGGTCGCGGCCTACCTCGATGCGATTTCCCTGCCGCCCACTTCCGGCGCAGTGGGCTACGTCAAATTCGATGGTGTGACGGCGAGTTCTACTGCGATCAGCACGATGAAAGTAGGAACGACGGACTCCATCGGCGGAGTGAGCCCGACTCACGCCCTGGCTTGGCGAGGGCTCGGCGGCTTGGCGGCGGACGTCAGCGGCGTAGTCTCGCTCGTGGCGGAGAGCGTCGACAACCTGGGAATCCGATACATCAAGCTCTACACCTTCAAGCCCTAGTACCGCGCCCCCGAAGTTCGATCCGGGTTCTGGCGTAGCGAGAGATCCCGTGCGATCATGCAGGCATGCCAAGAGGACCCGCACCGCAACCGCTTTCCATTCCTGACAACCTCGTGCGCGAGCTCGACATGCTGGTG
>CAIYBN010000113.1 GCA_903924465.1 uncultured Myxococcales bacterium | reverse complement strand
GTCTCCATCTGCGATTCCATCGTCACGGCAACTTGTGTATTCTTCCTCATGGCCGGTCTCCGAGCATGGGCGTAACTGCCCGCTTTGCAACGCTAGCTTAGCGATTGCGCGCTCGCGAGGCCGGCCGCCTCATCCTATCTCGCGGACTCTTTGACATCTGAACGTGCTGGTGCCATGGGAAAGAGTGGCAGGAATCGACATTCAACGCGCGCTTCCGGCCTACGGCCGGGGCCCACCCCGACCAAATGCCCATCCCCGCCGAAGCGCGCCCAGCCGATGCCGGACGCACGCATCCATCGCGGTCCCACAGCGCGTTTCCGCGCTGTGCCCGCCCCACCTTCGGCGGCTCGCGGGGTCCTTGGGTCCCGCAGCCACGCCGGCTTGGTCGATGAAGACGGCGCAGCGCCGACCGTACGATCGCCTCCGCAAGTCCCGCCAGCGCTGCTCGGTCACAACGCCATTTGCGTATTCGGAGATTTCCGACTTTTGCCGCGGCAATTTCTGCAGCAACCCCAAGTTTCTCGAGACGCCCGGTCGCCCGGCTGATTCGCGCACTTTGGCTCCAACTATGCTCGCCGCGCCACCGTCGGGCAGCGAAGAACCGCCGCACTGCGCGCAGGTCTTGCATCGCACGCGCGTTGTCCCTACGCTCGCGCCGCCCCGTGGCTGGCAGCGACCAGGACCGGATATGGGCATTCGGCCAAAATGCCTGCCATTGCGCAGATGTGTGTCAGGAGCAACACGGGATGCCCACGGTCAAGCCGCTGAAGAAGCTGCGTCTGCAGGGATTCAACAACCTGACCAAGACGCTCAGCTTCAACATCTACGACATCTGCTATGCCAGGACGGCGGCGCATCGCGATGAATACATTGCGTATATTGACGAGGCGTACAACGCGGAGCGGCTGACCGAGATTCTCGAGAACGTGGCCAAGATCATCGGCGCGAACCTGCTGAATGTCGCGCGGCAGGACTACGATCCACAGGGCGCGAGCGTGACGATGCTGATTTCCGAGGATCCGCTGGAGACGGCGGCGTTCGCGGACGATGGCGAAGAAGCGCCCGGGCCGCTGCTGGTGAACAAGAGCCGCAAGGATTCCGTGGTCGGCCACTTGGACAAGAGCCACATTACCGTGCACACGTATCCGGAGAGCCATCCAGACAACGGCATTTCGACTTTCCGTGCTGACATCGACGTGTCGACCTGTGGGCGAATTTCACCTTTGAAAGCGCTAAATTATCTACTCCATACGTTCGAGTCGGACATCGTGACCATCGACTACCGCGTGCGCGGATTCACCCGCGACGTCAGCGGCAAGAAGTTCTACATCGACCACAAGATCAACTCGATCCAGAACTTCATCGCCAAGGAAACGCGGCACCGTTATCAGATGATTGACGTCAACGTGTATCAGGAAAACATCTTTCATACCAAGATGTTGCTGAAGGATTTCGATCTGGATACGTACCTGTTTGGCACAGGCGCCGACACGCTCACGCCGGAAGAGCAGCGGACGGTGGAGAAACGCCTGAAGCGCGAAATGCTGGAGATTTTCTACGGCCGGCGCATCAAGAAAGGTGCGTGACCGCGACGCTTCGCATCACTTGAACAGATAGAACTTCTCGTTTTCACCGAGCATTCCGAGTTCCGCCCGAATCGTTTGTCGGCGCACGTCGGGCCGCGAAGCGAAGGCGCCGAGCCGCGACTGAAGTTCCTCGCCGCGCATTCGCTGTTCCAGCAGGCGTTCTTCCAGCCGGTGCAGTTCCGCGCGACGGTCGTCGACGCTGCCTTTGGCGGTCCACGAGTGCCACAGACCGATCGCGCTGACGACGGCAAAGACCGTGAACAACATCAGACGGACGCCGTTCCACAGCCACTTGAAACCTGTTGCGATTCTCTTGCGCCAGCTCGCCATTGCCGCCCTCGCACGTCGCGCCCTGCTGGTTCTGCAGGTGCCTCGGGGGCGAACGATGACGCAGCTTGGAATCCCGTCAACTTTTCAGGGCAAACTCGTGAACAACGGCATCGCTTGCATGCCGTTCTGTTGATAAGGCATTGAAATTACGTGGTGGCTTGCGCGGACGGGACGGGCACGGTGGCGCGATCCTGTCCGGTTGCCGATCGGGTTTCGCGGCGGATACGCAGCTCGAACGTGGCACCACCACCGGGCGTGTCGCGGTAGGACGCGGTGCCGCCGTGTGCTTCAGCAACCTGTTTGACCATCGCCAGCCCCAAGCCCGTGCCTTCTTCCTTGCCCTGCGTTGCAAACGCGTCGAACAGCCGATGTTGGAACGCCAACGGCACGCCCGCGCCGTCATCGGCAAATGTCAGCACGAGTTCGTCAGGCGTTCCGGCAATTTCCGCGACAAAATGGCCGCTCTTACGGTCGATTAGCGCCTCGCGGGCATTCTTGGCGATGTTCTGGACAGCGCGCACGATCTTGAACGCGTCAAAGCGCGCCATGCCGCGATCCAGCACGTTCACCTGCCACTGCACATGCGATCCGCTGAACACCGCGTGCAGCATCTCTTCGATGTCTTTGGCAAAATCCGCGAGCGCCACCTTGCGCGTCAGCAGCACTTGTTCGCCGCGGGCAAATGCCAGCACGTCGCGGGTCATCTGCGTCAGCGTGTCCAGCTGGCTCAGCGTCTTCGCCGCGAGGTCGGCACGTTCCGCCGGTTCGTCTTCGCGGGTCATCAACTGCACGTAGCCCGACGCCACCGTCATCGGCGTGCGGAAATCGTGCAGCACACCCGCCAGCGCTTTGCCCAGCGCACTCAGGCGATCCTCGCGTTCCGCTTGTGCACGCTCCTGCCGCACTGCGAGCGTGCGAGCGACCTGGCCCGACAGCAGCGAGACCACCTTCGTGTCCGCCTCCGAAAAGCCCGTGTGCTTGCCCGGGCGATCGAGCACGGAGAGCGCGCCCAGCATTTCGTCGTCGACGATCAGCGGCACCACCAGACCCGCCGCGGGGTGGAACGGCATCTGCTCCTCCTGCGCCAGTTCCTGCAGATTGGCCAACGCGGGCCCGATCTCCAGCGGCGCGCGGTGCTCCATCGCCAGCCCGCAGAGCCCCACTTGCGTGGGAAACGCGAGAATCTGCACGCCCGGCTGCCGACGCTCCTGACGATGCACGACGAGCCCGCCGTTGGGCGTGGCCAGCGCGACCTGACACAGTGAACTCGGCACCGTCACCGCGATGCGCTGGATGATCGCGTCAATCGCCGCGTTGAGATCGCCCGTCGCGCCCACTTCGCGCTCAATCGCAAACAGCAGGTCAATTTCCGCCAGCCGTTCCGCCAACTGCTCCTGCGCTTCCTTGAGCGCCAGGTTGTTGTGCACCAGCGTGGCGTTCAACTGCGCGTTGACGATGGCAATCGCCGCCATCGCCATGATGGTCGCCAGCAGCGACTCGTCTTCCACCGAGAACCAGCCGGAGCGGCGATTGAGCACCTGGACCACAGCGATCAGCGCGCCGTCGCGGTCAAAAACCGGCTGACAAAGCATGGATCGCGTGCGGTAGTTCAGCAGGACGTCTGACGATGGGTCAAAACGGCTGTCCGCGTAGGCATCCTTGACGTTGACGCTGCGGCCTGTTTGCGCAACCCAACCGGCAAGGCCTTGGCCGCGTTTGACCTCGATGTCGTAGTGCTCGGCACCTTGGGCGAAGGACGACCACAACACGTCGCGTTCCTCGTCCACCAAGAAAAGCGTCGAGCGATCGGCGTGGAGCGCTTCCGTCACGCGTTCCATGATGAGTCGCAGCAACGTTGCCTGGGCGAGATTGGCGGAGAGCGCGCGGGCAATGTCGGCGACAATCGCGAGCCGGGCATCGCTGCTCAGTGTGACGCCGTGCACGGGCGCTTCCGTCTGGTCGTGCGATTCTGCAGGATGGGCTGGGCGCTCCGACAAGTGACCTCCAGTTCACATGGTAACGCTGCACACTGCGTTCGTCACCCGGCGGATTTCGCTGGGGCAGAATGGGTGCACCGCCGACGGTCCGCGTGTACGATGCGCGCGCGCCACCGGCGCAAGGAGTAGCGGGGAATGGCGGAGCAAGTGCGCGAGCGGGTGGGCGTGGTGCTGGTGAACACGGGAACGCCGGCGTCGACGTCGGTGGCGGACGTGCGCCGCTATCTCGGACAATTTCTCAATGACCCGCGGGTGATCGACATTCCGGCGTGGCAACGCTGGCTGCTCTTGAACTTCATTATTCTGCGCTTTCGTCCGGCGAAATCGGCGGCGGCGTACCGCAAGATCTGGACCGAACGCGGTTCGCCGCTGCTGTTCCACGGCCTGGATCTGGCGCAAGGGATGCAGACGGAGCTCGGCGAGCAGGCGATGGTGCGGCTGGCGTTTCAGTTTGGCGAACCGTCGATTCCGCAAGCGTTCCAAGCTTTTGCTGACGCGGGCATTCGCCAGGTTTGCGTCGTGCCGCTGTTTCCCCAGTACGCCTCGGCGTCGACGGGCTCGGCCGTGCAAGCGGCGATTGAAGCCGCAGCGGAGCGGTGGGTCATCCCGTCGCTTCACGTGGTGCCGCCTTTCTGGGCGGAGCCGGAGTTTCTGGACGGGATGGCCAGCCACTTGCAGGGTGCCCTGGCGCAGGAAGAACCCGACCACATCGTGCTGAGCTTCCATGGCGTGCCGGAGCACCATTGCACGCGGACCGATGAAACCGGCGCGCATTGCCTGAAGACACCGCAGTGCTGTGACGCGATCGGCGGGGCGAACGCTTCCTGTTATCGCGCGCAGTGCATGGCGACCGCGCGCGGCATCATGGCCAAGCTGCAGTTGGACCCGCAGCACGTTACGGTCGCATTTCAGAGCCGTTTGGGCCGCGTGCCGTGGATCAAGCCGTACACGGATGTGGTGCTGACGGAACTCGCGGCGCAGGGCAAGCGCAAGATTGTCGTGGCTGAACCGTCGTTTGTCGCGGATTGCTTGGAGACACTCGAAGAAATTGGCGTGCGCGGTCGCGAGGATTTCAAGGCAGCCGGCGGGCATGAGCTGACGCTGGTGCGGTCTCTGAATGCCGATAGCCAGTGGGCGGTTGGACTGGCGAACATCGTGCGGCGGTCGTGCTCCTGGCTGGCTTCACCGTGATGCTGGTGCGTCGTGACACACTCCGACCGAAGTTCGAGATCAAACGTTTTCGATCCGCGGCGTGCCACCGAAGGTGCACGCTCGCGGTCCCAGTCCGAAATGCAACAGATCTCACCAAAGAAGTTTGGTGTCCGACATCGGTCAGCATGTCTGGATTTGGCAGGACCCGCGGTGGATGCCAGACTCTCAGCGCCGGCCGTCGCGGCCGCGTGAGGACATCATGATTCTGCACAACCTGGAACCCTGGCACTTTGCCGTCGCGGGCGCGGGCATCGCTGCCATTACGCTGACCCTGCAGGCCGTCGGCAACCGCGCTCTTGGCGTGTCTACCGGCCTGGAGGAAATCTGTTCGCTTGGCAGCAAGGCGCCGTATTTCGGCCGCGCGGAACTGCGTGAACACTGGCGCCTCGTCCTGTTTGCCGGGCTGATCTGCGGCGGCGTGCTGTCGTCCGTCACGTCCGGATCCTGGCAGTGGACTTGGGACGCCGGCCTGTTGGACACCCGTTTGCACCTCGACCATGCCAGCAAAATCGCTTGGTTTGTCGTTGGCGGCCTGTTCACCGGCGTCGGTACGCGTTTGGCCGGCGGCTGCACCAGCGGCCACGGCATCTACGGCATGGCGCGCATGCAGCCAGGCAGTATCGCCAGCGTCCTCGCTTTCATGGCCAGCGGCATTTTGACCGCCAACCTGCTCTGGCGCGTCATCGCCCCATAAGGAGTTCAGATGATTCTGGTTTTTATCCTTTCCGTGGCATTCGGTTTTCTGCTCAGCCGCAGTGGCGCCGCCGATTTCGACGTGATTCAGCAGATGTTCCTGTTCCAGTCGCCGCACATGTACGGGCTGCTGGCTGTCGGCGTCGGCCTGACCGCGCCGGGACTGTGGCTGCTCAGCCGCTACGGTCGCACGTTGACCGGTCAGCCCATCCACCTCTCGGCCAAGCCCATTCACGGCGGCAGCGTGCCCGGCGGCGTGCTGTTCGGTATCGGCTGGGCCATGACCGGCATGTGCCCGGGGCCGATTCTCGTGACGCTGGGCGAGGGCAAAATCTACGCGTTTGCAGCGCTGGTGGGCGCGGTCGCGGGCACTTGGCTGTTTGGCGTGAACTACGTACGGATCCAGCGCTACCTGAAGCTGCCAAACCTCACGACGGGCACGGGCGCGGGTTAGGGTTCTGAGCGGATGAGTCGATCGACCACGAGTCGTGCTGTCGCACACATTGCGGCAGGTGAGCGCGGATTGGATCGTGCCGGGTGCTGACCGAAGTCCGAGCTCACGCGCCTGCGCTCAGAAATGCAACACCTCTGACCAAAGAAGTTGGGGCTCTGACATCGGTCAGCATGTCTATACACTCCGACCGAAGTTCGAGATCAAACCTTCTTCATCCGCGGCGTGCCACCGGAGGTGCACGCTCGCGGATCCAGTCCGAAATGCAACAGGTCTGAGCGACGAAATTTGGTGTTGGAATCAGGTCGTCATGTCTAGTCCATCGGCTTGAACACCAACGGCACCTGCACGCTCACGGACTTCATCACCGTCCTGGGCCGCCGTTTGATCACGTTCTCGATGCACGTCCCCACCTGCGGCGGCAACGTCGCGCTTTCGGCACGCACCACAGCAACGCGGCCGTCGGCGCCGAATTCGATGTGAATGTTCAAGCGACCAGCCGCCTTTGGATCCTGCCGGAGCGCCGCTTCGTAGCACTTCTGGAACTGCTTGCGAATCGGCTGCAGGAAGCGCTGCACGGTCTCCGGCGACAGCGCGCCCAGCACGGCTGGCGCTTGCGGTTTCGGCTCGTCGACTTCGAACATCTTTTCGCCCAGATTCAGGCGGGCGTGTTCCGCGGCTTTGGCCGGCAGAGGTTCAGGCGGCGCCCCAGCAGCCGGCGGAGGCATTTCCCCGTCCGGCTTGAGCAGGTCGCCGGTGACGACATCGTCATCGAAGTCATACGTCGAACGCTTCTTGTAGACCAAGGCCGGAGCAGAGGTGGAAGACTGCGCCGACGGACGCCGTTTCACTGCGGGCTTCGCGGCTTGCACCGGCGCGGGTTCTGGACGCACGGCAGTCTCGGCAGACTGTGCGGCCTCCTGTTCGCTGTGACGGCCCGCCGCGGCGGTCGCGGGCGCTTCGGCGTGATCCGCAAGCGCGACGGTCTGGGCAGATCGCGTCGCTCGCCACGCCAGGCCCTCATCCACGCGCCGCGTTTGACCGCCCTGCAACTCCCAGAGCGCGCCGTTGCGGAACAGGCGAATGCCAACGGAGGCCTCCTGCGCGGTCGTGACCGTGTCGTCCGCCCACACAGGCGCACGCGCACGCAACGCACGGGCGGGCGGAACGCGACCCGCCCGGAGCGCCACGACCTGACCCTCCAGATGTTCCACCGTTCCCGCCGGCGGCTGTTCCGCGGGCGACGCAATACCCACATCGGGCGCCGGCGTTCTGGGCGCGTTGCACGCAGCGGCCAGACCCAGCCAGACGATCACACCCGCGGCGCCGCGATGGCGGAGTCGGCCGGTTGCGTTGAGGAGGAGGGCGAGCGGCTGCATGGGCGTAGTGTACCCAAATCCCGCGCGCCTGTCGTGCCGCGCAGTGTTCCGATGTTCAAGCTGGCGACGCCTGCGTTGCCGCCTATGTTGACCCATGCGCGAATCGGACCTCGCGCCCGGGCGGTGCCGCTCAAGGAGAAACCGATGAAACGGGCTTACGTGACCCTGATGTGCAATGGCGACGCGTATTTGCCTGGCGTCGAAGCGCTGGGTGAGTCGCTCAAGGCGAGTGGCACCACGGTGCCGATGGTGGTGATGGTGGCGGCCGATGTCAGCGAGGCGACCCGCGGGCGTTTGCAGCAGCAAGGCTGGATCCTGCGCGACGTGGAGCCGCTGCGCAGTGCCGGTGCCGCGCCGCTTTTCCCGCGTTTCGACACGGTATTCGCCAAGCTACGCGCCTGGCAGCTCACTGAATTCGACAAGGTCGTGCTGCTCGACGCCGATACGTTGGTGCTGCAAAACATTGACGAACTGTTCCTGCGACCGTATTTCGCCGCCGCACCCGATTTCCTGATGCCCGATCGCTTCAACAGCGGCGTGCTGGTGTTGGACCCGTGCGAAGCGACATTCGACCAGATGGTGGCGCAGATCGACACGGCGAAGACCTACGACGGCGGCGATCAGGGCTTTCTGAACACCTTTTACCCCGATTGGTACGCCATGCCGGTCGCGCACCGACTGCCTGCCGGCTACAACCTGATGCACTTCATCGTGCAGTTCTTGCGCGGCCATCCGGTGCTCAAGGCGTCGCTGGAACGGGAGGCGAAGGTCATCCATTACGCGATTCAAAAGCCGTGGCATACCGCGCCGCAGGTGAGTGGCGCGTCGGAGGACTGGTGGTCGATGTATTTCCGCGCGCACCCGGATCTGGACACCGGTTGGCGGCATCAGGTGCACCGCGCGGAGGACAAGGCCTTTGACCGCGTCATCGACGCATTCGTCCGGTAGCTGCGGACATGGAGTCACCGTCATGAATTTCTGGCTGGTCACCGGGTTCCGAATCGCCGGCGTGTGCGCCGCGCTGCTGCCGACGATCGCGTCGGCCGAGCCCGTCGATGTGCAAGTGCCCATGCGTTGTACCCGCGGCGGCGACGATACCGTGTTTCGCGCGACCGTGACCTTGCCTCCGTCGCTGCCATCGGGCAGTACGTTCACGGTCCGCATCGACAGCGCACCTTCCGGGCGCGTCTCGCACTTGGGGCTCCACTACATCTACGGCATGACGACGCAATACTTGCTGCCGGCGGGGATGCACTACATCGAGGGTTCTGCGCAGGTGGTTCCCGGGACCGGGACCGCCAACGTCCGCCCGGGCGCGCGCGCGTGGCATGCCGCCTCGCACGTCTTCCTGAAGTTGCCTGCGCACGTCGCCAACGGCGACCACTACACGCCGCCGAGTCTGCAGTTTGCCGTTCAGGTCGAAGAGCCTGCCGGTATGCACGTCGCGCTGGCGTTCGTCCGCTATGAGGTCATGGCCAACGCCATTCTGGTCGGCGACGTGCGCACCGATTGTGAACCCGTGCCTGCGCCGTACCGGCTCGCGACGCTGCGTGTGGAGCCGCGGACTTTGCCGTAACGCGGACAGGCGCACCTCGCTGTGGCCGTGCCTGTCCGTCCGTGCTTTCTTGTATGCCAGCGGCGTGCCCGGCGCATGGGTCGCGCGCCATGGTGGAGCAGTGACGATGCCCCGGATTCTCGCCTTTCAGATTGCCAAACAAATCGACATCAAAGCCTTTCGCAAGGCGTTTGCCGCGCCGGTGCTGGCTGGCGACAGTGCGGAGGCGCTCTACGCCCATGGGCCGGCGGGCCATTTTGCGGTCTTTGAATACGGCGCCGTGGCGTTCGTCGGCTTGGATGACCTGGAGCGAAGCAACATCCTGCAATTCATCCAACCCTTCTGTCTGGAGAATTTGGCGGAGCGCCTTTCCGAGCTGCTGGACGTCGATGTCCGGCCCGGTCCGGTGGAAGTCGGCCATACGTCAGTGGCGGTTCCTGAGCTCAATCTGGAGACTCTGCGGATGCTCATGACCTACGTGGCGCAGTCGGTTGCGTTGGATTTCTTTGCGGCGCAAGCGCAGCACTTGTTGGCGAATACCAAGGTCCTGTCGCTCGCGTTGGAACAGAAGGGCCGCATCGAGCTGAGCGGCGACCAGCTGGTGCGCTATGTCGCCAAGTCCATGAATCTCAAGCATACGATCGTCGGCAGTCTGTACATTCTCGATTCGCCGGATGAGACGTGGGAGAACCAGGAGCTGGACCGCTTGGACCGCGCGCTGAAGCGCACGTTCGATATCCAGACCCGCTACCGCAGCATCGCCGAGGACATCCAGATGGCGCAGGAGAACCTGGACCTGCTGCGCGGATTGAGCCAACTCCGCAAGAGCACGCAGTTGGAGTGGATCATCATCTTGCTGATCCTGGTCGAGGTGCTGAACATTTTTGTCGAGAGAATTTGGCGGTAGGCTGATTCTGCCGCGGCGATCCAAAGTGTGGCAAGCGCTGTCCGCCCGCGACCTGCCTTCACTTCAACTCAATCTGCCGCAGCGACGTCCGCACGCGCTCGTCGATCGCCGCCAGCTTGACCTGACCTTCCACGAGCTTCTTGGTCGTCTCGGCTTGCTTCTTCGCCGTCGTCGCCAGCTGTTCGACCAGCTTCTTGCGCAGATCCGCCGCCACCGCGCCCGCGGGCAGGGAATCCAGATTGCCCTGAATCCGCTGGCCATCGGCCTCCAGAATCTGCTGCTGGCGACTGAGGTTTTCCTGATCCCGCTCCAGCGCCGCGCGCTGTTCCTGCGCCGCCAGCAGCTCGCGAATCGGCCCGGCGACGGCGTCGACCAGGTTGGTGCCTTGCAGATAATACCGGAACGCGTCCAGGACCTGCGGCGTCAGGCCCATCTCGACGATTTCCATCGGCGTGGATTCCACCAGCTTGGCTTCCGCCTTGGCCTTCGCGGCAATCTCGACCGGCAGGTACACTTCATTGCCCGCACGCACCAGTTCCTTCGGCGGATTGACCAGTTCCATGCCGCCGGTGAGCGCCAGCTTGACGTAGGCCAAGCTCGGCTTGTCGCGGTTGGACTCCAGCTTGACCGTCCGCGTCGACACGCGCTTGCCCTGGATGGTGATGCGACCGTCGATGATCTTCGCCAAATGCAGCTCGTCGATGCGCGCGTCCTGCTGCAGGTTGAGCGCAAATCCGCCTTCCTTGGCGTACGGCACAAACGCCGTCTCGTCCTTGGCGACGCGGCCGATGAAGCCCTCGCCGGCGAACGTGTCGTCGATGTAGAGCGTGATGGGCCCGCCTTCGATCGTGGACTCCTTGCCGTTCTTCAGCATCACCGCGCGGAACGGCGAGTCGCCGGATTGCGGATCGCGGAACAGGAAAATGTCCTTGCCGTCGATCTTGCGCGAGACGATGTTGATGAGCGCGGCCGAGCGATCCGGCACGGTAATCGGCGTCGTGGCCTCATACGCATACAGCGCGCCGACTTCGCGACCCTGCACCAGCGCCTGCGCCGAGCGCTGCATCGCATCGCGGCGGGCTTCCTCCTCCTGACGGCGCATCTGGTCCTGCACCTGCGCGCGTTGCGCCTGCTGGCGAGCCGCCATCGCCATCGACTGGTCGCGGGCCTCGCGCATCGGCGATGGGGGCGCGGACATCTTGGCGCTCTTGGCGTAGCCGCGGCCATAGCCCGCACCACCACCGCCGGACCCGGCACCGCTCAGGCCCAGTCCGTCAAAGTCACTTTCAGCCATGGCCGGCGACGGCGGCGGCGGTGCTTCCGGGGCAAAACCGACATCGGGTGGCGGCGGCGCTTCCGCGGTCTGCGGCAAACGCGACGACAAATCCGGCCGTTCCACCGTGTGCGGCGCATACAGGCTGTAGCGGAACGACAGCGGCGAGCCGACGACCAGCGTCAAGTTTACGTCATTCCACGGCTCGCCCGACACATTGTCGACGACCGCCCAGCCCTGCAGCTGGATGCCCTTGCCACTTTCCACCCAAGCGCGGTACGCCGGCCGCCACACGGGCACTTCGTGGATGTAGCTGATGATGAGATCGTGGCTCTCGTCGCCCGCCAGCCGCACGGTCACGCTGATCGGCTTCCACGCGCCGTCCGACTTGGAGATGTCCAGCGACTGCTGCAAGCCCACCGACAGCGTGCGGTCGCCAATGGTCAGCCGGCCAATCTGGCTGACGGCCACCGTCTGCAGTTGGTCCTCGCCGGACATCAGCGTCAGAATCGGCTCGGAGCTGACCTGCTCACCGTTGCCGTTCACATAGTGCCGCTGCGTCGTTTCCACGCCGACGACGCGGCCATGCAGCGTGCCCAGATCGCAATCGACCTCCACTTCCGCGCCGCGCAGCACCTGCAGCAGGCCGAGCATACCGGTCGCGTTGCGCACTTGCGGCGGCAGTTCCTGCGCCAGGCGATCGCCCGAACGCTCCACCGGCAGCGATGCCGACGACGGCGTGCCGCCCGACAAATCGAGCACGCTCAGCGACTTGAGCACGTCGTTGACCTGATCCGGCCGCACGCGCAGCTCCACTTCCTTGCCGCGAATCTTGCCGCGGCGCTCAAAGTAGCCGACGCCGTTCTGGTACAGCACGACCTTGGTGACCGGCAGCTCGCGCTTGGGCTCGGTCAACTGCTGGAGTTGCAGGCAGGCGGGCAGGGTGAGCGGGGCGAGCAGGGCGAGAAGAAGGCGACGCATGGCGGCTCCGGGACGCGCGGGATTGGGCGCGTGGGGCGGAGTGTAGACCGGAGTAGCCCGGCGGGCTAGGAGGCTGCGGGCCGGCGCCGCAGGCGCGCCGGATGCGAGAGAAACCGCAGGTTTCTCTCGCGCTCTCTTCCTGGCCGGGCGCGGAAGGGCCACAGGATGAAATCGGCGCGGGGCCCCCGAGCTTCTATGAGTCGGCCTGTCAAGCGCGAGCGCCTCGAACGTCAATTGATAAAGATCTCCCCGCCGTCCAGGGCGCGCAGCCCTGGCGGGGTCTGGGGCAGCGCCCCAGGTCCGAGTTGGTTG
>CAIYBN010000112.1 GCA_903924465.1 uncultured Myxococcales bacterium | reverse complement strand
GATGCAGCAGCGGATGAAGCGGTCGGGGATTCGGTGGAGTCACGCTGGAAGCCCGCCGATGCTGGCGCTGCGGGCGGCGTGGCGGTGCGAGCCGGCGGTGGCGCTACGGGCGGCTTGAATCAGTCTGCGGATGCGCCCCTTCGCCGAGTCCCATGTGTGTGCGCCGGCGCCCCCTGCGCTGGATGTTCACGCAACGGTGACGCCAAATTCTGTCGGATCTGTTAGCCTCTTCGCCCGGTCAGCCCGGAGCACGTCATGAGCCTCGATTACCCCGTTACCGCCGCCGTACGCGTACTTCGCCAGCACGGTGTGACGTTTACCCCCATGACCTACCCGTACGTTGATCGCGGCGGGACGGCCCACAGCGCACAGGCGCTCGGCGTTGACGAGCACAGTGTCGTCAAAACCCTGATTTTTGAAGATGATACCGCGAAGCCGCTGGTCGTTCTTCAGCACGGTGATCGCGCGGTGTCGACCAAAGCGCTGGCGGCGGCCATCGGCGCCCGCCTGGTTCGTCCGTGCGCGCCGGAACTGGCGCAGCGGCACAGCGGATATCTCGTCGGTGGCACGTCGCCGTTTGGACTCAAGAAGCCGCTGCCTGTGTTCGTGGAGCGGTCCATCCTCGGCCTGCCGCAGATCTTCTTGAATGGCGGCAAACGCGGATTTCTGGTCGCGATCGCGCCACGCGATCTGGTGCGCGTGTTGGAAGCCAAGGCAATTGACGTGTCCAACGACGCGTAATGGCGGCAAAAATGCCGGCGGCGGCCCGAACGCGCTGTCCGAACCGCCGCGGCGATCGCTCCGAATCGCTTAGTACTGCTCTTCGATCTTCTTGAGTTTCGCGGCCTTGCCCTGCAGTTCGCGCAGGAAGTAGACCTTCGCGCGACGCACCTTGCCGGACGACAGCACTTCCAGCTTCAGCACGCGCGGGCTGTGCAGCGGGAAAATGCGCTCGACGCCGATGCCATTGGAGATCTTGCGCACCGTGAAAGTGGCGTCGACGCCCTGGCCAGCGGACCTGCGCAGGACCACGCCTTCGTAAATCTGCACGCGCTCTTTTTCGCCTTCGATGATGCGGCCGTGCACGCGGACGGTGTCGCCGGTCGAAAACGACGGAATATCAAAACGCAGGTGGCCGCTCTGGACGTACTGGACGAGGCTGTTCATCATGGCTAACTCCAAACGCAATACATGGGTATTGCAGAACTTTCAGGTGGGCAGCGGTACACTGCGGGTCGCCCCGACGAGGTGCACTTACCTCCGCTTGGACACTGGCCGATCGCGGGTTGGCGCGGGCAGCGTCTTGTAGACCACTCAGCGGGATTCGCCGAGCAGCCGATCGAGTGCAATCGCCACAGCGGCGCGCACCGAAAGATGGTTGTACGCGCCCTCGGGATCGACGATCCGTGGATCGCGAAGCAAGGGCGGCAGGCGCAAGTCTGCGGTATCGATGAACTCTTGCGTCATACCCCAACCAGTTCCAAAAACCAGCAGCAGTGGACGGCCATCGATGTCGCCGGTTTGCAGGAGTTTCTGCCGGAGACCGGCAAAATCCGCATTGGGCGTGTGCATTTGCGCTCCCGTGACGGCCACGACTGGCGCGCGGCCAGTCTGGTGTTCAATCGCCGTCATGGCGTCTTGCAGCGTGGCGACCGCAGTCACCCGGCGCATGGCATCGGCCCGGCGCTCATGCGACGAACCTTCCCCTTGCGTCCAATGGCCCAGCACTTGGCCGACCATTCGCTGCTGCAGCAACACCGGAGTCACAACAAATACGCTGTGAATTCCGTACGTTCTTCCTGACCGAGCGAGGTCGTGCAGGTCGACGTTGGTGATCGCTGTCGTCACCACTTCCCCGCGCCGGTTGAGCACGGGATGATGAACGAGGGCCAAGAAGATAGAGGTTTGCATGAAAAAGTCAAGCGCGATCAGGACCTGCGCGCGGGGTGAGAATAGCGGAGCGCAGGCGCGAGACGCAACCTGCCGTCAGTCTTTTGGCAAATCGGGCCGCATCGCCCGCGTGCGCGCCACGCGTTGGGCCAGGCGCCACTTGGCAATCTCCGCGTGGTTGCCCGAGAGCAAGACGTCCGGCACCGTTTGCCCTTCAAAATCGCGCGGTCGCGTGTACTGTGGGTACTCCAGCAGGCCATCGGCGAACGACTCTTCGGTCAGCGATTCGGCATTGCCGATGACGCCAGGCAGCAGCCGCGCGACCGCTTCCACCACCGCCATCGCCGCCACTTCACCGCCATTGAGGACAAAATCGCCGATCGAAATGACCTCGTCGACGTGGCTCTCAATCCGCTGATCAAAACCTTCGTAGCGACCGCAAATCAGCGTAATGCCAGATAGTTGCGACCACTCGTGAGCCAATTTCTGGTTGAACGGCCGACCGGACGGACTGAGCAGGATCTTGCGCGACCCGGGCGGCACGACCTCGCGCAGACACTTGACCAGCGGATCCGGTTTCAGCACAAGGCCTGCGCCACCGCCGAATGGCGCGTCGTCCACCGTGCTGTGACGGTCCGTGGCAAAACGCCGCCAGTTGTGCAGCTCCAGGGCAATGATCTGCGTTTCCAAGGCCTTGCCGATCAGGCTTTCCTGCCGCAGCCCGTCAAACAGCGCCGGAAACAGCGTCAGGATGTCAAATCGATAGCTCACCGATCTTTCCAGTCGTCGATGTCGCGAACCACGAGGATGCCCTTTTGTCGGCCCATCTCCGTGATGGCGTCGGCGTTCACCGGAATCATCGCCGCTGCGCCGGAATTCAAAGAAATTTCAAGCACATCTGATGGCGTCTCGAGCAACGCCCGCACCACGCCGACCGGCTTGCGGGTCGCGTCATCCAACACCGTCGCGCCGATCAATTCGTGGACGTAGAACTCGTCATCGTCGGTTTCCGGCAGTTCCTGCTCGTCCATGGCCAACACGGCGTGCGTCAGCTTGGCCGCCACATCGCGATCGTCGATGCCGACGAACGTCGCCAGCGGCATCGGCAGGATGTCGCGAAAACTGGCAATTTCCAGCAGGACTGCGGGCTTACCAGGCAGCCACGCGCGCAATCGCTGCCCAGGCGCCCAGACATCGCTGTCCAGGTTATAGACCTGTAGGCGAATTTCGCCCTTCAAACCGTGTGGCCGGCCGACCTTGCCGACTTCGATCCAGACCGCGTCCGGATCCATTTTGCCGACGCTGCCGGGCAGCGGCTCCAGCTTGGGGAGGTCGATTTTGGGGATAGTGTTGTCCGTCACAGTACGAGTTCATCCTTCAGCGAGCGCGTCATCAGCGCATTCAGTGCGTCCATCGGTGCCAGACCTTCGTGCACGACGCGATAGGTATTTTCGATGATCGGTACATCGACGCCCAGTTGTTGCGCGAGCCGGAACGCCGACCGACTGGTCAACACGCCTTCCGCGACCGCAGTCATCGACCCGAGAATCGCTGCCATCGGCTCGCCACGCCCCAGGCGCAGACCCACCGTACGATTGCGGCTCAGGTCGCCCGTGCAGGTCAGGACCAAGTCGCCAACGCCGGCAAGACCTTGCATTGTCAATGGATTTCCACCCTTCTTGACCGCCAGTCTGGTAATTTCCGCCAGACCGCGGGTGATCAAGCCCGCGCGCGCGTTGTGGCCAAAGCCCAGTCCGTCCGAAGCGCCCGTCGCGATCGCCATCACGTTCTTCAACGCGCCGCCCATCTCGACGCCGATGACGTCGTTGGTGGCGTAGCAGCGGAAGCGATCCGTCGAAAGTTCCTGCTGGACGAACCGGGCGAGGTTGCGATCGACCGAGGCGACCGTCACGGCCGTAGGCGAGCCGATAGCGACTTCAGCGGCAAAAGACGGTCCGGACAAATAGGCGAGCGAACTTTTCAAGCGCCGCGGCAGGACCCGCTCAAAGATCTCATTCACGGTTTCCAGGCTCTCGTTGTCGATGCCTTTGGAGCACGAAACAATCGCCTGTTCGTCGCTCAACAGCGGCGCCATCTGCTGCGCCAGCCGCGCGACATGGGGCGTCGGCATCACGGTCAACACAATCCGCGCGGACTTGACGCAGTACGCCAGATCGCCCGACGCTTCCAGACCTTTGGGCAAGACGTGACCCGCAAAAAATCGTTTGTTTTCATAAGATTCATTGACGTCCCGGACAACGTCTGGCTCAAACGCCCACAAGCGCGTGCGCAGGCCCTTGCGCGCGCAGTGCATCGCCAGCGCGGTTCCCCAAGCGCCAGCTCCTACGACGGCGACGTCAATCTGTTCGCTCATGGCTCCCTCACGTGTCGAACAGGTCGCGCAGGCTGCGGTCCGTTCCCGCCGATCGGCAGCGCTTGCGGGCCCACTCGCGCAGCGCCTTGACCTGCGGTTCGTAGGTTTCCACGAAAGGCACGGTTTTGGAAAGCGCCGAGCCAATGTCTTCGGTCGTCAGCTGGCGATTGTCGCTCCAACACTGCGCCAGGGCTTCGATCACGCCCTGCTCCACTTCCGCGCCAGTCAGGCGATCGGCGAGCTGTGCGAGCTTGTCGAGATCAAAGTCCTGCGGCCGCCGCCCAGAGCGCGCCAGGCAAATCGCCAGGATTTCGCGACGGACGTGTGGATCGGGCGTGTCGACAAAGAACGTTTCATCAAACCGGCCTTTTCGCAGCAGCTCGGCGGGCAGATGGTCCACGCGGTTCGCCGTCGCGGCGACAAACACGCCGCGCTGTTCGCCCAGCCAGGTGAGCATCGTGCCGAGCAAACGGCCGCCCGCCTCCGATGGACTCGACGCCGCAGTGGCGAACGCCTTGTCGATTTCGTCCAGCCACAAGACGGACGGCGCCATGGCTTCGGCGATCTGCAGCGCGCGGCGCAACGGCTCATCGGGCGCACCACCCGCCGCGTACAACCGGCCGAGATCCAGACGCGCCAGCGGAACGCCCAACGCCGACGCGGTCGCCTTCGCCACCAGCGACTTCCCGCAGCCTTGCACGCCGATCACCAGCACGCCTTTGGGCTTGGGCAGGCCAAACGCCTGGGCCGCCGGTTCAAGCGCGCGCTTGCGGCGCAACAGCCAAGCCTTCAGCGCCTCCAGCCCGCCGACTTCCGCCAGCGTTGGCACCTGGTCGATGACCTCCAGCACACCTTCCGCAGCGACGAGATCGCGCTTTTCGGCTTGCAGCAGCGCCAGCGTCGCGGCCGGATCTCCCGCGGAGATTCGGGCCCGCCGCAGTGCCCGCCGCGCCTGCCCCAGCCCCAAGCCTGCCAAGGCCTGCGCCGCCGCGTCGATGAGGCTCGGGTCACCGGCCATCGGCATGCCGCGCAACGCCGCGACGCACAGCGCCTTCAACACCTCCGGCCCCGGCAACGGCAAGTACAGCACCACGCGTTCGCGCGCGAGTTCCGGGCACGGCACGTCAACCGGCGCCAGGAGCCCAATCACGTGATTGCCGCGTTCGATGTCCTCCAGCTTCTCGGCCAGCAGCCGCACGAACATCTGCGACGTCCAAAGCTTGTGACCATCGGGCACCAGAAGCAGCGTCGGGCGATCGCGCTTGTCGAGGCTCGCGATGGCTTGCGCGGCCACTTCTTCCAGCGGTTGCCGACCCACTTTCAGCACTTCCGCTGCCAGGCCGGAATGCGCCGCCGCCGCGATCAAAGTGCGCTGGGCATCGGTCAGATCCGCGGCGACAAAGCTCAGCAGTGGATAGCGCGCGGCCAAACGTTCTGCGACAGCGGCCCAAGTGTGCGTCATCTCAGCCTCGTCTCAGCTCTTGGGGCGGCCCGTAGGTGCGGCCATGTGGATGTCGTATTGCTTGATCTTGTACTGCAAGTTGCGCGCGGAAATGCCCAACAACGCAGCGGCGTGGGTCCGGTTGCCATCGGTCTGCGTCAATGCAGCGCGAATCAGGGCGCGCTCGGTTTCCGCAACGGCATGGGGAATCGACAGCGTCTCATGCGCGGGCGGCACGGAGCCTGGCGACGCCGGCGCGTCGCGGCCCAACTGCAGGCCGTTTGCACCAATCGACTCGCCGTCCGCCATGACGCAGGCCTGCTCGATCACATTGTACAATTCTCGCACGTTACCCGGCCAGGCGTAGGCCATCAGCCGCGCCATCGCAGGCGCGTCCACGCCGCGAATCCGCGTCCCCAGCCGTTGGTTCGTCTTGGCAACAAAATGTTCCACCAGCAGCGCCAGGTCTTCACGGCGTTCACGCAGCGGCGGCACCGTCAAGTCGATCACCGCCAGCCGATAGTACAGGTCTTCGCGAAACAGTCCTTGCCGCACACGATCGCGGATCGCGATCGCGCTCGCCGCGACAACACGCACGTCCACTTGCGTCGGCTTGTTGGCGCCCACGCGGCGGATCTCACCTTCCTGCAGCGCGCGCAACAGCTTGACCTGCATCAGCAGCGGCAAATCGACGATTTCATCGAGAAACAGCGTGCCGGTGTGCGCTTCCTCAAACAGGCCTTTGCGATCCATCGAGGCGTCGGTGAAGGCGCCTTTCGTGTGGCCAAACAGCTCGGATTCCAAGAGCATTTGTGGAATGGCCGCGCAGTTCACCGCGACAAACGGCCGATCGCGACGTGGACTGGCATCGTGCAGCGCCCGCGCGATCAACTCCTTGCCGGTCCCCGACTCGCCCTGGATCACAACCGTCGAACCGAATCGCGCCACACGCTCAATCTGACGGTACAGCGTTTGCATCGCGGCCGACGTGCCAACCATGCCGTGGAACATCCCCTGCTTCGGCGGCTCCTCCGGACGTTGCCGCGCCGTCGCCGACTTGCCGGATTTCGCCAGCGCCAGCCGCAGCTTCAGCTCCGCCTCTGCCATCCGGAACGGCTTGGACAGGAAATCCGTCGCGCCCAGGCGAATGGCTTCGAGCGCCACCTGATAGCCACCAAAAGCGCTCATGACGATCGTGGGCGGCAACTGCCGATCGCGAGCCAACTGCTCGACGACTTCCAGGCCCGTCAGACCGGGCATGTGCAGATCGATCAGCAGCGCATCCGGCCGGTGTTCAGCGATCTGCGCCAACGCCGCTCGGCCGTCATTCGCCTGAACTATTTTGAAACCACAGGATCGCAGGTGCTCAGCGAGCAGCTGACCAAACGCCACTTCGTCATCCACGACCAGGACGGTCGGCGTCGGCTGGGCCATGACGACTCACGAGCCCGCGCGCTTCGCGGCTTCCACGTAGGCGACGCGAATGTCGTGCAACACGCGCTCCAGCAGTTCCGTCTCCCGACCGTCCAGGTTGCCCTGGGTCTTCTGCCGAAGCATGGTCAGGATATCGATCGTCTGTTTCGCCAGTTCCAAACTCGGTGCGTGCTTTTCACCGTTTGGATCCGGCACCGCCCCCAGATGCACCATGGCGGATCCCGTCAAGGACAGGACAAATGTAGCAAAATCAATGATCGTCGGCGTGCTCATGGTATGCAAATCCTTGTCTGACCGTAGCGTTGCCTGCCGTTTTGGAAGCGCAGGACGCGAGGGAATGATGGGGCGAGGGGGCGTGTTGTCAAGGGTGCTGAAGACTCCGCGGTGGGTTTTCGCCACGACAGATAGTTTGTCTCGACGCAACGCCGCTGGAGGAGTATCATGTCAAACGCCGCGGCCGTTGTGCCCATGCAAAGTATCCGAACTCACATGACCTCAAAAAGCTCCAATTTTCCAAAGCTTCCACCGCGCAGCGAACCTCGGGCGAGTCAAGGTCGTGAACCGATCTTGAAGGACACGCTGGAGCAGTACCTCGCGGAGGTCAACCGCTACCCACTGCTGAGCCGCGAGCAGGAGTACGCGCTGGCCAAGCGCTTCCAGGAGACCGGCGATCCGGAGGCAGCGCGCGCGCTGGTCACGGCGAATTTGCGTTTTGTCGTGAAAATTGCCTATCAATTCACGCACTACGAGATCAAGCTGACGGACCTGGTGCAAGAGGGCAACATCGGCTTGATGAAGGCCGTTGCCAAGTTCAAGCCCGATCGCGGCTATCGCCTGATTTCCTATGCGGTGTGGTGGATCAAAGCGTACATCCAGAATTACATTATCAATTCGTGGGCTTTGGTCAAAGTCGGCCCGGTTTCGCAGCAACGCCGCGTCTTGTTTGGCAAACGCGGCTTGCCGGCGCCAGAAGACGGTGTGGAGCCGGACCTGCTGGCCGTTGAGCATGGCGACGACGAGACGCTCGAAGCGGAAGTCATCGATGGCACCACGGAGTTGGAAGGCGCCGAGACCTTCCTGATCGCCGCCGAGGCGCGTGGTAGCAAGCCGGCGCGCGTGGCGCGGACGCCGACTGAGGCTGAAGTCGAGACCTGGCGGCGCGCAGCCAACGCGGCGCGGCACGATCTGAATCTGGATTCCACGATCGGCGATGACGGGCGTATGACGCTGGCCGAGACGATGGCGTCACCGGGTCCGAGCCTGGAAGAACAGTTCGCGAGTGCGGAAGTCTCGGATATCGTGGCGAAACGCCTGACGGAATTGCGGGACCAGTTGAGCGACAAGGAACTGGCGATTCTCCAGCAGCGTTTGTTGGCCGATCAGGAAGTGACATTGCAGGACATTGGCGACGAATTCGGCATTTCGCGAGAGCGCGTGCGGCAAATCGAGACCAACCTGAAGAAGAAGATCACCAAGCTGTTGGACGGCCTTCAGGTGTCCAATCATCCGATGGGCCTGCTGGAAAGCGAGCACCCCGCCAAGCGACTGTAACGCCAACGCAGTGCGCTGCCTCACGGGACTTTCCGAAGTGGCGCCAGCGTGGCCATCGACGCGATGGCGCTGGGCACGTCGCCGATCCAGCTCAACCAGATACTGCGACTACCCACGGCCGTTGCGCCCAGCCTGCGCCATGCAAACCCGCTGTGAAGTGGTCGTGCCTGACACGTCGGATCCTGCTCACGCCTCTGAACCCGGTAGCCCCACGCCGCCGTTCTTGCTACCCTGCTCCGCCGGAGGCAGGGTGCGATGATGCTGGCGGAACGCGCATACAAACGGGTACGGCTTGGCTTGTGCGTGGTGCTCGCCCACGCGCTCGTGGCCGGGCCCGCCGTGGCCGCTGATCCCAACGCGGAAGCCCACGCCAACGGCATCTACAAAGAAGCGAAGGAACGTTTTGAAGCCGGTGACTTGGCCAAGGCTTTGTCGCTCGTGAAGCAGGCGGAGGCCGTGTTTGCGCACCCGGCGATCATCTTTTTGCGAGGTCGCGTGCTGCACAGCATGGCGCGCCTGCGCGAGGCGGATGAAGCGCTGCGTCTGGCGGATGTTGCGACCTTGCCCAAGCCGCTGCAGAAGCCGCTGGCGGATGAGCGTCTGGCGGTCAGCGAGGAAATGCACAGCAAAGGCGAGCTGCTTTTGACGGTCGATCCGGACACCGCGCGGGTGACGATCGACGGCGAAGACGTGCGCCTCGATTCGATCGGTTGGCTGTCGGCGGGAAAGCACCGGGTCGAGGCCGCAGCGCCGGGCTACCAGCCCATGCCGCGCGATGTGCAGATTCCGGCTGGCGAATCCGCAACGCTGGCGCTGCGTTTGGCGCCGGTCGCGGGCTCGCTGGTCATCATCGTGCCGGGCGGCTTGCGCGAGGCCGAAGTGCGACTGGACGGCCTGCTCGTCGAGCTGAGTGCCGGTGAAAAGCTGGGAGATCGCACGCCGCCGATGCACGTGCAAGCGGGATCGCATCGCGTGGTGTGCGCTCGCGGCACGGATGAATCCGCGCACGAGGTCGAAGTATCGGCCAACGGCGTGACGGAAGTCACCTGCACGGACATCGCGCCCTCGACCGGCACGGCCCGCCAAGTGCTCGGCTGGACGGGCGTGGGCGTCGGCGCGGGCCTCGTCGGCGCGGGAGCCTACGGACTGCTGTCGTTTTTTCTGGTCGACGCGAAGGACCCGCGCTACAGCGATCCGCGCTATCAAGTGAGCCACAACAAGGTGATCTTCGGCAGCACCTACGTCGCTCTCGGTGTCGCGGCCGGCGTTTGTAGCTGGCTTTTTCTGCTGCGCGACAGCAAACCTGCCGAGTCCGGACGCTGACGCGACCGAGCGAGCCCATGAGTCAATTTTCCCATCAGCAAGGCGCAAACGATGCGGCGCATGAGGACAAGTGCCGACGCTGCGGCATTGCATGTCACGTTGCGGTTCCGCTGGACGACCGCGCGATCGTGGTGCCGGGCTTGCATTGCCGGTACCTCGCGGAGGAATCGCCCGGCATATTCGCCTGCACCGTTTACGCCGATCGGTTCGTTGCGGCACCGTGGTGCCACCATGCCGACGTCGCTGGACCGCTCGGGTATCTCGCCGATGACTGCCCCTACGGCACGCCAGGCCGCGGCAAAACCCGCGTGTCCGACGCCGAATTCCTTTCGCTATGGCCACATATCTGGCGCATCCTGCGCAGTTGGGGCGTGCCCAACTTTGTGCACCACGAGCGTTTTCTGGCCGCGATGCACGTCCGAACCGGGCGCGAATGGGAACTTGTGCCCATGCTGACGCCCGGCGATCAACCTTTTGCATCCGACACGCAACAAATGCGCCTCCGCGCCGTGTCGACGAGCCCTCATGACTGACATGCCCTTTGTTGATCGCCTCATCCGCTGGCCAGCGCTTCGCGTGCTCGTGCTGGTCGCCGTGGCCGTGTCCACGACCGGCTGTACCGCGCTACGGCGTTGGCTCGTGCCGCCGCCCACACATGGTCCCGACGCTGCTCTGAGTTATGAACATCAGCGAGCATCCTCGTTTGCGGAATTGATCCTGGTTGTGGCCAGCCTGCCCGGCGGTGCGACGGAGGAGACTGCGGTTGCCGTGCGCGATGGCCACATCCTGGCGCGAGGCACTTTGCAGGAATTGGAATCCGTGCGAGGCGACGCGACGCGGACGATTCGTCTGCCCGGAGGCGTGGCCACTGCCGGTCTCGTCGCCGGGCACGTTCGGCTGGAAATGGCTGCGATGGCTGCCGATACCGTGGATCTGAGCGGCTGCAAGTCCATTGCGGACGCCGTGAACACGCTGAAGATCGCCCGGCCACTGGTGCTGACTGACAGCGGCTGGCTATGGGCCAACGGTCTGGATCCGAAACTGTTCGCCAAGCTTAGCAGCGCCGATCTGGACCGCGCCGTCGCACGGACATCGGTGCTCGTGACGTCGGCCAGCGATACCAAAGGTCTCGTGAACGGTGGCATGATGGCCCGCTTGGGCGACTTGGGTACGGAGATCGCCCAGCAAAATGGTCATCTGGATGATCGGCAGATTCGCTTGGCGTGGCAGCAATTGCCGCCGGCGCGGCCCGAACGGCTGAAGCCGCTGCTGCTGGCACTGTTCGCGGATCTGCAGCGCCAGGGCGTGACCGAGGTTCACGCCTTTGCCGCCAGCCAGTCGGCGCTGGAGGCTTTGCACATGCTGGATCGCGAGAGCCGCGTCACGGTGCGCGCGAAAGTCTATCTGGACGCGGAACGGCCGGAAGGTCGCGCGCTCCTGGAGCCCGATCAGAAGACGCCAAAGCCCGGCGCGCCGGCCGCTCCGCATGCCAACGCGACGCCACAGCTCCAAATGCGCCGCGTGCCGCTGGTCCAGCTCGCGGGTGTCTCGCTGGAGTTGGACGGCAGTGTCCGCGCTGGATCCGCTGCGCTGACCGAGCATTACGCCGACTTGCCCTATGCCGGAACCTTGACCTACAGCGACGAAACCTTGCAGGAACGGCTGACGGCGGCAGATCGCGCTGGCGTTCAAGTGGCCATTCGCGCCAGTGGCGATGCGGCACTCGCGCAACTGGCCCGGGTGCTGGCGACGATGTCGCGTGCTTCTGGTGCGCCGCAGTTGCGCATCGACCTGCCGGAAGTCGTCTCGCCGGACACGCTGGATGCGTTGCACACGTCGGGGGCCCTTTGCGTGGTGGCGCCGACGCTACAGCAGAAGGAGCTTGATTTGGCGAAGCGCCGCCTCGGTTTGGACCGATTCGCGTGGTTTGATCGTGCGGCGACGCTCGCGGCGGCGTGCCCGTTGCAGGTTGCGCTTGACGTCGACCACCCCGAGGCCATGCGGGCTCACGACCGGCTCACGCGCCACAATACCAATGTTTCCGAGGCGATGACGAGCATTCAGGCGTGGCGAGCGCTTTCATCGGGTGGTACCGCACGCCTGACGCCGCCGGTTCAGGTGGGCGAGGACGCTGACTTGGTGGTGTGGTCGCGCGATCCACTCCTGCCCGGCAAAGTGCCGCCCAAGGTGATCGCATCAATGGTCGGCGGAACGGTCACGCTGTTGATTGGCCGCGAAGCGGAAGGCAACTGAGCCGCTAGCGCGCCTTGTCAGCCTTGTTCTCGCGGCCGCTGATGGTCGCCAGCACCGTCTCGATCGCCTTGGCCGCCTGGGCAATGTTCTCCTCGTCGCCACCCAGCCAGACCCGACCAAAGGCGCCGTAGAAGATCATCTCCAACACTTTGATTTTCGCCGCTTTTTCCGCCTCATTGGTCGCCAAGAGCGCGTAGCCGGCCGGATGCACCTCCAGCACGTACATCGTCTCGCCCTGCTGGATCATGTCGCCATGCCGCATCCGGTTGATGAGCTGCGTGTGGTAGCCCTCGATGCCGGTAATCACCTGCGACGATTGGATCCGCGGCGCCAAACGATCTTCCTTCTTGATTCCATAGTGATCCAGCACGGCTTCGCCCGCCGCGGCCACTTGGCCTTGATCCTCGCTGTGAACCTCCAGCATGCCAAACGCCCGCTCGACGATCTGCATCCCGGGAATCACCGCGGTTTTCTTGAGGATCGCGTCCGTCACGACGTTGACGCTCATGCCCGGCGCGACTTCCACCAGCAGCGCCGCCTGGCCTTCCAGCGGCAAAAAGCCGCGCGCCACGGTCGCGATAAAGGACGCCACCTGGGGCTGCAGCACGTCGATTTGGGTAAAAGTGCGCAGTTCGATTGACTCAGCCATCGTGATCCCCGGGAGCGGCATCGGCAGCCGCGGACTGTGGTTGTAGCGGAGGGCACGCCAACTGGTCAAACCGATTGCCGGGAAGCGCGCGTGCCGCTATCGTCGGGCAGGAGCCAGATGACCCAATCCCGGCAGCAGATTTTGATAGCCGAGCGACAGCGCGAACTCGTGGTATTGGCGAGAAAGCGTCTGGGTTTTTGGCGTCGCATGGGACGCTCCAATCGCTTGTTTCCGCGCAAGCTGGTCGTGACCCGCGAAGGCAAATGGATCATCGGCATCACGCTCCTGCTGGGCGCTGCCGCGGTCAATACCGGCAATAACCTGCTGTATTTGCTATTGAGTCTGGCAATTTCCGTGATTTCCATCAGCGGCATCTTGTCCGAATACTGCCTGCGCGACCTGGAGCTCACGCGCTGCTACCCGGCTGACGTGCTTGCTGGTCAGGCGACGACGCTGCGCCTGGAAGTGCTGAATGCCAAGAATCGCGCGGCTTTGCATATTGAGGCCGGCGAGCTGAGCGACAATCCGGCGGTTCTCGTGCGGCCCGGGTACGTCCTGCATCTGGCGCCCCACGAACGCGGCCAGGCATTTGGCGCGATCAAACCGCTGCGGCGCGGGCCACTGGCGACGGTGGGGCTGCTGGTGACCACCGCGTATCCATTCGGTTTTGCCCGCAAGTCGAGGCTGTATGAGACACCGGTCCATCTGCTGGCGCTCACGGACGTGGCGGACGTGCAACTGCCGTGGCGCGGTGCCGCACAGCGCGGTGCCCAGCACAGCTCCAATCGCGCGGGCCAGGGCGACGCATTTCGCGGTCTGCGTGATGCTCGGGCGGGCGACGCGATGCGCGATATCCATTGGAAGGTCTCGGCGCGGCGCGAACGGCTGGTGGCGAGAGAGTGGGAGGCGGATGCGAGCCGCGTCGCAGTGGTGCGGTTTGCCCACGTCGCCCCGGGTCCCAGCGACGACATTGCAACGCTGGATCAAGCCTGTGCGACGGTCGCGGGCCTCTGCGCGGCGTTATTGCGGGACGGCCTGACCGTTGGCCTGCAAACGCTGCAAGGTGACGTGCCGCCAGCGATGGATGCGACCGGCCTGGGCGATGTGCTGCAGCGCATGCGGCAACATCTGGCGCACCTGGTTCTGGCCGATCGCAGGCCTCCCGCGGATTGGGCAGTCACTGACGCGGAATGGGCCAGACTGGCACTGGCATGTGAGACACGTGCCGCGCAAATCGTCCAAAACGTGCCACTCAGTTGGCCGCCACTGGCCGACATGGGTCACGCGGAAGTGTTTCTGGTGTCGTTCCAAAGCCGCGCCGATGTCCAAACGCACGGTCGTGCGGACGTGCGCGTGACACTCGCGCCCGATGGAACTTTGCTGACGATCGCCCGCGTCGCCGATTTCCGCGTGGGGGCAGCGTGAACGTCGCCTTCGCTCTGACCGCCGTCGCCTACGCGCTCGTCGCCGCCGCGTTCTTGCCGATCGCCATGTCCGGCGAAATCGGCGTCGCTTCGCCGATTGCCTTTGTCGCCGCCATGGTCGTGTCCCTGCTGCGCAATCCACGCACCGCGCCGCCCCGACCGTTGACGAGCAAGCTGTGGACCTCGGCCCTTCTTGCCGCAGGCGGGCTGCTTCTCACCTGGTCGTGGCAGGACAGCAACTGGCTGCTGCACGCCTTGCAATTCGCCCTGTTGCTCACCGTCAGCCGATTCTTTCAGCGGCGTTTTGCCAAAGACTTTCTGCAGTTGATGGCACTGTCCTTCGTCTTGCTGCTGGTCGGGGCGATCGTCAGTCCCGGTCCGGCTTTCGCCGCTGGCTTTCTGCTCTACACGGTGCTGACGATGTGGGGCCTGACGCTCCTGCATCTGACGCGGGAAATCGAGATCCACACGCACACGGGGCCGGAGCACCTGACGCCGCCGCCGCCTGACAAGCGGCGCTGGTTCGGACTGCGCAAGGCCTTGCCGCCCGCGCCGCCGAGTCCCTGGCCCGACGCGCCGGTGGCCGAGAACATGCTGGAATGGCGAACACGGAGGCTCCTGACCAAGCGTTTCCTGGCCGCGCTCAGCGGCATGGCCTTGGGCGTACTCGTGATTTCCGCGCTGTTTTTCTTTCTGTTTCCACGTATCGGCATTGGCCTGCTCTTCGCCCAAACCCGCGGCCATTCGGTGACGGGCTTTGGCCTCGACGCGCAATTGGGCCACTTTGGCGAAATCAAGTCCTCGTCAGAGGTGGTGGCGCGCGTCAGCTATCCCAAGGATCCCAAGCGGCTGCAGGACACGATCCGGTTGCGCGGCGCGAGTTTTGAGAACTTTGTCGGCAATGGTTGGACGCGACCGCAAGCGGATCCGAGCGATTTGATGATGGATGCCGCGGGCCGCTACGTGGTGCCCGGGGTCGCGCCGCCGAATCCGCAAAATGAGCGCACGTACCTGGTCGACATCTACCTGGAACCGCTGGGCCACGACGTGAAGGTGCTGTTTGCGCCACCGCGACCTCGGACGGTGCAGATTCTGGACGCCACCTTTGACATCTACCGCGGGCGTTCCCGGCGCGTGCGCGGCTCGGACGCGGGCGATCTGACCTACCGCGTGCGTTCAGCGCTGCTGAAGACCCAGCCGGATTTGGCGTTGCACTATGCCGTGGAAGCGATCGAGTCAACGCAGGATACGCGGGAGATGGTGCAACTGCGCGCCGCGGACGGTGCGCCGAACACGGGCATTGCCGAGCGATGGCTCACCGTGCCCAAGACGCTGGACCCGCGCATCGCCGTGCTCGCGAAGCAATTGGTCGGCAAAGCGACGACCCGCTACGATCGCGCCGCGTTGATGCAGGAAGCCCTGCGCACGGGTTGGACCTATTCGCTGGCGGGCGATCAGGACGACGAAAAGCCACTTTCGGACTTTCTCTTTGGCAAGAAACACGGCCACTGCGAGTACTTCGCCACGGCCATGACGCTGATGCTGCGGACGCAAGGCATTCCGGCGCGCGTCGTCCATGGCTTTGCCGGCGGCATCTTCAACCCGTACGGCAACTACCGGATGATCCGCCAAGCCGACGCGCACTCCTGGGTCGAGGTGTACTTCGAAGGCGTCGGCTGGCGCACGTTTGATCCGACGCCGCCGGGCGGACAAGTGCCCCCAGAGGATACCGGCATTGCAGCGTCCCTGCGGCAACTGGCCGATGGCGCGGCCATGCTGTGGTACCAGTGGATCGTCGAGTACGATCTGGAACAGCAGATCGCCGTGGTCAAGAGCCTCGCCAATCTGATGCCGAGCAGCGCGGGACTCGGGAAATGGGGCATCCAGTCGAAGTCGCCACGGCGATCGGAACAGGTCAAGGTGCACGTCGAGAATTTCCTGCTCGCCGCGGGCGCGCTGTTCGCGCTGGGGACGCTTGGCTACGGCCTGTGGTGGCAGCTGCGGCGGCGGGCGCGGCACCCGCGCTGGGATCGCGGAATCCAGCGCGCCGAGGCGGCGCTGCAGCGGCAATTGCTGCGCGTGGATCAGGGCCGCGCGCCGTGGGAAACGTGGTCGGCCGTGGCGACGCGGCTGCAGTCCATCGACCAGAACGTGAGCGTGGCGATTGCGCGGTTCGCCGAGACCTACGATCGCGCCCGCTACGCACCCGCTGCCGGTGCAACGGAACGTGCTGCCGCTCGCGCCAGTGCCCGACTCGCGACCGAATCGGCGCGCACCTTACGGAAATCGTAACGCTCGTCCGCGCCTCGTTGCGAAACGCCGCAGGAGACCGCACCATGGAGGTGGAGGAAGGATGCAACGGCCCGCGCGCGCGATCACTGTCACCACGATGACCAGTCTGCTGCTGTCGGCCTTTGCGCCGCTCGCGCAGGCAGCGCCGCCCAAGAAACCGGCGCCGAAGCCGGAGATCGTGGAAACGCCCAGCACGGCCGAAGCGACGATCACGGTTTCCTCGCTGACCCGCGGCGCCAAGGTCTACCTGAACGACGAAGAGGTGGGCGAGGTGCCGCTCCAGGCGCCGCTCAAGGTGAAAGCCGGCGAGACGTATGCGATTCGCGTGCAAAAACGTGGCTATGCGCCGTATTCGGACACCGTCATGGCGGGCAGCGGCCACGATTCGCAGGTGGAAGCCGATCTCGTGCCAACGATGGGCGTGCTGCGCATTGACTGCAACGTGCTGCGGGCTCACGTGACGCTGGCGGGCCAACCGATCGGCCTGACGCCTTTTGACGGCGACGTGCCACCGGGCAAGCACGAGTTGCGGATCGCTGCGCCGGGCTTCTTGCAGGACACGCGGGAACTCGCAATCGACGCCGGCGAGGAGAAGGCGCTCGACATCACGCTGGCGCCCGTGCCAGCCGCAGGCGTGGAACCCGACAAATCAATCTTCTCACGCTGGTGGTTCTGGACCGCGATTGGCGCAGTGGTGGTCGGCGGTGTCACTGCTGGCATGGTGGCCAGCCAGGGCGCCAAGCACGTGCCCGCGGGCGACGCAGATGCGCGCGTGCAGCTTCCCTGATGCCGTTCAGCCGTCGACCGTGTCAGCCGCCGTGCCGCCAGAAATGCGCTTGCGGGCATGCGGTGTTTCGGCGACGGCAGCCTCACTTGGATGCTTGACGTGCTCCACGTCGACCCGCACCACGCGGTTGTCGTCCGCTTCCCGCACGGTGATGAGCACGCCGTCGATGCGCACCGTTTCGCCGATTTTCGGCACCCTGCCCAGCTGTTCGATCACAAAACCGCCGACGGTCGCGTAGGTGGGTTGACCCGGCAGCTCAATGCCTATTTGCTCAGCAAATTCGCGCACTTCAGCCGTTGCATCAACCGTCCACGTCCCGTGACCCGTGCTGCGAATCATCGCCTCTTCCTGGTCATATTCGTCGTAGATCTCGCCGACCAACTGCTCCAGCACATCTTCCAGCGTCACAATGCCCGCCGTTCCGCCGTGCTCGTCCACGACGATCGCCATGTGCACAGATTCCTTCTGAAAATCCCGCAGCAGTTCCGCAGCCTTCTGGCTGTCTGGCACAAACCGCGGCTCGTGGACGTGCTCGGCCAAATTGAACTGCCGCACGTCGCCGCGCAGCATGTGGTCAACCAGATCCTTGGCATAAAAGACACCGACGATCTTGTCGACGGTCTTTTCGTACACCGGATAGCGCGAGAACTTGGTGGTCGTGATCAGATGGGCAATCTGCTCAAAGCCCGCGTCGATCGGTAGCCCGTCGATCTTGATGCGCGGCGTCATGATGGCGCGCACCGGCAAGTCCGTGAGCTCGAAAACACCTTGCAGCATGTCGCCTTGTTCTTCATTGATCATGCCGGACTCGCTGCCGATCCGGACCATGTCCTCGATCTGCTCCTCCGTGACCTGGAACGTGGTCGGCGTGGACGAACCGCCCAAAAGCCGCACAAAACGCATCGCCACCCACGTCGCAAGGCGCGTCAGCCAACGTGTCGAAAGATGAAACCACCAGACGATGTGCAGCCCTGGCAGAAAACGCTCGGGATGGTTGTTGGCGAGCGTTTTGGGCGCGATCTCGGCGAAGACCAGCACCATGAACGTCAAAACCGCCACGACGACGGCCTCGGTCCACGACGGGTCGAAGCGATTGGCGTGCGCCAGGTGAATCGCCAAAGACGTCACCAGAGCGGACGACAGAATATTGGCGAGCGTATTGCCGGCCAACAACGTCGTCAGCACGTGCGACGGCTGGGTCAACCAGAGTTCCAGCAGACCGCGCGGCCCTTGGCGCGTGTCGATCAGACGGCGAATGCGCAGCTCACCCATGCCGGTGATCGCCGTCTCGCTCCCGGCGAACAGGAACGACGTGGCGAGCGACAGGAGGATGGCGAGGAGCGACAGCAGCCAATCCGGGCCGCCCGAGGCATCCGCAACGGGAAGTGCGCTGAGTTGTACGAGACCACTGGCAGGGTAAGGGTCGGTCATGTCGCGGGTCGGCTTACCGAATCCCTATCGCCGCTGACTTGCGCCGTGGTGGCAAAATACCACGCCACCGGCACCTTCGCAATGATTTCAGCAAGCAGCAGTCAAGTCACTGAATCGCGCACACTTTGACGTTGCCGGCCATGCCACGCGGAGAACCTTCAGGTCGCCGCTCACGGCATTACCGCGCGTCCCGCAATTGGTAATACAGGCGCAGCACCTTGCGCACATAGTCGTCCGTCGCCGCGAACGGCGTGGCATCGCGGCCCAGCACACGCGTGGAACCCGCGTGGTAGGCGGATAGCACCTTGACCAAATCGCCGTCAAAGCGATTTGCGAGGACGCGCAAAAACCGCGTTCCCCCCATCAAGTTCTGCGCGACGTCGTGGATGTCGTCGACGCCCATCTCACGCGCCGTCGCCGGCAGAAGCTGCATCAACCCCACCGCGCCTTTGTTGGACAGCACCAGCGGATTACCGCCCGATTCCGTCATCATCACCGCACGAATCAGCTGCGGCGGCAGTTTGTAACGCTGGGCGGCTGCGCCAATCTCGTCGGCAAAAATTCCCGTATCGAGCGGGTCTTTCGGCGCCAAAGTCGGGCCATGCTTGGCATTGTCGCGGTTGACGGGTGGCTGGTAGAGCGGTTCGGGAAGGGGCGAAGGCGGCGCAGCATCGGTGTAGGTTGGACTGGCTTTGGCCAGAACGGTCGTGGTTTGCGGAGCTGCTGATGTGGCGCCCGGATACTCCCACCAAGAACATCCTCGAACCTGCTCATCATAACACATTGGAATACAACGGCTGTGCAACCAATTTGAACTCTTGTGCTCGCTCCGCCAGTACGCCATGTCCCCGCTTCGAGTCTGGTCACAAAGCAGCACTTTGCAGTCGGGACAGGTCCTCGCGTTGGCAGTAAGGGGAAGAAGAAAGAACGGAACGAGAAGAACCCCAAGATGCCGCGGACGCGCGCGAAAGGGACCGTCACCCGAATGGGCGGAGACTCGCGCGCGAGGCTCCGGTCGCGCTTGCGCGACTAGGGCCCGGTCGGGGCCTTGGCCCCGATTCGCCCAAATTCTGCCCCATCTTGCCAACATCCGTCGCAACACCCACACCTCCCGCCCCGCAGGACGTTCAACCCCCGAGTTTACCGCATTCATCCCCGTCCGCCACTTCTGGTTGTCTGGATCGCCCCGTCCGTGCTACACGCGCCCCGCGAGGTGCCTGTGTCGCAAAACCTTCCTGCCATCCAAGTCGCGCTCGTGGGCTTTGGTCCGTGGGGCCGCAATATCGCCCGTAATCTCGACGCGTTGGGTGCGTTGGCGGTCATCTGCGATCCGGACCCGCAAAGCCAAGCGGCCGCGCAGAAACAATACCCGCACGTGCGTGTCGTGGCGACGCGGGACGAGGTGCCAAAGGACCTCGCGGTGGCGATCGCCGCGCCGGCGGCCCAGCACGCTGAACTGGCGCAGTACTTTTTGCAGCGCGATCAGCACGTCTTCGTCGAAAAGCCGCTCGCGTTGCACGTCTCCGAATGCCAGCCGCTGATTGCGCTCGCCAAGCAGAAGCGACGCGTGCTGATGGTCGGCCACCTGCTGCAGTTCCATCCGGCGGTCAACAAGCTGGACCAGTTGATCCGCCAAGGTTCGTTGGGCAAGCTTTTGTATTTCTACTCCAACCGCCTGAATCTGGGACGCATTCGCCGCGAGGAGAACAGCCTCTGGTCGTTTGCCCCGCACGATATTTCCGTGATGCTGCGCTTGGCCGGTGGCGTGCCGAGCGAAGTGCACGCGACCGGTGGTTATTTTCTGCACCCGAAGATTGCCGATTCAACCGTGACGCACCTGAGCTGGGATTCCGGTTTGCGGGCGCATATTTACGTGTCGTGGCTGCATCCGTTCAAGGAGCAGCGGCTCGTCGTGGTTGGGCAGGACGCAATGGCGCTGTTTGATGACACGCTGCCGCTGGAACAGAAGCTCGTGCTGTACCGGCACGGTGTGGATTGGAAGGACGGCGTGCCGGTGCCGCGCAAGGCCGAGCCGGAAGCCGTGACGCTGGCGAACGACGAACCGCTGCGCTGTGAAATGCAGGCGTTTCTGGATGCCTGCGCGGGGACGGGCGGGCCGTTGTATACCGACGGCGAAGAAGGCATGCGCGTGCTGCGCGTGCTGGATGCGGCGGAGCGTTCGCTGACCGATGGCGGCATCCCGGTCGCGTTGCACGATCTGCCCGCAGAGCGCCATCCAGGCGTGACGATCCACCCGTCCGCGGTCGTCGGCGACACGGCACAGATCGGCGTGGGCACCAAAATTTGGCACTTCAGCCACGTCATGGACGGCGCGATCGTTGGCCGCGATTGCGTCGTTGGCCAGAACGGCTTCGTGCAAAGCGGCGCAGTCCTCGGCGACAACGTCCGGCTGCAGAACAACGTCTCGGTCTACGACGGCGTGACACTGGGCGACGGGGTCTTTTGCGGTCCCTCGTGCGTCTTCACCAACGTCACCCGACCGCGTGCCACGGTCAGCCGTCGCGGCGAATTCAGCGCCACGCCCATCGGTCGCGGCGTCACGATCGGCGCCAACGCCACAATTGTCTGCGGCCACAGCATCGGCGAGTTCGCGTTCATCGGTGCCGGCAGCGTCGTCACCCACGATGTGCCCGCACACGCGCTCGTCACCGGCAACCCCGCGCGCGTACGCGGCTGGGTGTGCACGTGCGGGGAAAAGCTGCCGTTGGACGTCAAACTCCGCTCCGGCACCGTGGCCACGTGTGAGCGCTGCGGCGGCGCTTGGCAGCACGACGGCACCAACCTCGTCGCCCGGGAGAACGTCTGATGGCCGTTCCGCTCTTTGATCTGGCGCGCGTCCTGGAACCGCTCCGACCGCAGCTGCACGCAGCGCTGGATCGGTGCTTGAGCCATGGCGTGTTTGTGCTCGGGCCGGAAGTGCTGGCGTTTGAGAAGGCATTTGCCGCGTACACCGGCGCCGAGCACGTCATGGGCGTGTCGAGTGGCACCGACGCGCTGTTGCTGACGTTCATGGCGCTCGATCAGAAGGGTTTGCAGCCGGGTGACGAAGTGCTGTGCACGCCGTTCACGTTCATCGCGACCGCGACTTCCGTGCTGCGCGCCGGGCTGAGGCCGGTGTTCGTCGATCTGGCGCCCGGCAAGTTCTATCCCGATGTGGCGCAGTTCCGTGCCGCGTGGACGCCGCGCACCAAGGCTGTGCTCAACGTGCACCTGTTTGGCGAGCCGCAGCCGCTGGATGAACTGGCCGCGCTGTGTCGCGATCGCGGTGCGCTGCTGATTGAAGATTGCGCACAGGCCCATGGCGCGCGGCAGCCCGACGGCCGTTCGGTGGGCAAAGTGGGGCTGGCCGGCGCATTCAGCTTCTTTCCCGCCAAGAATCTCGGGGCGTTGGGGGACGGCGGCGCGGTCGTCACAGACGATGCTGAATTCGCCCAAAGGGTCCGCGAAAAACGTCAACACGGCGGTGCGATTCGCTACCAGTTCAATCACTTGGGCGGCAATTGCCGTCTGGACGCGCTGCACGCGGCATTTCTGCAGGTGCTTTTGCCAGAGCTGGACGGCTGGGTGGCAAAACGTCGTGCCAATGCGGAGGCTTACGATGCGGCCTGGGCGTCGATCGGTGCGGATCGGCTACAGTTGCCGGCGCTGACACCGGGCCATGCCTGGAACCAGTATGTCGTGCGCACACCGCAGCGCGACGCCTTGAAAGCGGCGTTGGAAACAGCCCGGATTGGCGTGGCGGTCTACTACCCGACCGCGCTGCATCAGTTGGGCGCGTTGGCAGCGGCTCACCCGGCGACGCATTTGCCGGAGACGGAGGCCGCCTGCAAAGAAGTGCTGGCCCTGCCGATCTACCCAGGCTTGCGCGCCGCGGAGCGCCAGGAAGTGATCGACGCCGTGCGGGCATTTTTTTCCTGAACGCAGCGTTTCAGAGACGGACGAATGACCTCAACGATTGTGGAGCGACCGATGGCAACGATGGAAGAAGACGAACCGAAAAAGGCCGACGCGCCACAAGACGAGAAGAATCCGAGCTTGCAGGACAAACTGCTCAAAGCGCGGACCATTCAGATTACCGGGCAGATCGACGACAAGCAGTCGGCGCGCGTCGTCAGCGAACTGTTGCTGCTGGAAGCGGATGACGGCGAGAAGCCGATCACCCTCTTTCTCAACTCGCCCGGCGGCAGCGTGACGGCCGGCTTCGCGATTTTCGACACCATTCGCTTCATCAAGCCGACGTGCCGCATCATTTGCAACGGCCTGACGGCGTCCATCGCGACGGTGATCCTGCTGGCGGTCAAGAAGGAGGATCGCCTGTCGTTGCCCAATACGCGGTTGCTGATTCACCAACCGCTGATTCCGATGACGGTTTACGGACCGGCGAGCGACCTGGAAATTACCGCCAATGAGATTCTGAAGACGCGCGCGAAGGTGAATGCGCTGATGGCGGCGGAAACGGGTCAGGAGCTGACGCGGATTGAGAAGGATACGCAGCGCGATTACTGGCTGACGGCGCAAGAAGCTGTGGCGTATGGGCTGCTGGCACGCGTCATCACGACACGTGCGGAAATCGCCTGATTCATCAGGCGGTTACATGTCGAGAATAATCACACCGCGGTCGTGTTCATCGTCGTCGCGTTCGACGTCGGGCTCACGGCGCGCGTCCGGGCGCCAGTCGGGCGGCGGCATCGGATAGCGGTTCGGCTGGTCCAGCCGCGGCTGAATGCGGGTATCGCGCTCGCGCTCCCGACGTTGGATTTCCTCGATGATGAATGCGTCTAACATCGGAACCTCCAGGACTGCCGGCTTCTCGCCCTTCTGGCCAACCAGCTCATCCGTAAGACGCGCCAGCTGGACATTCGATTCGATTCGCCGGATTCGACCGTCCCTCTGACGGCCTCGGCCCTTCCTGATAGTCAAGCTAGCATTCGATCTGAGGTCCCGCAACTTCGGATACGCAACGTGACATGGCTGTCACGGAATCGCCGCATCGCCCAAGGAGGCAAAGAACACCGCCAAGTCCGGCTGAAACACGCGATCTGGCTGATCCTGCTGATGAATCGCGCGATTCGGCAGTTCCGTGATCCGCGACGGACCCAAGCCGGCGCGCACCAGAATTCGGTTGGGTTTCACGTCATTGGGCCGATGCAGAACCCGCGCGAACGCGCGATCGCCCAAGCCAACGGCGTCCAAGTCATCCATCAGACGCTGCCGGTCGTGCCAAGGAAATACCCAATAACTTTGCGATGTTTCGGACATGTGACTGGCCGCCACCTGACAAAATTGTCGCAACGTCGCCGAGGTCTCCTGATGCGCGATCTGCCGCTCCGGATTCTGCGGCGGGTGGCCGTGATCGCGACGCCGGTACGGTGGATTGCACAGGACCACGTCAAATGGACCGGCCAGCAGCGGCGGCGCGGCGATATCGCCTGACACGATCTCGAGACGACTCGCCACGCCGTTCAGAAGCGCGTTGCGCCGTGCCCGATCAGCCAACTGCGGCTGTTTCTCCAGCAATTGCAGATGAATGTGCGGCAACGCCAGCGCGAGGACGACCGACACCAACCCAGTTCCCGCGCCCAAATCCAGCGCCGACTGCGCCTCGGGATGTTGTTGGGCCGCAAACCACGCCAGAAGCGGCGCGTCGATCGCGGTCCGGTAGCCTGACTTGGCCTGAACAAGCTGCACGTTTCCGCCCAGGATCCGGTCAAGCGATTCGTGCGGCTGAAGCGGATCGTTCACGGTGTGCAGCTACCGGCCGGAGAAGTTCGCAAACGTCGTGGGAGCAAAGCCAAGTTGCGGCGGCGGCAAGGCATTCCAACCGGAACTTGCCCCCTCCTGCTTGGACTCCGGCGGCGTTTGCGCTTGTTGCCAGAAGAAGTAACCGGCAGCACCTGCCAGAAGCGCCCCGGCGCCCAAGGAAAGACCGCCAATGACGCGGCCGGTCTGCATTTTGTCCTTCGCGTCCTGCGAGTTGACTGTCACTTCGCCGGCGTCGAAATTGGCCGCATAGGCGGCACCGAGTCCGAAAGCCGCCAGCGCCGCGACACCGCACGCCCAGCCGGGAACGGACGTGTACCAAGCCGCAGCGGGCTTGGCGCTGCCATCCGACTCGCCCTCCGCGCCCTTGCGCTCGCCCAGCAACGTGTTGAGCACCCGCGCCACGGCACGCGGACTTGCGCCCACGCTGGGAATTTTCAGGTTGCAGGACCTGTCCACGCGCGCGTGCGCGACATCGACCAGCCAGGCGTAGAGCATGCCATCCAGCACGCCGACAGCAGCCACGCTGGCCACGCCGAGTTCTTTGCCCAGTTCCACACTGTCGAGCAACACGCGCCGTTGCGCTGCGTCCAGATCGGGATAGCCCAGCCCAACACGGCCTTCGTCGAGCAAGACGTGACGCTCGAACTCCACATGGATCGACAGCATGGCCTTCTTCTCGCCCGACACCTTCACCCGGTGCAGCAGCGAGTTCGCCGACCCGACTTGCAGACGAACGGTATAGACGCCCTGCGCCAAGTCAGACACGGTCGCCGGCGTCACGCCACGGTCGATGCCGTTGATCAGCATGTGCGCCCCCGGCGGTTCCGACGTCACTTCCAGCTGTCCTTTCGGACGCGTCGAGACTTCCTTCGCGACTTTTCGAAACAGTTCCACGACATCCGGCCGGTAGTTGTCATCCGTCACGTTCGCTTTGGCCCCATAAGCGGTAACAACGGTGCGAAATACCTCGGTCGCGGCGTCCGTGTCGTTGGCGATCACGTGTGCAGTTGCCAATTGTGCCAGCACGTCCAGATAGTCCTGGCGCAAGCGCTCATCAGCACCCTGGGCAGCAACTGCGGCGCGGTATTTGGCTTCAGCGGCCTGCAACGCGCGAATGGCACTGGGAGCATCGGCATCGTCCAGATACTTGGCACCCAATTTGCGCGCCGCCTCGAGGTCAAGGCGCCCTTGACCCTGCACCGAACTGGGCACCTGATCCCGATCCATGCGCAGCTTCTCGGCACTTTTCGCCATCGACACGAGCAGGACATCGCCGTGCACTTCTTTTTGCAGACCGACCAGCACATCCTGCAGATAGTCGGCAGTCAGTGGATTCGCCTGTTCAGTCGCACGGATTTCCACCAGCGCCATCGTCCGTTCCGGCTCGTCAGCCAGCGCGACACCACCAGACAGCGCCTCCATGGCCAGAACCACCGGCAACAGCCAACTTGCGCGACGCGTGACGCGAGACGAACGGGGGCGCATCGACATCCTTGGGTGATCTGTGGCCGGATGGCCGTCCACGCAAACGCTGGTCGATGGCGCCGCTGAACAAGGTCTCGATTGTAGGCTCCGTGCGTCTCGTGTCAATACGTTGGAGATCGCGTATGACCTTGAAATAATTTATCAAAATGAACCTATCGGAACGTCAGCGAGACCAACTGAGACCAACTGAGACCAACTGAGACCAGCGCAGCGATACCGGGCGATCTGGATCCTGTTGAAATGCCAGGCCTCTCCCACTGGCACGGTCTGTGCATCTGCGTTGCCGGCGCGCATTGGACGGCGCGCCTTCAAGGAGTTGAAGATGTCGCAATGCGCGCTGATTTGCTGTTTGCTGCTTTGGCCGATGGCGGTTTGGGCCAATCCCACGGCGGATGAACCGCCGCCGTTGCCGCCAGCCGTGCCGCGGCTTGTCATCTCCGAAATCCAGAGCAATCCGCTGCTGCACGACGACCGTGCCGGTGAATTTGTGGAAGTGGTCAATCTCGCGCGTGAACCGGTGCGTCTCGCGGATCTGTCGTTGTTGCTGCCGTCGGGCATGCGCGCTGTCCCAGTGCGACCCGCTGCGCCGCTTCTGCATTCCGGAGAGGTGGTGCTGTTGACGCCGTTGGGGACGCAGCCGGGGGAAGCTGCGGTCAAAGGCATGCGCCTGCCCAATGACGCTGGCCGGCTGGAGTTGTTCTGGCGGCAGACGCGCGTGGACATTGCGCAATGGCACAAGAAGCCGCCGTGGCCAAAGCCACATCCGGGCCACGCGCTGGAGCGCATTCGACCCACGCAAGACGGCGAGTCCGGGCGGGCGTGGCGGCGATCAACCAGCGTGCTGCACGGCGTGGAGCGCGCGTCACCCGGTCGCGTCGATTGGCTGTGCCCGGATGTGAAGGGTACTGCTCTGGAAGGGAAATGCGTCACGCCGCAGAAGGGCAAGTCGCAGCAGCGTTGTCGCGCGTCCGAACGCGGCCGATCGCCATCTCCGCAAACGGGCACGGCCGAAGTCGATCCTGCGATAAGAACTGGCTTTTCTGATTGGGCCGCTGAGGGGGGAGTGAACCCTCGACCGGCAAGCGCTCCTCAGAGCGCGCGGCAGCCGGAACACCGCTGCCGCCCGGACGCAAGCCAAGGGTCTCTGTATCTTCGGATTCGGTCGCTGAGGGGGGACTTGAACCCTCGACCTAACGATTATGAGTCGTTCGCTCTAACCACCTGAGCTACTCAGCGGACGCCGACGCGCGGACGCGCCGACTGGAGAACCCGGCGCGCGGACGCGCCGAACAGGCGACTCGCGAGGAGCCAGCCTGACAGACCGATCAACGCTTCGAGAACTGGAAGCGGGCGCGCGCAGCGTACCGGCCGTATTTCTTACGCTCTTTGGCGCGGGCATCGCGGGTCAGTAGACCGGCGGCCTTCAGCGCAGGGCGCATTTCAGCTTCAAAGACCGTCAGGGCCCGGGCAATACCGTGACGCAGGGCGCCAGCCTGACCGGCCAGACCCCCACCGGCGACCGTCGCGCGGACGTCGAACTGGCCGGGACGTTCCACAACTTCGAAAGGCTGGGCCACGACCATTTCCAGCGTCGGGCGACGCAGGTACTCAGCGATCTCGCGGCCGTTGACCGTGATCTTGCCGGTGCCAGCAAGCAGGTGCACGCGCGCGGTCGCTTCTTTGCGACGACCGGTGGCGTACCAGCGCTTGGCGGGGGCGGAGGACTCATTGACGCGGCGAGTGGTGGCCATTGTGTGAACCTGTGACGCTGAAACGGAGGACAGCGTGAGAGAAAGTCGGAAAAGACCTTGAACGGAGGCGGTGCCTGTTCTTAGACCGTGCGGGCAATCGGGTTCTGTGCCGCATGCTTGTGCTGCGGACCCGGGTACACCTTGAGCTTCGTGATCAGGCGACGGCCAAGCGCGCCCTTGGGCAGCATGCCCCACACCGCGCGACGCACCGCTTCCGCGCTATTGCGGGCGATGAACGCCTTGGCGCTGAATTCCTTCAGACCGCCCATGTGCTGGGTGTGGTAGCGGTAGATCTTGTTGTCCATCTTGTTGCCCGTCAGCTTGAACTGAGCAGCATTGATGACGACAACGAAATCACCCACGTCCGCGTTCGGCGTGTAGGACGGCTTGTCCTTGCCCCGCAGAATGTTGGCGATATTGACCGCGGCACGACCCAGGACGGCGTCCTTCAGGTCGATGACGTACCACTGGTGCGGCGCGTCTTCCGTGCGCACGCTGACGGTTTGCTTGCTCAGGCTCATGAAACTTCCTCTGACAAATCGGCTCCGCGTTCGCCTATGCGCAAACGCGGGGGCCGAGATTCTAGCGGCGGTGACACCAATGTGTCAAGCCAAACCCGTTTCGAAGCGATCACATACCGGCAGAAGCCGGAATGTCGCTCAGGCGCCCGTGAGGCGCTTCAGGTCCGCGGCAGCGTCGGTGCGCTCCCACGTGAAGCCGGGCTCATTGCGACCAAAATGGCCACCGGCAGCCGTCGGGCGGTAGATCGGCCGCATCAATTCCAGACGGCGGATGATCTCAGCCGGGCGGAAATCAAAGACTTCCAGGACGGCCTTTTCGATCCTCTCCGGGGCCACTTTTTCAGTGCCGTGCGTGTCCACCTTGACGCTGGTCGGGCGGGCAACGCCAATCGCGTAGGACACTTGCAGCTCGACCTCGCTTGCCAGGCCAGCCGCGACGATGTTCTTGGCGACGTAGCGGGCAAAATACGCGGCGGAACGATCGACCTTGGACGGATCCTTGCCGGAGAAGGCGCCGCCGCCGTGACGGCCCCAGCCGCCGTAGGTGTCGACGATGATCTTGCGACCGGTCAAGCCCGCATCGCCATGGGGGCCACCGACGACGAATTTGCCCGTCGGATTGATGTGGAACTTGGTGCCAGCATGCAGCAATTCCGCCGGCAACGTCGGCTTGATCACGTGCTCCAGGATGGCGTCGTACAGATCCTGATGGCTGACCGTGTCGCGGTGCATGGTGCTCACGACAACCGCATCGATGCCCACCGGCCGACCATCGACGAAGCGGACCGAAACCTGGCTCTTGCCGTCGGGACGCAGCCACGGCAACGTCTTGTTGTGCAACAGCTCTTCCAGCTTCCGCGTCAAGCGCGAGGCCAGCGTGATCGGCACCGGCATCAGTTCCGGCGTGTGATCGCAGGCAAAGCCGAACATTAGCCCCTGATCGCCCGCGCCCTGCTCCGGGTCCAGACCTTCGCCCGCCGTAACGCCTTGGCTGATGTCCGGGGATTGCTTGCCGATCGAAGTCAGCACCGCACAGGAAGATCCGTCAAAGTGATCGCGCGGATCGTCGTAGCCGATGTCCGTGATCGTCTTGCGGATGATGCTCGGCATGTCGACGTACGCAGTCGTCGTGATTTCACCGGCGATCAGCGCCAAACCGGTCGTCACGAGCGTTTCACACGCCACGCGCGATCGCGGATCCTGCTCCAGCAGGGCGTCCAGGATCGAGTCCGAGATTTGGTCGGCGACTTTGTCCGGATGTCCGGCGGTGACAGATTCAGAAGTGAAGATGAACTCGCGCATGTGTCAGCTCCCACGGCAAAAGGGGGCGCGAGAATCGACCCGGGCCGAGTCATTGTCAAGAGGAAGTGACGCGCAGGCGCGAGTCGTGCAATCTTCTGGCGATCAACCCGATGGTTCGACTACACTCGGGTCTGATAGGCGCCCGATAGCGGCGGGGAAGAGGACGCGTCGATGAGGCAACGACAGGCAGTGATCGCGACATGCGCTGCGCATCGCGATCGGGTTCAACTGACTGTCTTCGCCGCGCTTCTGCTGATCGTGGCGTGCTCGACGCCGCCGACTGCTGGCGGCGAGGGACTGCCAACGTCGTCCGACGTCGGCACCGTTTTGCCCGGCTTTGACGGCTTTGCGTTCGATGTGCAGCCGGGCGATGGTGTTCAGGACAGCGCGCCAGACGTGGCCGGCGAGTTGCCCGACGACGTCAGTGAGTCGGCCCGCGACGATGCGGATGTCGATGATGCAGCGGACGTGACGGCTGCCGATGTTCCGTCAGAGACCTGCAAGCAGCCTTGCGTGATGGATGACGACTGCAATCAGGCGGCTGATCCTTGCGCGGCGACGACCTGCCAGTCTGGCTGTTGCGCCTTCTCGTCCACCCAAGGCGCGCTGTGCGATGACGGAATTCCGTGCAACGGCCCCGACACCTGCAAGAACGGCACCTGCACGCCAGCGATTGTGACCGGCTGCGACGACGGCCTGACGTGCACGACCGACACCTGCGACGGCGAAAAGTGTCACCATACTGTCATGGACGGTTGGTGCCACATCGGCACCACGTGCGTGCAAGGCCAAGCAGCGATCCCCGGCGAGCCCTGCAAGATTTGCGATCCCAAACTGGATCAGGACAGCTGGAGCAATCTACCCGACTGCTGCACGAAGGACACCGACTGCAAAGCTGCCGGACCGTGCGACACACCCACGTGTGAGCCCACTTTGGGCCAGTGCGTCATCGTCAAGATTCCGGGATGTTGCAAGGGCAACGCCGATTGCGACGATGGCGACTTGTGCACGACCGACGCCTGTGATCTGGGCAGCGGCAACTGTGCCAGCACGGCCGTCACATGTCCCAGTCCGAGCCTGTGCGAGATCGCGGCCTGCGACGCCACCGACGGCCAGTGCAAGTCAGAAACGCTGCCCGGCTGGTGCATCATCGACGGCCAATGTGTCGGCAGCAACACGTTCAATCCGGCGAACGGCTGCGAGTTGTGCTTGCCAAACAACAAGCCCACCGCCTGGTCGGCCAGCCCGGGCACGTACTGCAACGACAACAACGCCTGCACATTCAGCGATATTTGCGACGCGTCCGGCGCCTGCAACGGCGTCGCCCAGCCCGGCTGCTGCCAGGCTGACGCGGATTGCAGTGACAACGGCCTGGCGTGCAAAGTTGGCCATTGCAACGCCGCCGTCGGACTGTGCACTTTGGCCGACAAGCCCGGGTGTTGCACAAGCGGCATCTGCTGCGACACGAATGCGCAAGCCGTTCTCGCCGCGGGCACACAATGCGGCACAAGTCTGATCGGCACGGATTACCAGTGCAGCGGCGCGGATATCCAGCAACGCGACTACACGCCTGGCTGCAACGGCACGTCGGCAAGCGTGTGCAGCAAGAGCATGGACTCGGCGAGCGCAAGCCCGTGGACGACCGTCAGCACCTGCCCGGCCAACACGCTGTGCACGCCGCAGGGCAGCGGCTTGCTCCCGAGTTGCGTCATCCAGGGTTCATGCGCGGGCGCGTGCGGTGGCGTGGGCTCGCAGGGCTGCTCTTGCACCGCCGGTTGCGTGCCCGGCGTCGACTGCTGCACCGATTTCCAGACTGTTTGCGCGTGCACCAGCGGCGAGTGCTGCAACACCAACACCGGAGTCATCACCCAAGGCGGCACGTGCCAGCCTGCCGCCGCAAAGCAATTTCAGTGCAGCGGCATGACTTTGCAATCGCGCGTGGCGAGCGGCCAATGCGGCGGCGCAGCTACTTGCCTGACTGACCCGCCCCATTTGATTTGGGGCAACTGGCAGACCGTCGAGACCTGCGTCAATAGTTGCCAAGCGGCCACGGACGGCAGTTCCGGCTCGTGCGTCGCGCCGGCCGGAACCTGCAACGGCGTCTGCGGCACCTGGTGGCTCGACCAGCCGTGCCACTGCGATTCTGCCTGTGTGGCTGCCGGCAACTGTTGCGCGGACTTTCTCAAAGTCGGCTGCAACACAGTGACTTCCTGTGGCGCCGGTTCGGCGGGAAGTTGCATCAACAACGTGATCATCTACAGCCAATGCGTTGGAATTCCGGGCACCAACGGCTGCAGCTGCAATTCGTCCACGTGCAAGCCAGCCGGCAACTGCTGCGCGGACATGGCGCTTTGCCAGTGTCCTTGACGTCCGCGCCCTGGCTCGACAGCCACACGCACCTCGACGATCCCGATGAGCCGCCGGAACGCCTGCACGAGGCGATCACGCGCCTGGTCGACGCCGGCTGGCCGGGTGCGCTGACGGCGGGCTACGGTACCGAGCGACTGGTGCGCAGCCGGGAACTGGCCGAACGCTGGCCGCTGATTCGTCGTGCGGTGGGGATGCATCCGGAATATCTGGCGAAACTGCCGGATGATCGGGCCCGCGAGCGAGCGCACGCCGCGATGTGTGCGGAATTGCGGCATCCATCCGTCGTGGCGGTGGGCGAGATCGGACTCGATCGCCGGTACAAGGACATCTGGCCGCTGGCACAGCAGATCGTGTTTTTGGAAGCGGGCCTGCGCGAGGCCGCGGCACGGCAGCTGCCGGTCGTGCTGCACCTGGTCGGCTGGTACGGCCATGCGCTCGACGCGCTGCGACGCGTGGGCGTGCCCTTCGGCGGCGCGGTGCATCGCTGGTCCGGCCCGCTGGAACTCGTGCCGGCGTTTGAGTCGCTGGGGCTGGGCATCGCGCTCGCGCTCGAGCCGCGGGAGAACCTGGCCAAGCGGGCGCTGCTGGCCCAGACCATCGCCGCGGACAAGCTGCTGGTCGAGACGGACTGGCCGTTTCGCGACCTGCGCTACGATGAGGCGGTCCGGCAGATGGCCCAACTCGGCGCGCAAGTCGCCACGTGGCGAGGCGAAGCGGTGGCGGCGCTGCACATTCGGCTGGCCCAGAACGCCCAGAGGCTATACCATCTCGCGCCCTGACCGAGGATGTCCATGGATCGCGAACACCCGCTAACGCCAGCAGCCCAGGACGAGCCGAAGCGGCCGATCCGTTCGCGGCCGAACCAGCGGCGTTTTGACCGGCTGGTGCGGCTGACGTCCGAGCCCGGCTTTGATCGCCTGGAGGCGGCGCACGTGGTGGTCTTCGGCGTCGGTGGCGTCGGCGGTTTTGCCGTGGAAGGACTGGCCCGCTCTGGCATCGGCAAGCTGACGCTCGTGGACTATGACGTGGTGTGCGCGACCAACGTCAACCGGCAGATCCAGGCGCTGCAAGGGACCGTCGGGCAGTCCAAGGCCGAGCTGCTGGCGGATCGCTGCCGCAAGATCAACCCGCAAGTGAGGGTGGAGGCCGTGCAGGCATTCTACCAGCCCAAGGACGCGGAGACGCTTTTGCCGGAGGATGCCAAACCCGATTTTGTCATCGACGCCATCGACCACATCGCGGCGAAAGCGCACCTGATCAATCGCTGCAAGAAGCTGGGCATACCGATCGTCTCGTCGATGGGCGCGGCCGGCAAGCTGGACCCCACGCAGGTGCGCGTGGCGGACCTGTTTGCAACGCACGGCGATCCGCTCGCTCGGGCGATTCGCAAGCACCTGCGGCAAAAATTGCATTGGCCGGCGGGAGAAAATTCGGGGCCAGCGGGCGTCGTGGCGATCTTCAGCACGGAATCGCGGCGTTTGCCCATCGCGCCCTCGTGGGACGCGCAGGGCTTTGAATGTCTGTGCCCGTCCAGCCCGGACGGAACGTGGGGCAAGGACAACGATTTTCACGCGTGCACCGATCGGTCGTTGATCGAAGGCTCCGCGGTCTTCGTCACGTCCGTCTTCGGCATGGTCGCCGCGAGCGTGGTCGTGCGCGCGATTGTCGGCGAATGGGCGGCCAAGACGGCGATTGAGCGCGGCGAAGCGGGAGTTGCAGACGCGTCATGACTGCGACGCGTTGGTCTCCGAGGCATCGCCGGGGATCGGACAGCCGTCGTTGGGTAGCACAGCCGGGACGATGTCATCCCAATGCCAAACGAGCGCCGCGCCAGCCATCCAGATGAAGCCGCTGCTACTCGGCTGACTCAGCCAATTGCCGACGCCTTGGAGCTGGATGTCGATGCGCTTGCCCAGATGCGCGGCGGCGGCCAAGCCAAAGCGGCTGGCCAGGTGCATGCCATAATTGAAGCGAAGCAGGTCGCTGGCTTTGGCATCCTCGGGCTTGGTCGTGCCATTGGCCAGGTCGTCGATCGCCTTGCGGCTCACATCCAAATCGAGATCGAGGCCAGCCGTCAGTTCGCCCCACGGCGTCACCGTCAACCAACTCAGAGGACTGATGGGCACGCCAAGTCCGAAGTGAGCGGGCAACGAGATCGAAGCGAACTCGCCCGAAACGATGCCCGAGGGCGACACGCCGGCGTAGGGCGCCAGCGCGACCCACGGCAGTCCGTTGGGTTGGCGGCCACTGAGTGGGATTTCGTACAGCGCCGAGACGCTGCCCGCCATGCCGTGCGCCGATGTCGCGCCCTCGCCATAGCCGACGTAGTGGATGCCGAATTGCGACGACAAGCGCCCACTGGTCGAGGAGAAATTGGTGAAATACGAGGCGAAACGCAGGTGTCCGCCGCCAAAGAAGCCTTCCAGGTAGGAAAAGCTCACAGACGATGCGCGGGTATCCCAGCTGCCCACGGTCGGCGCGGACTCGCCCGTACGCGCAAGCGCGCCGTGCGGCAGGCAGACAACAAGCGCCAGAACACAAACTGAGAGCCGACGAAATGTGTGCAGCATGAATGCCTCCCCTTGACCTACCCATGGGATAGGCCTGTGCGGCAGGGAGCGCAAGGGGCGATTGTCGGGCAGATGTCACAGGCCGCGGGCGGGCACTACGCGAGACCCGCGAGCGCCGCCAGGACCGCGTCGGCGTGCCCTTTGACACTCACCTTGGGCCACGCAGCAGCAATCTTCCCTGACGGATCGATGAGATACGTGGAACGGATCACGCCTTCCACTTCCTTGCCATACAGGATCTTCTTGCCCCACGCGCCGTAGGCGACCAAGGTCGCTTTCCCCGGGTCTGACAGCAGCTGAAACGGCAGGCCGTACTTGGACTTGAACTTGCCGTGGGCCTGTTGGCCATCGGGACTCACGCCCAGCACAACGGCGTCTTGCCGCTGCACCGCTTCGTGCCGGTCGCGGAAATCGCAGGCTTCGGTCGTGCAGCCCGGCGTGTTGTCGCGCGGGTAGAAATACAGAATCACCGGTTTGCCACGCAGCGCGGAGAGCTGGACGGTCGTGCCGTCGTCCGCCGGGAGCCGGAAATCTGGAGCCAAGTCACCTACTTTCAACGTCGCCATCCTGACCTCCAAGTTGAGCCGCACCGTGTCACACGCGCGAACAAAGCGTCAACGGCGCGGTCGATTTGCCGTTTGCACTTGCCCAGATGTCCGTCCGAGTCTATGGTGAAGTTCGGGAAGCAGGGAGCAGTCGATGCGTTTTGCCATCATCAGCGACATTCACGCCAACATCCAGGCCCTCGAGCAGGCGCTCGCCAAATGCGATCAGTTGGACGTGGACGAGATCATCTGTCTCGGGGACGTGGTCGGCTACGGCGGCAACCCGAACGAATGCTGCGATTTGCTTCGCGAATACTGCACGATTTGCCTGATGGGCAACCATGACGCCGCGACCGTGGGCGTGATGGACGCAGACTACTACTACGAATCGGCGAAGCGCGTGCTGTATTGGTCCCGCGTTGAGCTGACCGAGGATAATTTCAAGTGGCTGTATTCGCTTCCCTATTCCCACCAGCGACCTGAATTGGACATCGGCTTCTACCACGCCGCGCCTATTTTGCCGTCGAGCTTCTATTACGTCGTTCGCAACGAAGAGGCGGAAACGCTGACGCGCATGAAAGCCGGACTTTTTGGCCACAACTTCATCGGCCACAGCCACTTGACAACCACGTACGAGTACAACGCCAAGAAAGTCCGCGATGTGACCGGCAACTACGAATACGTCAAAGGTCGCAGGTACTTGACCAACGTCGGTTCTGTCGGCCAACCGCGTGATCGCAATCCGGACGCTTGCTTTGTGGTATTTGACAGCGATTCCAAGGCGATGGAGCACGTGCGTGTGCCGTACGACGTGGCTTCGGCCGCGGCGCGGATTCGCGAGGTCGGCCACGATGAGAAGTTTGCCCGCCGTCTGGCGTTGGGTGTGTGACGATTGCGTCTGCTGAATTCGGCGCATCCACACAGTTCCACCCTTTCCTTTACCGATCTTGACCAGTTTCAGCCTTTACAGTCGCCGCGCGGCCAGCCACGCTGTCGACGGCCAATCCGACGCACGCAGGTGCATGCAGGCGGCCGCAGCGAACGCGGAGTGAGATGAAATCGGTCTTGACGGTAGGCGCAGTGGCATACGAACCGCGGGTCGTCACCATTTGGGACGGACTGACGCACTGGCTGAGCCACCACAATCTCTCGACGAACTATGTGCTGTTTCAGACCTATGAACAGCAGGTTACCGCGCTGTTGGAAGGCGCGATTGACGTCGCGTGGAATTCGCCGCTGGCTTGGCTTGAGACCGAAGAGCGGGCCCAAGCACTGGGACGGAGCACGCGGGCCATCGCCATGCGGGACAGCGACCGGGAGCTGCGATCGGTGATTGTCGTGCGCAGCGACAGCGCGTTGAAATCCGTTGCCGATTTGCGCGGCAAGCGCGTCGGCGTCGGAGCGCCCGATTCACCTCAGGCAACGATTCTGCCTCTTTATCATCTCGTTGCGGCCGACGTCATGCCCGTGCCGGTATGTTTTGACGTGACGACCGGTCGGCACGGCGACGTCCTCGACGGTGAGCGCGGGGCGGCACAAGCGCTTTCCGACGGCACGGTTGATGCGGCTTGCATGATGGATTCCAACCTGCTGCTGTTCGCGCTGGAGGGCGTTCTGCCAGGCAGCATGCCGCGCGTGATCGCGCAGACAGAACCCTACGACTGCCGGTGCCTGACCGCGCTGGACACTGGGCCCACTGAGCTCCTGGACCAACTCTATGATCGTTTGATGGAAATGGACTACAACGATCCAGAGCTTCGCGCGGTGTTTGATCTCGAAGGCCTGCGCGCGTGGAAACCTGGGCGGACGTCAGGATTCACCCAATTGCGCCAAGCGGTCAATACGTTGCGTGAAACTGGTCTGTTGTAGGCGCTATTTGGCGGACAAGACCCCGGGAAGGTACCGCAGCCGCAGCTGCCACTTTGGCTCGCCCTTGCCGTGAGCTGCAATTCTGAGCAGCACGCCGTCGCCGCTGCCCGCAATCACCAAATCCTGTGGCTGACCCGGTTGCACCACCAAGGTGCGGACATCCACTTGCTGGCCAACATCCCGAATCGTCAGTTGATACGCACCTGAACCTGGTGCCTGGGCCTCCACGTGAATCCGCGCCAGACTGGGATCGCCACCGTCCAGGCGCAGCCAATCCAGGCCATCCTGCGCGGAGCCAACTTGCCAAGCGCCCAGCGCCAGCGGATTCGCCTGTTCGGGTGTATCATTCGGCTCGATCTCCGGAAAATCCATGAGCTCGCGGTGTTCGTAGGTCAGGCGATAGCGGACCTCGTCGGGCGGCAACGGCACATCCTTGGGCCCTTGGCGCTGCAACACCAAGCGATCGGGAATTTGGTCGCCCGTCGGCACGAAACCGAGCACCGCGCGCGTTTCGCCACCGTGCATCGCGCGACTTGCGACCGTCCGCCCCGACTGATCCAGCAACACGAGTTGCGTCCCCACCGGCGGATCGTCCTGCAATTCCAGGGAAACCCAGACCAGTCGACCGTCCACAGCGCCTTCCAGTCGGAACACGTCGCGATCCTTCGGTCCCTCGAGGCTACCGATCCGATGCGCACCGACCGGCAGGTTCTCGCCCGGCGCCGAATCGTTGGGCTCACGCTCGCTATCCGCCGCCCGGACCGCCCTGCTCACCTGCACGTGATAGGCATCACTCAGGCTTTCGCTCGCCGTACCGTTCTGGGCCACAGCTTCCGTGATGCAGAGCGCCGTGACGGGCAGGCGTGGATCACTGAACCGCAACAGCTCGCCTTGCCCGCGACCGCGGTGGTCCACCGAGATGCGCACGTCGCCGTCCTTGTCGTTCAGCGTGAGCAGCACGTCCATGTTCGGCAGGCCCGTCACTTGGACGCTCAACATCTCATCGGCACTCAGCTTGGGCAACGCGTAGCAATCCTGATCGGCCTGCGTGCTGGAGCGACGTTTGCCCAGGTAGCCAACCGCTGAGCCATCCGCCGCAAGCACGCCGGGATGCCGCGCGTCGTCGTTGGGCTCCACTTCATCGCCCGGCTTCGGCTCGGAATGCGACGTCAGCACAAACCCCACGCCGGCAACCAACGCCACGAGCACGGCGACAAAGATCGCGACACGGCGCAAGACGGTCCGCCGGGCCATCGATTCGACCGGCGGCTCGGGAATTTCCACCTCGTCGTCCGACGCAGCGTTCTGCCAGCCACCCTGCTGCGCGGTCTGCAACGCCGCGGCCAGTTCGGCCATCGTCTGGAACCGATCCTCCGGCTTCTTGGCCAAGCACTTGCCGACAATCCGCTCCAGCGCCGGCGGAATGACTACGCCCGGCGGCGCGACCTCCGCCATCTTCGGCGTGCGATCCATCAAGTGCGCCTTCAGGATATCAAACGTGGTCTGATCACTGCCGTGCACGTACCGACCGGTCAGCATCCGGAACATCAGCGCGCCCACGGAGTAGACGTCGCTCCGGCCGTCCACTTCGCCCGCGCGGATCTGCTCGGGGCTCATGTAGTACGGCGTCCCAAAGAGTTCGGCGCGTGAATGCACATCATATAAGTCTTCAGAATTCTTCAGTTTTGCTAAGCCAAAATCGAGAATCTTGACGAAATCGGTCTGACCGTCCTGGGTGGTCAGGAAGATGTTCTCCGGCTTCAGATCGCGGTGAACGACACCAGCTTCGTGCGCTTCGCCCAGCGAATCGCACATTTGCACAACAAGACGCGCCACGCGATCATGCGGCAGCGGCCCGCGCGCGAGCACCGCGTCCAGCGTCTCGCCTTGCAGCAACTCCATGACGAGATAGAACAAATCCTGCCAACGACCGAAATCGAAGACGCGAATGGTATGCGGGCTCGATAGCCGCGAAATGGCGCGCGCTTCCCGGGTGAAGCGGCCAACCACCTGCTTGCGCGCCGCCAAATCCGCGTGCAGCAGCTTGATCGCCACCGACTTTTGCATCAGCGTTTGCTGGGCGCGAAAGACAGTGCCCATGCCACCGTGGCCAATGATTTCCTGAATCACATAGCGGCCATCCAGCTCGGTGCCGATATACGCCGCGCCGATTTCAACGTCCTCGGGCACGTCGGGACGACCGTCCAACGCGTCGTCGGGCGGTGGCACCTGCGACGCGGATGCAGCGACAGGCAGCGGTGGCGGCGTTTCGGCGTTCAATGGCGCGGACTCCAAATCTTGGGGCCCTTGCCGGGCGTGCGCTGCCACGACGGTGTGTAGTACTGACCGCACGGCACATCGAGAGGCTCCCGCGCCGCGCCATCCGCCGCAGTCACCCAGAGCCGCGAACATTTGCCGTCTTCGTTGGACACGTAGACCAGCCGCTTGCCGTCCTGCGACCAGCTTGGCTCCAGCGAACGTCGCCCTTGGCCGGGCGTCAAACGCTGCAATTTGCCCGCCATCGTCACCGTCATGATGTCGACGGCATTGCCGCGAAGCGCCGAAAACGCGATGCGACCGTCAGGCCCCCAATCCGGATCAGTATTGTATGGGCCAACGAACGTCAAGCGCTTGGTATCATTACCAAAACTATCCATCACATAGACCTGCGGCGTACCGATGCGGTCGCTCACGAACGCGATGTGCTCTCCGTCGGGCGAATAGGTCGGCCCCAGATCATCGTGCTCGTCGTGCGTCAGGTTGCGATCCATGTGGCCGGTGTAGTCCAACGTGTAGATGTCCGATTGGTCGCCATCGTTGACAGTCACCACCATGTCCCCGCGCGCGTTCTGGGCACAGGAATGGAACTGCAGGTCCGGCCCCGACGCGAACGGCGCAGGCATCGGCGCCCCTTCGTCCGGCGCCCCCGGCTTGCCCTGTGCACCTTTCTTCGGCTTGCTGTTCTTGACCACCGGCGCCAAGTCAGACATCGCCATCACCTGGGCGAGGTCCAATTTGTACAACGACGGCAAGCCGCTGCGGAACGACATGTACGCCAACGCCGCGTCGCGGAGTTGGATCGGGAACATGTGAATGCCGTCCTTGCCGCCGTCGCCGATCAGCACGCGACGGTTGAAGCCATCGGCGTCCGTTTGCCAAATGGCCCGGTTGCAACCCGGAGCGGGCGCGCTGTAGTAGATGACCGTGTCAAACGTGCCTTCAATGCCCGTGACCGCACCTTGAATCGCGTTCATCAGGCGATGTGCCGCTTGGCGAACGCTGGACTGCGGGACGATTTGGCTCGCGTGTTCGCCCAGGTCGAGCAGCTTGCCGGCGCGCACGTCATACAGGCTGGCAGAAATATCCAACATGCCCACTTGTTTCGCGGCCTTGACTGCGGTCGCGACGACGTATTGAACATTGGCGGACGCGGGCCCACCCGGTTTCACCGCGAACGCGGGCATCGGCGTCTTGATCACCTGCGCCGCCAGGCCAGGCGACTGGCGAACCGGGCGAACGAAGCCGGACAGGCGCGCGTCGTTGGCCAGCACGGTTTCCAACAACTCGCAGGGCACCTTCAGTTCGGCCACCGACTTGGGCCCCGCACACACCGGCGTGACGACAAAAAGCGCATCGAGCGGACGCGAGGAGGCTTCGACAACCACGTAAAGCCCGCCGCTGTCATCCACCGCCGGCACATCGCCCGGGTTGGACGTCGTCTGATTCGGAATGGCCGGCTGTCCACCGCGGCCATCACTGCCTGGCACCGGCAATGGCTGCGCCGCCGCAACTGCACAATAGAGCACAATGATTGCGAAAACCGCGCAGAGACGCGCAAGCGGGTGAGCAGGAATTCGCGACATGACCCCAAGCGCAGCAGCAACAAACGCCGCATTTCCAGCGTGCCAGATAGCCTCTGGCGGGATCGCGGTCAAGGAATTGGCCGATTATTGGAAACTCGCGCGCTTTCAATGCGTTGCACGTTTGTCACAATCGGCGGCCCGCAGCCGGCGTGCACCAGACAAGCCATTCAGAGAATGACTTGTCTATTCAGCGTCTTGCGCGACATGGCGTCAGCCTTGTCTCTGGCTCGCCCAGCGACCAACCCACCGCAAGAAGGCAAAACGACACACATCTGTCACATTTCTTTTGTGACAGGCTTGCAACATTGCCGCGGCCTGTTATCTTCCTGAATGCGTGAGCGGCAGACGTTCACCAGCGGCCCGAAAGCAAGACGCCCTCCGCGCGAGGATCACGTCGAAACGGCCAGAGGCGCGCAAGACCGGAAAGACCGCAAGGCCCGACCGCGGACGGCGTGAGATGGACAGGAACAGCAGCGAACCTTCAGGGTGGTCTCCGAGAGGATGCCATGAGCAGGCGAGCGCAGTGGACAGCGAGGCGGTAACGCGCTCCGCACTGCAACGGCAAGGGTGGCGGCAACGTCGCAGATAGCCGGGCTGGACAGCCATCGAGGCACTGGCAGTTGCACAAGGGCAAGAAGCTCAGGAGGGAGAGACCGAAAACGGCGGCGCTCGCAAGGGCAAAGCAAGTGCGGTCACGACGCCCATCGATCGAGACCTTGAGATGCCAACCCGGGACGACACCCAAGCACGCAAGTGCGCAAGTGTGAACACGCCAGCGCGCAAGCGCCGACGGCAAGGAACGGACCAAGCATGAGAAGGGAGCACCGGCGAAATCCGGCGCCCGGCGAAAGCGGGGTAGCACGTGGCGGCGAAAGCCAAAACGCGTTGCACAGCAGAAGTTTGGCGTGTACGTGCAAGATGGACGGCGAGAAGCCCTGGAGAGCGGGAACCCCAAGAGAGGTGCGAGTCGAGCTAGCGGTGTGACAGCCGTTCCCGACCACGCGCTCGTTGTGGGCTAAAACCCTTGAATCTGACTGCGAGGGACACGACAGCAATGCCGTGGCAATCCCTCGCGATGTGAAGAACGGTCGGATGGACTGGTGCAGCACGGGTGAAAGCCCGCGCTCAGGACCACCGAGGCGGCGCAGCCGAACGCAAGTTCGTGGGCATCGTTCAAGAGGCTGTAAGGCCAAGCGTTTTTCAGACTTGTGCAGGCGACACGAGAGCGACATCTCTTGTGCCCAGGCGCTGATGCAAATCCGCAGCGATGCGGATGAGCAACCGATGGCAACGTCGGGACAATCGACAGCAATGTCGAGGACAACAGCGCGAAACCTGCGGCAGCCCAGCGAAGCTGCTCAGGCGCCAGTGCCTTCGGGCCTGAATGCGCCAGCGTGCCAAAGGAACTTGTTCCCCAAAGCGCGCGCAAGTCGGCATCCAGTGCGAACGGCAACGGTGACGGTAACGTCGATCGACGCTCAGGCGCACCGAGCAACAGAAAGAAGGGCACGGCGAACCGAAAGGTGTCCGGCTTACGGCGAGAACAGACTCTGCAGGGGCAAACCCCATGAACGGAGCCAAGGTGGAAAAGACTTGGCAAGTGACCGAGGTAGGTGCGCAACGCTGCAAAACAGCGCGAAGCACGCGACGCCACAGGGCGCAAGCTGAACAAGCCGCTTCCAACCGGGAGCATGCGAACCCTGAGCGTTGAGAGAAGCCAGCGAGCATTCGCAAGAATGGCGCGCAGCTTTGGGCGCGGCGACGAGGAAGCGCCGGGCAACAAGGCCTCAGTCATGGAACCGTTGGAGGGGCAAGAAACCTCAGGAAGGGACGTCGTCTGACGATCAGGCCGAGCACAAGGCAGGATCGGACGGGCAGCCGGTGAACGCGCAAGCGAACTTCCGGCAGGGCGACCGACACAGGGAACGGTTCCGAAGCGTGGCTGGGGCAACTCAGACAGGCTGCGGAACCTGCGGGGGCGAAAGCCTCAGCAAGCACGGTCAAGTGGAGCAAAAGACCACGAGCGATTGGCAGATGGAGGAGTCAACCTTTCTCTGCGCCGGTGCGAGACGGAAAACCTCAAGGACCAGGACATCGCGTCCAAAGGTCGAAGAGGGAGAGGCAACCGATAGGCCTCTACGTTTGGCATCGTGATCGCTGAAGGCACAAGCAACCACGCAACTGTGGGTTGAACGGCAGAACGGTTTCCGATTGCGCAGCGATGCGTGAACGGCAACGAGAGGGCCGACAACGAACCTGAGTCGGCAAAGACCTTGGAGAGGCGAACGCTGGATCAACCTGTCTGCGCACGTGCAAAAGCCCCGCTTGTCGGGGCTTTTGTGTTTTTGGCCACCCTTTCGCTGCGCCGCGCAACTTGATTGCGCTGACCGGTTGACTTCCCGGCTGCGGTTGTCGATACAGGTTCCGCGCTCCGGTCGCCGTCGCTGCCGCGCTCACCATCCCGCAGGTCATCATGTCGATTCTTGAACAGCTACGCGGCGCCAGTGTGGAATCCGTCCATCCGTGGTCTGCCTTCGCGCTGGCGCATGGCCAAGTCGTGCGCCAATGGGGCGAGCCCGTTGCGACGACGTGGCGCTCTGCGGCAAAGCCACTGCAATTGGACGTTTCCTTGGCTGTGCTGGACGATCCGACGCTTCCCGTGCCGTGGCTGGCGCTTGGCGCGGCTTCGCACAGCGGCGAACCGGTGCACACGCAAATGGCCATGGATATTCTTCGGCATTTTCACCTACAGCCGGGCGATCTGCGGTGCGGAACCCATCCGCCGGTTCATGGGCCCAGCGCGGAGGCGATTCTGCGCGCGAATGGCCAGTTCAGCGACTTGCACAACAACTGCTCGGGCAAACACGCTTTCATGGTCGCAGCGTCGCAGCACGCGGGTTGGCCGTTGGACTACCGACCCGCGACACACCCGCTGCAGGTGCGCATCCGTCAGCAAGTCGCCGAACTCTGTCGGCACGAACCGGTGTTGTCGGTTGACGGCTGCGGCGTGCCGACCTTTGAGCTCCCACTCGCCGCGATTGCCCGCGCCTGGAGCGAGATTGCCGCGGCGATGCACAGCGGAGAAACCCGACTTGGCCGCATCGGTCTCGCCATGGCCGCGCACCCGGAGCTGACGTCGGGGACGGAGCGTCTGGATCTGGCCGTTGTGCACCGGGCGCGCCTGCCCATCGCCGTGAAAGTTGGCGCGGGCGGTGTGTTTTGTATGGCCCTGCCCGACCTGCAAGTTGGCGTCGCGATCAAGATTCATTCCGGCGTGGCCGAGGCGTTGCCAATCGCCATCGACACCGTGCTGAGTGCGCTGTGGCCCGCCGGCTGGCCCGTCGTGACAAACTGGCCGTTCCTGGACGTGCACAACGTGGTCGGGCGGTTGGTCGGCGGCTGGCAAGCGCGCGCGGTTTAGGTCAAGCTTGCCGATGGGAGCGCCGAGATGACGACAGAACGCCGCCAATTGCCTCGCTACCCGTGCCACTTGCGCGCGTCGCTGATGATTGACGGCCAACTGTTCGAATCCGTGTGCACCGATATCGGCCCAGGTGGTGCCTACTTGGCGACGGCGATCATGGCCACGCCCGGCACGCGGATCAGTGTGGCGCTGGCGTCGCCGAACGCGACCAGCATGATCGCCGCCTCTGCCGAGGTCATGTACACCGTGCACCGCAGCACAACGCGACGCACGGGAGTCGCGGTCCGCTGGCTGGAAATGACACCAGCGTTGAGCCGGGCGATCCGGGCGATCGAGGCGACCCTCGGCGTGAAAGCAGATGCGCCGCTAGCCGCCGCGCAAGCAGACACGAGCCCGCTGCCTTTGGCCGGCCCTTCCGACGCTGCGACTGACCGAACGGCCAAATACCAAGCATCGCCCGTTCCGCAGGCAGAACTACCCATCACGCAACGCACACGCAAGGCGCCTTGAAAACGATGGTCAATGCGGCGACAAAACGGCTTTTTGCCCTCGCCTTGGCGACGTTTTGGAGTGCTGGTTGTGGCGACACGACCCCAGACCTGCCGCCAGACGACGCGTCCTTTGTCGACGTCCCGGACGCCACCACATCGCCCGATGCATCCGCCGACCTGCCGCCAGACGTGTCGCCCGCTGTCTGCCCCGGTGGCGCGGGTTGTCCATGCAGCGAGGACGGCGAGTGCGACGACGGCGACCCGTGCACGACCAACCAGACTTGCCCCGCAGGCACTTGCACGGCTGGCAGCCCTGTTTGCGAGGACGGCAACGTCTGCACCGCCGACGCGTGCGACGCATCGGGCGCATGCAGCCACACGCCACACAGCGGATTCTGCGAAGACGGCGACCCCTGCACCGAAGTGGACGTGTGTGCAGCAACCGTGTGCACCCCAGGCAAACCTCGCGCCTGCGACGACGGCAACGGCTGCACAACCGACGTCTGTCAAACCGGCATCGGCTGCGTCTACCTGGCCACCACCGCGACCTGCGTCGATGCAAATGCCTGCACTTTCGCGGGGCAATGCCACTTGGGCCATTGTGTGGACGGCACGCCAAAGCCCTGCGACGACGGCAGCGTGTGCACCTGGGACACGTGCATGCCGGAAACGGGCTGCACCTCGTTCGCCGTTCCTCTCGCCAGCGCGTGCACAGACAGCGTTCATGGCGGTCGCTGCTGGACCGCCGTCGCGCAAGCCCTCACCTGGCACGACGCGCGTGTGGCCTGTCGCGTGTGGGGTGGCGAATTGGCCGCCGTCCGCTCGTTGCCGGACAACACGTTCGTGCGCGGCTTGGCGACCGACAAGTGTGGCGCCAACGGCACGTGGATCGGCGTGTCCGACCACGCCCAGGAAGGACACTGGCGCTGGAGTGACGGCGTCCACAGCGCATTCAGCAACTGGAGCGACGGCGAGCCCAACAACGCCGGCGGTTCCACAACCAACGACGGCGAAGACTTCGGTGAGATGGGCAGCGATGGCCGGTGGAACGACGTGAGCGGGACCGCAACCGAGCCGTGCTTTGTCTGCGCACGGCCGCTGGCCATCCACTGCGACGACCCCAAGGGCTGCGAAACCGGCGCGCAGTGCCAAGCCGGCACCTGTCTGCCAGCAACCGCGACCGCCAGCTGCGACGACGGCAACGCCTGCACTGCGGACGCCTGCACCAGCGGCCAGGGTTGTTCGCACACGGCCATGCCGGAACAGAGCAGTTGCGGAGTCGGCACGTGCGCAAGCGGTATTTGCACGGCAACGTCCTTGCCCGGCAAGGAAGCGAGTTCCTGCGCTGCGATTTTGGCTGCCAGCGCCGCCACACCGACGGACGGCATCTACACAATCGACCCCGACGGCTCGGGTCCCATTGCCGCCTTTGCCACCTGGTGTGACATGCACAGCGACGGCGGCGGCTGGACACTCGCGATGAAAGTCAGCGGCTCGGACGGGCAATTCGCCTATGGCGGCGACGCGTGGTTGAAGGCCAAGGCGTTCGGAACCGGGAATTTGGACGACCAAGCCGCGGTGCTTCCCAGCGCCTGGGCCTTGCCGGTGAACGCCGTCCGGATTGGCCTGCACGATGGCGGCGTGTGGCGCTGGCTCTCGCTCGCGGTGCAAGCCCCAGCTTTCCAGGCCATCTTCGCGGACGGCAAGCCCGTCACGACGACCGCAGGATTGCCCGCGTGGGAAGCCCTTCTGACCAGCGGCTCCCTTCAGCCGCATTGCCAAATGGAAGGCTTCAATATCTCCACAAACAGCACGTCCCTGCGCATCGGCATTCAAGGGAACAACGAATCCGACTGCAACACCGTGGATTCCTGGATCGGATTGGGCGCGACATCCAACGTCTGCGGCATGACCGATAAGCCGACTGCCGGCGACATGGCCTGCTACGGCGCCGACAACGGCGACCGCGCGATCACGGCATCTGGTGCGATTTTCGTCCGCTAACGCGCCCCTTCGACAAATACGCACCACTGGTTCGGGAAAAGCAAGAGAGTGCTTGATTTCCGGTGCGGGAGATCTACACTATGTGCGTTTGTAATTTCCATTTCGAATCGATCTCAGGGGCACCGCTGTGAACACAATTTCTCTCCGAATGATTTGCCGCTCGTGTTGTCGTCCCGCTTTCGCGGTGGTTCTCGCCGCTTTGTTGCCCATCGCCACGGTGGGTTGCGGCTCGCCGACTGCAACGCAGACCGACGATGTCGCCGGTCCCGATGCTCAAGATGACGTGCAGGTTGGTGACAGTGCTGTCGATACCCAGGACACGATTGGCAAGGGCGACACGGCCGACACGAAAGAGTCTCCGGACAGCAAAGACGCCAAGGACACGGCCGACGCACCAGACACGGTTGACGCGAAAGACAGCTTGGACACGGATGCCACCCAGCCGGACGCCGCCGATGGTGATACCACGGCACCGGACACGAATATCGGCTGCACGGTGAACGCGGATTGCGACGACCAGAAGCCGTGCACAGACGACAAGTGCGACCTCAGCGTCGGCTGCGTGCACACCAACAACAACGACGTTTGCGACGATGGCAACGCCTGCACCGCTACGAAATGCAGCAACGGCGCGTGCGCGGTCCAGGGTGCGGTCGACTGCAGCGATGGCAGCGTGTGCACAGACGATTCCTGCGATCCTGCGATGGGTTGCGCGCACCTGCCCAACGCCGCGACGTGCGATGACGGCAACGTCTGCACCGCGGGCGACACGTGCGCAGCAGGCGCGTGCACCGCGGGCACGGCATCCGCGTGCGACGACGGCAACAGCTGTACGGCCGACGCCTGCGACTTGGCGAGCGGTTGCACCCACACGAATCTGGAGGGCGACTGCAACGACGGCAATGCCTGCACCACCGGCGACACGTGCACCGTGGGCCTGTGCGCACCGGGCACGCCGACGGCCTGCACCGACAACAACCCTTGCACCGCTCAGGGCTGCGAGCCGACGACCGGCTGCTTTGTCCTGAATCTCGACGGCAAAACGTGCAACGACGGCCAGGCCTGCAGCACCAACGACGTGTGCACCCACGGCAATTGCATCGGCACCACGATTGGCTGCAGCGATGACAACCCCTGCACCGACGCCACGTGCACGGATGCGGGCGGTTGCGTGTTCCTGCCCAACAGCGTGACCTGCGACGACAGCGACGCGTGCACCAACGGCGACACGTGCAAAGACAGTGTCTGTCTGGCCGGCGCCGTCACTTCGTGCGACGACGGCAACCCGTGCACGGTCGATTTGTGCAGTGCGATCACCGGCTGCACCAACACCGCCTACACCGGTTCGTGCAATGACGGCGACGCCTGTACGAGCGACGACAGTTGCGCGACGGGGACCTGCACCGGCACAACGGTTGTCTGCACCGACGACAACCCGTGCACGACAGAATCCTGTGACAAGACAAATGGTTGCGTTGTGAAGCCGCTGACGGGAGGCTGCTCCGACGGCAACGCCTGCACCGCCAACGACACGTGCGTCGACGGCAACTGCCAACCCGGTTTGGCGGAAAATTGCGATGACGGCAACGCGTGCACCGCCGACAGCTGCAGCACGGAAACGGGCTGTATCCACGCCGAAACCGTCGTGACGTGCGATGACAGCAACGCCTGCACGAGCAACGACACCTGCGTCGGACCGCTCTGCACCGCTGGGCCCAAGGTCGATTGCAACGACAACAACGCGTGCACGACCGACAGCTGCGATCCAGGCAAAGGCTGCGTCCACATCGACGCCGACGGGCTGGCATGCGACGACGGCAAGGCGTGCAGCACCAACGACACGTGCGCGCATGCGGTCTGTCTGGGCGCGGTGCTCAACTGCGACGACAACAACCCGTGCACGGACAACTCGTGCAGCGACACCAACGGCGGCTGCGTGTATTTGGCCAACGCCGTCACGTGCAACGACGGCGATGCGTGCACCGCGGGCGACACGTGCAAGAACAAGGGCTGCACCCAGTTCACCGCCGTGCAGTGCAACGACAACAACCCGTGCACCACGGAAATCTGCGACAAGACCGGCGGTTGCCAGTACACCAAGCTGGACGGCGCCACATGCAGCGACGGCGACGCGTGCACCACGGGCGACACCTGCGTGACCGGCGCGTGCATCACCAGCCCGCTGAGTTGCGAAGACAACAACGTCTGCACGTCCGACAGCTGCAACCCGGCGAGCGGCTGCGTGCATACAAACGTGACCGGCACCTGCACCGACAACAATGCTTGCACCAGCGACGACGCGTGCGGCCAGGGCGTTTGCAAAGGCGCGACCATCCCACCGTGCACGGACGACAACGTCTGCACGACCGACACCTGCGTGCCAGCCACAGGTTGCGTCTTCACGAACAACACCAACGAGTGCGATGACAAGAACGCGTGCACGTTGGGCGACATCTGCGGTGGCGGCAATTGCGTCGGCGCCACGCCAAAACCGTGCAACGACAACAACGACTGCACCGCGGACAGCTGCGACCCGACCAGCACGGACGGCTGCGTCTTTGCCAACGACAACGGCAAAGCGTGTAACGACGGCCAGGTGTGCAGCATCAACGACACGTGCTCGGGCGGCATCTGCTCCGGCAGCGTGGACGGTTGCGACGACGGCAACGTCTGCACCAACGATTCGTGCTTGGACGGCTCCGGCTGCGTCCACTTGCCCAACACGGCGGCGTGCGAGGATGGCAGCAAGTGCACGACGAACGACACCTGTGCCAACACCAACTGCATCGGCGGCCCAGCGCTGAACTGCGACGACAGCAAGTTCTGCACGGCGGATGCCTGCGACGACACGACGGGCTGCTTCCACCAGGACAAGACCATTGCCTGCACCGACGGCGACCCCTGTACGACTGGCGACACGTGCTCGGGTGGAAGTTGCGTGCCGACGGGCATCGACCCGTGCGACGACAATAACCCTTGCTCAATAGACAGTTGCACGACCAATGTCGGCTGCGCGCATGCGGACGCGCTCGCCGGCACCGGTTGCGACGACAAGAGCGCGTGCACCGTTTCCGACACATGCGTTGGCCAGATCTGCACGGGCACGACCAAGACCTGCAATGACGAAAACCCTTGCACGGCCGATGCCTGTGACCCGGCGATTGGCTGCACTGCCACGGCCGGCAACGACGGCGCGACCTGCACCGACAACAATGCCTGCACCGACGCCGACGCGTGTGCGAACGGCTTGTGCAAAGGCAACGCATTCACCTGCAACGACGGCTTGCCTTGCACCGACGAGACGTGCGACCCGGCGATCGGCTGCGTGCCAACGTTCAACACGGCGAGTTGCAACGATGACGTGTCTTGCACGCACAACGACACGTGCGCGGCAGGCATCTGCGCCGGCACGCCGACCGACAGCGACTGTGGCGACGGCAACCCGTGCACCGTGGACACGTGCGACCCTGTGAAGAACTGCGTTTCGGTGGCGGGCAACGATGGCGCGTCGTGCTCGGACGGCAACGCGTGTACCAACAACGACAGCTGCAGCGGCGGTAGCTGCAGCGCCGGATCGCCCACAGCGTGTGCGCCAAAGGCGTGCAACACCGTTTCGTGCAACCCGACCTCCGGCGCGTGCGAGTACACGCCTGTCGCTGACACGACCGTTTGCGACGACGGCGACGCATGCACCCAAGTGGACACGTGCACGGCGGGCGCGTGCGTAGGCGCCAGCCCGGTCACCTGCGCCGCCAGCAACGATTGCCACGACGCGGGAACGTGCAACCCGGCGACCGGAACATGCACCAACCCGGCCAAGGAAATTGGAACGGTGTGCCGCCCGGCCTCGGGCCCGTGCGACACCGCGGAAGTCTGCGATGGCTCGGACAACGGCTGCCCGGCCGATGCCTTCAAGAACGCAACGTTTGAATGCCGCGCGGCCGTACCTGGCGGCTGCGATGTGGCCGAAAACTGCTCCGGCTCCGCGGCTGCGTGCCCAGCCGACAGCGTCGTTGCTTCCGGCACTCAGTGTCGCGCCGCAGCCGGCAGCTGTGACGTCGCCGCAACCTGCGATGGCAGCAATACCTGTCCAGCCAACGCCTTCCTGCCGTCGTCCACGATCTGTCGTCCTGCCGTCCCAGGTGGCTGCGACGTCGCGGAGAATTGCTCCGGGTCCACTGCCGCATGTCCGGCCGACACCGTGGTGGAAACCGGGACCACCTGTCGCGCCGCGGCAGGCGATTGTGACGTCGCTGCGACCTGCAACGGCAGCAATACCTGTCCAGCCAATGCCTTCCTGCCGTCGTCCACCATCTGCCGCGCTGCGGTCGCGGGAGGCTGCGACGTCGCGGAGAATTGCTCCGGGTCCACCGCGGCTTGCCCAACCGACAGCGTCGTTGCTTCCGGCACTCAGTGCCGTGCCGCGGCAGGCGATTGTGACGTCGCCGCGACCTGCAACGGCAGCAACACCTGTCCGGCCAACGCCTTCCTGCCGTCGTCCACCATCTGCCGCGCTGCGGTCGCGGGCGGCTGCGACGTCGCGGAGAATTGCTCCGG
>CAIYBN010000111.1 GCA_903924465.1 uncultured Myxococcales bacterium | reverse complement strand
TCACGGTGAACGCGGTGGTTTTGAAGTCACCGGAACGATACGCCATCATTGTCATTTTGCGAGGTTACGAGGCTACTGGCACAGCGGGCGGCTGGAAGTCTGCGGAATCAGATCGAAGATCAGTTTGCGGATGCGCCCGATTCACTGTTCTCGTTGCCTTTGCCGCTGCCGAATGATACTCATCGTCCAGCCCGTCGTCGCCCGCCGGGACGGACGTCGATCTTGAACAGCCCCGCCTTCTACGCCACCAAGCTCGGAGCCGCCTTTCTGGGCGACTCGCGTCAACTGCTTTCCGAGTTGCCCGACGCCTCGGTCAACTTGGTCATGACGTCGCCGCCGTTCGCGTTGCACTTCAAGAAGGAGTACGGGAACGTCGAGAAGCACGAGTACATCGCGTGGTTCATGGACTTTGCCCGCGAAGTTTTCCGCGTGCTGAAGGACGACGGCTCGTTCGTCATCGACATCGGTGGTTCCTGGAACGCAGGAACGCCGACTCGGAGCCTGTACCAGTTTAAGCTGCTGATCGAACTCGTTGACGTGCTAGGCTTCCACCTCGCCCAAGAGTTTTTCTGGCACAACCCCGGCAAGATGCCTGCCCCAGCCGAATGGGTCACGGTGCGGCGGATCCGGGTCAAGGATTCGGTGAACTGCGTATGGTGGTTGTCGAAAACACCGTGGCCGAAAGCTAACAATCGCAACGTCGTCGTGCCGTATTCAGCCGACATGGAACGGCTGATCAAGAAGGGCTACACGGCGAAGCAGCGTCCGTCAGGGCACAACGTGACCGAGAAGTGGGGCACAGACCACGGCGGGGCGATTTGCTCAAACCTGTTCACATGCGGCAACAACGATGCCAACGGCTCGTACCTCACGCGGTGCAAGGAGGCGGGAGTCAAGCCGCACCCGGCTCGTTTTCCCCCACAGTTGCCTGAGTTCTTCATGAAGTACCTGACCGACGAGGGCGATTTGGTGGTCGACATCTTCGCAGGCAGCAACACGACGGGGCAGGTTGCTGAACGCCTTGGCCGCAGGTGGCTGGCTTTTGAGATGCGTCAGGACTACCTGGAAGCCAGCCGGTTCCGCTTTGGTGAAGGCGTGCCTGATGAAGATGAGGACAGGCAGACGCCCGCGGTCAACATCCAAATTCCGCTCATCTAGTCCAGGCATTGCCACGCCAACGGCGGTCAGGCTGGCGAGGCGGACGACTGGTGGAGCGGTGCGGGCGACAATTACCGCCCGCAGCACCGTTTGAACTTCTTGCCCTTCCCGCAAGGGCATTGGTCATTCCTCCCGACGTTGGTGCGGCTGCGATTCTGCACCGGGGTCGAAACGCCGCTGGCGATGAATTCGCGTGACCGCTGCCGGTCTTCATCGGTGATTTCGGATCTGACGAGGTAGATCAGATCCTCGGACGCACCGAGCCGCTCGCCAGAGACGCCGAACGCCAAGCTGATAAGTGATTCCATCTGAGGGTGCAACTCGAACTGCCTGATGGTGTTCGCAATTTGCCAGGCACTTCGGTGTTCGCGGTAGCTCGACTCTTCCGTGTGGCCATCCGTCGGAAACCGAATCAGGTAAAGCCCGATCGACCAGTCTCTGGCCTTAACCATCTTGCACCGAATCATGCCGTCACTGGAAAGAGCAGTCAGGTCCTTGAGAGCTTTTGCGAATTCCGTCCTCGTTAGTCGATCGACCGACGCCATCGCACGTACACGGCGTTCGTGCTCCGCGAATTCCTGTTGGTGGCCGCCGTCCCAAAGCTCATCGTTGAGTAGGTGCTGCCCGAAGCGGTCGATGATGTTGTCCCACCATGCGTAGCTGATTTCAAAGTGTCGCCGCCGCACCTTCGGCACGCCTGTTGCGACATCGTAAACCCAGTAGCCCTCGCCAAACATGGCGAATTGGTCGTCGGGGACATGGCGGAAGTTCGGCCAGTGCGTGCCGTCGCCGCTCGCGATGTAGACCGAGAGCAGTTCTTCCTCGCCCGGTGTGTACATTCCAGATTTTCGGCCCGCTAACTGCTCTTTTGCCGTCAAGTAGTCGATGAAGTCACGGGCAGTATCCAACTCTTTCAGGACGATCGGCAGACTGACGTCGTCGAAGACATGGACAAACCCTTTGTCGCCGCCTGGATTGTGAATCATGAACGGCTGACCAGCGACAGCATGAACTGGCTCAGGTAGGCCGCCCGTGCCGTCGACCAGAAGCATCATGCTGCCGCTGCCACCCAAGGCGGCTTTGCACGCATCAGAAGCACCCAACGCGACGGCGATTCTGTGGAATCGGAGGTCTGGCTGACTGAGGTCATGCGGGAAGGGCTGAGTACACGCTGCGTCCAAGTAGACGTGCTCCGGATCGCTGCGAATCCAGCGTTCTGCACCAAACAACTGCTTGATCGAACCCTCCACGGCGTGCCGATGCCAGCGTTTCCAATCGGTGTCAGCGTTCCCCGTGGCCTTGTAAGCACATGTCTTGTCCGAGAAAAGCAGTACATCGTTTCCGAAGACGACAATCAAGTCGCAGATCTCCTTGGCAAATCCGTCCGTTCCGCGTTTGCCGTGACCGCCAAACGGTCGCGGAAACGACCAGAGCTTCAGAAAGGATTTGGTGCAAAGGGCTTCCAGGAGGCGTTCGGACGCAGTGACCCCCGTCTGCTTGATGATCTTCGCCATCGTCCCCTTCACGTGACAGCGGTTTCGATCAGGTTCGGCCGATCTTCGGGCGACCACAAAGTCCCTGAAAGTCAAACTTCGCGACGATGTCGCCACACGCCGCCAGCCTACCGTGGCGTGAACTTGCCGGTCAACGCTGGTCCTAACGGCGACGGCTCGAGTCAGCTTCCGGCGTCGACAAGCCTCCGCCCCGTGGGGGCGTTCTCCCCCACCTCACGCGTGGATTCGGTGGCACGATCGATTCCGCCGCCGTGCGAAGCCGCGTCCGACTGCCGGGCCAAGCCGGGCTGGGCAGGGTTGTTTGACGTGAGGTACCGCTTCCGACTTCGCAACAGTCAGTCGTCCCCGCCGCCAAATGGCCAGATCTGCGGCTTGTCGGACGAGTCCAGTCGTATCGTTGGCTTACTGCATCAAGTTGTCGCGTAGATGAACCGAGGGGGCCTCAGCTTGACCCCTGATCGAGTATTTCTCTACGCGGAAGTCCAACAAGGCCGTGCCTGGCTGCCGCACCGATGAACGCCTGCAAGCCGACCATGTTGGTCAAGCCTGTGGCATCGGCACGGCATGGTGGCAACGATGAACGACGACAGCTTCCTGTTCGACGAACCGGTCCCTGACCCTGAAGGCTTCAAGTCCTTCGGCTGGCCCACGGCGGACAGAGCCCGCAAGGCCGCAGCGGCTGACGACTGGATCGCCCCACTGGGCAAGATGATCGCAGCACAGCTCCGGTCGTTCTACGCGGAAATCACGTCGTCGCCGACGAACTCAGACTGGCTGTCGACCGCACAGGCTGCCGCCTACTTGCAGCTGGGCAACCCGTCCACGGTGCGGTCGCTGGTGTGCCGAGGGTCGCTGGTTCCCGACGGCAAGAACGGAAAAACCTACATGTTTCGGAGATCTACCCTTGATGCGTACCTCACGGGGAACGCCAGTCAGGGAGTCATGGGCAAGGTAAACGACAATGGCAATCGACCAAACCAAGCTGACGCCAACGAAAATTCCCTCCGTCTACACCATGGCGGACGGGCGGTTCCTGATCCGCGTCTCGGTGCGGCTGGCCAACGGCAAGGTCAAGCACAGCAAACGCGTGATGGACGGCAAGACCAAGCCCGACGACCTGAAGCAGGCCGTGCTCAACCTGAAGGCCGAGGCACGGATTCCGCCGCAGCCACCAGTCCTTTCGCCCCTCCCAGTGACTACAAGCCAGACGTTGGAAGACTACGCAAATCAATGGGGTAAGACGCGAAGTGCCCGCCTGAAGCCGTCTGCGGCTCAGTCCTACCGTGCCTGCCTGGAGAAGCACATCCTGCCGTTCCTTGGGCACCTGAAGTGCCAGGACGTCACGCGTGGTGCGGTCGAGGCATGGGTCGTCTGGGCAGAAGGTCGGGTGATGACGCGGGAACGCCGCACGGAAGTTCTGGATGCCGATGGCAAAGTCGTCCGTCGTGGCAACCACAGGCTCACCAAGGCGGCGGCAACGGTCACGGAGCCGTATGCCCAGGCCACGATGCGGCAGTGGTGGCAGTGTCTGAAAACGATGCTGTGCGACATGGCGGCGGATCTGGGGCTGAACGACCCGACGACCCGCATCCGTCCGCCTGAACGTCCGCAGCAGGCCCCAAAGCGGGAGCAGCGGACGGTGGAAACCGCCGACCTGGCGACGATGCTGGACGCGGCACGCGTCCACGCCCCTGATCGCTACGCGGAGATCGCGGTGCTGGCCTTGACTGGCATGCGGTCTGGCGAGCTGTACGCCCTGAAGTGGGACTGCGTCGACATCGACAGGCTGCAAATCGTCGTGAAACGGTCGATCTCCCTGAAGGTACTGACCGAAACGACCAAGACCAAGGCCCAGCGGACGGTGCCGATGCACCCGCTCGTGGCCGAACTGCTGAAGGCCCACCGCCACGAGCAGCTCAAGAATCAGGTTGCGGGGCTGGATCTGGGTCTGGTGTTCCCGTCGGAGAAGGGCACGCCCCGCACGCCGAACACCTTGCAGAAAGCGTTCCAGGCCATTAGGAAGGCCTCGGGCATGGACATCAAGATCGGCCCACAAGTCCTGCGGCGGTCGATGAATTCCAACCTACTGCGGCACGCCGTCGACCGCCTCACGGTGCGGGCCATCATGGGCCACACGACCGAGGAGATGACGGCCCGCTACTACGGCGTTTCTGAGGGCGACAAGAAGGCAGCGGTGTTGTCCCTGCCGGTCAAGCAGCAGTAGGCCACGGCCAAGCTCTGTGGAAGCGGGGCAGGGCTAGAGAAAAGCCTGCAAAACCAAGAAGCCCCGGTCACTTGCCTGTGAGGGCGTGTGACCGGGGCTTCCTTGTTTCTGACTGAATTGGCTGATTCCAGACTGGTTTCGCGGCCTTGTGTTACCCTGCCGTGTTACCCTTGCACTTTGCTTTGCTGTCCGTTGTCGCCTAACTACTTGATTTTCTTCAGTCGCGGGGGCAGGATTTGAACCTGCGACCTTCGGGTTATGAGCCCGACGAGCTACCGGGCTGCTCCACCCCGCAGGCGGCACACTATGCGGGTCTGCTACGTGTGTCAACCTCGCAGTGAACGATTGTCAGTCAGGTCGCCCTGGGCAGTTTTCCACCCGGGGCTCCCGCAGATCCGGGCGTGCGGAATTCCCGCATCCGGCTCCTTGTCGCACGCATTTGCTGCGAACGTCAGGCACGGCGCCGGACCAAACGTGGTGGCGGCTGAGCAGAGTGGCGCAGGATGGCGTGAAACCATTTCCAGCCCCGTCTTGGTGCCGATCGTCGCGCGAGCTCATCTCCCCATGCCTGTTCGATTTTGCGCAAATCTCTACAGTTGCTGGGAATTTCCGGTCGCGCCGTAGTTGGGATAGCGCCCGCGCAGGACGCTGCTCGAAGTCCAGTGTTGCGGCGCAAGTGGCTCGTGAAGATGCAAACGCCACTCCTTGGTGACACGCCTAATCGCGCGGGCCAGGCGGTCCGTTGCGGTTCGACGCATCCCCGCCCAGTACCGTTGCGTGACAGCCCCAGTAGCACGTAATGCCCCGAAGGTTGAAGCTTTCCGTGCTTCCAAGCGGACCGTGACCGACTGGCTCCCAGACGATCCGTCGACCCTCCGTAGCCTTCAGGGCTTCCACGCCCTTGTGGGTGAATCCGCCCGCCATGAGACCTCCGCTAGCCAGCGATCTGGCTAACGTTCTGGGTCAGGAATGCAGGACATGCTCGGGCATCGCTAGACACGAACCTTTGAACCAATTACGTTTGATTCAAAGGCTTTTGTTGCGATCTTGGCATCTGCTGGAACTGGGTGAAACCATCGATTGGCGGAAGCGCAGGAGAATCGAACGCATGATTTCAAAGCACCGAAATTTCGAGATGAACGGTATAATTTCAATTTGTTAGATCGTGAAGTTCCTCAGATTTGCTGTCGTGGCTAGCGAGCTGGCTAGCGATTTCAGAGCGACGGCGGGTGGCGTTGGGTGGCTTGGGCTGACGTGATCAGGCTCAGAGGTTCTTCCGGAACTCCGCCTCGTCCAACCCCAACGCCCGGCACACGCCGCGCACGTAGACATCGGGGATCTCGGTCTTGTCGCCGTGAGACGCCGGAATGGGATACATCTTGCCGTCCTTCTCGGCGTGGAAGTGCGAGCTACCACCGGTCGACGCCGAGACGGTCGCGCCCATCTTCTGCAGCGCGCGCTTGATGTCGCGAAAGCGTGACGGCATGGTTGTCCGGGTCCGCTCAGGCGGCCGTCGCCGTCTGCGGCCACGTCAGCAGGTGCCGATAGTGCGCCGGTTGCGTCGCCGGAGCGGTCAGGCGGCGACCGGCTCGTGTCGGCGGCGTCGTCACGGCAACATCCGCATTCTGGAACGCGAAAGCGCACATCGCCTGCAGCGCCACTGCTTGCACGTGGGCCTCATCTGGAATGTTCAGACCTTCCAGCGCCTGGCCGTGCAGGACGATGTCGTGGAACTTGTCCCAGAACGCATCGGGCGCGCGGCGGTCCAGCGGATCGCGTCGGTGTTCGACGTCCCACCGCACGACCATGCCGGACGCTTCGAGCGCCATCTTCAGCGCGTCCTGCAGGGTCTCACCTTGCGAGATCACGTCCAAATCCAGGACATGCACGGCCCAGACGGACGGCAGATCCTCGGGACGATGAAACAGCATGGAAAGGTTGTACGACTTGGCGATCACGGGTAACCGGCCTCCAGACCTGAGAACATGGTAGTCGCCGACCCGGCTGAGTGCAACGCCGTGCGATAAGACACTGCGGCGCGTAAGTGCGAACTACGTTTTGCGCCCGAGCAGCCGTAACGCCCCACCTGCATCGTGTGATGCGCCGGTCCAGTGCCGTCAAATCAATCTGTGATCGCAGGCGCAGCCAGTCGTAGGCAGCCTGCACCTACCACGCCCGCATCGCCACTTCCCGCCACGGCACCACCTCGACGTCGCTCCGGTCCTGCACGGTGTCGCCGCCGTACACCAGCCGGGACGAAATCTGCCGCTCTGGATGCAGAGTCGCAAACTTGCGCAGATTGGCGAACCAGTCCCCCGCCACCGTCATGCCCGATTTCGCCTCGACCGCCAGCAGCCCCTGCCCCTGCTCCACCAGCAGGTCGATCTCCAGCCCTCGCGCTTCCCGGTGGTGCAACAGGTTGGCCTGCTGGCCGCGATGCACCCGCGCCTTGTAGATCTCGGTCGCAACCCACGTCTCGAACAGCGCGCCTCGCAGCGGATGATTGACCAGCTGTTCCGGCGTCTGGATGCCCAGCAACTGGCAGGCCAGACCCGTATCGAAGAAGTGCAGCTTGGGCGCGCGAATCACCTGCTTGCGCGCGTTGGTGTGCCACGCAGGCACGCGAAAGACCAGATAGCTCGACTCCAGCACGGACAGCCACGCGCGCGCCGTGTTGTGCGTCACGCCGGCATCGGCGCCAAGGGCGGACAGATTCAGTTCCTGCCCGGTCCGACCCGCGCACAGCTTCAGAAACGCGGTAAACGTCTGCAGATCTCCCACGTTCAGCACCTGGCGCACGTCGCGCTCGACATAGGTCGCCACGTAATCGCGGAGCCATCGGTCTGCCGGAATCCCACGATCGTGGATGCGCGGGTAGCCGCCCTGCCAGATCGCCGTCCACAAGTCCTTGGGCGGATGGGGGAAATGCTGCAGTTCGTCAAAGCCCAGCGGCAGCAACTGCAGCATGCCGACGCGCCCGGCCAGCGACTGCGAAACCTGCGCCAACAGGTGCAACTGCTGGGAACCCGTGAGGATAAAGCGCCCAGGCTCTGGTCGTTGGTCCACGTCGCCCTGCAAGTAGCTGAGCAGGTCAGGCGCGTTTTGCACTTCATCGAACACCGCGCCGTCTGCGTAACGGGCGAGAAAGTCGCGGGGATCATTCGTGGCGAAGGCGCGGTCGTCGAGAGCCTCCAGCGAGACGTAGGGCTTCTCGGCGAAGGTTGCGCGACAGAGCGTGGTCTTGCCCGACTGGCGCGGCCCGGTGACCGCTACGACCGGAAAGAAGCCGGCGATCTTTTGGAGAAGCGGTTGTAGATTACGAGGTTGCATGGGCAAGACGTACGGCACGGTTGCGGCCATGCATGGATTGTCAGTCAGACTCTCAAATTATGCAAGTCATGTAGTTTTAGGATGTTGCGTGTCGCGCTGCAGTGTCAGGTGGCACCTGCGCCAACAACCCGGCCGATTTCAGCTGCCGTGGCGTCTGTCACCCCCGCCGCCACCGCAATCTCCGTCCAGCGCCTGACGGCCTCACGAGTCTGCTCCACAATCCGATCCGCCACCTGCCGAGCCAGCCCCGCGGCATCCGCGACCTTGTGCATGTGCGCCAGCGTGGGCGCCTTGCCCTCGCCCGCCACGCTGGTCGTGTGCTCGCCCGCGATACCGGGTGCGAACGTCAGGTCGTACGCCGGCGCCAACGTCCAGGCGCCCGTGCGGTCCATCAGGAAGCTGAACTGCTTCGCGTGGTCGTCGCGGTTGTGGGCCAGCACGTTGAAGGCCATGAGCCGGAACAACTGCTCGCCTTCGCGGTGGTCCTGGGTCAGGCGCACGGTCAGCTTGGCAAGATCCACGTAGTCCAGCGATGGCATCCGGAAGTCGGCGTGCAGCAGCCCAGCCGCCGTCGCGACGTGGAGCCGCCGATCGCCATCTCGGTCAAAGCGCGCCGACGCGAAAAATCCATGCCCGTGCCGTGATGGCAGTAGACGCACCTCGGGGATCCGCACGCCTGCAGCGGCCGCCATCCGGGCATAGGCCAGCTCCACCGGACCCATATCAGGAAAGTCCGTCTGCGAAGCGAACTTGACGATGAAGTGCCGCCAGCCGGGGCCATGCTCGTGCTGGGCATCGGTCACGCGACCGGTGTCCGTTTCAATCTGCACCAGCGCCTTGGGCCGCGCTCCCTGAGGCGACCCGCCCACGGCGCGCAGACGGTCGAGCAAATCATCGGACGTACCATCCAGAACCGCGCGGCTCGCGTCAGCCAGGCGATCGAGGTCGATGGCGTCTTGTTTACCATCCACGCCAAGCTCCGGCCGATAGACGAGCGCGCCAATGCCGTCCCGGCCCACATGTGCCAAGCGATCGAGCGGCGTGAGCGTCTGCGGCTGAATGCCCTTTTGCCGCGCGGCCCGGTCGAGCAGCAGACGTCCCCATCCGTCGGGAAGGCTGTCGGCGAATACTCCGGGCAGGTTGTCGAACACGGGCTCGCGGATCTCGATGAGCCCGGGTCGTCGGCGCAGGTGCAGCGGCGCAATCTCCACGCCATCGAGCAGAAACTGCCGGTCGAACTCGAACAGCACCTGCCGCCCGCGCATGCCGAGTCGCCCAACCGGCACCACGGTCGAGCTGTCCCACTCCAGCGATACGGTGAGCGTCGTGCCCGGCGGTAGCTGCATCGCCGGCTTCACGTTGACCTCCGGCGGGGCGCGCGTTGGCGTGCAGGGGCAACCGCAACGGCTTCATCCAGCGTGCGAAACACCGGGACCTGAAACAGCGGCGTCAGATGCTCCACCTGGTCGAACACGATGATGATCTTCAGGAGCGACTTCAGGGCAATTTCACCTGTACGTTCAAAACGTTTGTAGCTGGCGAGCGTCACGCCGGCACGACTTGCCGCCTCAATCTGGGTCCAGGAGCGGTGCAGACGGAGCGCGCGGAGGCGATGGGCCAGGGTCAACGCGAGGTCATCGGCGGATTGGAGGTCAAGGTACAACATATTGTCTTTTGGTGTCAGATTTGGATGACAACGGTCACTATACTGACGCTTGCGGCTGGAAGCAAACAGCGCGTCTGGAACGAGGATGTCAGGACGCCGCCGCTACTGCCCTGGATCCAGCAGCACCGCCAACAGCTCCGCGTCGCCCATCTTCGACGCCGCGCCGGTGCCGTCGAGCAACTGATCGACCAGCTCGCGCTTCTCCGCCTGCAGCGCCAGGATCGCTTCTTCGACCGTCTGTTTCGCCACCAGCCGGTAGATCGTGACCGCCCGTGTCTGGCCAATCCGGTGCGTGCGGTCCGCCGCCTGATCTTCCACCGCCGGATTCCACCACGGATCCAGCAGAAACACGTAGCTCGCCGAGGTCAGGTTCAGGCCCACGCCGCCGGCCTTGAGCGACAGCAGGAACACATCGCCGTGCCCCGTCTGGAACGCCTGGACCGCCGCGTGCCGGTCCTTTTCCGCCATCTGGCCGTCCAGATAGCCGCAGGTCAGCCCCGACTTTTCCAGCGCCGCGCGCACCAGTCCAAGATGCCGCGTGAACTGGCTGAACACCAACGCGCGGTGGCCTTCCTCGTGCAGTTCCAGCAGCCGCTCCAGCAGAACCGTTAGCTTCGCTGAGGTCAGCTCCGTTTCCGCGTCGATCAGCTGGGGATGACACGCCAGTTGCCGCAGCCGCGTCAGACCTTGCAGCACCATGAAGCGGCGCTGCTCCGGCGAAATCGGCGAATCCGGGCTGTTCAGCGCGTGCAGGATCGCCGCCCGGTGCTCGGCGTAGAGCGCGCGCTCGCCCGGTGACAGCTCGACTTCCAGAGTAATTTCAGTCTTTTCCGGTAGATCCTGCGCCACCTCGCGCTTGGTCCGCCGCAGCAGGAACGGCCGAATCACCCGCGCCAGGCGCTGGCTCGCCTCCTTGTCGTTGTGCGCTTCAATCGCCACGCCAAAGCGCTCGCGAAACGACTCCCAACTGCCCAGCAGCCCCGGCACCGTCGCGCGCATCAGGCTCCACAGCTCGGAGATGCGGTTCTCCACCGGCGTGCCCGAGAGCGCCAGGCGAAAACCGGCTTTCAGCTGGTAAACCGCTTGCGCCCGCTTGGTCGACGGATTCTTCGCCGCCTGCGCCTCGTCCAGCACCAGCGTCGCCCACGCGATCGGCGCCAGCGCTTCGATTCGCCGCGCCATCAGATCCCAGCTCGCCCAAACGACCTGTCTTGGCTGAAGATTCTGCAAATCAGCGTCGCTCATCGCGCGCAGCCAGCGGATCTCCAGGCCCGGCGCGAACTGCGCCTGCTCGTTCTGCCAGTTGCTGGCCAACGTCAGCGGCGCCACCACGAGCGCCGGCCCCAGCGTCTGGCGATGGAGCAAAATCGTCAGCGCCTGCACAGTCTTGCCCAGCCCCATGTCGTCCGCCAGCACCGCGCCCGGCGCCCAGTGCGCCATGCGCTGCAGCCACGCCATGCCCTCGATTTGGTACGGCCGCAGCTGCGCGGTCAGGCCCGGCGGTTGCAGCGTCGGCAGCTGGGCCGCCTCCCGCACGCGCTCGCGCATCGCCATCCACGTCTTGGGCACATCCGCACCCGGGCCCAAATCCGCCAGCGCCGCCGCGTGCACCAGCCCCACTTCCAGACCGTGCCGACCCGCATGGGCCACGTCCAGCAGTGGATCCAGCGTCTTGCGCAGCGATTCTGACAGGTGAATCAGCGTATCCGCGTCCAGACGCACGGTTCGCCGCCCGCCGCGCAGCACTTCCAGCAGCCGATCAACCGGCACGTGCAGGCCGTCGATCGTCACGCCGCCGCCCACGGTGAACCACTCGCGACCTGGCCGCAGCTGCAGCCCCAACGCGCTGTTGTCGGCCTTCTTGACCACCCGCGGCCGCGCGTTCTCCGGCCAGTGCACGTCCACACCGAGATCCGGATCCGCGAGCGCCAGCAGCAAATCCGCGGCACGATCAGTCTCCAGCACTTGCGTGGCAAATGCCTGATTCGCCTCCAGATCGGTCAGGTCCAGCAGGAGGCCAAGGCGCTCGGCGTGCTGCGCTTCGTGGGGCAAGTCGCGCGCTGACCACACGCGCTTGCCATCGACGAACGCCGAAATCTGCGGCACGCCCTGACCTGGGACCAGCCACTCCGACTGCCAGGAGAGCCCGTCGATTGCCCTCAGCCGCAGCCGCAGCGCGATTTCCACGCCGGCCTCGCCAACCGGCCGCAACTCCGCGCGCCAGCTGGTCAAATGGCCAACTTCCTCGCCGGAGAGATCGCGGTGTAGGTCGACCGGCAACTCGGGATTGGCGGCGATCGCTCGCAAAACCTGATCCAGCGCCGCCCGCGGGAACTTGCCGTCGCAGCGCCGTAGCTGCGTCAGAATCGGCCGCGCCGACGCCGCCACGTCCAGGACCCAGAACGTCCGGTTTGCCGGCACGCGCACCAGGAGCCAGCCCTCCGGGGCAATGACAGTCGGCAGGTCACGCCACTCGAACAGCCCGGCATCGCTCGCCAGCTGCACTTGGATTTCGTCGCCATCGCGCGGTGTTACGGTCAGCCGCGCCGCTTGCCGTCGCATCACAAAGGGCTCCGGGTCGTTGCCGACCAGCAGCGCCGACAGCGCCACCAAATGCCGCCAAAACGCCTGCCAAATCGCTCCGGAATTGCCATAGCTGTACTTGCTCACAAGCGACCGAGTATAGGCCAACTCCGCCAGCGCGAGGTCCTGCGCCGTGCCACGCTCGTTCGCAGCCTCGATCAGCCGCGCCGGTGGCACCTTTGTGGTCCTGAAGCCGTTCTTCTTGTTGGGCGTCTGGATGACCAACTCGACGGCGTCCGGTTGGCCGCTATAGTCCAGCGTCAGCTTCCAACGCAACTGCCCTTCCACCAGCGGTTTTGTCGCAGTCGGCCGCGGCATGACCTCCGGATCCGGCCGCCCGCCTGACTGCACCCCAGCCAGCGCGTTCAACGCCTCCCGCCACACCGGCGACGACATGCGGACTGCGATCGCCTCCATCTCGCTGCCTGGCATTGCCGCGGCCAAAAGGTCCAGAAGTTGGTCCACGACCGCCAGGGGCACCGGACACGAGTCGGCGCCATGCGCGGTGCAGTGCCACTGGACGTCGACCAGCCCGGGCAGTTGCCGCTGCAGGCTCTCCGGGTCCTCGCGCTCGTCGTCAATCGTCACCGACTTCGCCGTGCCCCCGCACCAAGGCGGAAAATGCACACTGAGCACCAGCCGGCCGCGCTGCCGAACGTCCTGAGCCGTCACCCGGCCCCAACGCTCTGGAACCATCGGCGCCGTACGCTTCACCCGGGCGGTCCGCCATTGCCAGAGGCGCGCGATAAAGTCCGTCACCGCGTCCGCCGTACCCGGTTGCGCCGGCGGTCGTGTCTGCACCTGCGGCCAGGCACGGGCGAGACGCTGCCATGACGCTTCGCCATCCAGCCACGCGCGGACCCAGCGCTCCTGCCGGGCGATCTGCGCCGGCCGCATCCCGGACGGCGGCTTGAGCGTGAGCAGTTGGCCCACGGTCGCGTCCCACGGATAACGTGCCGTCCCGTTCGCGGCGTTGATTCCCGGCAAGCCTGGCCAGCGCATGTCCAGCAGCGGCCGACAATCATGCGCGGTCGCCCACTTGGTCAGGTCAGCGCTTTTGGCGTCGCGTGGCGGCAGGTCATGGTCTGGCGCGTCGAGCAGGTACGCCGGGAAATCGCCGAGTCGCACGGCCAACTGCTCATGCACCAGCTGGCGCATCGCTTCGGTTGTGCCTGGCGCTGTCGCCTCAACGGCCACCAGAACGTTAGGATTGTCAACCAGATCGCCTAGATAGACCGTCGGCCGCTCCGTTCGCGGTCCCTTCGCTGAAAGGTCCGGAATCGTCAGCACTTCCGCGCGCGCCACGCGCAGCTGCACGGCATGGCTCAGGCGCGCGAGTTCAGGCCAGGTGGCGGTCTGCAGCGATGGAAGCGGGACCTTCTCGAACATGGCGCGAGTGTGGCGAGGCCGCGGTGCGAGGTCAATCGCGGGCCGCGGGTGGACGTGCGCTTGGGGCCCGAACGTGGAAATTGGCTGCGGTCCACGGGCTGGACGTCTTTCATTCGCTCAGGCACGCACCGCGCCGTCGGTCCGTAGTACGCGTCCTTCTCACAGAAATCGAGCCGCTGATCGACCTCAGCGCGGCACGCTAGCCGGGCTCGTGCCCAAGGTGGCATTTCTTGTACTTGCGACCGCTGCCGCACCAGCAAGGATCATTGCGCCCCGGTCGATCCTTCGCGCGCGCCGTCGCGGGCAGCGATGACGTCGGCCGGCCAGTCGTCAAGCCAAGCAACTCGTTGCGAAATTGGCGTTGCGGCGAGGTCGCGGCGAGGTACTTCGCTTGTTGCGCCGGGGTCAGCACGCCTCCGCAGTCCTCAATCGTCGCGTGCAATTCCACCAGCGCCTGGTTGGCGAACATCCGACCGCTGGAATCCAGTGGAAACGCGTCGAAGGCCGCCAGTAGCTCCGGCAGCGCGGTCGGGTCGCGGTACTGCCCGAGATGCGCCGCGCCGCTCAGAGGATCTCGCCGCAACTCGTCGAGCAGGAGCGTCAGAATTCGCGGGTCTCGGACGTTCAGCCTGGAAAGCACGCTTGCCAGATAGCTCCGTTGCTCGGCTGCCACGTCAGGAACCAACGCCAGCGCGGGCTCCAAAACAGGCGCGCCGATGGCCTCCAGCGCAAACAGCGCGGCGTCCCACAAGATGTAACCCGGCTCCATCTTGAGCAGCGTGGCCAGCAGCCCCGGGATCGCGGAGTCGGCCCGCAATTCGCCAAGGAGCCGCGCGGCGTGGATGGGCGCCATCGACTCGGCATCGTCCTCGGAGCGCTGGAGATGCTCGTCCAGCATGACGTCAATCAGCGTCGCTACGGCGTCCTGGCCCGCGGCGAGGATGGCCCCGCGCGCCTGCGTGGGCAGCTGGTTGTCGGCGTCGCACAGGAGTTGGCGGAGGTCGTTCATGGTGCGCGTGATACGACAAGTTGCGGGGCCCGGCAAGCTCGGCGTTGGTGGATGGAGCGCGACGCGAAGGGAAGCTGGTTGCGAAGGACTCCTGCGGATGGACGGAAAACAGCAATTAGCGCATTATTTCGGCCACTTGTGGACATGGAAAGCCATGATCCAACCGCTAGCCAGATCGATCAAGTTGATTTGCAACAGATTGAAATAGTTGACAAATTGGCGGAAGCGCAGGAGAATCGAACGCATGGTTTCAAAGCGCCGAAATTTCGCGATGAACTGAATCATTCCAATTCGTTAGCTCACGAAGATCCTCAGATTTGCTGTCGTGGCTAGCGACCTGGCTAGCGATTTCGGCGTGGCGGCGGATGGCGCTGGGTGGCTTGGGCTGACGTGATCAGGCCGCGCGCAAGACGTGCCAGTCGCCGTCCGGAGCGGCCGTCATGATAAGCCGTACCGGGCCGCTGTCGTCAAGGGCCAGTTCCGCGAGCTTCTCGCTCGGGTATTCCTCGACCGGCTTCTCGCGAAACACCAGCACGCGCAGGAGGTGCTCGGCAACGACGCCCATCGGCTGCTTGCCGCTTTCCCAGCGCGAGACCGTCGCCGGCGCGGTGCCCATGACCTTGGCAAAGCTCGTGCTCGACCAGCCCAGGTACTTGCGCAGGAACTTGACCTCGGCGGCGGACAGGCGCGACCGCTGCGACGCGATGGCAAACGCCAGCGACCGGTGCAGGTCGGCTAGGCGCGCGATCGACACGATGCGCTCACCGCAAGCGGCGCAGTGGCTGACCTCGATGTTCTCCAGCGTCACGTTCGGCAGGCCCGACTCGGTGTAGCGGTAGTTCTCGCGGCTGACTTCCAGCTCGCCTTCCTGGCAAACGGGGCAAAGCGTATTCATTTCAACCTCCAACCTGTGATCGCGAGCAGCTCCGTGTCTGACCGGAACTGCACGACGACGTACATGCGCGCGGTCCGCACCCGGTAGCGCCAGACCTTGCCGACCAGCTCAGCCGGTTCCACGATGCCAGCACGCAGCACGTTCAAGGCGTCGCCGGTGTCGAAGCCGTCCTTGGCGAGTTCCTCCAGCGCGTGGCCGGTGAAGTGCACCGTGCCGATCTCCAGGATGCTGCGGATCTGCTTTTTGGCGGCTGGCGGTGTGAGCGGCTCGACCATGAGATGATATTCTAGCGTGACTTGATGTTTTGTCAAGTCTCGGTGGACACCCACAGCCAGCCCATGGATTGGCATTCCAACTCTCAATCCATGCATATCCTGTCATTTCAAGTCAGTACAGGAGCTTTCGCCGTGCACTCAGCTCCGCTCGGCGCGGATGACGCAGCCAATCTCGGCGGAAGTGTCCTCAGTCACCCCCGCCTCGGCGGCAATCTCCGGCCAGCGCCTGACCGCCTCACGGGTCTGCTCCACAATCCGATCCGCCAATTGCCGAGCCAGCCCCGCGGCATCCGCGACCTTGTGCATGTGCGCCAGCGTCGGCGCCTTGCCCTCGCCCGCCACACTGGTCGTGTGCTCGCCCGCGATACCGGGTGCGAACGTCAGGTCGTACGCCGGCGCCAACGTCCAGGCGCCCGTGCGATTCATCAGGAAGCTGAACTGCTTCGCGTGGTCGTCGCGGTTGTGGGCGAGCACGTTGAACGCCATGAGCCGGAACATCTGCTCGCCTTCGCGGTGGTCCTGGGTCAGGCGCACGGTCAGCTTGGCCAGATCTGTTCATGCGCGACTGCGCCCACTCTGGAGGCAGTTCGGGATGCGGTGCAGACGTGGCGAACGGAGGCGGCGCGGGCCGGAATTGCCAGGAGCGAGGTGGAGCCGCAGAAGGCCGCGTTCTTGTCAGATGGCTGAAGGACTTGCGCCACTCCCCGGCTCCGCTGCTACCGGGGTGATTTTCCCGCCGGCATCCGCGCGTCGCAACGCAATCTGAAGACTTCGGCCTTGTCCGGGATGACGGACCACTCGCCAACCGCCCGTGGATCGTCAGCAAACAGCCCCTTGCGCCGCTCGCTGAGGACGACGAACAGGGTGGCCAGTTCCGGGGGCGCGCCAGGGCCGGCGACCATTTTGCGCAAGTTGGCCAAAATCTCCGGCTGGCCCCAGGTCGGCGTGGCCATGACGTGGGCGTTCCAGATCGTGATGATGATCTGAAACAGGTTGTTCAGCGTCGCGATCGGCAGCCCCTGCTGCACGAGCGGGTCGATGACCGGAGCGGCAAAGTCCAATATTGTCGCGGAGATTTTTCTTTCTGGGGCTGGGCCGACATGGCCCTCGCCTTTGAGACTGATTCGCATCGTCGTCCTCGACTTCGCGGCCATTTCCTTCAGCCGGCCGCGGATAGCTACCCGTTTAGTTCAAATGCCTCCGGCACCCGGTATGCATGAAACTGGGCAGGTGTTGTAAGCTGGGGGCGGCGCCGGCACCGAGGTCGGTCATTTCTTGGTGCTTCCAGCCCGTTGTTTAGTTGGACCCGAAGCCCTACGAGCAC
>CAIYBN010000110.1 GCA_903924465.1 uncultured Myxococcales bacterium | reverse complement strand
CTAGGTAGAAACTCCCCCGCGCGCATCACCTCGGTCACGAAAATTCCGGCAGTTGAATTGCATACCCAAGCTCGCCCAGTCGGCTGAGCAATCGCTTGGCGGCGCGGCGGCGTTCGCGCTCGTCGAGTTGCGTCGGATCCGGTTCGCGGTAGGGCTCGTCGTCGCGCAGCATGTGATACGCGGAGGTGAGCATCGATGCCGCCACCGCCATGATCGCCTTGCGCGGGCCGCGGCGCGCCTTGAGTCGCAGGAATTGCCCTTGCAGATACGTGCCTTTGGCGCGAACGGCGGCCCATGCGCACTGGACCAGTGTCGTCTTGATCCAGTTGCCGCCCTTGCGCAGCCGCGTCGAGCGCCGCTTGCCTGCACTTTCGTCCATGCGCGGACACAGCCCCGCCCACGACACCAGGTGGCCAGACGTCGGAAACCGGCTCATATCCAAGCCAATTTCCGCCACCAGCACGTGCGCCGCCGTGTCGCCGACCCCCGGCATGGTCATCAGGTGCGCCACGGCATCAGCGAAAGGGCGCAGCATCTCTTCGATTTTCGCCTCCAGCTCGGCGATGCCGCGCTGCAGTGCATCGATCTGGTCCAGATGCAGCTTGAGCAAAAAGCTATGATGCGGCCGGACCTTGCCGCGCAACGCCTCGACCAGCTGGTCGTGCTTTTTGCGCAGAGCGCCCAGCGCCAGTTCGGCCAGCTCCACCGGATCAGTCTTGCCTTCGACAAGCGCGTCCAGCATCGCCCGGCCGCTCTTGCCCATGACGCTGCTCGCCACCGAATCCAGCTTGATATTGCAGTCTTGCAGCACGCTCTGCAGGCGCTGAACGTGCTGCGTCACTTCGCGGGTGAGCTCCTTGCGCGTGCGCGTCAGGTCGCGAAGCTCCTGAATCTCCACCGGTGGCACGAAGCTGCCGCGAATCAGGCCGTGCGCAAGCAGATCCGCGATCCACGTCGCATCGTTGACGTCGCTCTTGCGGCCCGGGACATTGCGAATGTGCGTCGCGTTGCCCAGCGTCAACTCGAACAGCCCGTCGAGCATGTGCCAGACCGGCTTCCAGTACACGCCCGTCGACTAAGCAGGGCCACGAGGGCGCGGCTGATGACCAAGTCCTGCTCGACCTGAAGGTCTTGTACCCACGGGGCCTTCGCGCGCCATTCCGTGATGTAGTCGTGCGGAATCATAGGTCTGGCTCCAGATCGACGTTCACGAGGATGCGCCACTTCGCGTCGCGGACCGCGTCGGATGCGGGAAGCGATGGCTCCAGCGGCGCGTAGTCCCGCACCGAATCGGCGACCAGCGCCGCGAGCGGTCCGGTGACCGCGCCGCCGTCCACGGCGTCCAGCAAGTGCCCCAACCGCTGCGCCAGAACTCGCGGTGCTTGCCCGGCTGCGACTGCCAACTCTTTGGGATCAATACGTTCGGCCAATTCCGCCAGAACCGTGGCGACTGCGTCCAAGCCACCACTTCGGGCGGGATAGGCCACCAGGTCGATTGCCGTCAACTCCGGACTGGACACCGCGACGGTACCGCGAGGCGTGTTGAAGGTCGCGACGGGAAAGCCTTTGGCCCACTTCTTGGCGACGAACTCGACCCGAACCGCACCGCAGACGATGGGTGCGCGGTTCTTGGCTTCCACGACAAAAAAAGCCTGGGGACGCTGATGACCTGCGCCGTGGTATTGCGCGGCGGACAGCAGCCCGACGTAGTAGGCGCGGCCCAGCACCCGCATCAGATCCGGGATGAACTGCTCGGGCGGCAAGCAGCCCAGCCGACGGTATTCCGGCGGCACAAGCACGTGAAACCCGCGAACCGGCGTTGCGATCGCCCCATGGCGTGCAAGACGGCGGATGGCCGCGCGAACCGCCACGTCCGTCTTTCCGAGCGCCGCCACCGCTTCTTTTGTCGTGAAACTGGAACGCCCCGACGCCGCGAGGTCTGTCGTGTAGGCAGCAAGGTCAGCGATGGGCGATTCCGGCTTCACTTCGTCAAAGTAACGCTTGACGTTACTTTTGGCAAGTAAGCGCTGGCGGTCATCGACACCACCCCAAACACTTTGCATTCAGCAGGGTATCGCAAATACGCACCGCACAAACGTCTTGGGAGATAGCGTTCTGCGTAGCCCGCATGCGCGCAGAGCAACGCTTTTCGTCGGTTCCTGCGGGCAAGCACCTTGCCATGCCTGATCGTGGCCGCCGTTGGTGTTGCAGCGTCGCGGCTCGCATTTCGAAGACCGCGACGAACCGACCAAAATGGACAATCTTCTTTATGTTTCATTCGCTTGTCCAGCGCTGCGGTGGCGCTGGCACACGCGATGCGCAGCCACGACTTGGCAGCTATGGAGACCTTAGCGCTCTTATCGTCGCGGTCGATAAACCAGACTTACTTCCTTCTAACTCGTTCTGGGCAGCGGTTTTTCCTGCGCACGCAGGAGTGCGTCGACCAGATCATGTCTGCAAAACGGAATCGCTATCTCCGTTTTTTGCAGCAAAATGGCGGAACGACTTCCAAAACGCACATCACAACGCGGTGGCAACGCGCTGAAGCGCGTCGACAACCCGGCGCGCGGATGCGTTCCGCAAGAGAGCGGGCGATGTCGTCGGGAGAGCGCAGTCCACGAGGCAACATGTTAGCTGCTCATGCCGATTTGTCGGTACTACAGCTCTTCTATTGGCTGTTGATGGTGGGTCAAGGTGCCTAGCCACACAGGTCGCTCAGCCACGCGTGCGCATCGCGGTGCGCGGCAAGAGCGGGCAGATCCAACCGGAGCCGGTCGAGGATCCGCTTCTGCTCGCGGTTCGGCATCTCGCGCAGCGCTGCCTCCAGCGCCGACGGATCGCGCTCCGCCAACGCCGCCAGCAGCACGCGCGCCTGCGCCATGTCCTTGTCCACCTTGGCCGGCGTCCGGTCGGGCTGGATGGACGTCCAGACTTTGTGCCAGGCAAAGCGCTCTGGTGACGGCACGAGCAACGGGATCGCCAGATCTGGCCCCAGCACCACGCCGCGCTGCGGTTGGGCGATCAGGAAGTCCAACTGCGGCAGCGTCTGCGCGGCAAAGCCCAACTCGGCCACTGGCGCGATGCCGTACGTCTTGCCGGGCATCAGCAGATCCACGCGCAGGCGGTCGGCACCCGGAGGCTTGAGCGACACAGCAGGTTGGCGCGGATCCATGGACGGCACTTCGACGAACGCAATGCCGGTACGGGCCAAAAGCGCGGCCAAGCCGAGCGTCGAGACGTCTGCCGACACCTGCAGGCGGTGCGGTCGCGCGACGTCCACGTCCTCAGTCTTGTACTGCGCGACCCGGAGGCCCAGCGCGCCGCACAGGACACCGAACGCGTGCGAGCCGACCAGAACAGCCCCGGCCGCAAAGATGCCGGCGTTGGCGAGACCAGCCAGCGTGGCGGCGGTACGGCCATCAACACTTGGAAAGCCAGCACGGCGGAGCACACGGACGCTGCCGCCCAGCGCGCGTGCAGCGGCAATCCAGTCAAGGGCCTCAGCTTGGCGGGCGTCACCCGCCGCATCGCCGACGGGACCGAGGTATTCGTCGCGCTTGTGGCCAGCGGCGTCGTAGAACTGGCGGTACCAGTAGGCGTTGCCGCTTTTCGACCGTTCGGTCACTGCGCCGGGCGAGCCGACCGGCAACGGCCGGAGTGATTCGGCGGACTGTTCGACGTCGGCGAGCAGCGTGACCAGGGCGGGTTCGTGGCGGAGGAACAGCGGCGGCATGATTTTTACCCTCTACGATGACAGAGATAGAGGGTAAGCGCTTTGTGCAATGCGTCAAGCAGCGAAGCAAGCGAATGGGACCGTGCCGTGGCTGCCGCGCGGTGAATTACTGGCGCCTGGACCCAGTGCCCGCACCGAACGCGGTCTCGACCGTCGCACGCGGCAGGGAGAGGTGCAGTGGGTCATCGGCCAAGGCCAGGAACCCGTACTGCATGTAGAATGACCGCGCCGCCTCGTCTTTCGCGTCGACCACGAACGCCGCCCAAGCGACTTCGCTGGCGAGCGAGCGCGCCATCGCGTCCATCAGCAGCCATTTGCCCAGCCCGCGGCCCTTGTCGATGACCGCAACGGCCAGCCGGCCCAGCCGCACCGCTGGTACCGACGGGTAGCGAGGCATCTTGCGCTGCATGCGCTCCGGCAGCAGGTCCACCGCCACACCCGCCATCGACAGGGTGTAGAAGCCGCACACGCGCTCAGAACCGATCTCCACGGTGACGAAAACGCTGGCGAAGCCGCGCTTGGCATCCTGCCCCGCCTGTGACGCCAAGTAGCGGTCCAGCGCGTCGACGCCCGATGTGAAGCTGTCGCGCCGATGCCGCACATCCAACGCTTCGATGAGAAAAAGGCGCCCAAGAGGCTCAGTCATTGGTCCCGGCCTGTTCACGCGACCACGCTGCGGCCGTCGTCAGCTTGGACGACGGTGCGGGTGGGTTCGTCAGCGCGGCAGCGAACGCCTGCTGATCGCGGCGGCTCCATTCCAGCACCTCGCTTTCGCGCACGATCCGGCGCGCGGCGTCCGTCACAGTCGAGACCACGAAGTCCGTCAGCGTCTGGCCGCGCATTGTGGCCGCCATCGTGTACAAGTCTTTCAGATCTGGAGAGATTCTGGCCTCCAAGCGCTCGGTGCGTGGCGTGGCGGCTGCAGGATCTCGTGGCGATTTGCGGGCTGGCTGCATCGTGACCTCCGCGTCCAGTGTACGGCTCCATGCCGTACATCGCAAGGACCGCCGCGGGGCAGACGGCAGGATCCGCCGCACCGCTTCCCGTGCCATCTGTCGAGCATTGCAGAGGCGCGCGCCTTGCAGCCGACGCCAGTCTATCCGCGCCTACACCCGCCACCGTAGAAACCGCTCGTAGCTCGGCAGGCGCACGTCGTCGTCTGCGACGGCGCGGTCCCAGCCGTCAACAACGACGACCTGGTCGTTGCGCGTTGCGCCCACCTCGCCGGCCAATCTTGGTTGCAGACCGGTGACGAACGCCTTCAGGTGGTGCGCCGAGGCGTCAGTGGCGAGATCGACCAGCCAGTGCGCGACAACATGTGCCGCCCAATCGCGATTGCGGTTCCGCCAAGTGAGAAGTAGCCGCGTCCAACTCTCAATTTGGTGAGAATCAGCCGCTCGCAAGAGCGCAGTTCCGGAACCACCCACCTTCGCAAAACCGCTTGAATGTCTTGGAATAAGTGTGGTGGAGCCTCCATAAAGTTCGCTCCCCTGCCCGCTGTGGGCAGGTGTACCGCGCGGATCTGCCGCGCGGCAATCACTACGTGAAGGCCGGCGGGAAGCCGGTGAAGGAAGAGGCGATGCGACTCATCGGCGTTTTCGGTCAAGACGAATCGGTTCCCTGCGCAACGTGCAATCACGCGTGGGACGTCAACTACCTCATGCGCGACATCGGGCGGGAACGCCTGCGCGGCGAAGGCTTTGCGGCGATCGTGTTCGATGATGGCGCGGTCATGGTGAACTGGTGCCCGCAGTGCGACGTGCCAGCGATGGCGCGGGTGAAGCTGCCGGTGCGGGAGTTGCACATGGCCGCGTGATTGGGTGCGTCGTGCACCGACAGACGGCAGGTTTGCTGCGCAACGCCCGTGCGGGCGATGTGCTGCGACCGCGCCGTCTTCTTACGTACCAGGCGGTTACATGTCGGGCAGTCGCCACGCCGGGTCAACGCAGGCGCGCGCGTGCCGCGGGCGGCAAGTAGCACTCGCAGTATCAGCACTGATACGGATGAAAGCCGCTTCGGGGTTCCCCGCTACGGACTTCACATACGATTGGTGCGACGACCACACCACTGTGGTCAGCCTTTATTCTCAATCGTGTGCGAAGTCGCACCGACGAGGGGAGAAGCACCATGAAATTACTAGGCATCGCAAGAGTCAGCACCGAAGAACAAGCCG
>CAIYBN010000109.1 GCA_903924465.1 uncultured Myxococcales bacterium | reverse complement strand
CGGCTTGTTCTTCGGTGCTGACTCTTGCGATGCCTAGTAATTTCATGGTGCTTCTCCCCTCGTCGGTGCGACTTCGCACACGATTGAGAATAAAGGCTGACCACAGTGGTGTGGTCGTCGCACCAATCGTATGTGAAGTCCTGGCCACGCAGGCGGCGAAGCCTGAAGCCCTGAATCCATCAGAAGAAACGGCCCAGCCGACCGCACGGCGCCCCGCGGACGCTGCACTGCCAACCTGGCGTCATCCTCACGCGACCGCGCTTCAAGGTTATTAGTCAATAGTAGACGTGCTGGCGAAGGCATCTGGGCAAGCGCGCCAGGTAACAAACAGCCCGGACGACCCAGCAACGCCCAGCGTGGACGTCGCGTGGTTGACCTGCTGCTTGTTGCTCACGCTGCCTGAAGCTGCTGCTGCGCCAACACGGGCACCCGCACCATCGCCGGCACCTCGCACTGCGGGCAGTAGTTGATCGCGATGCAATCGTCGTCGAACCAGATGAACGCAAAGCCTTCGGGCCGGAGCCGATGCTGGCCCAGATCCTTGAGCAGGTAACGCACGTTCCACGGATGGTGGCAGGACGCGCAGGGGACGGTTTCATCCTGGTCGAGAACTCCGATGAGGCGCATGGCATGTTCCTTCGCCGGCGCTTCAGCGCGCCGGTGGCAAAGCAGTTGTTGACCGTGGCGGCTTGTCCGGACGGTTGGCTGGAGGGCGATTGGGTCGGCTCCACAGTGCTTATGCCAATAACGTCGAGAGGTTTTGCGGCAGGGCTCGGTGCTCCCGCCCGCCGCGCTTCCAGCCCCTTGACCCGTATCGCCGCCCCGTGCATCGTCCGTCTGCACGACCTGCAGGCGCACCGTGAACGACGACGACCGCATCATCCGCCATCAGCACTACCTGGAACGCGCCGTCGAGCGCACCGGCGGGGCTGAGCTCGATTTAGCCCTGCAGCTCTACCAGGACCCCGCGCTGCTCACGGGCGTTCTGGCCGAGGCCACGCTGCCGTCCGGCGATTCCCGCGTCGCGCTGGGGCTGGATCCGGCGGGCGATGGGCCGTGGCTGGTAGTGACGCGCGAGGGCGAGTTCGTCACGGTCCTGGGCAAGGGCATGAGTCCAAATCCGTCGCAGCACCGCCTGGCCGCAACGCAGGTCGCCAGTCTGGTTGCCCGGGTGCTCCGTCAGCGTCAGATGCTGACTCAGGCCGATGCCGTCGTGCCGCCCAACCGCCGCGCCGCGTTTCTTTCGCGGTTTTTCAATCACGGTTCCGACGTGACCCGCGAGGACTTCCGGCTTCTCGTGGCCTGGCTGCCGGTCATGTACGACACCTACAAGGCTGCGACGCCAGGCTGGACCGACTACGTGCAGCGCATGCTTGCCGACCCGCACGGCTGGCTCAAGGCGCCGTTGAAGCGTTCGCAACCGCACCTGAAGCGGATGGCGGAAGCGCATTGGGCGCTCAGCGCGATGCTGCCGCTGATGGCGTGGGAGGGCCGGCGCCACGACTGGCTTGAGGAATGCGGCGCCAAAGTTGCGCGGCTGTTTCCTAACCGCAAGAACTTCCACGGTGAAGTCGCGGCCATCACGCTCCTGCCGACTCTGCTGAGCGGCGATGGGCACATGGGGCCGGCCCTGCGTGCGGCGTGGGCAGTAGGGCGAATTGGCAAGCCGCTTCTGCCGGCGTGGAAGCAGTTTCTCCGCAACGCGCAGTCCATCGCGGACTACCAGACGCCATTCATGGGCCTGCTGGTCATGGCGATGCGGCACAGCTCGCTGCGGGCCGAAATCCTCAAGCTGTTGATGGCCAAGCAACCAGAAAACCGCTGGATTCCTGGGCTTGACCGCTACCACGCCATGGTGGCTGCGAACCTGGAGATCTGGCTGGCGAACGAACAGGGTCTGCTCGACCGCCACCTGTTCCACTGCCGCCAGCAGGGCTTCCGCGTGGCCCAGGCGGTCGGCGGCGACTTGGCGGCGCGCTACCCGACGCCGGAGAGCATCCCCGAGGACATCGCGCGGCTGCACGGCCTGTTCATCCCGGACGACATCCGCGACCAGGACATGCTCGGCATGGTCGTCGCCGGCTGCTGCTGGGTGGCGCGCGTGGAGGCCGACGCGCTGTTCCCTCCGCAGGAAATGATGGCGATCTGGCGGGCGAAGTGGGAGCCCGAGCACTCGTACATGCTTCTGCGCCGCCGGCTGGTGGACGTGCCAGTGCACAAGACCGTGCGAGTCGAGCCGAAGCCGGGCCGGAATGAGCCGTGCAGCTGCGGGAGCGGGCGGAAGTTCAAGGTGTGCTGCGGCGTCGCAGTCTGATCTCGCGCCAATGGTGTCGCTTTCGATAACACTCGTCTTGAATGATAACGCGTCGCATGTTATCTTCCTGCCTGAGGTTATGGTGACACGCAACGCGACCGCCCCGGACAACTTCGCTCTCCTGGCTCAGCACATTGAGCACGTGCTGGGCGTTCGGGTTGAGCCGACGCCGAACGTGTCGGTGCTGAACGACCTGCCAGCGTTTCTAACGGGTATCTACGAGTTCACGCCGTTCAGGCTGCTGGAGCGTCACTGCCTCGCCGCCGTGCCCCACGACCCGACGAGCCTTTCCCCCGCGGCTATCCGCAAGCACTTCGACGTCGTCGCCGGCAGGTCCGATGCGCTCTGCATCTACGTCGCCGTGGACTGTGG
>CAIYBN010000108.1 GCA_903924465.1 uncultured Myxococcales bacterium | reverse complement strand
TCCCAGCGTTTCCGGGAGAAGTCCATGACATTACGGGCCGATTCACGCCAGCGGGTGGTACCTAGTTCGTGGCCGAATTCCGGCCCCATCCCGATGGCCGAACTCGGCCCTCGGTGGGTGGTTTACCGTGGCCGCGGACAAGACCGACACGAGTCGGCGAACTGTCCGGGTCTCAGCCGTTTGCCGGCCAGCAGCTTGTCCGGTCGTTCAGGCTGGTGACAAGGGGCTGCGGAAGGGAAGTTGGTTTGGACGGGGAGGTGCTTTGCGTGGACTGAGCGGTGGCGAAGCGACCACGTCACTGCGTCCGCGCGCAACGAAACCCTGTCGCGGGAGTGAACTGCGTCGGGAACGCGTAGTGTCGGTATACTGCCTTGGCGATGCCCACAGTCTCGCTCCAGCTATTGCCGCGTAGAGCCCGCTTGGTTCCGTTCGCGGCGCCTTCGGGATCGGCCGACGCATTGGCTGAGTAGGGTCCATACCAATCCGAATTCCACTCCTCAACATTTCCGACGAGATCGCACACACTTTGCGCGCTGTTCCCCTTGGCTTTTGAGCACACAGGCCAAGTCCCGTCAGCGCCACACCCGATAACCTCCGGGCTAGTGTTTCCGTTAAAGAATCCAGAAAAGATCGCATAGTCGCAAGAGGGTGTTTGGTTGCCCCACGGATAGAACTGGACTTTGCCGGCGCTGGTGGCCGCGTATTCCCACTCCGACTCGGTCGGGAGCCGCGCCCCGTTCCCTTTCCACGCGCAGTAGGCGGTCGCCTGGAACCAGTCGACGCAATTGATCGGATGCTGTTCTCGTCCCATCACGCCCCAGTTACAATGCGCGCCGGTGGCCGGCTGGCCGCAGACGAACCCGGAGGCGTTGCTATCCTGACATTTCTGGGCGGCTGGCAATTGATTGTAGAACGCGGTGTAGGCAGCGAGCGTGACTTCGGTCTGGTCCAGTTCGAACGCGGACAGTGTCACCTGATGCACCGGTTGTTGGTCCGGGTAAGTTGCGTCGACTGCGCCCATCGTGAACGTTCCGGCCGGCAGCGTGATCATCCCCGGCGTCGACAATGGGCAATCCGCGGCGCACGTCACCGCCGTTTCTCCGCACGCGCACGTGCCGTCGCCGCAGCTCGACGCCTTGCCCTTGCACACGCCAGAAGCGCAGGCATCGCCTAACGTGCACGCGTCGCCGTCATCACATGGTCCGACAACGTTGGCATTGACGCAGCCGGAACCGACTACGCATGAATCCGCCGTACACGGCTTGCCGTCATCGCACTTCTTGTCGTCGGCTGTGAACGCGCACCCGACACCGGCCACACAGGCGTCGCTCGTGCACGGAATGCCGTCGTTGCAAACCAGCTTTGCACCGGCACAAGTTCCGGTCGCGCACGTGTCGTTGCTGGTGCAGGCATCGCCGTCGTCGCACGCGCCGTCTGTGGTCGTGTTGACGCAACCGGACTGAGGATTGCAGATGTCCGTGGTGCAGGCTTGGCCGTCGTTGCACTTGCCGTTGTCTGGCGTGTGTGTGCAACCGACGCCGGTTGTGCAAGCGTCGGCCGTGCAAGGTACGCCGTCATTGCAGTCAGCGGCGGTCTTGCCGATGCACGGGTCCGGAGCATCGGAGTCTGCATCGAAAGCCGGCGACAGACTGTCATCGGCATCGATTGCCGAGTCCAGCGTGTCGGTCTCAGTCCCGTCCCCGAGACCGGCGACTGCCACTTCACCGCCGCACGAGGCGAGGCATGAGATCGCCAGAAGCGTCAATGAGAATTGGCCAATTTGAAAGGATAAGATCGTCTTCATCATCAACTCCGCGACCGTGGTGTCACCGTCGAGCAGTCTCAAACCTTGTCGTGCCACTGTCAAACGACTTGCGTTCGGCAACGACGTCGCGGCGGCCCGGATCGAGCCGTGCTTGGCAGATCGCACGTCAGCACTAATTGCAGGAGACACACCCCAGGTATCTCAAGACCGACACGAGTCGGCGAACTGTCCGGGTCTCAGCCGTTTGCCGGCCCGCAGCTTATCCGGTCGTTCAGGCTGGTGGACAAGGGGCTGCGGACGGGCAGTTGGTTTGGAGATGCAAGCGCCCCGCGCGGTCTGTTCGGTGGCGGCCGGGATGCCGCCTCATACAAGGCTCCAGTCATCCACGTTCTGCACGCAGTTGACATACGGAGGCCGCCCGCCTTTGACAGCCCTTGTCCGCGGGCGCATCGTTGCGGTCAGAGGTTCTTCGATGGCCTTCCGCATATACCTCGCCTGCCTGTTGGGATTCGTCGCTTGCGGCAATGACCTGCCCATCGCCGCGCAGCCATCCGACGTGGCGCCTCCTGACGATCAAGCCACAAGCGTCCTCGGCGATGTCCCAGACACGGCCGCCACCGATGCCGAAGTGGATGCCGCTCCAGAAGTCGCACCCAATCCCTGCCTCGGCGTCCCCTGCGACGACAGCAACCCCTGCACGCAGGACACCTGCACCGCCGGTCAGTGCGTCCACATCGCGATCCTCGGCCCGTGCGACGATCACAACACCTGCACCTTGGGCGACGCCTGCACCGACGGTATTTGCTTGCCGGGCCTCGTCACCGACTGCACCGATGGCGTCGCGTGCACGACGGACACGTGCAATCCCATTTCCGGCTGCATTTCGGTGCCGGCCAACGGCCCCTGCGACGACGGCAAGCTGTGCACGGTCGACGCATGTACGTTCAGCGGCTGCACGCACACCGCCAACACCTTGCCCTGCGACGACGGCGACGCGTGCACGCTCGCGGACGCGTGCACGGCAGGAACCTGCGTCGGCAGCCCAGACAACTGCAACGACGGCGACCCGTGCACCGCCGACGCCTGTGTTTCCGCCAGCGGTTGCGTGCACAGCGCCGGGACGTGTGGCAATGGCGTCTGCGACTGCGGCGAAGCGACGGCGACCTGCGCCAGCGATTGTCCCAGCCCCTGCGGCAACGGCGTGTGCGACGCGTTGGAGACGGTCGTGACGTGCCCCGCGGACTGCGCTGTGCTCGCCGCGCACCTCGCGGGGCCGTGCACCACGCCCAACGCGTGGGTAGGCTGCCCCGATGGCTACAAGTGTGTCGCGCGGAGTGCCAAAGCCGGCGGCAACGTCTGTGTCGCCGACTTTGAGACTTGGGGCATTCTCTCGGACGCACGGCCGCTGACGGATTACGTTGAGCACGCGGACTATGTGACCGATCTGCGGACGCAGCTGGATTGGCCGAAGGCCTCGCTGCCGCCCATGTCCTTTTCGGTCATGCTCAGCGCGTGTACGACGCAGACGTATGGCGGTTTTGACGATTGGCGCGCGCCGACGCTGGCGGAACTGCTGTCGCTGATCGACTACGCCAGTGCCCATCCCGTCGCGAATGCACCTGGCCTCATCTGGCCGCCGGAAGCCGAGTTTGCGGGCTTTTGGAGCATGGCCGAGCACGAAGTCTACTTCGACATTGGCCTCTGGCTCGCGAGTGGATGGGGCGACATCTGGTATCTGCGCTGCGTCCGCGGCACGACGACGGCGACGGCGCCGCCGGGTTCAGGCAGCCGTTACGCCGCGGTGGAGAATGGCCTCGTCATACTCGACCGTGTAACTGGGCTGCGTTGGCAGGAACCCGGGCCGACGCAATGGACGGGATACTACTGGCCATTTGGCTTCAACTGGACGGACGCGATGGCGTTTTGCGCCAAGAACACGGTAGCGCTGCCCGGAGCCGGCTGGCGCTTGCCCACCGTACGGGAACTCCTGTCGATCAACGACCGGAAGAACTACTTGGTGAGCCTCAATCCCATCTTCAAGCCGTGTTCAACCGACTTCTGGAGTTCGACGCTGTGGGTCGACTCGAAAGCCGCCTGGAAGATTTCTTTCTACGGGGGTGGCGAGAATGCGGCCGACTACCTAAACCTAACTGACACCCACGCCGTCCGCTGCGTCCGCTAGCACGCCCGAAATCCTACAACGCCCCCAACTCCCGCGCCCCAAACCGCACCGCCTCGCGCGGCAGCTTCTGCCAGTCAAAATCCCGCGCCAGCGCCGCCATCTCCGCGCTCGGCGCAAGGCCAATCGACACCGCCAACCACGCCCGCAGCCGCTCCGCCGACACGCCCTGCTGGCGCAGCTGCCCGATGTGCAGCGACTGATTGCGCTTCGCCAGCCGCCGACCGTCGTCGCCCAGCACCAGCGGCACGTGCGCGTACTGCGGCAGGCCGGGGAACGCCGGTAACTGCTGCGAATCCAGCCGTTGCAGCGCCTGGTACACCGCGATTTGCTGCGCCGTGACGTCGAGCAAGTCGTCGCCGCGCACGACTTGGGTCACGCCCATGGCCCAATCGTCCACCACGACCGCGAACATGTAGGCCACCCCGCCGTCCTTGCGCCGCACCACGATATCGCCGCAATCCGCGGGCAGCAGCACCGACTGCGGACCGTGGAGCAGGTCGGCAAAGGCCACGGGCGTCTCCGGCACGCGCAGGCGCAGCGCGACGCCCAGCGGCGGCCGATTCTCCTGCCGCGCGCGCTCACGCTCGAACGCCAGCGCCGCCATATCGGTCGCAAACCGCCCGCGACACGTTCCCGGATACGCCGCGCCCTTGTCCTCGGCATGCGGCGCGCGGGCGGCCAGGTCGATGTCCTTGCGCGTACACACGCACGGGTACACGTCGCCGCGCATGAGCAGCTCGGCCAGCAGGGCGTCGTACAGCGCCGCGCGCTCGCTTTGTCGGACGAACTCGCGCCCTTGCCATGGATCCCAGTCCAGCCCCAGCCAGCGCAAGTCCGCCAGCAGCGCGGGCAGGTGCGCATCGCCGTCCGGCAGCAGATCCTCGATGCGCAGGTGAATCGTTCCGCCGACGTGACGCGCCGCCAGCCACGCCAGCAGCAGGCTCCGGGCATTGCCGACGTGCAGCAGGCCCGTCGGACTCGGCGCGAGACGTCCGGTGACCGTCATCGGTCAATCCGCCGGCTTTTCGCGCAGTTCTGCCTCAGTCGGCGCGCCTTCGTGGCGCGGTTTGTCCGTCTCGGCGTGCACAAACGTCAATTCGCGGACCACGTGACCATCCGGCGCGTACTCGCGGGCCAGGCCGTGACGCCGACCGTTCACCCAATTCACTTCGCGCTGCCGCACGCCGCCCGGGCCGTAGTCGATTTCCAGCCCTTGGACGATGCCGCGGTGGTAATGGCCCTCCGCGACCTTGTTGCCTTGCTCGTCCCAGGTAATCCACGGCCCGTGCAGCATGCCGTCTTCCACGTTGCGCTCACTCCGCGGCCGACCGTTGGCGTAATTGTCCACCAGCCGACCCGACAGCGGCGTGCCGCGCAGCCGCGATTGCCACTTTCGCCACAGCCAGCGCACGGCTGTACCGACGCCGAACCAGAAGGCGAGGAGCAACAGCATCCGAATCATCGCGAGCCTCCGGCGGTGTTCCACGGCCTTCTGTAGGCGTGGAGCCAGCCGCATTCAGTCTTGTCGATTGGCCGCGGAGCGTCAATGTGGCCAAAACGCCAGTGCCAGCGTAGGATTACTACAACCTTGGGGGAGGGCAACATGTTCCAGCACGTCTTCGATCGGCTCAGCTTTCGGCAATGTCTTGGTTTTTTGGCGGGAAGCGCGCTGCTCCTGCCGAGTCTCGCGTTGGCCGCGGGCATGGAATATCCGGACAACGGCACCATCGCGATCGGTCGCGGTGGCGCGAATGCCGCCAATCCGGAGGACGGTTTGGCGTTCCAGTACAATCCCGCGGGCCTGGCGCAAGTGCTGCAGCGCGGCTGGCACCTGACGATCGACACCCGCTGGGCGGCGCAGCAGACCAAGTTCACGTCGGCGACGCCGGGCACCACCGCGATTGAGAATGCCGCGCCACCGTTCATGGCGCCGTCGGGTTCGGTCAGCTACGGCTTTGGCCAGGTCGGTCCGCTCTCCGATTTGACCATCGCGCTGGGCGCCACCGGTCCGTCCGCCATCGGCAAGTCGCGCTATCCCGCCGACGGCGCGCAGCGGTACGCGTTGGACGCCACCGACTATTTCATCGGCTACTACTCCGCCGCCATCGCCGCCGGCTGGAAACGCGGCGACTTCTCGGCGCGCCTCGGCTTCACCGGCCAGCTCGTTCAGGGCACCGCGACGTTCACCCAGGCCGTGTGGAGCGGTTTCGGCACCTATGACTCCGGCAAGAACACCGTCACCGACACCAAGAACGACTCCACCGCGACGTTTTCCGGCAGCTCCGGCCTGATTCCGACCTGCGTCGTCGGTTTGAGCGTTTCGCCGGTGCGCGACATCGACATCGGCTTGTCCTACCGCCCGCGCATCGACTTTGACGCACCGGGCACCTTGAACATCGGCCTCTCGCCTGCCGCGGCTGCGATCAACGCCAAGACCGACAGCAACAGCGCGAGCTTGAAGCTCAGCCTCGCCGCGATGTTGCGCGGTGGCGTCGCCTGGCGCGTGACCCCGCGCGTGCGCCTGGAGCTGGACGGCGTTTGGGAACAGTGGTCGAGCATGAAGGAAATCCGCATCGTCACACACAACATCAACATCACCAGCGGCATTGCCAATCCCGTGCCGCTGCCCGACGTCGTGTTTCCGCACAACATGCAGGACACCATGAGCGTGCGCCTGGGCGGCGACGTGACGGTCGTGGACGAGCGTTTGACGGTGCGCGCCGGCTATGCCTACGAAACATCTGCGATTCCGAGCGCCTACGTCAACGTCGATTTCCCCAACTGGCAGCGGCACATCGCGTCGATTGGCGCGAGTTTGCGGCTGTGGGGCGCGTGGCTGGACGTCGCCTACGCGCACCATTTCGTGCAAACGCAGCACGTGACCGACAGCCAGGTCATGAGTCAGGTGTCGCCGAAAATCGGCGGCATGCCCGCGTCGGTGCCGTCGGTCGTGGGCAATGGCACGTATGAATCCGCGCTGGACCTGTTCTCCGTGTCGCTGCGGATTCCGTTTGGCGATTTGCACAGCGCGCTGTAACCGTTACTCCGGCGTCATCGCGTCCAACGTGCGCGACACCAGCGTCTTCGCAGCCGGCGCATCCAGCAGCAGGTACAGCCGCGCACGATCCAGCAGCCGCGACACCGGCAACGCCGGGTCCGCGCGCGTCGCGCGATCCGCCACGTCTGCTTTCGCCCGACCGCGCGCCAGGATGATCAGCGTTTCCGCCTGTTTCAGCACCGGAATCGTCAGCGAAATCCGCGCGGCCGGCGGCTCCGGACTGTCGTGCACGGCCAAAGCGATGTCGTCCACGTCAAGCGCCGGATGGCCCGGGAACAGCGACGCGACGCGGCCATCTTCGCCGAGATCGAGCAGCGCGATGTCCAGCCCGCCGTCAAAGCGCTCCTGGAACGCTTGGCCGAAGCGACGCAGCTCGGTTCTGGCATCGCCGGACAGGCTGAGCGGCAGCACGTTTTCGTGCGGCATCGCCACTTTGGACAACCACGCCGCATACGCGGTCCGCAGGTTGCTGGCTGGCGCAAACGGTTGCCAATCTCCCGGTTTTTGCCCCACCTCGGGCAGCACCGGCTCGTCGGTCCACGTCACAAACAGCTGCGGGTAAGCGTGCGCCGGCAGCAGGTGTCCGAGCTGGCTGTACACCGCGCCGGCCGCTTCACCGCCTGCCAAACCGATGCGACAGCGACCGCGCTGGGCGATCGTCTTCAGGATCGCGTCGGCGATCATCTGCGCGGCTTGGCCGGCAAAATCACCGAGAACGTGGACGTGCGGTTGTTTCGGAACACCGGGGTGAATGTGCAACATGCTGCCCTCCTTCCTGAAGTTTACAACGGAATTGTCAGCGGCACGATGCGAAAACCAAAGCCGTCGATCGCCTGCGGCGGCAACGGGTCCATCGTCAAGTCGACGAGCGAGTCCAGCAGTTCATCCACCGCGTCCACGTCGTCCAACTCCAGCAGCAGCGTCTGCCAACCCGCCGCACGCAGGCCCGCGCCGAGCGACTGTGGCACGGGCAGGGCGTGCAGCGGAGGTTCCAGAAAGCCGGAAGCCGCAGCTTGGGTCAGCGACACCGGCTCGCCCACCGCGCGCAGTTGTCCGGTCGCCAGATGCCAGTGCAGACCGCCGCCCGCTGGCACGATCGCCTGGCACGTCGGCACACCGCGTTGGCGTCTGCGCACGGCGGTCAGGGCGTGCATCGCGTCCATCAAGGAAAACACGTCGTCTTCTTCAGGCGTTGTCGCACTATCCTGCGCAGACTCACCGTTGTGGATCGCGAGCGCCTGCGCCAACCGAGCCGGGTCGATCGCGTCCGACCAGACCGCGTCGCCACTCAGCACCTGCCACAGGCCTCGTGGCGTCAGTTGCCGGGACAGCCACCGCGCCGGCAGGGTCTGCCGCGCCAGCCACGGCAGCGTCAGACACCCGGCTTTTCCGTCCAGCCGCTCGTCCGCGGCAGCGACGTCCAGAAGCGCGTCGTCGGCGTCGACGGCGATCATCGCCGCCAGCGCATCGACCAGCCACACCGGCGGCGCGCCAGACAGCTTGGGCCGGGCAGCCGCCAGCAGCAGATGTGGCAGCAGGAACCGATCGATCACGTGTTCGGGCTTCAGCCCTGGATCGGCGATCTCGGCCAGCGCGCGATCGATCACGCGACCATCGAGGAATCCGGTGTCCAATAATTGTGCCATTGAAACATGGGCTTTGAGCCAGTCTGTGGCGCGCGTCGTGCCGAGAAAACGTCCCGGCGAAGCGCCCTGAGCCTGCAGGAGCCGCATCAGAGCGTCCAGCGACTCGGTCAAGAGCGGCAGTGATTTTGCCGAAAAAACCTGCTGCAAACAGGCGTCGCGTTGCTTTGCGTCCATCGATCCTCGAGGTCGGCGGGCTGCCAACTGCGGCGTGCAGCATAGCCGCTCCCAGTGAATACTTGCCATGTGCAAAAAAAAACGGCATGCCGCGCCCCGGGACGTTTGTGTTTTGTCCCGCCATCTCGCCAGGAGCCCGACCTATGCAGTTTGAACTCGACGTCATCGCCCACCGCCTCCAACTGCCTATTTCGCGTGGCAAATCTCCAGCTGCGGAGCCGATGCGCGCAGGTTACGACGACGAATGGGAGGACGATGACGAGTTCGAGGAAGAGGAGGATTTCGACGACGACGGCGATGACGGCGACGACGATTTCGATGAGGACGAAGAAGAGGAAGAAGACGAAGAGGTCGAACGCGAGCTGAACTTCGACGAAGACGACTACCCGGTTGCCGACGAGGAAGAGGAAGAAGAGGCGGAAGTCGATCCGGAAAAGGAACTGGACGAAGGGGAAAGCGTGCCGCGGAAATCGCCGACGGATCTGGACGATGACGATCTGGGGCTCGATGAAGTGGACGGCGACGTGGAGCCTGACGAGGAAGTGGAAGAAGAGAAGTGGTGGGATTGACCTGGATCCACCGCTTCTGGCGCATTTCTGCGTTGCTGCGCCGGAATCGGCCCTCACCGACCGCGAAGGTCGCCTTCGGACCGATTCCGGCTTGCGCCTTGAACCGCATCCAGAATCGGTGGCCCAGGCAAATTCACGGGTAGATTCTGGTTGAGACGCGCAGCAGCGAACTGAGCCCAATTTCGCACCGAATCTCGTGTCAAATCGGCAAATTGACGGACTGCGCGCGGTCAAACGCTGGACAAGCCCGGGGGCTTCAGCTACAAAGCCGGCTCACTGCGGGGTGCCACCTTGCGGATCTGCTCGACAGGACGATGACCGCGACGATCGCCCCAGGCGACCTCCGGTACGGTCTTCCCCTGCGAACAGACGCCCCCAGTTGCGTGCGGTGATCGACAACCATTGATGTTCAAAACAGCTTGGCGGCAGGCTGCGACGTGTATCTGTCCTATCGTGTTCCTGATGCATCCGTGCCCCGGATGCTGCTGGAGTTTCGTTTGCCTATGAAAGTATACCTGCCGACCTTGGGAGCGACGCAGCCGACCGCGGCCGTGGCGGCTGGTCTGTTGCGGACGGGGCCGTCAGCGGTCCCAACGTCGCCCGTGCAGCGCGAGACCTTCAGCGTGAACCGCGCGCCGAACGCCCCAGAGCGGACGCCGTGGCGCGTGGTCCGCGGCCTTTTGGCGACGACGCGGCCGTCGGTCGTTGGCCTGGTCTTCTTCACCGGGCTGCCCGCGCTGGCCATCGACGACGTCGCGTGGCCGACGCTCGCGCGAGGTTCGGCGATCATCCTGGGCATCGCGCTGTGCGCCGCGGCGAGTTCCGTGTTCAACGCGTGGCTGGAGCGCGATTCCGACAAGTTCATGGAGCGCACGCGCAATCGGCCGCTGCCGACGGGGCTGGTCCTGCCGCGCGAAGCCTTGGCTTTTGCGATCGCGCTGTCGCTGGCCGGCGTAGCGCTGCTCGGTTGGCAAGCGACCGACGGCGTGGCGCAGGCCGCGCGCGTGGGTGGCATGATCGCCGGCGCGGCGACGATCCTGTTCTACGTCGTGGTCTATACGATTTGGCTCAAGCCCCGAACGCCGCTGAACATTGTCATCGGTGGCGCGGCGGGTGCGGCTCCGCCCGTCATCGTGGACGCAGCACTCCACGGTCATGTCGGGCTGATGAGCATCACGCTGTTTGCCATCGTCTTTCTCTGGACACCGCCGCACTTCTGGGCGATTTCGCTGTTTCGCAAGGCGGACTACCAGAACGCCGGCTTTCCGATGTTGCCCATTACCCACGGCAATGAAGCCACGTATGCGCGCATGGTCCTGTACGCGCTTGCCATCGTGCCTTTTGCGACGTTGCCGGCGCTCACCCGGCACTTGTCACTTGGCTACGGCCTCTTCGCCATGGCTGCAAGCCTCTGGTTTTTGTGGAGTTGCGTGACGCTGCTCCGTGGCAAGACCGACGCGCTCGCCCGCAAGACGTTTTTTGCCTCGCTCTTGTATCTACATGCCGTCTTTACGGCGATGATTGTCGACCTGATGATGCATCGCCCCCTCGCCTGAGTTGCCACAGAAGGAACGCCCCGGATGTCCAACGCCCTACGCTTGTTCCAAAAACGCTTGCCGTCGCTCGTTTTGTTCCCGCTGCTGGCTGGCTTGGCGGCTGCGTGCAACGAAGCGCATCCGCGCGACGCCTATCAAAATCCAGCGGCCGACGCGAGCGAGATCAGCGCGTGGTTTTACAACACTTATCTGGTGTTGGACTCGGTCGTGCTGTTCATCGTGCTGGCGGCGCTGGTCGTCGCGCTCATCAAGTTTCGCAAGAAGCCGGGCGATGACACGTTGCCGGAACAGAGCTTTGGCGACCCGCGGCTGGAAATCGCCTGGACCATCGTGCCGACGCTCGTGGTGCTGGGCATCACAGTGCCGACATTGGGCGGTCTGTTCGAGCTGGCCAAGCGCCCGGACGTGAACCAGAAAATTGTCGATATCGATGTCACAGGAAAGCAGTGGTGGTGGGAGCTGGACTACAAGAAGGAAGGCATCAATACGGCAAACGAAATGCACGTGGAAGTGGGCACGCAGGTCATGCTGCACCTGACGTCCGCGGACGTGATTCACGCGTGGTGGGTGCCGCGGCTGTCCGGCAAGCGCGACGCGACGCCGGGACGCAACTACCCGTTGAATTTTCGGCCAAAGGAAGTGGGCAGCTTTGACGGCCAGTGCGCGGAGCTGTGCGGCGCGAGCCACGCCCTGATGGGCATTCGCATCATCGTGCATCCCAAGGACGGTCCGGACAGCTATGACAACTGGGTCAAGCGCGTCAAGGAAGCGGCGGCCAAGCCGACCACACCGGAGCAGGAAGCGGGCCAAAAAGTGTTCATGAACAAAGGCTGCGTGGCGTGCCACACGATCGTCGGCGTCTCGGAACTGGCGGCGGGCGCGCGCTCGCGGACGTCGGGTCCGAACCTGACGCACGTGGGCAGCCGGGACTACATTGCCGCGCACACGCTGAAGAATTCGCCGGAGAACATCGCGACGTGGGTCAAGAATCCACAGGCGGTGAAGCCCGGCGCGCTGATGAGCAACCTGGGCCTGACGGACCAGGAAGCCAAGGACGTCGCGGCGTTCCTGACAAGTCTCAAGTAGTTGCACGGTCAAAGACCCGCACGACGTAACGCATTTTCGCACGTATCGCCCCGGAGCAAGCACATGGCATCCATCCTGGATTTCGCAGCGGCGCAGAAGCCCATCTACCACCAGGAGCGACCGAGCAAGACGGGCCTGCTGGATTGGCTCACGACGGTCGACCACAAGAAAATTGGCATCCTGTATGGCGGCGCCGGGCTGTTTTGGCTGATGGTCGGCGGTCTCGAAGCGCTGCTGTTTCGCATCCAGCTGGCCAAGCCGGATCAGCACATCTTCATCGGCGACACCTACAACGGCCTCGTGACCATGCACGCGACCACGATGGTCTTCCTCGCCGTCATGCCGATGATCGCCGGCTTCTCCAACTACTTTGTGCCGCTGATGATCGGCGCGCGGGACGTCGCCTTTCCGCGGATGAACGCGTTCTCCTGGTGGACGTTTTTCGCCGGCTCGCTGACCATCAACGCGTCGCTGCTGTTCTGCGGCGCCTTTCCCGCTGCCGGCTGGACCGGCTACGCGCCGCTCACCACCAGCGAATTCTCCGGCATGCCGATCGACTTCTGGTGGGCCGGCCTCACGCTGCTCGCGGTCTCGTCCATGGTCGCGGGTGTCAATTTTGTCGTCACGATCCTCAACCTGCGCGCGCCCGGCATGACGCTGATGCGCGTGCCCGTGCTGGCGTGGATGATGCTGGTCATCCAATTCCTGCTCGCGTTCTCGTTCCCGCCCATCACCGTTGGCCTGATCCTGCTGGCCTTTGACCGCACTTTTGGCACCGTCTTCTACAGCACCAACATGGGCGGCGATCCGCACCTGTGGCAGCACCTGTTCTGGCTGTTCGGTCACCCGGAAGTGTACGTGCTGATTCTGCCGTCGATGGGCATCGTCTCGGAAATCCTGCCGGTGTTCACGCGCCGCCCGCTGTTTGGCCACCACGCGGTGATCTTCTCCGGCGTGTTCATCGGCTTCGTCGGCTTCGGCGTGTGGGGCCACCACATGTTCACCGCCGGCATGGGCCCCATCGCCGACGCCGCGTTTGCTTCCACCACCGCGATCGTCGCCATTCCGACCGGCGTGAAGATCTTCAACTGGCTGGGCACGCTCTGGAATTCCAAGATGACCTTCCCGACGGCGATGCTGTTCGCGATCTCCTTCATCCCGATGTTCACGATCGGCGGCCTGTCCGGCATGATGCACGCCAGCCCGCCGTTGGACCTGCAGCAGCACGACACGTACTTCGTCGTCGCGCACTTCCACTACGTGCTGGTCGGCGGCGCGCTGCAAGGCTTGTTCGCCGGCTTCTACTTCTACATACCTAAAATCAGTGGCAAAATGCTCGATGAGACACTCGGCAAAATCCACTTCTGGGTCTTCCTCGTCGGCTTCAACGTCACATTCTTTCCGATGCACCTGCTGGGCAACCACGGCATGCCGCGGCGCATTTACACCTATCCGGCCGACGCGGGCTGGAACACGGAGAACCTCATCGCGACCGGCGGTGTGTTCCTGATGACGGCCGCGACGCTGGTGTTCGTGTACAACCTGCTGACCAGCCTGAAGAATGGCAAGGATGCCGGCTCGGATCCGTGGGACGCCAACACGCTCGAATGGATGACCACGTCGCCGCCGCCGGTGCACAACTTCGACTTCACGCCGATTGTGCTGAGCGAGCGTCCTCTCTGGGACCACAAATACACGCCTGGCTTTGAGATTCCGGTGCCGGAGAAAGCCGAGGAAATTCACATGCCTTCGCCGTCCTGGAAGCCGATGTGGGTGTCGGCGTCGGCCGGCGTCATCATCGTCGGCTTGCTGACGTTCAACGGCGTGCTGGGCATCCCCGGCTGGCCCCTGTGCATCGTCGGCGCGGTTGGCGTCATTCTCAGCGTCTACGCCTGGGTAAGTGAACCCGTCTAAATCATTTGTTTTTCCGATCGCTTGAGAGGCATCCATGTCCGCCCATGCAGAAAATCTGATCCACGACGACGCGCCTGGCCATGAAGGTCACGGCGCGCTGTCGGAGAACAACTTCCTCGGCCTGCCCAACATCAAATTGGCGATGTGGGCGTTTCTCGGCTCCGAGTGCATGTTCTTCGGTTCGCTGATCGGCACGTACTTCTTCTACCACGGCAACAGCCTGGGCGGTCCGCTGCCCAAGGACGTGTTTTCCATCGGCATCACGTCGATTTCCACGTTTCTGTTGCTGATGTCGTCCGTCACGATGGCGCTCGGCGTCGACGCAATGAAGCAGCAGAAGCCGCTGACCGCGCGCACCTTCATTCTCCTCACCGCCGCGCTCGGCGCGACGTTCGTTGGCTTCCAGGTCTTTGAATTCCACGAATTCTACACCGAGAAGCACCTCGCGCTCAGCACCTCGCTCTTCGGCTCGACCTTCTACACCATGACCGGCTTCCACGGCACGCACGTCACCGTCGGCGTGATTTGGCTCGTCATCATGTCGATCCTCATCACCAAGAAGAAGCTGGTGCCCGGCAAGGAAGCCGTCAACGTCGAGGTCATGGGCCTCTACTGGCACTTCGTCGACATCGTCTGGATCGTCATTTTCACGTTCGTCTACCTGCTGGAGTTCCTCAAATGAGCCACGGCCACGAAGTCGGTACGCTGCCGCACTCGCACAAAAAGCAGTACATCATCCTCGGCATCGTGCTGTCGATCGTGACGTTCATCGAGCTTGGCATCCCGCTGATGAAGGGCTCGCCGGAGATCTGGACGGCGGCGAAAGAGCTGTGGGCGCCGCTGCTGATCGTCCTGTCGATCTTCAAGTTCGGCGCGGTCGTCGGCGATTTCATGCATTTGCGCAGCGATTTCACGCTGTACAAGATCCTGTTCATCTCGCCGCTGTTTCTGGCGATGTTCAGCTTCTTCGCTATCGGCTCGCTGTCGGTTGTGCATTTCCAGCCGTTCGGCAAGGGCTACGCGATCACGGCGCAGGATCTGTCGGATGGCTACGTGCCGCCGACCGTCGGTGGCGGCGCGGAACCGCCGTGGGCGGACGACAAATTTGAAGCGGCGTTTGTTGACGCGCAAAAGGGTGGATTCGCCAAGGGCAAAGAGACCTTCACGACCAGCTGCGCCAACTGCCACCGCGCGGATGGCGGCGGCATGCCCGGCCTGGGCGTCAACCTGACCGACGTCTGCTACAAGCACGGCGGCAAAATCGCCGCGCTCTACACCACGATTTCCAAGGGCGTCAGCGGTACAGCGATGCCGGCATGGCAAACGAGCATGGATTCTGAGAAGCTGCGCCAGGTCGCTTACTACGTCCACAGCCTGAAGGGCTTGAACGTGGCGGGCGGTCGCGACTGCGAAGGGCCGAAGGAATAGCGCCCGACGCCGGCTGCGGCAGTGAATCGATTCAACAGGAACCCGACATGGTTTGGCACGTGCGCATCCGGAACGCCCAGCATTGGCTGGCGGTGCTGTGTGCGCTATTTCTGCCGTCGTTGGCGTTGGCTCACCCGTCGGGGCTGCCCGCGCTGCGCGAACGCGCCGATTTTGTTCTCGATAACGCCCATTCCTGGATCGTCTGGGAAGTGCATCCGACGCTCGTGGTGGGCACGCTGCTGGCGGTCGCACTGTTCACCTGGGCGGTTGGGCCTGGGCGGGTGAAGTACGGCTGGAGCGACGTGCCGGCGAGTCCCAAGCAGCGCGGCCTGTTCTACGCCACGATGCTGCTGATGTACCTGACGCTCGACGGCCCGCTGCACCACTTGGCCGATGAATTGCTGTTTTCCGCGCACATGCTCCAGCACATGATTCTGCAATTGCTCTGGGCGCCACTGGTGGTCCTCGCGATTCCGCCGTGGCTGTGGCGCGCGATGCTGCGGCCCAAGCCCATTCACGCCGCGGCGACGTTCTTCTCGCGGCCGATGACGGCGTTTGTGACCTACAACGCCATCGTCTTTGGCTGGCACATTCCCGGGATGTACAACCTCGCGCTGACGCAGCACAATTTTCACATCCTGCAGCACCTGATGTTCATGTCGTCAGCCGTCCTGATGTGGTGGGTGATGATCGCGCCGCTGGACGAGTTCCGCGCGACGTACCAGAAGCGCATGGTGTTCATTCTCGCCAACATGCTGGCGATGAAAGTCCTCGGAATCATGATCAGCTTGTCCAGCGACGTGCTCTACACGTTCTACCTCCAGCAGCCGCGCGCCTGGGGCTTGGATGCGCTGGGCGACCAGCAGTTGGGCGGCATGCTGATGTGGCTGCCCGGCGGCGGTCTGCTGTGGGCGGGACTCGGCCGCGTGTGGTGGCAGTGGGTGCGCTCTGGCACGCCGGACAAGGGCAAGACCGGCATTGCCGCGATTGACGATGCCCGCGCCGCGCGTCTCAAAGTTGCGCAGGCGACGGCGCCCGTGCCGTGAGGAGTTCGACCGTGTACAAGTTCATCTGTATCGCGCTGCTGGCAGTGGCGTGTGCCAAGGAGGCGCCCAAAGCAGAGCCGGTGCCGCCTATGGCCGTTGCCGCACAGGCCGCGCCCGCAGCCGTTGTCGCGCTGCCCGCTCCAGCTACGGAAACCAGGGCGGTGGAGCTGGTGGCGCACGGGGCCCATTTCACGGCGACCTGGCATTTTGCCCCGGCGAAGCTGGGCGAATTGTTCGCCGCGGACCTGACGCTGACCGATCTCGCCGGCCAGCCCGTGCCCAATCCAACGCTGGCGATCGACGTCACGATGCCCGCGCACGGCCACGGCATGATGACGGATCCGGAGCTGAAGCCATTCGCACCGACGCGCTGGCATGTCGACGGGCTGAAGCTGCACATGTACGGCGCCTGGCAGTTTGCGATTCGGGTGGAAAGCGCGGGTGTGAAGGAACGGCTCACGGCGATGTACGAGCAGCCACCGGAAGCGACGGACGGACTGTGATGGCATTTCGCCAAGAAGATTCGGGATTGGATGCGATCTTTGTCGTGTCTTCGCAGCCACGCGGCGAGGGACGACTTGCCTTCACTCGCCGGTTTGCTGCGTTCGCTGTGATGCTCGTTTGCCTCGCCTGCGCCAAGCCCGCGCCCCCGCGCGCGGATCGGCCGTGGACGCCGGCGGAACGTGCGATTCTGGCGAGCCTCACTCCCATCCCCGTGCCGCCGCCGAGTTCGGGCAATCGCGTGGCGGACGATCCAGTCGCCGTGCATCTCGGTCAGGCGCTGTTTTTTGACACGGGGCTCTCGGCCAACGGCAAGGTGGCGTGCGCGACGTGTCATCAACCGGAGCGTTGGTTCACGGACGGCTTGCCGCTTGCCCGTGGTATCGCTCAAGCGGGACGCAATGCCCCGACTTTGCTGGGCATTCAGTGGTTGCCGTACCTGTTCCACGATGGCCGCAAGGACAGCCTGTGGTCCCAGGCGACCGGGCCGCTGGAGGCCGACGTGGAGCACGGCTATGACCGCCTCGCGCTCGCCCACCGCATCGCCCGGCATTACCGGGCGCCCTACGAGACGCTGTTTGGCCCGCTGCCGCCGCTGGACGACCTGACGCGTTTTCCGCCGCACGCTCGGCCGGTGCCGTTCCAGAGCAGCCATCCGCACCACGTGGCGTGGCTGGCCATGACCGAGGCGGATCGCATCGCGGTCAACACGCTGCTGGCGAATTTTGGCAAGGTTCTGGAGGCCTATGAGCGCAAGCTGCTGCCGCAGGAGGCGCCATTCGACCGCTACGCCAGGAAGCTGCTCGCGAACGATCCGACGGCGGTGCAGGAGATTTCGCCGGCGGCTCAGCGCGGTCTGCGGGCGTTCATCGGCCGGGCGCAATGCGTGAATTGCCACAACGGTCCGCTCTTCACCGACAAGGCCTTTCACAACCTCGCGTTGCCGCCGATCGCGGGGCAGACGAGCTTGGACGTCGGCCGTTCGCTCGGCGCGCAGAGCGTCAAGGCGGACGAGTTCCGCTGCGGGTCTATCTACAGCGACACGCAGCATTGCCAGGAATTGCGCTTTCTGAACCCGCGCTTCGCCGATTTCCTCGGCGCGTTCAAGACGCCGACCTTGCGCAACGTGGCCAGGACCGCGCCGTACATGCACACCGGCCAATTCGCGACCTTGAACGACGTGCTGACGTTCTACCGCACGCTGCCGGGCCAAGCGCGGGTCGGCCACCGCGAGCTGGTGCTGACGCTGCTGGATGCCGACGTGAATCAGGCGGATCTGCTGGCGTTCCTGGAGACGCTGACCGGGCCGCTGCCGGACGGCCAATGGCTGCATCCGCCGCAGCCGATTCCACCGCCGGATGCGGTGACTGGAGTTGCGCCATGAAGCGATTGTTGCTCCTTGGTTTGCTGCTGACGGCGTGCCATTCACCGCCGGAGTTGGACGACATGGGCACGCTTCCGCCGTGGCAGATGACGGATCAGACCGGCCAGACGATTGGCTCGGCGTCGCTGCGGGGCAAGCCGTGGGTGGCCAATTTCCTGTTCACGTCGTGCGCCACTTCCTGTCCGCCGCTCGCGCGTGCGACCGCGCACTTGCAGGAGCTCGTGCGCGCGTGGCAGCCGGCGACGGGCGCGCCGCTGGCGAGAATCGTGTCCATCAGCGTGGATCCGGAGACCGACACGCCGGCGCGGCTGACGGAGTGGGGGAAGGCGTACCAGAATGACCCGCCGCTGTGGGCGCTCGCGACCGGGCCGTACGAGGCGATGGAGACGCTGGTCGTCGGCGGCTTTATGCAGCCGATCATCCGCAAGGATCGCGCGTTCGGCCAGCCCGCGCCACAGAAACCGACGCCGCTGGATACCGCGCACAGCCTGCGCTTTGTGCTGGTCGACGGCCGTGGCCACCTGCGCGGACTTTTTGACAAGGACGACGCGTCGCTGGCCAAGCTGAACGACGCGCTGCGGTTTCTGGCGGAGGGCGGCAAATGAGCGAAACGGCGACGCGCAAGGTCTTTCGGCCCAAGCTGATTCCGACGTTGGTCGCAGCAGCGATCGTCACGGTGACCTGCACCGCGGGCGTGTGGCAGTCCAAGCGGTACGTGGAGCAGACCGCCGCGGTCAAGTGGTACCACCAGCAACACGACCTGCTGCCGCCGCTGACGACGCTGGCGGACGCCGCGCCTGCGCTGGATCGCCTGGAAATGCTGCATTTTCGCCGCGCGACGCTGACCGGCAAAGTGGACATGGCCCACGCGCTGTTGCTGACGGCGCGCATCGGCGCGGGCAATCGCCTGGGCTACGACGTGGTGATGCCGCTGGAGCTGCCCGACGGGCGGTACAGCCGCGTGCTGGCGAACCTCGGCTGGGCGCCGCCGGAGAAGCTGCCGATGTGGCTGGCCAAGCTGCGCACGGACAACGCGCCGGTGACGCTGACCGGCCGCCTGCGCCGCGCGGACGTGCACGTGGCCGATGCCAAGCCGGTGGGGAAGTTTGCCGGGCTGGACACGTGGATGCATCCGATTCCCGCGACGCTGGCGGCGACGGTGCCGGGGCTGGACCCGGATCTGCTGCTGGAAGTTGGCGAGCAGGCTTCAGGTAAGGTCCTCGACCTTGAAGCCGTGCCGCGGGCGATTTACGACTATCCGATTCACCCGATGCCGGACCAGAACTTTTCGTATGCGCTGCAATGGTTTGGCATGGCGCTGACGGCGATTGCGGTGTGGTTTGCGCTGTCGCGGGAGCCGGTGGGGGCGCCAAGTTGAGGGCGGCCGGCACGGTCGGTGCGGCGAAATTCGATTCGCGGCCACACGCTCAAGCTGCTGGCGGAGCAGAATGATATCGTGCAAGTCCGTGGACCGCCGGAAGCGCTGGAACTGCCGGATGACCAGGACGACTTCGACCAAGACCCCGGCGAGGAAGTTGACCTGGCCGTTCGCGGTCCGGGAATTGGCAGCATGGAACGAACATGGGGCAAACGTGCTGTGGACGGGCGCGTTCACGGCGGCAGAATTCAGGTAAAACCAAGCACTTGACGGAGCGATCTACGGCCGTCACGCATGGGCTGCATGATGTGGTTCCGGCTGAAAAGCGCGGCTGCGCGCGAGGTGAGGAGATGGCATGTGGCGCGATACCCGGGTTGGAACTCCTACACGCCGCTTCGCGTACTAAACATCCCTGCCAAGACCCGGGATCAAACGAAGCGCGCGACATGACCACGCACCAGATCGGGTTGCCGATTGAAGCGCTCGAAGGTCGCGGTCAGCGCCGCGTCGCGCTCAGCGGTCGTTTCGAAGTAGCGGTTGTGC
>CAIYBN010000107.1 GCA_903924465.1 uncultured Myxococcales bacterium | reverse complement strand
GCTCGTTCCAGAAATCTGTGAAGCCGCAGTCTGATTTTGACGGCACGACCGATCGGACGTGGCGGTGGCGCGCGACTGTGAGCGCCGTTTTGGCGTGAGCGCGTCAATCCGCAGCTTATTCTTGGGCCTTTTCCAACGGGATTACGCTGCCGTCACTCGGTTCCTGACTGCCGCTGGACTCGGCCGCAGAATCAGGGACTGGGGGCGGTGTCGGAGCCGCAAGCGAGCGTGGGCGCGGCGGACGGCTGTTCAACACCTCGTCCGTGAGCCAAAAGCCTACACCGTACAGAGATCTTTCGCCCTTCGGCCGTTTTCGAGTCTCCTTGACCGCCTGAACTCCCGCAGCGAGAAGTTGCTGGTAGGCGTCCTCAATTTCCTCAGTCCACGATGCGACATCCAGTCCGCGTCGTAGATCGAAGACCCAGTGCTGGGTCGCGCCTTTGACTGTGACAGGTACGATTTCGAATCGCTTGGTATCGCGGAGCCAGGTCTGCACGTTACGTCCGGTCTCGATTTGCGCCGCGAAGGTGCGGCTTGCGTATTCCGTGGCGCTGAGTCTGGTTTGCGCTAGGCGCCACGTCTTGACGTACGCTCCGGCCAGTTCACCGACGCTTCGCGCCACTTCAGCGGAGCCGTACAAGGAGCAGCTGTGAGCAACGACCAGGCTGGCGAGCGAATCGTCGTAAATCCCTACGACTGCGCCAAGGACGGAATCCGCGTGGCGGTCGGCCTGGTCCAGCGACATTGCCCGCGAGAGACTTTCGCCGGGGCCGGAGCCGGGAGAAAACGCAATGCCACCAACGAGGTACCAGCCGTCTGGGGGCGGTTCGTCCTTGTAGCGCTGGGCTCTTGTGAAGCGCGACTTGAGCAGGTCACCCAGCGGGAGTTGCCGCGCCGCCGGCCCGACAACCCCGCTCACGTTCACAGTCATCGTTTCGCGCAACCGCCGATTGACTTCGGTCTCGGACTCGCGCGCCTTTGCAAGTGCGTCCCGTGCCGCCGCCTCCGCACGCTGCGCCACTGCAACCCGTTCAGTGACCAATCGCTCGGCATCGCGCACCTTGTCATCGACCACCTTGTGAATCGTCCGCAACATCTCGTTATCACTTGCCTTCAACTCGTCGCGGAGTAACTTCTGCGCAGCGGCTAACTTTGCTGCAGCGGACTTTTCGGTTTCCGCAATCCATTCCGCCAAATACGCGGAAGATTCCGCGATGAGCACATCGACTTCAGCCATTTGTGTTCTCCTTCGCCTGCGCACGGGCGGTCAGGTCGTCCAAGGTCGTCATGTGCTTCCTGAGCAGTTCTGAAGACCTTCGCTTCGCCAGGGCCTTCCCGAAATCCGAATGGGCACTGGTGCACTGGAGTTCAAGGCGCGCGCTGAAACGTTTGAGGGCTTCAACGCCCACGTTCGTCGCGGCATCGACCGACTCCAAGATCGACTTGGCGAGCACGTCCGAGCGGGCGCGGCCTGTTACTTTGTACGAGCTTGCTTCAGCTGGCGCCTTGCCGTCCCGCGCTATGGCGGCGACGCCGGCCCAGAACGCCGCAACGACCAAGCTGGCGAGCGGATCGTTCGCGTTGGCTGGGGACGCCGTTCGCAGTTCAATACTGACAAGCGGCAGGGCCCCCTCGACGGCGGCGAACTCGCGGAGCGTGTCTTGAACGCCGTTGCTCACGCTGACTCGGCTCGCCACAAGAATCGCCGCACCGAGGTCGCCGAGAAGCAACCAGGCCGCGACTTGATGGAGTGGGCGCGACTCAGCGTCGGTTGGAATGCTTCGAAGCGTATGCTCCCACGCGGGACGTCGGCGGAGGACATCGTCCAACAAACCGAGCAAGCGTGTCGGTGCGCCTGCTTCAATGAGCCGGGCGCCACGCTCCAGCACGTCGAGCGGGAACGGGGCATCACGGTGTTCGGCGTCGTCCACCAAGTTGTCGATTCGGTCGAGTTGTTCCTTCAGGCTATCGGCGATGCCTGTCGTGTGGAACAGACCCTCCAAGACTTTTTCCAGGTGGACAACGTCCTCCTGCGTGACAAGCCCGGACCAGTGCGCGGCCACTTTCTGCCATTCGCGTTCTTCCAGAACGACCGCTAACTTCTCTCTCGCGCGCGTGATGGCGACGTACGCTCTGCTGCGCGCATCCCAGTTCAGCTCGCCTTCAAACAGCGATGTCGCCACAAGCATTGGGAACTCGAGTCCTTTCGCCTCACGCGCGTCCATCGAGTCGAGGCGCTCCAACGAGCCGATGGCGGGTCCAATGTGAACCAGCCGTTCGTTGGCAGTCATCTTTGCGGAGAGCGACGCGACTGCCTTCACCACCGCGGCGCCGGGCGCTTCACATCGAATGACAACTACACTTCCGCCGCGCGCCAGTCCGTCAGGCTGGGCGACCGGGGCACGCCGGGCCTTGTCGCCGACCAACGGCCCTTCCATCAATGTATTCGCGACCCTCGCGATTTCTCGCCGAATGCGAAACGACCCGGTAAGCTCGGTCATCACGGTGCCTGAACCATCGGCAAGGTCGTCGTGGAGGGTGCGGGCATATGCATCCACGTCGGACCAAGCAAACGCGGTCGGCGCGACGCGCTGGTTCTCGTCGCCAAGCAGCGCAACTACCGTCTGTCCAATCTGATTTCGGTGCCGCAGAAACGAGGCTCTGACCAGGCACTGCCATTCCACTGGCAAAAGGTCTTGCGCCTCGTCGACGACAACCACGAGCGAGCGACCGGGCAGCGACTCGGCTATCCCTTTGTCTGCGTGCGCCGCAACTTCCCACCGGAAACAGACGCCGTGAGCTTGTTTCGTTCGACGAATTGTCGCTCGTTCGCTCCGCTCCAAGCGCGCCAACGCGTCGTACATGGGTCGGTCGTACGCCGAAAGCGGGTCCTTCGCGCCGCCGCCCGGAGACTCGTCTCCGTCGAAACAGGCGTCCAGCAATTCAACGAATCGTGGGTCCTTAACGCACTCGTGCTTTCCGGCCCATCGACGTAGTGAAGGCTCTTCCAGCGTCTGCGCCCACCAATTTGCCTGCTCCGCACGGGAACTTGGCGCCGCTGCGCCGAATGCCGCAAAGAAATCGATGAAGCGCTCGACCCAAATTCGCGGTTCAGCAAAAGAATCCGCTCTGGCGAACGTCGATGCCTGAGCCAAAGCAACCGGGCGGAACTCCTCCCTGTACTGACGCTGGAGCTTGCCGGAAGGCACCAACACGAGGACATCGGCTCCTTTCTGACCGAGCTGATGATTCGGCGAGTCGAGAAAGGCGTCTCGAGCCACATCGGCCGCCACGACCGTCTTTCCGCTGCCTGGAGGGCCCTTCGCCATGAAAACAAAGACGTGAGCATCGCGCTTGTCGTCGTCGAGCGGTATGACGCTTCGCACAAACGCGGCCTGCTCCTCGGACAGCGCCGGCAGGAGCGCGGCAGTGCCGACTGATTCGGACCCGCCAGTCAACGCCAGGCTCGGCTTGAACGGCAAGTAGCCGAGTGTGTCAAGGCATTCGAGGTCGCGCGCGTCCATCCACGCCTTGGACCTCGCGACTCCGGTAGCGCGGTCGTAGATTTCGCGTCGCCAACCGACTTCGTGGACCCAAACCGTCAGAGAATCCTCCGAGCGCACCCACGAGAACAGGGCCCGCTTCTTGCCGATTCGGACGCGCCGCGTTTCACCCCACGGGCCGCCAACCAAGGAGACAACCCTGTGCCCGCCGGCAACGACGGTCTGCTCAATCTGCCAAGCGACCGCGGCGAGGTCCTCGTCGGTCGCGTCACTCAGGTCGGGATGGCGGTAGAGGGCGACGTTTGAGTTCATGGCCTTGGCCTGCGAGACGGTTGGCTCTCGTTACCACAGCGAGGTGCGGCGTTCAAGTCAACCAAGCCTGCCGACAAAAAAAGCAGGTGTCGCCGGTTGAGACGTTGTTGCTCTCATGTGTCGCCGATCTCTTCTCGCTCGGCAGCCGTGCTCGGACCTGCAAAGCTCGCAGCCCCCGCGCAACCACCGTGTGCCAAGACAGCCGATGTTTCACTCCATATTCCCATCACACCCACACCCGTGCTGAAATCAGGTCGCCCGCACTCGGCACCAGACATTTCCCCGGGGAAATCGAGGCCCATCCGCACTCAACTCTTGTGACGAGATCCGCTGGCGGCCCCTGTTTCCTGCAACCAGCACAGGAGGCACCACCAGAATCCTCACTTTGAATCAGCTCGACCCGGCGTGCTTAGGATTTCGTCGACGTACTTCACGACCCAGTCCTGGCGCGTTTCGAGCGTCTTGCCGCGCACCCGTGAGTAGACGAGATCTAGCCAGAGGTCACGGACTTTGTTGTTGAGTTGGGCGTACTTGATGTGCCCGACGCTGCCCCAATCGGATTTGAACTGCCCGGAAACATACAAACGACAGCTGTGTGGCGAGTTTGGGCCAAACGCCACCAACGGCACGATGCACTCGTTGGGCGGGGCGAACGCAATGTGCATATTGCCGGTCAGAAGCGTTTTCATTACGTGATTCAGCGTTTGCGACGCTGCCGGATGGTCGCCGTCTCGTGCCAAGTACGATTGGGCGGCCTCGAGTATGGCCAATATCAAGACGCGCGGCGCAATCGACGACGTGTCGCTGATGACAATTGTGTACTCGGCGATGCCGTTCAGAATCGCACACACCATGGTCTCGAGGTCTATGCTTTCTTTGATGATACTGGGATCTGGGCAGGTCACTACCACGCTGGACGACCAAAGTTGCTGAAGTTCGTCTACCGAGTCAACGGAGATCCGGCCCTGAACGTCGAACAGTAGTTCAAGTTCGGCTCGAACCGACGCGGAGTATCCCGTCGCCTCTGCCGCTCCCATGATGTGCTGGGCAAGGAAATACGGACAAGCCTTGTCGCCATAGAAAACACGAGCCAGGAAATTGGTCAGCACCGCTCCCTGATCCAGCCCTGGACGAAAAGCAGCGGAATCTTTTGCGATTTCCACCGCCAGTTCGCGCACACCACTCAGCCTACCTCGGAATTCACCCTGTACGTCACCGAATAGCAGTTGGGCCGCCCGATCGCGAACAATGACGTTTAGATCGCCCGGTTGCTCGCCAAACTTCAGAATCGTTGCCTCATCGCGGCGGCGCGGTTCGTCGTGGCTGTCGGACCAACCAACTGCAGCACGGGGACGCCGATCGGCTGCGGCTTCCGATGGCCGCACAGGCACGATGTCCGGTTTGCCGTACAACTCGGCCACCTGAACGCCAAGCACCTGGGCGATCGCTCGAACGGTGTCCGGATGTGGCACCTGCTTTCCCGCGATCCAGCGGCTCACCGTGGCTTGCTGAACAGGCCGCCCCCCGAGGATCGCACTAAGTCGCGCGGCGAAGTCGCCCTGAGTCATGGCGCTTCTTTCAATAAAATCGCCGATTTGCTTTCCGTCGAACATGATTCACCAATACAAAAAAAGCGCACATTAGCGTGTGCGCCACGAGCTTATTCCCGAGCGAGCATGAAGTCCAGTTTCGGCGCCGACAGATTTGTATGCGTATGCTGTCGATATTACCGTGACACTACGGCGGGTGATCGGATTTTTTGGAGACAGAAAAGTATGGGCTTGACATGTCGGCGAATGATCGTATCTTGAGGAGGCGGCCGGGTCGGTGTAGGTCCACCGACCCGGCCGCATGAACGCGGGACAACTACCGCGGGATCAGACCCCGGG
>CAIYBN010000106.1 GCA_903924465.1 uncultured Myxococcales bacterium | reverse complement strand
GGTGATCCGAACGCGACGCACGCCGAGTGCGACCAGGTCGGCTCCGGCGCGATCTTCCGTGAGAACGAGACCGAATGATTCGGTAGCGTGCACGGACGGTTCGCCGTCTGACAAGCTCAAGATGGATTGAGTTGGCGAAGGCCCCGGGGGAAACTCCGGGGCCTTCGTGTTTGTGGCGAGGTAGTTCCCGTCCGGACGGCGCCACGGCCACCGCGACCAGACATCCCGGCACAGCCTCGAAGCCAAAGATCTTGCGCCGCGCGTCGCCGGCAGGGATGCGAGCCTGACGACCCAGCCAGGAGTTTGAACAGGCTCACCACAAGCAGGGACTTGAGCTCCGAACGAGACCGGTATGTTTAGGGTCCCAACTCGCCGCACGCCATGCCTTGGCTAGCGAGGCAGGCACACGCGGGTTGCCCATCGTTGCACAGTCCAATGGTCATCGGCCGGCCGTGGCCCGCCGTGAACTCCAACTGGCGGGTCCAGTCTGCCGCGCCGTCACCATCGGTCGAACGCGTCCAACTCGAAGGCGCACCGCCTTGCTCCGGCAAGTATTGATGCCGGAACAGCAGTTGGTTGTCTGCGCTGCGTATTTCGAGGCTTGCGCCACCGTCGGGCAGCTTCAACTGGTGATCGAGGCGGATCTCGTCGGCGCCCACGGGCCACTGGGTGAGCGCGCTCGTGCTGCCGACAAGCACGACCATGTGCGTCGGATCAAGGCAGATTTGCCCGGTCACCTGTCCACGCAGTTGGCCGTCGACGAAGAGTTGAGCACCGCCGAGATGGACCGAAGTGCTGCCCGTCGCCAGCGTCAACTCCAGCACTTCATCGCGACCGTTGGACTTGCCGTCGCCGTCGATATCGATGCCACCCGGTCGAACCAGATACTCGTTCAGGACCACTTCACCGGCGTTCGCTGGCCGGCACTCGGGCGACGACGCTTCAGGCAAACCGACACCGCTATCCGGCTTGGGCAAGGCCTGCAGGCCGAGTGACGCGGGGGTGTCAAGCGAGGCGTGGCACGCGACCGGCAGCCAAGCCATGAGAACCAATAAGCCATTGCGCAGCATCGCCACCTCCAGCCAGCACGTGAGGTGGCTGGCAGAAGGGTATTCGTGCGCTGACGGATTTTGCCGCGGGGATGGCGCGAGAATTCAGGGCGCGGTCGGCGTCGGAGCCTTGGCGGGCGCTTTCGGCGCTTCCAGTGCCTTGCCGCCCAACTGCTGTGCGAGCTGGTACAGCAGGATGTCGAAATCCCAAATCCACGGCTGGGCAGCCGGCAGATCCTGAATCATCAGCTGCTGGGTGTGGTAAATCTGCTTCATCAGCTCCACATCCGGCTTGGCCAAGTACTTGATGCCGCTCATGGCGATTTGCCGCAGGGTCACGTCGTTCGCCGTCGTCCGCTCGATCGCGCCGAGCAGCTCCGGAAGCACCTTGGCGCCCTTGACGCCCAATTGCACCAGCATCACGGCAGCCTTTTCCTTGGCCACAGCGTCGCCGTTCTTCAGGAAGCCCGCATAGCAGCCCAGCAGCGCGGCTTGCTTGTCCGGCGCCGTGTCTTCCTGCTTTTTGCATTCCTCGACAACCTTGATGCGTGCCGTGATCGTCGGATCGGCAACCGCCGCAGTCACGTTCTTGTCCGCCGCGACCACCGTCGTCCATTCCGCCAGATGCGCGGTGTCGACGTTGTACGCCAGAGCCGGCAGGAATTCTCCGCGATCGGTCTCCGAGGATTCCTTGAAAATCTGCAGCAGCGTCTTCCACGCCTCGGGCGATCCCGAAAACGCCAGACCCAACGCCGGGTGCACGCGCTGCTCACGCGCCAGATTGCCGTTCTTGCCGATCGCGAGAATTTCCGCCGCGAACGGCGTCAGGCCATCGCCCATCGCCGACAGCGCCCAGGTCGACAACTGGATGCGGCTCGTCACATAGCCCGCCCACGGCAGCGCCTTGTTGACAATCTTGAACGTTGCCGGGGTCTTTTCCTCGCTCACGTCGAGCGGCTTACCGACCGAGGCCAGGATCGCCGAGGCGGTCGTCGGCAGGTGCAAATCGGCCAAAACCTGCATCGCCTTCGGACCTTCCTGCCACTCCCACGGGAACAGACCAGCCTTCTTGCTCCATTCTTCAAACGCCGGATCTTTCAGCGTGTAGATCCCAATCAGCTTGTCGGCCACTTTTTGCTTCGGCTGGGTCGCCAAGGCAATGCGCGCCGCACCATAGGTCTCGGCCCGCACCGCGTCGCGCTGGTACAAACCGTGAATGTAGGCGGCAAAGGCCGCTTCGTTTTGCGTCTTCATTTCGGCCAGGTACTGGATGGCCTTGATGTTCACGTCGACCGTCTGCTGCGCCGGATCGGTGTCCGCCAATTCGATCAACAAATCCTCATACTTGGCGCGCTGGTTGGCGTCCGAAAGGCACAGGAACAACGCTTCGACCAGTGGCGAACGCGCCGGGCCTTGCGTAACCTTCTTGATGGACGCCGCAAGCGCCGCCGCGACGTTCTCGCCCGGCACCCACGGATCGGAAGTATCGAGGCTTTCCAGGCGCCACGTGCGGAACGTCGTCGCAATCTGGCTGGCCGCGTCGTTGTTGCTCAGCCCAGCCAACAGCAGCTTTTCCGAACGTTCACGCAGTTTGCCACCGGCGCGACCGACATTCTCCACCGTTTCAATGACGTGCGGCCGATATTTCGGCTCGTTCATCGCTTTGCTCAAACGCTCGAACACCCGATCATCATTGCATTTCTGCTGATCCTTGGTGTTCAATTTCTTGATCGCATCCAACGCGGCTTTGCGATCCTCGGGTGATTCCGACTTCTCCAGCACGAGGCTGTAGTAGCGGCAGGACTTTTCGCCCCGCTGGCAGCCCGCGAGCGCCGTAACGGCGGCAAGCGCCAGAATCGCCAGCATACGCAGGCGGACGGTGGACTGCGGGGCAGAGATCGCGCGGCGGGAGATCTCGAGACTGCGAAAGGACATCTGCAAACCTGCCATGAATGGATGCGGTGACGGATTTTGGACGCAAAAAGCAAACAGCGGGCTGCCCCGCATCGCGTGCGGGATGATAGTCGGCACGCCGCAATGCGTCAAGGCATTGAAGATCAGTGGTTTCACACACTTACACGGTTGGACGATTGGACAGGCTGATACGCGCCCGGATCTTCCGCTTCCGTTACAAAAACGCTAGACTGGCGGACATGCGCAGCCCTTCTTCCCGCTTCGTCCTTGTCCTGGTCGCCGCTGCACTCGCGCCGTGGTGTGCGACAGCGCTGGCCCAAGAGCCTGAAACAACGCAGGAAGCAGCCGAACCATCGGCGACCCGTGGTCAGCTGGAGATCGCCGTCAGCCCGCTGACGGAGCCGCTGCTCCGCAGGACGGTGGTCCGCAACGACCAGAACCAGTACGACGTGTGGCTGATTTCCAGTCTGGACTTTGAAAAGTCGTCGGAACGGTATCGCCAAGCCATCAGCACAAAGCAAGCGCTTTCCGGTGGTTTGCGCATCGAGCGTTGGACGTGGATCGAACCCGATCGTTCGTACGTGCTGGATGTGACAGGAGGCGAAAAACCCTATCGACTGCGGCTGACCCGGCATCTGGGTGGCGCGCTGCTGGAACTGGAAAATGCTGGCGCCGCCAAGGATGCACCGCGTTGGGCGCCACCGTATCGCCCGCGGCCTTTGCTTCTGCCGCATGGCGTGACGCGCTAAGCGACGGCCGTCACGGTTGGCAGGTGTGGCTCCATTTCAGCCAGACTGAGCGCAGTCCACCCGCCGCATCCGTCGGTTCCGCTACCCAGGCCATGGTGCTCTTGGCGTCCGCGCTGGCGGCCGGAAATCCCAGAATCGCCATCTGCGGCGCAGTTTGGGCAATCACACCAATCGCCATGTCGAGAACCAAATGGCGAAGCGCGACGGGGTTTTGCAGCGACGTGGCCATGAGCAACCGATCCGGCGCGTCGTTGTCGCCCAGCAACTGCAGGCGACCGGCCAGACCCAGGTCAGCGGCCGTCTGCGTCCAGCCTTCGGTCGGGCCGAAATCGTAGTGCCACAGCGAACTCGGTGCGCCGTTGCTGGCGTAGATCACCCGCCCCCAAGCAGGATCCCAGCTCAGCGCGCTGCCTGAATGCCAAACCGGCGCCGCGCCAGGTGAATTACCCGTCGACGCATCCGGCCCTTGCCACACGAGCGTCTTGACCTGCTTGGCCAGATCCACGATCCACAACTGGGTCACGCCGGTCGAAGGCTGACTGCCCAGAACAAACCACTGCCCCGGCAACGCACCGGCCGCGATCGCCGCGTCCGGCTGCAGCAGCGGCAGCAACTGTTGTTGGAGCGCCGTTGCGGTCTGCCAGGTGCCGGTCTTCAGGTCGAGGCGTTCAGCACCAGGTGCCGGCAATTGGGTATCGAGCGCGTTTTGCCAGTCGCCCTTGGCGGGAGGCGTATTCAAGCCGCCCCATTGCAGGATTGCCTGACCATCCGGTTCGACAACGACGTTCGCAAACGCCCGACCGCTGCCGGCGGGCAAGGGCCACGCGGCCCACTTTCCGCCTTGAAGCTGCCACGCACCACTGTCAAACGCCACCGCCCCGACGCGCATCGCCGCACCACCCACGCGCACGACGACGCCGTTGACGGGTTGCAGACGCGCACCAACGACCGGTTCCGGCGTGTCATCGACCGCGGTCCATTGGCCCGGCAGACCGATCCAGGTCCCCGGCAAGCCATGTCCGTCCGGCGTCTGACCCAGCGCCGCGTGAATCTTGCCACCGGCCGCCGCGACCGCTGGCGAAATGGCGCCTGGCCACGAGCTTGTCGCAAGATTGGCGGGCATGCTGGGATTGCTGGGCGGCAACGTTGTCCAAAGCTGGAGGCTGATGAAGAACTTGCGCGCTTGCTGCGGCGCGTCGCCGGGTCCCAAGCCGCCAACCAGCCACACTTCATCCGTTGCCACGTTGCACAACAAACGTCCCGGTTGGCCGGAATTGCCAACGACGCTCGGCAGCGTCTGCCACGCCGCGGCGCCCGCCGGCAATACGGCAAAAAATGCTTGATTCTGGACGGTTTGACCATAAGCATAGACATCGCCCGCCGCCGTAGCGCAGCCCGCCACCGGACCCACCGCAGTCGCCGGTTGCGGGACGTTGGCAGACCACAGGCCAGTCGCCAGATCCAAACGCTGCGCGGTCGCGCCCGTGCCAGCTGCGGTTCCGCCGAGCAGCCAAATCTGCTGCGCCGGACCGAGACGCACCAGCGTGGGTGAGAAACGGTGTTGCGGCTGATTCTTCCACAGGGGCACCGAGATCGCGGCGGTTGCCACATCCACCAAGACTGGCGCTGCCGGCGCTCCGCCCGCGTCCAACCCGCCCACGACCAACAACCGCGCCGGTAGGGTGTCGTTGGCCGGCAGCAGCACTGCGCCCGCAGAGCGCCGCGCCAGAAGCGGATCGTGCGCCACGAGCGTCCATGCGTGCGACGCCAAATTCAGACGCCACACATCGCCGGAAGCGACGGTGCCCACACCCGGCATGAGGCTGTCCACCACGCCGCCGGCAACGAAGAGCGATTGCTCGTCACTCGCCATCGCCAGTTCCGTCCGAGAGACGGGGCGGGTTGTCCACACTTCGGTCGGCTCGTGCCAGACAAGTGGCAAGCCTTCGTCCGTCAAGCCGTCACAGTCGTTGTCCAGGCCATCGCAAGTTGTTTCGGTAATCTGGAACGCCGCGGTCGTGAACGTGCATTGCCAGCCACCGCCCGCACAGACGAGGGACGGCGAGGCGCCCGCACAGACGCCTACGGTGGGGCACGCGAGTTTGGGCGTCGCGACGATGTTGTCGTCCACTTGGCCGTTGCAGTCATCATCCTGACCGTTGCACGTTTCCGGTTTGCTCTGAGGATTGCTGCCATCCGGGTTGGTCGAGCATGTCGCCTGAGCGTTCTTGTCGCATTCGACCGTTCCCGGGCCACACGCGCCGGTGCCATCGCAGGAACTGCCGAGCGCCTTGCCCTGCCAGCTGATTTGCTCATCAGTTTCGCCGTCGCAATCGTCGTCCAAGCCGTTGCAGACCTCTGTGCTCGCCTGGCCACTGGGGGCGCTCTGGTGGGTCGAGCAGGTCGCGGCACCGTTGGCGTCGCACACGACCGTTCCTGCACCGCACACGCCGATCGCCGGGCAAACTCCCCCCAAGGATATACCTTGAAAATCAAAACCTTCATCCGTCTTGCCGTTGCAATTGTCGTCGACGCCGTTGCAGATTTCCGCCTGCGCGTTGCTGCCAGGGACTCCAGGCGCCGACGAGCAAATGGCCTTGCCGTCACCCGCGCAGATCACCGTGCCGCTGCCGCAGATGCCAGTGGTCTGGCACACATGGCCAAGACTGATGCCTTGCCACGCCAGGTCGTTGTCGGTCACACCGTCGCAATCGTCATCGAGCCCATTGCAGATTTCCGCTTTGACGTGGGGGCTGCTACCGCCCAAATTGCTGGAACAACGTGGCTCGCCGCCGGAGCCGCATTCGACGACGCCCAAGCCGCATTCACCCACGCCAAGACACGGCGAGCCGATCGGCAAGCCATTGAACACGAAGCCCTCGTCGATCGCGCCGTCGCAGTTGTCGTCCAGGCCGTTGCAACTTTCCGCTTTGGACTGATCCTGACTCGCCCCGGGGTTGCTGGAGCAATCGGCGTTGGTGCCGTGGCATTCGACCACGCCAGCGCCGCACGCACCGATACCGCTGCACGGCTCGCCAATTCCGCGGCCGCCATAGGCAAACCCTTCATCCACTTCGCCGTCGCAATCGTTGTCCTTGCCATCGCACAGCTCCGTGCCGAAGAACCCCGGCACCGCTTGATAATCGCAAGTCAACACAGCGCTTTTGCACGTCGCGACAACCACCGGTCCGGCCGCGGCGCAGACGCCGAGGTGCCCACAGCCGATCGCCGCCAGCACGTGTCCATCGGTCTCCGGGACGGTGTTGTGGGCATCCACTTCATCCGCCAGGCAATCGCGATCACTGTCCACAACCGCCGATTCCAGCAGGTCCGCGAGCCCGTCACCGTCTGTGTCGATCGGATGACTCGGGTCCGGGCCTGCCTCCGCGCCGTCAGGCTTGCCGTCGGTGTCGGTGTCCGCCGCCAACGGATTGCTGCCCAGGGCATGCTCTGTGGCGTTGTCCAAGCCGTCGTTGTCCTCATCGCGGCCCGGGACGAGGCAGACGTTGACGGAACAGAGCCCGGTGGCACATTCACTCGACGCGCGGCAGGTAGTGCCCGCTACGCCCTGGTGGACACCGCAACTGGCTGCGCCAAGCGCAACGACCAATCCGGCGAGCCAAAGTACCGCGGCGATGTGGCTTTCTCGTGGCATCCCGCTACAGCGTACCGGCCACCGCCGATAGCGGCAAGAACTCGCGGTGATCAAGACTCAAGTGCAGCAATCGCGCCCGGCAGGCAGTCCAACAATTCCGACGCAAGCCCGGCGCGCTGGCCCGCTTGGGCGCGCAACCGCTGGCCAGCCAAACTGTGCAGCGCCACGCCGAGCTGCGCAGCCTCGAACGGCGCCATGCCCTGCGCCAGCAGGCCGCCGATGAGCCCGGTCAGCACGTCGCCAGTGCCTCCCTTGGCCAGCGCCGCGTTGGCCTCCGGGCACAGCGCCCACTGGCCATTCGGCGCCACGACCAGCGTCCGCGCGCCCTTGAGCACCACGACGGCTTGTAGCTCCTGGGCCAACAACGTCGCTGTGCCAAGCCGATCCGCCTCCACAGCTTCCACCGCCTTGCCCGTCAGCACCGCCATTTCGCCTGGATGCGGTGTCACCACCAGTCGCCCCGCCGCGGGCGCCGCCATTTCCCGTTTGCCGGCGAGGATTTGGAGCGCATCGGCATCCAGCAGGACTGGCACTTCAGACATCGCCAGGATGCGCTGGACCAGATCAACCTCCGCCGCGCTGGTGCCCAGACCCGGGCCGGCTGCAATGGCCGATTTCTTGTGCAGCAACTTCTCAATTCGCTTGATCTCCGACGCGCCGCCGCGGACGGCTTCGACCATCAAGTCCGGAATCGAGGCCTCCAACCGCCCGCGGATTTCGCCCGACGTGCCCAGCGTGCAGAGGCCGACGCCTGATCGCAGCGCCGATCCGCCGGCCAGCAGCGCCGCACCCGCCTTGCCCGGCGAGCCCGCGAGCAGGAACAAGTGGCCAAACTTGCCCTTGTAGCCGTGATCGTCGCGGCGCGGCAGCAACTGCTTGGCCAGCACCGCGTCGATGGTCTGGCCCGACGGTTCCGCCGCTGCGATCCACGCCGCCGGCACGCCGATGTCGGCAATCTCCAGGTCCTGCCAAAACTTGGGCCCATCGCCCAGGAACAGCCCTGGTTTGGCCACCGCCATTGTCACGCAAAGCTGGGCCACCACCGCCACGCCCTGGACGCGGCCATCCACCGCCGACAAGCCAGACGGAATGTCCGCCGCCACGACCAGCGCGCGGTAACGGCCGTCCAACTGTGCCGCCAGTGTCCGCACCGGCTCGCGCAGTTCACCCTGCAGGCCAATCCCTGCCAGCGCATCGACAATCGCCGCCGACCGGCCCAGGGACCGCCGCAAGTTCTGCAGTTCCGGTCCCCGCGGCGGTTCTTTCACCACCCGCACGTCGACGCCGAGCTTCTTCATCGCGTGGAAATGCAGTGCCGTTTCGGGCGTCATCTTGTCGATTTCGCCGGCGAGAAACACTTCTGCCCGGAAACCGCGGTCGGCCAGCACGCGCGCCGCGACAAAACCATCGCCGCCGTTGTTGCCCGCGCCCGCCAGCACCGTGATGTGCCGCCCGTTGCCGACACCCACGCGCCGCACGATCGCTTCGGCAATCGCCCGGCCCGCGTTCTCCATCAGCACAGCCGCCGGCAGGCCCAGCTCTTTGATGGCTCGCTGGTCCAAAGCCCGCACCTGTTCCGGCGCCAGAATCTTCATCTACGCCATCCGCATGGCGTCGATCATCTCGCGCACCGCTCGTTCCAGGCCAACCAGCACGGCACGCGCGACAATCGCGTGGCCGATATTCAATTCCACCATGTGCGGCAACTGCGCCACAGCCTGGACGTTCTTGTAGTCGAGCCCATGACCCGCCGCGACCCGCAAATACAGGCCATGTGCCTGTTCCGCCGCCGCCCGCAGTTGCTCCAGCCGCTGCTCGCGCAAGAGCGCCGTAGCCGCGCCGCAATAGTCGCCCGTGTGCAACTCCACCGTGTGCGCGCCCAGTTCCGCACTCTTCGCCACCTGTGCCGGGTCCGGGTCGATGAACAGCGAGACGACAATCCCCGCCTCGCGCAGCGCCGCAATCGCCGGCCCCAGCGAAGCCGCTTGACCCACGACATCCAGGCCACCCTCGGTCGTCCGCTCCTCACGCTTCTCCGGCACGAGGGTCACGGTATCCGGCCGTTCCGCAATCGCGATGCGCACCATCTCGGGCGTCGCGGCCATTTCCAGGTTCAGCGGCACCTGCACGGTCTGCCGCAGGATCGTCAGATCGCGATCCTGAATGTGCCGGCGATCTTCTCGCAAATGCACGGTAATCTGGTCCGCACCCGCCAGTTCAGCGAGCGACGCCGCCAGCACCGGATCCGGAAACCGCGTGCCACGTGCCTGACGAATCGTCGCCACGTGGTCAACATTCACACCGAGTTGCAGACCTGCTGGCATCACAATCTCCTGGAATCACGCGCCAATCGTGGCCGTCACCGTTTCGGCAATCCGCCGCGCATGCGCTTCAACCAACTGGCGGTCCTGACCTTCCACCATCACCCGGCACTTGCGCTCCGTACCGCTGTAGCGCACCAGCACGCGACCGAAACCGGCCAACTCACGCTCGGCATCGGTAATCGCCCCGGACACGGCCGGCATGCTCAGAATTGGCGGCTTGTCGCGCACCGGCAGGTTGATGAGCACCTGCGGCACGGTTTCCATGACACGCGCCAGCTCGCTCACCCGCGCGCCCTCGCGGACCGCGATCGCCAGCACCTGAAGGCCCGCCAAGACGCCGTCGCCGGTTGTTGCATGATCGAGGAAGACCAGATGGCCCGATTGTTCGCCGCCAATGTTGAATCCGCCGCGGCGCATCGCCTCGACCACGTTGCGGTCACCGACGTCGGTCCGCAGCAACGTGATGCCCGCCGCGCGCATCGCGATTTCCAGGCCGAAATTGGACATCACGGTCGACACCAGCGTCGCTTTCTTCAGCGTACCCGCCGCGTGCATCCGCAAGGCCACCAGCGCCATGATCCGGTCGCCATCGACGATGTGGCCATTTTCGTCCACCAGAATCAGGCGATCAGCATCGCCGTCCAACGCCAGGCCCATGTCGCAGCCGTGCTCGACCACCGTGCGCGCCAGGTCCTCCGGATGGAGCGCGCCGCAGTCTTCGTTGATGTTCACGCCATCCGGACTCGCGTTGATCGTCACCACCTTGGCGCCCAGCTCCTCAAAGACCATCGGCGCCACTTTGTAGGCCGCGCCGTGCGCACAATCGATCGCGATCTTCACACCATCCAGCGTCAAATCGTTGGGAAACGTGGTCTTGAGCTTGACCACATACCGGCCCCACGCGTCGTCGATGCGATGAGCACGGCCAATGTCCGCACCGTGTGCCAAAGCCGACTGAAGTGCTGCGGGATCCTCGACCATCTCCTCGATTTTCCGCTCCAAGTCGTCGTCCAACTTGTAGCCATCCGCGCCGAAGATCTTGATGCCATTGTCAAAAAATGGATTGTGCGACGCGGAAATGACCACGCCCGCGTCTGCGCGCATACCCAAGGTCATGAACGCGATGCCCGGCGTCGGCAGCGGACCGACCAGATACGGCTCGGCGCCCACGGAGCATAGCCCCGCGACCAGCGCATTTTCAAAGAGGTAACCGCTGCGCCGTGTGTCCTTGCCGATCAGCACGCGCATGCCGTCCTGACGACGCCGACAGAGCACACCGAGCGCGCGACCAATCTGCAGGGCGTTCTCAACGGTCATGACGCCGGCGTTGGCTTCGCCGCGTACCCCATCAGTTCCAAATAGTTTTTTCGCCATGTCCATCCTCCTTGCCAAGATTCTTCCGTTCTACGACCGCACCACGCGCAGCGGAACGGGTGGCTCCAGACCCGTCTGCCGCGGCGGATGCAGGTCTCGCTGCAGGACGCGCATGATCGTCTTGTCGTCATAGCCGCTCGCGCGAATTTCTTCCACGCGCGCCCGCACGCGGTCAAAATCCGTGCGAATCCCGTAGCTTTTCAGAATCGTTTCGACGCGCACGGAATGCCGCTCCAGTGCCTCCGTCGCGCTGATATAGCCGTGCATGGCACTTTCCGCGCGCGCCCAGAAATTCAGCGGATTGGTCTCAAAGAACTTCACATCCGTTTCCGATGGCTCGAGCAGAATCACGTCGCCGTGAAAGTTCGGATTCATTTGCAGCTTTTCAATGCCCAGCATCAGCCGCGTATGCAGCAGCGTGCGAAACGCCTGGTTGATGATGGTCGCGACGCCCATGTCAGAGAGCGACGTCTGGCTGTTCAGCAGCTGATCCGCGTTGTAGTTCACGAACGGCCGGAACGGATTGTAGGCGATGACCAGCTGCGCGCCGCGTTTGACCGCCTGACTGATGTTCGCGGTCTTGCGCACGCCGCCGTCCAGATAGTCCTTGCCGCGAATGCGCGCCGGTTTGTAAAAGCCCGGAATCGCCGAAGATGCTTGCACTGCTTCAGAAATCGACACGCTGGCGTCTTCATCGTGGCCAAAAACCACACCCGCTGCCGTGTCCAGATGCGTCGCGCCGATGTACAGCGACTTGCCGCGCTCCATGTGCAGCAGGCGAAAATCATTCGGCACGCCGTTTTTGCGCAGTTGTTCGCGGATGAATTCTTCGATACCCGTGTTCACAAACAGACCGGACGGCAGATAGCTGAGCCCCGGACGCAAGTTGGAGTCGCGCAGCATTTCCTGCACCAGCGGCTGCACCAGCGCCTCGGCGGCGTCGTAGCTCGGATCCTTGACGAAATCGCGCGCGGCGTTGAGCAGCTCCGGACGTTTCTGCAGCATGTACCGGCCCAGCGCCAGCGACGCCGACGGCAGAAAACTGACGGCATCGCGACCCAAGCGCATCGGCCGCGTCACGAATTCGCGCCAATTCGGCCGGTAAAAGTGCGACATGCGGAACTTGTCGATGCGCGTGCTGGCGCCTTCCAGCGACTTGAGCATTTCCTCCGGACCGACGCCTGCGGCCATCGGCGCGGCCAGGAAGGCGCCTGCGGAAATGCCGACGTAGATGTCAAAATCCGTCACGGACCGGTTCGCCAGGAGCGTGTTGAGCGCGATCAACCCGCCGATCTTGAACGCGCCGCCGGAGATCGCACCGCCGGCAAGTACGAGCGCAACTTTGGCATGCGGACGAGGACGGCTGCGGTCCCCCTTTTCGACAAATGTGATGCCCATCCTGGTCCTCCGCCCAAACGCCATCGACCTTGGGCCGGCGCGCATCTTGGCCGTGTTGGCGCCGTTGCGCCAGATTCTGCACGCAACTTTACACGACAACCGCCAGAAGTTTCTGCGCCAGCCGGGACAGACCACTCTCTTTGCCCAATGCGTGCGAGATGGCCTGAAACCGCAGCTCTGCGTAGCCAAACGCGGGCAACAGCGGCACGCCGTCCACGGGACAGCGCACGGGCACCGCGAGGACCTCGTAGCGGCGGTGGGTCAGGATGTGGACGATGGGCCCAAACGGCACGCCGGGAGTCAGGCCCTCGGCGCGCAGGCGCGCATTCAACACGTCGAGGCTGTCCATGCCCTCGACGCCGGGCGGCTCCCACAGACCGGCCCAGCGCACGTTCTCGGGCCGGCGACCCAGCAGCACGAAGGGCTCTGGATCGGCGACGCCATCCTGCATTTCGTTCTCGCCGACGATCACCGCGTACGCGGCGCGCACCAGTTGCGGTGGCGTCTTTTGGCGAACCGGCGGAATCACCTGCTCACGGCCCTGAGCGCGTGCGAGGCATTGCCCTGACACCGGACACTGCGGACACCGGGGCGAACGCGGCGTGCAGACAGTCGCGCCCAATTCCATCAGCGCTTCGTTCCAAGCGCCAGGATGCGCGCGCGGCAGCGGCTCCGACAGCCACGCTTCCGCAATCTCCCAAATCGCTTGGCGCCCTTTGGGCTGGCCCGGATCGCCGGCAAAAGCTGTCCAACGCGCCAGCACCCGCGCCACGTTGCCATCGACAAGAGCCGCAGGCTGACCAAAGGCAATCGAGCGCACCGCACCCACCGTGTACGGCCCGACGCCCGGCAGCGCACGCAGTGCGGCATCATCGCTCGGCATCACGCCGGCGTGTCGCGCCATCACGGTTTGCGCCGCAGCGTGCAGGTTCCGCGCGCGGTTGTAGTAGCCCAGCCCTGTCCACATCGCCAGCACGTCGCTCTGACTGGCTTGGGCCAAATCGCCGACCGTCGGCCACCGCGCCATCCAGCGGCTGAAGTAATCGATGACCGTCTCCACCCGGGTTTGCTGCAGCATCAGCTCCGACACCAGCACCGCATAGGGCGACGGCTGATTGCGCCACGGCAACTGGCGGCGATGCTGGGCGAACCAGTCGAGAAGCGCCTGAGCGTGATCGGATCGCGGGGTGTGCGGCACTTCAGCGTCGTTTGCCACGTTTGTTCTTCTTGCTTGGCGCGGCGCTTTCGGGTGCCGCAGTAGCTGGTGGCGGTTGCGCGACGACGGGCGCTGGCGCTGCACCCGGTGGCACGGCCGCGTCGTGTGGTGGCGGCGCAGGTGCATCCGTCGCGTCCAGCAAGCGCGCGTCGAGCACGGTCTGCCGCCAGTTGCCGTCCTGCGCGGCCAATTCAAAAGTCACCGCCTGGCCGAAATCTTCAGGCTTCAGGCGTACTTCAAACGGATGCCAGACAAAATCGCCTTTGTGCAGGACAAGTGACCACACCTCGCGATTGCCCAGCAGGGCGCGGATCTTGACGTCGGAGCCGATGTCGTTGCGCACCGCCCACAGGCGCAGGCCCACGCGCCCAGCGAGCACACGCGCAGCAGGCGCTCGCGGCCACGTGATGCGCGCAAGAGCGTCCCGGCCGCCTGGCTGAATCATCAGGCCATTGTGACGCGAATTGCCGACCTCGTGCACGGCGTCGAAGACATCCAGCCACCAGTCGCCGCCACAAATGTGCTTGGATTCGCCGTTCCAAATGCAACGACGGAACGTGCCGTCGGGCTGCTTGCGCTCCACAAACGCGTCGGCGACGTGCTTGCGCAAGTCGTAGGCCGTGCGCGACGTGCCCAGATCGAACAACAGCAGCTCGGTGCCGTGATCCAGATCCTCGGCGCGCAGGCGGCGCGCTGGCAGCTTCAAGCTGGCGGCGCGGTTGTGCGTCGACACGACCCACAGCCGCTTGAAGCCATCCGCATCCCACAGGTCCGTCGGATCGCCGACGAGAAGCGCTTCGTCATAGAACAGCGCATTCTTGCGATACGCCTCGGCAAATCGCCACTTTTGGCTGGCCGACCATTCGGGATGAAAGCCAATCCCGTCGCCCTTTTGCACGTCGCGGGTGAGAATGCGCGCCGCCGCGCCGAGGCTCGCATCGTCCGGCTCGACCGCGTGGCGATTGGTTCGCAGCACAAACATCGCGACGGACGTGGCAAAAATCGCCAATGCACCCACAAAGGCTGCCGCCAGACTGCCGCGCGTGCCAGGCACGATCATCATCTTCGTCGCGCCTCAGAAATCGTGGTGAACTGTGAGCGCCAAATGCCAAGCCGTGCCGGACACGGACGTGGCCTGTACCGGATCGGTCGGGTCGAGCTTAGCAACACTACGCCGAGAAAGCACAGTCGCCGCGAAGGCCAGATCGACATGCAGCGGCTGCTTGGCGAGCGCGAGCGGATCGCCGATGACAACGCCGCCGCCAAGACCGACGGTCGTCGCCGGCGCATCGAGATAGTTGGCCACGCCATCGGCACGCGGCAGCGGCGTGGGCCGATACTGCATGCCACCGCGCACGATCCACGACTCTGACACTTGCCACTCCGCGCCCAACCGCGGTTCCAGGATGTCCTTGGCGCCCATCGCAACCGGGACATTGCGCACATCGATGATCTTGTCCGGCGTCGCATTGCCCTGTTTCAGCGCCGCATCGTCGACAACCACCGACACGTCCGGTGCCAGCGCCGGCATCGTCGAATAACGCAGCCACGCAACGCCACCGGTCAGGTTCCACGCGCCCATTTTGTGTGCTGCCGCGAACACGATTGTGTCTGGAAGCCACAGGCCAATGCCCTGGATCTTGAAGTTGAGCTTGCCCACATCCAGCATGTTCACGGCCAACGGAATCGAATAGCTGACCTCCGAACTCGCCCGCCAAACCGCGCTGATCCGCCAGTCATCGCGCGGCTGCAGCGTGATGCCGAGAATCGGGTACGCCTTGGTCGCAAGCTCCACGTCCATCGCTTTCTGCGTGATTCTGTGGTCCAGCACGGACAGAGCAATGTCCGCGCTGCCATTCAGAGCCGTCAGGATTTGCACGCCCGCACCAATCGACAGCCAGGGCCACGGCCGGTACCCGAGCCCAGCGACCAGAGCCAGACGATCCCCCAACGTGTCGTACAACGGCAACTGCGGCTGGCGATAGTCGTGCGCGTCCAGCCGCGTCGGACCGCCGAGCGGCACGTGAATGGCAATGCCGAGCGCCAATTTGTCGCGAAAAATCCCGCCAATCGGCGTGGAAATGCCAATGTGCGCCAGGTAATTGTCCACCGGCAGGACGCTGGGATACTGACTTTGGCCGGCGACGCGCTGGATGTCGAAGCGGTTCCAGATCGCATCCGCGCCAAAGCCAAAGTGAATGTGTTGGGCAAAAGCCAAATTGGCCGGATTGGTGAAAGCCGCGAAGTAGTTCTCCTCGGTGGCTTCCGCGGCACCGGCCATGGCGATCGACCGGGCGCCAAAGCCGTAGAGTTCCAAGCTGGTTGCATGCGCTGACGACGCAGAGAAGGCCACACCGACCGATGCCAGGACAAGCCAAATTCTCTTCACGTCAGACCATCCAGGACCAGCGGCAGGTCTCGCGGCGTCGTCGCAGCCACATGCGCCAGCGTGCCGAAACGAAAGCCATCGAGCAACATCGCGACCTTTTCGGCCACACCCGCCAGCCCAACGTAGTACTTGAAGCGCCGCGCCATGGGCAGGTGCATCCGCGGCTGATCCGGGTCCAGTTCGCGTGGGTGCAGATAGAGAACCGCAGGCGTTCCGCGCAGTTCACTCGCCTGAAACACAGCACGCAGCGCTGGCTTGGGCAGAATCCGCAGATACCCGCCGCCGGAAAACGCCAGATCGTGCCTGCCCAGGCGCAGCGGGACCACGGGCACCTCCAGGATGGTTCGGCCGTCTTGCAGGACAATGTCGAACGGCCGATTGCGGTTGAGCGGATAGCCGCCGTGCGCGCGCTCGGTCAGAAACAGGGAAGAGTCGAGGGTAATGCCGCGCGAGGCCAGGATCGGCAGCGCCCAGGTTTGTTGCGGACCGAGCGAAAAGCCCGGCGCACGAAAGCTCGTGATGTCGTGGCGCACCGCACGACTGAGCGCCGCCAGCGACTGGTCCAAATCGCGGGCAAAACCATCCGGTCCCAGCGTCGCCAGCAGTTGGTGCAGGTGACCGTGCGAGCCGACATCGTGGCCCCGCCGGGCAATCTCGGCCACGAGATCGGGCGCGACTTCCGCAATCCAGCCCAACACAAAGAATGTCGCTTTGACGCCGCGGACGTCCAGCGCGTCGAGCATCCGTTCGGTCCCGATGTGCACGCGCCGTTCCTGACGCCGCCACGCCGCGGGATCGGGCGTATGGTCCGACTCCAGGATGTGGAACCAGTCCTCGACGTCGACGCTCCAGCCATGGGTGACAGGACTGCTCATGCCGGGAGTGTCGGATCTGCCGCCGTTTCGCGCAAGCTACTTGACGGCGCGAATCTTCACTGTCTCGCGCAGTTCAGTTTGGCCAATGACCGGCAGGCGGATTTCGAGGACAAGTCCGCCTCCCGATCGCGGTATCGCCTGCACTGTGCCCCCGTGCGCTTCCACGGTGCGCTTGACGAGGAATAACCCCAATCCACTGCCGGCGGCAATCCGCGCGCGCGCGCTGGGGCTGCGGTAGAACGCCTCAAAGACGCGCGTGCATTCCTCGGGAGACAAGCCGGGGCCGCGGTCCATCACCCGCAAAATGGCGCCATTGGCATTGCGATTGGTCTCGATCTGCAACGACGGCGGACACGGCTGACCGTCCAAGGCCGAGTCGTTCGCCGCATAGCGGATTGCGTTTTCAATCAGCGTGGAAATCACCCGATCGAGCGCGTTCGCGTCTCCGGAAACGACCGAACCCAAACTGTCCAGCGTGAGCTCGAATTGAAAACCCAGCCGCTCCAGTCGGTGCCGTTCACGCCGCAGCACCGTTTGCACCAGTGCATCCAGATCCACTTCCCCGCGCTGCAGGAGCACGCGATCCATGCCCACACGCTGCGCTTCCAGCAGCCGCGCGATGTGGTCCTCCAACAGACGCACTTCCTCGTGCAATTCCTGAAGCAGTTCCTCCCCTTCATTGCGCCGACGGTCCTTGCCTTGCGGTGCCCGCGCGCGCTCGCGATCGAGTTCGATGCGGATGAGCTCCAGCGCCACTTCGATGCGCGCCAGCGGTGATCGCAATTCATGGGAAATGCCGGACAGCAGGTCTCTTTGCGCCTGCAGCATCCGGGCAATGCGCTCGGCCATCGCGTTCAGGCTCTGGCCCAGGGCGCCCAAGTCATCCAACGGCTCAGTCGGCGCGCGAACGGACAGATCGCCCAAACCGATTTCCAGCGCCGCCTCGCGCAGGACGCGCGCGCGTTCCCGCAACCCTTGGGTCAGGGTCAGCGAGATGGCGAGCAGAATCGCCGTGCCCACGCTCGCGGCGAACAGCGCGGCCATTTCAGTGCCCGCGAGCGCCATCCGACTCTGCCAGGCCGTCACCACGGCCGCGCCAAGCGCACACAGCGTGGCGATCGCGACCGCCACCGCAAAGATTTCGCCGCGCACCAAGCCCAAAGGCGCCAACTGCGGCCGAGCTGCCGGCTGAGCGAGCGGCGTCATTCGCGTCGGTTGGATGCTGGCGTGTGAAGTGTCAGGCATGGGCAGACTCGCCCGCTAGCCCGCGGCGGCCGGCTTGGCACCGTCCGACGCCAGCATGTAGCCCGTGCCCCAAATCGTCTTGATGTAGCGCGGTTGGCGGGAGTCCGACTCGATCTTGGCGCGCAGATTCTTGACATGCACGTCGATGGAACGGTCATAAGCGGCATAGCCTACGCCACGCAGCATATCCATCAACGCATCGCGGCTCAGCACCTGACCGGGATGGCGCAGGAAGCAGCGCAGCAGGTCGAATTCCGTCGTCGTGAGCTGCACGACGTTGCCGTCCGCCGACACTTCGCGCCGTGCGGTATCCATGATCAGGTCGCCCACACGGAGGATTTCCGTCACCGGCGACGGCGAACCACCATCCGCGCGCCGCAGCACCGCGCGAATGCGTGCCACGAGCTCCCGCGGGTTGAAGGGCTTCGACAGGTAGTCGTCCGCGCCAAGTTCCAGACCGACAATGCGGTCGTTGTCACTGCCCTTGGCGGTCAGCATGATGACCGGCACCTTGGAGCTGGAACGAATGCGCCGCAGCACCTCAAAACCGTCCATGCCCGGCAGCATGACGTCCAGCACGAGCAGGTCAAAGACTTCCGACGTGGCCCGCCGTACACCTTGCAGGCCATCGGTCACGAGCGTGACCTGGAAGCCTTCAGGCTTGAGCAAGCGCTCCAGCAGCGCGCCCAACCGCACGTCATCATCGATAATCAACAAGCGACCCATGCTCACTCCTGTACCGCAGGGGGTATCCAGCTACAGGGCTGGCTGCGGTGGCTTCACTTCCAACTGCAATTTCTGCGCGCTCGGCTTGAGCGGCTCCATCGGCAGCGCATCGCCAGCGGGCGCGAGCGCCTTTTCCGGACCGCGCACCGCGAGCACCTGGATGGCAATTTGATGCCCTTGATCCCACGTTGCAAAGCCGACGTCGGTCAGCTCGTTCAACTTCACGCCATTGATCGCCAGATCCTTGCCCGCGTCAATATCCGCCAGGAGCACGTCGACATCGACTTGCCGGGCGTGGATCTGCTCGTCGTTGGTATACGCCGGCGCAGGTGCCACGTAACCGGCGATTTCCGGCTTGTCGGCATTTTGCTTCAAGCTCGCCAGGCGGCGTTGCACACGCCCCGCCGACCACGCAAACAGCGCCCGTTCTTGGCCGGTCGCCGCCGTCGCCGCCGCCACCAGCTTGGCGACATCCGCTTCACCGCCGCACAGGCCCAGCGCGATGATCGCCCGGAGGCGAAGCAGGTCGTCGTCGGTCTGGGTCAACGGCCACAAGGCCGCAGCAGCTGCGGGTCGGCCGGTACGCCCCAGACCGGCCAGCGCGGTCAGACGCACGCCGATGTCGCCATCCTTGAGCGCGGTCGCCAAGGTCGGGACCACGCGGGGATCGTCGATGCCGGAAAGCAATTCCAACGACTTCGACCGCTCCGCTGCAGAGCCGCGGTCCATGTCGCCGATGAGCGTCGGCACCGCGTCGGCGCCCAGATGCGCGATGCGCGTGGACGTCATGCCCACGCGGCCGACTGGGTCGTGGAAACGCTTCTCCAGCAACCGCGGATTCTCGACGAATTTCTCAAAGAAAATCGAGGAAGCCCAGACGAGCGTGGCGACGAGCGCGAGACCGATGGCGTACAGCCCCAGCTTGCCCCAGGCCTTGGGATTGAAGCTGCGGTCACTCAGGGCAGGCATACAGGCGCCTCATGGCACGGGTCGAAACGCCACAGAGGTTACGGCGCGCACGGCTCGGTGACTTGAACGTCGTCGACAAAGATGCCCTCATACTTGTCGTTGAGGTTGCAGTCGCCCGAGTCAAAGTGGAACTGAATCACGACGTTCAGACCGTTGAAATTGGTCAGCGGCAACGTGATGTTCTGCTTGGACTTGAACTGCCCCGGCTTCAGACCGGTCGAAGGATCCGTCGCGTCCCAGATGACCGTCGACTGCGAACCGTTCTTGACGATGACCTGGAAGTGCTCGGTCTGGAACGCGCCGACTGGCTGCTCGATGTCCGCGTACAGCGCGAATTGCAACTGCGCTGTGGTCTTATCGATCTTCAGCACCGGCGTGTCGAGCTCCGACGTGACCGCGCCACAGCCGGTGACGGGATCGTCATAGTTCCACTTGGCGGGATTGCCGAAATAAGCTTCGTACTTGCCATTCAAGTACTTGTGCGTAATCAGGCTCCACTTCGTCAGAATCCCCGGTGTAGCAGAGGCGGTCAACGGCAGCAGCGAGGTGCCCGACTCGAAGGTCACCGACGGCAGCGGCGACGTGGGTTGGCAGCAGCCCGGGCCCGCCTTGAACGGCGTGTCGCAGCTGAAGGTCTTGGCCGTCTCGTCCAGCTTGCAGTTGTACGACTTGCAGACATCGGGCGTCGGCGGCAGGCAATCTGCATTGGCAACGCAAACCGGCGCCGTGCAGGTCGTCCACATGCTGATGGCGTCGATGTAGGGCCCGACGTGGTTGTTGTTCTTCGTGCTGCCAGCGTCAAACTCCCACGCGAGCAGCGCCTGCTTGCCGGCCATCGCGGTGGGCGCCTTGACCGAGATCGTCATCCACTGGCCATTGGTCGTGCCGCCGATGTCGTACGAGCTCCACGCCCAGTTGACGGTCTTGGTCGGATCGGCCACATCGACAAAACCCATCCGCAAGCGGTCGATGCCGAGGATGATGTTCTGGACCATCGGCACGGCGAATACCGCCGGCGCGTCCCATTCCGTCGACAGACTCAAGTGGAAGCTGACAATCGTCGTGCCGTTCAACGGAATGGTGACAGGCGCGCTCTGAACCATGCCATACGGCACTTTGGTGTTGCCCGCATCGTAGTTGCCCAACGTGTTGCCGAAATACAGCGAATACAGGTCCGGGCTGGAACCGTAGAAGTTGTCGGCGGAGATGTGCCACTTCATCGTCTGATCGTACGGGTCGCCAGTGGGCGAAAGCGCGTCCGTGGCGAAGGAGGCGACCCAGCCGGTCGGCAGCGTCGTGCCTTTGCTGCTTTCAAACGATTCATTGGGAATCTGCTTTTGCTCCGTGCAGCAGCCGGCGGTCAGCACGTGGTCGCACGTGCCCTGCACGCAGGTGTCCACTGTGCAGGAGTCCTTGTCATCACACTGCGTCGCGAGCACCGCGGGGGCGGCGTTTGGATCGCACTTGCCGGTGGGCTGGCAGAAGCACTTGTGCAGGACCGTGTCGCACGTGGCGGCTTCAGCAACCGGCAGGCAATTGATGACCGCGGGGCACTGCGCGTCGGCCGTGCACTCCGTCTTCTCGCACGCGACGTCCATCTTGAAGTCGTCGATGCTGGGACCGGAGAACGTGTTGCCGCTGGCGTCGCCGGCGTCAAACGTGAAGCAGACGCGGCCTTTCTTGCCGGCGTATTTGTCCAACGCGACTTCCACCGGGACGTACTTGCCATCGGTGCAGCCCTTGATGCCGGGGTCATCGCTCGACCAGAGCGGCGTCAGGATGTTGGAAACGACGGCGGAGCAGCCGCTCTGGCCGCAGTACTGGCCACCGGTCTGGAACGTGACGGTGAGCTTGTCGAGCGCCGGGCTCAACGTGCACTCGCCGATGACGGTGTTGCAGGTTTCACCCGCGACCGTGCAGTCGGCGCTGGTCTTGCAGGTCTTCAGCGAACCCGGCGGGTTGCTGTACGTCGGCTGGCCGCACCATTCCGTGATCAGCGCGACCTGGAAGCGCGCAATGTCGTAAAGCGTGCCCGACTTGAGCTGGATTTCCGGCGAGCAAATCGTGCCCTTGGGACCCTGGTTCAGCAATTTCGGGTCGGCGTAGCTCTGGTACGTGGCGTCGGCGAAGACCAGAGACTGCGTGCCATTGGTGCCGCCGGTCGGATTGACGCGCCACGAGACGGCCGTCGAGTTGCTGCCGATGTTCTTCCACGCCGAGATGCCGTTCTCAAAAGCGTCCGTGAACAGGTTTTCCGGGAGGCAGCAGGCCGAGTTGCTGGCGTCGGGCACGTTGCTGCACTTGCCCTTCACCGCCCCGGCCGGGAGGATGCAGGAATCGACGGTGCAGTTGTTGCCGTCCTGACAATCGGCGACGCCCGCGCAGCAGCCTTGTTGCAAGTCCTCAAAGCAGATGCCCTTGTCCGTGACGTTGTCGTAATACGTGCAGGCGTTGATGGCGCACGGGTTGCCGTCGGTGCTGGTGCAGGTCGTGGTCTTGTCGCACGAGGAGCTGTCCGTCGCGCAAAGCGTCTCGACGACGATGTCGTCCAGGTACACGCCTTCAAACTGGTTGTTCATGCCGTCGCCGGTCGCGAACGTCCAGGTCACGGTGGCGGAAGCGCCAAATCCCGCGAGATTGATGACGCGGTGGACCCACTGGCCGCCGGTGGTCTTGCCAATCTTGGTGGATGCCCACACAGGCGTCGGCGTCACAGCCGCGCCGTTGACGGTGACGGTCAGCACGTCTTTTTCGGTCAGGCAAGCGTCTTGCGCCCCATTGCCCAAGTTGACGCACACCTGATCGATGGCGCACGACGTGCACGACGTGCCCGCGAGACCGGCATTGCCATCCAGGAACGGCGGTTCGGCGTCCAGCCACAGCCAGTAGTGCAAAATGGCTGGCTTGACCTTGCCAGATGCGTCCTTGGGGATGACCAGTTCCGGCGACACCAACTTGCCGGTGACCTTGGCGCCCGCGCCCGTCGACTGGCAAGACGTGGCGGCCGTCGCCGACGTGTCGTAGTTGTAGCATTCATTGCCGAAGTAGAGCGACGACTTGCCGGTCCACGCGCGCTTGTTGGAGACCTGCCACGCGACGGTCGAACCGGTAGCGGGCGTCGTCACGGTGCCCGTGAAGCCTTGCAAGCTGCCTTGGGTCTCGAACGTCACTTTGGGCAGGATCGTGGTCTTGTCGGCGCAGCAATTCGGCGTCGGCTTGTAGTCGCACAAACCGCTGGTCATGTTGCATGCCGCGGTCTGGCAGCTGAGCTGTTGGCAGTCCGTGTCGCTGCAGCAGACGTTGCCGCCCGTCTTCAGGACACCCTTGGTGCATTGGTGTTCAACACACGAACTGGTTTGGCAAATCGGGTTGATGGTCTTCAGGCAGTCGTCGTCCGTGGTGCATTGCCATTGCTGCACTTCGTCGGCCTGCACATCCTGGATGTCCGGCGAAACGGTGTCGCTGCCGACATCCGCCGCAACCGCATCCGTCGCCGCATCGTCCGGCCCGGTATCGTCCGTCGCAGTGTCCTGCGTGGCGTCGTCAGTCGCGTCGTCAATCACGGGCACGTCTTCCGTCGCGGCAGCTTTGGTGCCGCATGCGCCCACCAGCAACGCGAGCGTGAAGAGCATCAAAACGCGTTGAGATTTCAGGATTTCGACCGGAGAAACCGGACAGCGATTCGGAGTCAAAATGCGATTCATGGGGCCCCTCGTTGCGCGTGCCGGGCGTCAACACCGCTCCAGATGCCTGTGTCGACACGACCGCGTTTGGTGATTGTACCTGCGGCCAGCGGGTTTCGCAATCCGCCGACGAGGCACGGGCGCATCTGCAGACTGATCTTCGATCTGATTCCGCAGACTTCCAGCCGACCGCTGTTCCGACGGCGGCGTAACCTCGCAAAAAGACAATGACGGCGTATCGTTCCGGTGACTTCAAAACCACCGCGTCCACCGCGGACG
>CAIYBN010000105.1 GCA_903924465.1 uncultured Myxococcales bacterium | reverse complement strand
GTCCGACGCCCACGCCTGCGTCATGGCCGTCAGCACCTTGACGTGGTTGACCAGCACCTTGGCCAGTTTTGCCCGTGAAGCTGGCACCTTGCCCATGAGTCGAATCCCCTCCTCGACCTGTCCGCAAAGCTCGTCGGCGATTCGGGCCGCCGTCCTGGGGCCGCCGACCATGCCAATCATGGCGAGCTTGTAGTTGGCTTCACCAATGTCGTTCATCAGGTCGAGTTCGTTCAGGATTTCTTCGTTCTCATCGATGTCGTGCATGGCTTCGTCGTCCTGGTGGGCATGTGCCCCTCAAGGCGTCGGTGATAGGCGGGCTACCGACGACGGCGACACGCTGACGTCGCCCGAGCACGCCGTCGCACCGCGACCAAGCGGGGTAACACGGCGGGCAACACAAAAGCCTTATTTTGCCTCGACTTCCGGCAACGCACGGCAACACAACCCGTTGATAATTCACCGTTTACCTAATGATTTCAGTTAGTAAGACTACACTCATAACCCGAAGGTCGCAGGTTCAAATCCTGCCCCCGCGACCCCTTGAAGATCCGGTACTTACACAAGCTGTAGGTGCCGGATTTTCGCGTTTTGTTCCCACTTTGTTCCCACTCGCGCCCTGAGCATCCGTTTCAGGCGCGTTTGGAGCAGCTAAAGAGCAGACGCAAGGGCCGTAGGAACGATCTGACAGAATGTGGCTGTGCGTTCCGGTTTCGCTTTCGATAGGAAAGCGACCATGGCAAAGCCCGAAGCATACCGCGACAAGTACCGAATCCGCTGGACCGACCACCTCGGCAAGCGCTGCTGTGAACTCCACGACACCTTCCGCGACGCGCAGAAGGCGCTAACGAAGCATCAGGCTGACGCAGACGCGATCCGCGTTGGCATGAAGGATGCGCCACCGCCGGCGCGGACGTTCGAGGATCTGGTCGCCTACTGGCTCGCCAACCGCGCCATCCACAAGCGCAGCAAGAAGGACGACGCCAGCATCATCCGCCGCCATCTGACGCCGTTCTTTGGCGCGATGCAGCTGATCGAGATCGGCGTCGCGCACATCGACTCGTTCCGCGCCACCAAGCTGGCGCTCAGCCCCAAGACCGTGTCCAACCTGCTGACGCTCCTGGGCACAATGCTCAACGCCGCGCTGGATCTCGGCTGGCTGGTCAAGGTGCCGCGGATCCGCAAGCCGAAGGTGCGGCTGTTCTCCAAGGACTTCCGCTATTTGCGGACGGACGCGGAGGTGCAAAAGTTTCTGGCGGCGGCGCGCGCCGACGGCATGGACGCCTACGTCCTCTACGCCACTGCGATCTGGACCGGCATGCGCGAAGGCGAACTGGCGGCGCTGACGTGGCGCAGCGTCGACCTGCCCGGACGGCGGATCACGGTGCAGGCGAGCTTTGACGGCCCGACCAAGGCCGACGAGGTCCGCTACGTGCCGATCTTGGATGTGCTGCTGCCGATCCTGACGGACTGGCGCGCGACCAACCCGTGCGAACTGGTCTTCCCGAACCGGGTCGACAAGATGTTCGACCCCGGCGCGTGGATCTTTTCGGATCGGATGTACAAGGTGCTGGACGCCGCGGGTTTTGACCGTCCCGAGCGCGTAAAGCCCGGCGAGTACCGCCACGTCATTCACTTTCACTCGCTCCGCCACACGTTTGCCAGCCAGTGGATGATGAAGGGCGGCGACATCTTCAAGCTCGGCCAGATCCTCGGCCACAAGAGCACGGCGATGACGATGCGGTACGCGCACCTGGCGCCGCACGCGTTTACCGCCGACTACGCCCGGTTTGGGAGCCCTGCGCCGTCGCCGGCCCCTGCCGCCGTAGCGGATGCTGCTGTCGAAAAGTACGCGAAAGTCATTCCAATTACACGGAAATCCCGGAGTGGAACGAACTGACAGATCGTGGCTTTTACGGGGACCAAGGCAAGGCGCAAAGTTTGAGCATGAACGCGGCAATGGACGGCCGCGAAGGTGCTCACGATGGACAAGAATCAAGAAGCGGTCGACTCGGCAAATGCCCCCCGCGACATCATCGGGTACAGTGATGCGGCAGAACTGCTGGGAATTCCAATCAATACGTGTTACGGACTCGTGCACGCCAAGCGCTTGCCCCACTACCGGCTCGGGACGCGGTCGGTGCGGTTCAGCCGGCGCAAGCTGCTGGCGTATTTGCAGGAGCACGCAGTTGAGGTCGCGCAATGAGCGACCGGCTGCAGGAGGCCCAGCAAGCTCCAAGCGCCACGGACCTCGCCGACCTCTACCACGCCGCGGCCACCATGACGTCGCCGCCGGCCGACTGGCCGCCGCCAGCGTTGGTCGCATGGGCGCACGCAGTATTGCCAGCCCTCGTCTCGTCAAACGAAGCGGCGTGGACGACCATGCAATGGACACGGTGGCCAGGGCTGTGCGACCCGAACGGACAACTTCACGAAGGTACCTGGGACGTCCTTGGCTGGTGGCTCGTCGAAACGAAAGCCCTGCGCGTCGCGAACAAAAAGCAGGTGCCAGTCTGGGCGCCGGGGCGGTTCGAGGGTAATCGTCGCGCCGACGCGGCGACCCAGGCGCTCTTCGCGCTGGTGCTGGACTGTGACGACCACGGCGACTGGACGACGTTGCTGCCGACGCTCGACAGCGTCGGACTTGCCTATGTCGCGCACCGTTCGCCTTCGCACGGCCAGGCAAACGACGCCGGTCGCCAGGTCATCAAGTGGCGGTTGGTGCTACCGCTGGTGCTGCCGGTAACTGGCGCAGAACTGGCGCATTGGCGCGCTTCGTACACGGCTGCCCGCATCGTGTTCGGCGCCTTGGGCAATTGCTGGTTCGACCATACGACGCATAACACGTCGAGGCTCTGGTTCGCGGCGTCCGCCGTCGGCGACGGATCTGAGCGCGAGATTGTCTACCCGATCGCCGGGCGGACGCTCCGTGTCGGCAATCTGCTTGCGCGGGCGCCGGTTTGGCGGCCGGCGGCGGCGAAGACAGCGGCGCCGCGCATCGCCGGCCGGCCCGGCGACCCGTTGGTTCGAGGCCAGCGCTATCTAGCGAAGATCGGCCCGGCGGCAGTCGGTTCGCGCAATGCGACAGCGTACCGGGGCGCGAAGTGGTTGGTCAGTGACCTGGGATTGGCCGAAGCCGATGCCTTGTCACTGCTGGAGCAGTGGAACGGCGGCAACGCGGAGCCGCTGCCGGACGGAGAACTGCGCGCGTGCTTGGCGAGTGCGAACCGTAGCGGAGCGCGTGGCTCGGTACGGGCTGTTTGAGAAGGAGGCCAAGATGGATGAGCAAAACGATCCAGAAGCGATGACGTTGGAGGAGGGCGCAGCGGCGGCGCGGCTCGCGTCCGATGGACAGACCGATTCCGGCACCGCGGAAGATGCCCAAGCGAGCGGCCACCGACCGTGCACGGATCTTGGCAACGGCGAGCGTCTGGCTGACCGTCACGGCGCCACGCTGCGCTACGTGGAGGATCGCGAGCGCTGGCTGTGCTGGAGCGGCAGTCACTGGAAGCGTAACGAAGGTGGCTCCGTCCACCGCGCTGCTGCTGAGACGGCGCGATCGATCATGGCGGAAGCCGAATGCCTGTCGGCCGAGCCAACATTCAACTCCAAAGACAAGGAACAGGCATCGCTTCGCGAGCGGATGCAGGCGCATGCGTACACGTCGGAATCCAAACCGCGCCTGGACGCGATGACCGCTCTCGGCGCTCACATTCCGCCAATCTCGTGTCAGGCGGACGAATTCGACGCCGACCCGTGGCTGTTGTGCACTCCCACCGGCGTGCTTGATCTGCGGGGAGACGGGAATGTGACCGCGTGCGCCCCTGAAGCGATGCTGTCGCGCTGCACCCGTGCGCGGTTCGATCCGCAAGCCGTCGCGCCCGTATGGACGGCGTTTCTTGAGCAGATCTTTTGCGGTGACAATGAGTTGCGCGACTGGGTCCAGCGTGCGGTCGGGCTGACGTTGGTTGGCGTCCAGCGCGATCACCTCTTCCTGTTCTGCTGGGGCGACGGCAGAAATGGCAAGTCGACCTTTCTCAACGCGATCCTGCACGCCCTTGGCGAATACGGCGTTTCGCTGCCGCCGGGGTTGCTGATCGCCAAGCAATTCGAGTCGCATCCGACCGAATTGGCAGATTTGGAGGGCGCGCGGATGGCGGTCGGTGCTGAAGTGCCAAAGGGCGCGGCCTGGGACGAAGTCCGGATCAAGTCGCTTACCGGCGGCGATCCGATCCGCGCTCGCAAAATGCGACAAGATTTCTATGAGTTTCCCGCGACGCACACGTTTTGGATCTCCGGCAACGACAAGCCCCGCATCCGCGGCACCGACGGCGGTATCTGGCGCCGGGTGCGACTTGTCCCGTTCTCGGCAAAGATCGCCGTTGAGGACGGAGACTTACCGGCAAAGTTGACGGCACAGCCGGAAATGGACGGCATTCTGTCGTGGTGTCTCGACGGCATGCGCGAATACAACGCGAAAGGTCTTGGCAAATGTGCCGCTGTCGAGTCCGCGACGGCATGCTACCGCGAAAGCGAGGACATCGTCGGTCAATTCCTGACGGAGTGCTGCAACCTGAGTCCGGACCTGACCGTCGACAAGGAAGCGATGCGCTTGGCGCTTCGAAAGTGGTTCACTGATCGGGGATACAAGACCCCGTCTGACCGAGCGATCAAGACAGACTTCGCAGTGCGGAAGATCGAGGACGGGCAAACACACGGCGGCGTGCGTTGCTGGCGCGGCATTGGCCTGAACGAGAGAACGGCTGCGGGGGCGCCCGATTTGGGCCGCAACGACTACCAGGGCGGCAACTGATCAGTCGGCGCAACAGGTTGGACCAGCGCGCAACACCCTCGCAACACCATCCGCAACACCTTCGATCGTGAGATTCATCCATGAAAACAAACAGCGCAACACCCGCAACATGCAAAAACACCCCTATCCGACTCTATGCAAAAGCGCGCGCACACACACACGCATGGGAGCGATGTAACGGTTTTGCCTGTTGCGGGTGTTGCGCGCGCCGAAAGCTATTGGAACCGTTCGCAGTCGAAAGTTTCGCATCCTGTTGCGGATGGTGTTGCGGTCACAGCGCAGTGCCTCTCTCGGCCGAAGTTCGCACCGCCGCCCCGGCAAGCGGAGAGCGTCAATGACTAACCGCCAACCAGCCCAACCCGCCACGGCCAAGCAACTTGTCTACCTGACAACGCTGACTGGACCCGAGCGCCTGGCAGCGCTGACTAAAAGCGAGGCGAACTTCCTGATTCGCTTCCACTCCGGCCCGCCACGCAACGCCAGCCGTGCGCAGCAACTCTACTTGTATGGCCGGCTTGATGAACTGGAGCCGGCGCAGATTCGTTCGCTGGTCGATCGCTTGGCGATGCGGCGAACCGGCGAAACCCCGCAGCCACTGGCCGCGGCGGACGCGAAGGCACAACCATGACCCGCACCGCACTCTACGCCCGCGTCTCGACCCTCGACCGCGGCCAGGACCCCGAAACCCAGCTGGCCGAACTGCGCCAGGTCGCCGCACAGCGTGGCTGGACCATCACCGGCGAATACGTCGACCGCGGCGTCAGCGGCGGCAGGGCGACGCGGCCGGAGCTGGACCGCCTCATGGCCGACGCACGCCGCGGCAAGCTGGACATCGTCGCGGTGTGGAAGTTTGACCGATTCGCCCGCTCGACCACGCACCTGCTCGCGGCGCTGGAGGAATTCGGTCGACTTGGCGTCGACTTCGTCAGCTTGCGCGAGCAAATCGACACCGCGACGCCGGTCGGCAAGATGGTGTTCACGATGGTCGGCGCGATGGCGGAGTTTGAGAAGTCGTTGATCGTCGAGCGCGTCAAGGCCGGCGTTGCGCGCGCACAAGCTGAAGGCAAGCATTGCGGCCGGCCAAGGGTCACGCTGGATCTGCGTGCGGCCCAAGTGCTGCTTGACCAAGGCCGGCCACTGCGCGAAGTAGCAGACATGTTGAAGCTGCCGCGGTCGACGCTGCGACGTCGGTTGGCAGAGGCGCAGAACACCGTGCATTCATGTAGCGAGGATGCTACACTTACCCGGAGGGCAGATGACGCCGCGTGACGAATTCAGCCCATACGCAAAGACGATTCAAGGCAAGCGGATCTATGTTTACCCCAATGACCATCCACCACCACACGCACACGTCCGCCTCGACGACGGTCGCGACGGGATCATCCTGTTTGACCTCCGCAGTGGCGACCCTCTGCCCGGCTCGTACACCCGCCGGGCGCTCCGCGAGTGGCAAGCCCTGCGGCCCCACGTTGTGGAGTTTCTGGAAGAAATGCGCACTGCCTTTGACCGTTTCAACCCGCCGCGCGAGGTTTCGCCATGACCATGTTCGCCTCTGAGGCCCAGTTTGACTGGGCTCCACTTTTTCTGACGTGGGCGCGCGTGTCTGCCGCCGGCCTTGACGTGCGTTTCGCCGACGGCATGACTTGGCGGCTGCCGTTGGCAGAACTGATCAGGCGAATTGGCGGGGAGCCCGCTGGCGTCGCCCTGGACGAGGCCGCCCAGACTGTCGTCGTTCGCCGTACCGATCGGCGTCAGGTGCCGCTGCCGTGGGACGGGCTTCGCTATCTCGCGGATGCGGGCTACCGCAAACAGATGCAGTTGGCCGACGCGCAAGCCAATCGCACCGTAGGCGCGCGAATCCGTGCGTGGCGACAGGCAGTTGGCTGGACCCAGGCACAGTTGGCGCTGGCTTCAGGATTGTCGCGCATCACGCTGAGCCGGCTGGAGACAGGCCATCAGGAGCCGACGCTGGCAACCACGCGTGCGCTGTCTTCGGCGCTGGGGATCTCCAGCGGCGAGTTGACGGCGTTGGCGCCCGGCGCCCGTTGAAGGGCGGTCCAAAAGTCGCCTCACGCGCGGCGGTAGAATCGCGGTGATCTGCCGGTCCACAAGGCGTGGCCGGAACCGGGCCGGAAGCAGGTGGTTTTTGGACGTCGGCCGCGGGAACCTCCGGCAATGGCGCAGCCCACCCGTCCCGCACCGGTCACCCCGCCTTGACCGGCCCGCCAATCCCAGCCCCAAGCACGGTCTCCAACTCTCGGATGCGGGACTCCAGCCTCTCCTCCGTCGGCCGATGATTCCAGAACTCAATCGCCTCCGACCGTGCGACTTCACGCGACGCATAGTGCGCACTATTGCGCTTGGGCGGCCCGTAATCGCAGCGAAATAACGAGGTCGTCCCGCAGCCCGTGCACCGGACGAAGACCGACTGTTTGACGTCGATGATCTGTGGTTCTGAACAACACCCGAAAGGACACGGTTTCATCTGGCTCATTGCTGCCCCCTTCCACGGCCGTCGCGTCGCGGCCAATCGCTATTTCCCGACGCATTCGCCGTTTCTTGCCGTGCACTTCCCGGAGACCTGGCACGTCAGCGACTGTTTGCAGCCCGCGTCTGTGGTGGCCACGCAGCGCTTGCCGTCGTGGACACAACGGCCATATTTCGTGCAAAAATCCGACTCCATACACGCGTCCGTTTTGGACCGTGGCGCTGACGCGGTCGCAGTCTGATGCACGGGCGGCGCAGTCTCCGGCTCTGGCGTCAGCACACGCGGCTGTGGGCGGGCCGGCGGTACGCTGTAGCCACGGCGACAGCCGTAGGTCACTGTCCGCGTGCCGACGAATGTTCCCAAGTAACCTCCTGCACCAAAACTTCCTGTTTTGCAGGCGTTGTTGTCTCCGCAGGCCCAGTAGATGGCGCCGGTCGTGGCGAGGCCGATCAGGACGCCTATTGCGATGTCACCGACACCGAGCCTCGATTCCGCATAGGCAAGACCGTCAGAGCATTCTTGGCCGGGCGGGTCGCTGACGCGCGCCGCGCCCCATAGCAGGAACCATTGGTGTGATTCGTGTTCGCCGTCCGATGACGCGCGGGTCTGGATCGCGGTGTGGTAGCACGAGGAACAAAGGAACATCGTCAGCGTCGCCGCTGCGACCATGGGCAAGTTGGCATGGCGAGAGCAGTTCACGTCGGCACCTCACGGGGTTTGGCGGATGCAGGATCGGGACAAGGCAAGATGTCTTGATAGGGGCCTACTGCGCAGTGACAGTGAAGTTGATTTGGCTGGTCTTCGCAGTGCCAATCGGACCGTCGTACTTTCCGGCTTTCAGAATTGTGGCGAAATCGCCCCAAGTTTGAGAGTCGATCAGGTTGTCGACGCCCACGTCGTCGTCCCAAATGGCGATCTTCACCTTGCTAGTCGCGAAGACTACTGGCGCTGTGGTGCATGCCGCATTCCAGAACGGATACATCGTGTCCGAGGCATACGGCGTCGTGCAGACGACAACACCGTCGATGGTGAGTTCGACGTAGGGATCGGCATACGGGCTACCGAAGAGATCCCAGGCCGAGCCGTCTGGCATTGCGCCCGGAACAGTGCCATAGATGAATTTGAACACGAATTTGTTGCCATCCAATTCCTCGCATTGACCCAGCGAGGCGGAGCACACCGGCTCTGTCGCAGGACAAGTGGCGTTGCTGGCGCACGCAATGCAGTCGGCTGGACAGCTGTCCTTTGTCTCATTCGACTCACAAAATCCGTCCGGACAGCCGTACTCTTTGCACAGGCACGAAGTGTAGCCCGCGTTCGACGGTCCACATCCCAACGACGTGCCAAGGCCGCTGGCCTTGCATGACGAGTCGCTGCACGCCTGTGGAGTCAGTTTCGTGCCGTCACAACTGTCTGCAGTCGTGAGGTCGATGCAGACGTTGTCACCATTCGTGCATGCGCAGTCCGTTGGACAACTTGCGTATGATTCTCCAAATTCGCAAGTCCCGTTGCCGCAAAGCTTGCAGAAGCATTTCTGTGCGCCGTCAGTTGGGTCGACTTGGCACTTGGTGAACGTCTTGCCCTTGTCACTGCACGCTTTCGAACATCCCAACTGCGTCAAGGTCTGTGTCGTGCCACAGTAGTGCAGCGACTGACCGTCAGGGTCGCAGAAGGTGTCCTTCGCCGTGCACTTGCAGTCGCTTGGACACGTGACTGCGGTTTCGCCAGTCTGGCACTTGCCGTCACCGCATGACGCCGGAGGTGGACAGTCCTGAACGCATTTGACGGTCGTTTCGCCCGCCTCGCAAACGCCGTTTCCACACACTGTTGCGGGCGCTTTGCAGTCGCCACTGCACGACGTGGATGTCTCAGAACCGTTGCACTTGCCGTCGCCACACATCGGCTGCGTGCCGTTGCAGTCCGCGCAGGTCGAACCCGCGCAGGTCTTGTTGTCCTTCTTCGGCGCACCGGTGCCGTCCGGGAGGCAGCAGTCACCATAGCTTGCGCAAAGGTTGTCGCACGCGCATGCGCCGCCGGATGTGGGGCCGCAATGCGAATCGCACCAGTGCGGGCAATCCTTGGCACAGCTGGTCGCGGTCTCCCCCGACTCGCAGGAACCGTTCCCGCAAACTGGCCCCACGGATGCTTGGACACATTTGCCGTTCTTGCAGACCAGGCCGAGTCCGGGGTCGCAGACAACTTCAGCAATTTTGCCAGTGGCCACGTCGCACGCGTAGGCTGTCTCGGCAACGCACTTGGTGTCGGCGATGGTGCATGCCAGACAGAGACAACCGGTCGTCCCATCGGCACCGATTCCGCACCCGGGAGTGGCGATTCCCTTGAACCCGGCAAGTTTGCAGGCGTCCACCGTACATGCCCGGCTGAGCATGACCAGATTCTGCTCACAGTAGAACAGCGTCGTTCCATTGCAGTGGTCGCTCTGAGTTGTGCATGCGTTGGCGTCGAAGGTCGCTGTGTCCGGCTTGTCGCCGCCACCCGCCAGGTCGCCTTGGCCACCGCCGGCGGCGCTGCTTCCGCAACTACTCGCCATCACAAGCACTGCCAGTGCTACCATGTATCGGAACGAGTTGAACATCATCGCATACTCCGCTCTTGCACCCACGGCGTCGCTTGTCGGGAATCGGCAAGATCTGACGTTTACGCCAGTTTATCAGGCTCAATGATTCATTCAAGCCGCTGCCAACTGCGGATGAGAATACTTACGTCACGCGGGCCTGCGTGCCCGAGCATTGCCATGCCACCACGACCCAAGGATGCGGCTGCAGCACGCGAAACGGCGGAGCGACTGGCCAGTGCGCTGCGGACCCGCCGCTTTGACCAGCAGCTTACGCAAGGACAGCTCGCTGATCGTCTGGACATCTCCATCGAGGCATACGCCCGTCTGGAGCGTGGCCAATCGTTGCCAAGCTTTGAAACACTCTTGAGAATTTGCACGACGCTCGGCACAACCCCCGACGCCTTGCTGCTGGCCAATGCCGCGACGACGCCACAGGCGGAGAACGGGCGCAACCGGCCACGCATTCGTCCGAGCAGGGCGCCGGCGAATTCTGTGGTTGTCTTGCCGGTCGAGAGCCCGCGCCGAAGCCCTTTGGCGATTCGCAACCCACCGCTACCCGACGAGCCCGACGAACCGCCCGGCCTCGCGCCACAGGGCCGGATCCGTTTGGGTGCGCGCGAGCAGGAACGTCTGGACCTGACCATCGAACTTCTGCGGCGCCTGGATCGCAGCGACCGGGCGGTCGTCTACGGCATGGTCCAGCAGTTGGCGCGACGGACGGGTGTGTTGCCGCCGGTGCCGGAAGATTCCGGGCGTAGATAGCTGGTGATGTGCGTTCGTCGCACGGTCGGAAGCCGCCGTACGCCCGGAGAGCCCAAGCTTCTTTACGCTCACTGCCGTGTAAGTGCCCTGGCTGCCGCTGCTTAGGCGCTGCCGCGAGTCCATGCGCAACGTGTCGACCGGCTAACCGCAATGCCAGTCACTTAGCGTGAAATACGTGGAAATAGCTGGATATTGTTGTGATCTGATTTCGAAACGCTCCCGTCTGGCGGATCGCTCGCGAGGAAAAACGGCGGCGCAATCCGGACAACTCAGGGCGCGCGTTGCGCCCGTCTGGGCGCGTACATTCTGCAAGTGGCTATTTATCATGATGAATTGGCTAAGTGATCGGCATTGCGGCTAACCGGGGCTGGTACTTCGCACTGGCGGCACCCGATGACGACCATGGTGTCAACATCCACTTGTCCTAAATGAACGTGAAGTCCGCCGACCATTCCGCGCAGAAGTCAGATCGCGGTTGCTGCCGGCCGCGGGTGCGCAGCTGCGCCTGTACACCTGAAAATCAAGCAATTTCGGCCCTTGCGACACGGGCTCGCTGGACCCGGCATGCTCGGCTTAACGCGCAGATCGGGACGGTCCCGCGCTGCCAAGGAGCTCAATGAGGGCGGCGAATGGCGAAGCGAGACCCCAACGGACTGCTTGTCGGCGCGGGCGTGTGGACTGGCAAGTGCCGGCCGCGGATGAATAGATCCGCCTGAAGTGCCGAAAACGGCGCGGCTTTGACGCTTGACGTGGTCTGCCGACGGGGCACAATCGGTTTCAGGCGGCAATTCGGACGGTCCGAGGCTGCGGAGGCGCCGGACGTGGGCGGAGAGTTCAAGCGGCAGACCCCATCGGATGCCTCATGCGGATCCCATTCTGAAAACACCCGATGGAACTGCCATGAAACGCGACATCCTGGTCATCGGTTCCACCGGCGCCGTCGGTAGCCTCGTGGTCGCCGAGCTGGCCCGCGCTGGCTTGGCCGTGCGCGCTGCCACCCGCGATCCGGCTTCATTTCGCCCGGGCTGTGAAGGGATGGTTCACCCGGTCGAGCTCGATTTCGAGCGCCCCGAAACCTGGCCAGCGGCGCTCGCGGGTGTCGAACGCGTCTTTCTCATGGTACGACCGGGCGATGACCACGCCGATCGCTACGGCTTACCGCTCGTCGACGAGATGCAGCGCTCCGGCGTGGCTCACGTCACCACGCTCAGCGCCATGGGAATGGAGAGGCTGCCCGAGGCGGCCCTTCACAAGATCGAGCGGCACGTCGAGAAACGCGGGCTTGCTTTTGCCCACCTTCGGCCGAACTTCTTCATGCAGATGCTGGCCGGCGGAGCCATCGGCAAACGAATCCGCGAGCGGGGCGAGATCCGCATCCCTGCCGGCGAGGCCCGGCTCTCGTACGTCGACGCGCGCGACGTGGCAGCTGTCGCTGCCCGCACGCTCACCGACGCAGCGCTGGCGGGGCGTGGCTACACGCTCACTGGCGGCGAATCGCTATCGCTCGAAGAGATAGCAGCGAAAGTGAGCAAAGCAGCTGGACGATCGATCCATTACGTATCGCTTTCCGAGGACGAAGCGCGCCGCGACCTGGCGGCGAGCGGCTTCCCTCCGGCCTGGATCGAGCGACTCATCGGCTTCTATCGCCTGGTTCGCTTGGGCGCTTGCGCTCCCATCTCGCCCGACGTGGCCACCGTCCTCGAGCGACCGCCGATTTCCATGGACAGCTTTGCGCGAGACCATGCGCCGGCGTGGCGGCTCATCTCTATCAAGCCATAGTTGGAGCGGCGCGAAGGTCGAGCTGAACGCTCGCTTAACCTCTCATTGGGCAGATTTCGGTGTTGAACGGGTGATCACATTTCTCCCGGCGGTTGGCGTGGAGCTCGCCGACATGGCAAACTTGGTTCTGTCATTGTGAATGATTTGTCGCGCCATGGATTGAGAAGGCGTTGACCATGACAGAAGATCGCTGCGCCGGTAGCCGACCTGGACGCTCTGGATGCCGTTGCGTAGCCGACGCGCGACAGGATGCACGACGTGTAGACCGGCTCGTGTGGACGAAGCTCCGGGCGAGATGCCGGGCTACTGCTGCTGCACGGGTTGCTGCCAGAATGCCTCCACCTGCCGAAGCGTGGACGGGTGCTGGCGGAACAAGGCGAGGATCGCCAGCAGAGACTCGTTCGGTGGCCGCGTGGACTTCCTCAGCCGCGACAGGTAGCCCCTGGACAGGCCGAGATCCCGCTCGATGCGGCTCGCCTCCTTGGCATCTGGCAACACCGACCGCAGGCGACGGAGCAGTTCCTGCTGGTACACGCTGTTCATGGCCGCGTCGATCCGCGTCGCATCCTCGGGCGTCATCCATTCCTCGCCGCAGTGGTCGCAGGTCTGGATCTCCAAGTCCGCGGGCACCAGCAGGTTTGGAATCGATTTGTACGGGGCCGTCCGACCCGGCCGGGCGAGCAGCGTCACGGTTCCCTTGTGGCAGTTATGGCACTTCATCGGTCTTTCCTCCGGCCTTTCGGCCTTCTTCGGACGGCGGAACGGGCAGCAACATGCCTGAGTTCGTGTGCAACGGCCTCAGCAGCGGATGCAGCGACACGACCACGAGCAGTTCGTCAATCGTGACCTTCAGATACCAGCCACGCCCGTTGATGCGGACACCGTACACGTCGCAGGTGTCGATCTGCTTGAGCGTCTCGGCGAACTGGCGCTCGGTCAGGTCGCCGATGGTCGCCCTTGCCGTGGCCATCGCGGTGGCGGGATCTGGAAAGGACTTCTCGGCTTTGGTCTTGGTCAGGAACAGCTTGCCGCTGGCTGCCAACGCCTTGACATTCTCCAGATCCCAGTAGGGCTTCTTGGCCTTCATCCCGCCTCCCGACGATCAAGGTATGTGAAACCACTTCACACGTCAAGGGCGAAGTGCTCCAGAGAAGCTCGCAGTCGTTCACGTCTTTCGCCGACCGCCGGGCCGGCCAAATGTGCAAAGAACTCCAAAGCCGTCCATCCCCGCGATTCACTGCACACATCCAGCCTCCGCCGGTAGCGCAGCAAAAACTGCGCTGATAGGATGTCCCATGGGGTCCGCCGGCTGAACTTGCTGTCCACATCGAGCTCCTCGCTCCCGCGCGTCAAGTACCGCGCGCCTCCGCGACGTGTAATTGTCGCGCGGCACCTCGCCCGCACCGGACCATCCAGCACGTGCCTGACCGCCAGTTTCTGGCCCGCGGCCGCCCCCGTCAAGGCCCACAGCGGCTCAGAAACGCGTCATTTTCAGGTGTTCAAGCGTAGCGGTGCACCCGCGGCCGACGTCTCCGCCAGTCCACATGTCGCGCATGCTGTCGCGAATCACCTACGCTGCGTCATCCAGGGCGTCCAGGTCAGCTACTGGCGCAGCGCAGCAAGCGGGTGGGCGAAGAGCAGGCGGTGATGAAGGCGGTGACGGCGAAGCGCCTGGCGGAGCACATCACGGTGGCCGCGCCGGTGTCGACGTGGAGCACGGTGCGGGTGCGGGAGAACACGTACTCGGTGCCATCGCGGCTGATTGGCCAGACGGTGCAGGCGCGGGTGTTTGAGGACCGTGCCGATAGGCGTTCCGAGCATGTCCACCTGCTGAACTTGCCTGCCACATTCACCGTCCTGGCAGCGCCGGACCGTCCGGAGCCGCGCCTGGACCGAGCATGACCTGCTGTTCGCGACCTGTCGAGGCCCAAAAGCGTGTGG
>CAIYBN010000104.1 GCA_903924465.1 uncultured Myxococcales bacterium | reverse complement strand
TCCGAGGTCCGCAACGAGCGCGGGCGCACTGCCACCACCCGCTACCGAATTCGATATTGGTACGATGGCGGTGAGAAAGGCCAGGATACGGGTCAATCGCCCGAAGAAGCCGTCGTCAAAGCCCAAGCAATTTGGCGGGCGCACATAGACGGCATTCTCGACGCGCCCGACCCGGACCCGCTGCTGCTGAGCGAACTCGTCAAGAAGTTCCTCGCGCGCGACCGCCTGGCGCCGGCGAGCCACAACAGCTATGAACGCACGTTCAACTTGCTCACGCGCCACATCGGCGCGGACCGCCCGCTCAAGCACATCGGCAAGGCGGCGATTCAGACCTGGCTCGACGCGATGACGTGCAAGCCGGTGTCGAAGAAGTCGTACCTGCGCCAGGCGAGCGCGCTCTTCAAGTACGGCAAGGCGGAGCACTTCATCGACGCCGACCCGACCGCTGAAATCAAGCTGACGGTGCCGCCGCATCAGATCCGGCCGTGGATGCCGCACGAGGAGTGGGCGAAATTTGTCGAGGCGTGCAGCAAACACCATCGCGTGCGCGCCGAATTCGTGCTCCATACCGGCCTGCGGGCAGGGGAGCTCTGTGCCGCCGAATGGACATGGTTGCACCAGACGACCGGCCGCCAGGCGATCACGATCCCGAAGATGAAGTCGAAGCACCCGCGCGCCGTGCCGCTCGACAAGCGCGCTCAGGAACTGCTCGCCGACGCCAAGCAGATTTGGGGCGAAGGCGGCCGCATCTTTGGCCCGGAAGGCTTCAAGGGCGACAACTTGCGCGACAACACCGTGACCGCCTGCGGTAAGGCGAAGGTGACGGTCGTCGACTTCCACGGCCTGCGGCGGTCGTGCGGCGCACACTGGATCGCGTGCGGTGTGCCGCTGCTCCACGTGTCGCGCCTGCTTGGGCACGCGGACGTCACGACAACCGCCCGACATTATGCGGGAATTGCGGATGGGACGTTGGCGGCGGAGATTGAGCGGGTGGAACTGGCGGACGGATGATGGCCTTACCGTCCCGCGAATTGCCCATTCGATCGCCGATACTGCCCAACATCACCGTCCCAATGACGAGTGTCGCGACCAAACGCGTACAACGTGAACGCGGCGACCGCAGTCCAGCCCGCGACCTGTAGTTGCTTGCTTTCTGGCGCCTCGCCGTGCGCGACCGAGGCGAAGTGTTCGCAGTTGAAATTGATCAAGTCGTAGCGGATCCCGCGAAGCGCCAAGGCTCGTCGAACGACCAGATGCGCTGTTCCTGGTTTGGCGCGCTTGACCATGTACACGGGCTGTCCCTCGCAGAAAGCTTCAAGGGTCACTTCTTCAACACCACCGTTCTTTGCGTTGTGCATGACAATCGGAATGCCCAATGAATTCCAGCCGATGAAGACGCCGAAGTGCCAAACCCAAAAACGTCCCCGCGTTTTGATCTTATCGCCAACTTGGATTTCCACGATGCCTCCCAGGACCACAAGCCCGCAACACGATAGGATGGACGCCGAATCTGGCAAGAGGCGATTTCGGAAGTCCAAGGACGGACGTGGCGATGCAGACGCGAGCTACCCTCGTCGTCTGTTCATCATGAACGATGCTCGAAGAGCCAAAGTTCCCGAGAGTGCGACGTGCCGCGCTACGCGTGCGCTGCGCCAAAGATGGCGGCCCAATTGTCACTCCGCATCACCGCGACGCAGCGCTCCAAGGTGACGCTCAGCTCTTTAGCCACTTGCGTGACATCGTCCCGAGCTTCGGCCGGCGTCTTGGATTCGTGCCAAAGAGTCGTATCGGGAAGGTAGACCTGCTTACCTTCGGACGGCCACCGATCCTGATAGCCCTTCGCGACGAGCTTCTTCTTTACTTCTGCTTGCTTGGACGATACATCGTACGTGACCAATGCCGACATGCGACCCTCCCCCGAACAAGATTCTGAAGTGCGTCCCCCGGCGGTCCCCCGCACTTCAGAATCTCAAAATCCGGAGCCAACACGGGGACTTGAACCCCGGACCTGCTGATT
>CAIYBN010000103.1 GCA_903924465.1 uncultured Myxococcales bacterium | reverse complement strand
TGACCTGGACGCAACGGCTGGCGCGAAACGCGCTCGACGCTGCCGCACGTGTCCACGCTGTGCTGCAAACACCGGATCAGTGGATGCGGAGGACTGTGATGGCTTGATAGAATTGAGGAATTTGGATGCGGATCGCGTGGGTGGCGCCCAGCTTACGCCGGACGCACCACCACCTTGGAGAGCGCCGCCGCTGATCGCGGCTTCGTTCCCCGCGGCCCCACGGCTTGTCGCCGTGTCCGCCCCTCCGTGGTCCGCGTGAAGTTTGAGCCTCGCGCATCCCAGAAGCCAAGTTGTGGCATCGCGCATCCCCGCCCGTACGCGCGGCTCCGCCTGCGATGAAGGGCCCAGCCTGACCCTCATGCTGGTATTCGGCCGCAGACAAATTTCGCCGCGGCGAGTTCAAAAGAATTCCACCGGCCGGGCAGAACGCCGAAGACGCCGAGTCCTCGCGGAATCGACGCCTCCGATTCACGACCTCCCGAATTTCGATTCAACCGCGCTCGATCTTTTCCACAGCCAGTTCAATCTCTTCCACGTTCACATCGGTCCCTTTGCCGTCCAACGTGAAGCCTTTCCACTTCGTCGGCCAACCTTCAAAGAAGTTGTACCGCATGATCTCGCTGCCATCGTCCGCGCACAGGATGATCGACCCCGATTTGCGCTGCACTTTGCCCTCGACGACGTTCTTGCGCCATTCCCAGAGCTCAGTGTTGTTGATGTAGCCGCGCTTCAACGTCACGTTGGTGTACTTGGTGCGGCCTGGGCGTTTGCGCAGGATCAGGTCGTCGCCGTCTTGGTATTCGATGACTTCCGTTTCAGAATCAAGGCCTTCCACGTTGCGAAATGCGCCCGTGGTGATGCCTTCTACTTCGACTTTGAAATTGAAATTGCCGATGTGGTCAAATTGCCGACGATTTGGCATGACAGGTATCCCCCATTCCCTTCAGGAATCAGCGTCTTCCAGCCACCGCGTCAGCACCCCACCGGCGCGGAACGTCCCGCCGAATGACCTGCGACGCCACTTCAGGCCCCGCAGAGCAGTCCGTCGGGCGAAAAGTTAGATCGAGCCGATTTCGAACGCAACCGTGCGTTTGGAGAATGTGCCAAACTACGAGGCGAGTTGCCGACGAATGCGATCGACGACCATCTCGATCGCGACGCGCTGGTTGCCGCCTTCCGGGATGATGAGATCGGCGAACCGGCGCGACGGCTCCACGAACGCCTCGTGCATCGGCCGCACTGTGCGCGAATACTGCCGACGCACGTCGTCAAAACTGCGGCCGCGGCGTTCCATGTCGCGGCGAATCCGTCGTAGCAGCCGGATGTCCGCGGGCGTGTCGACGAAGATCTTGATGTCAAAACGATCGCGCAGCGCCGCATCCGCGAAGATCAGGATGCCCTCCACCACGACGACCGAAGTCGGATTCACATGCGTCGTCTCGGGCTTCCGGGCGTGGTGGACAAAATCGTAGTTCGGCCGGTCGATCGCGCGGCCGTCCTTCAACTCGTCCAAGTGCTTGATCAGAAGCGCATTGTCCAAGGCGTCGGGATGATCGTAGTTGACCTGAGCGCGCGCTTCTTCGGCCAGATCACTGTGGTCGAAGTAGTACATGTCGTGTTCGATAAGCGCGACGGAAGTTGCAGGTAAGTCACTGACCACCGCGCGCGCGATCGTCGTCTTGCCCGCTCCCGTGCCGCCGGCAATGCCGATGATGAGCCGCTGCATCTTCTGGTCCGTCCGTGCGACATGGTGCCGCGGGGCTCGGACTGTACGCTTTTGGCCTGACACTGTACAAGGCTGGGTAAATCGCGAAAATCATCGCGTGCGTTGGCTCCCAAAAAGTCGCGCGGAGGTGCAATGGCGCAGCGATCGACCCCTTCCAGTCCGCCCCTCCATGCACGCATTCCCGCTGCGTGGCTCGTCGGGCTGGCGGCTGATGTCCAACAGCGGATTCTGACGCCGGATGACGCAATTGCAGCCGAGGCGATGTTGGACGTCGTGGATGGCTTGCCCGCGTTTTCCTCGAACATCACGGCAGCGTCCGGCTGGCTGGGCGCGGTGCGGTCTGCGATCGGCCGGCTGGGCGAGGACTGTCCGGAGCGAACGGAAGTGCGGATGCTGGCCGCGATCGCCCGCATGGCGTTTGCTGCCCGCGAAACGTCGCCGGCTCTTGCCGCGTCGGAAGCCGCGTTGGCCCGTGCAGCCGACGTTGGCGATGCCGAGATGCAGGTGACGATCCTGGCGCAGCGCATTCCGTTCCTGGCCCACAATGCGCCCGTGCCGACTTCGCGTGACGTTCGAGCCATGGATGCGCTGCTCGCACAACTGCCGCCACCGCTCACGCCGGGGTATGGCGATGCCGACGTCGCGCTCGCGCGGATCGCGTGGGCGGGTGCGACAGGCGACTTGGCCCGACTGCGCCAAGAACTCGCGGCGTTTGGTCGTCTGCGGTTGCCCGAGGATGATCGTCTCTCCTTTTGCGCCTTTGCGACAACGCTCGCTGTCGCGCAGCTCCATCTGCGCGGCCAACAGCGCGCACAGGCGGCGACGGCCCTCATCCACGCGGCCAACTTGGCGGATGCCCACGGTGCGGTTTCAGAACTGGCCAACGTCCAGGCGTGTGTCGCAGCGTTGGCGATTCAGGCGGGCGATTTCCACGCCGCGGTGGCGCACGCGCGTTCGGCAGTATCGACCGCAGGCGCGTGCCGGCACACCCAGCCGGATCCGTGGCTGGGCCTGCCCATCGACATCTGTCAGGCGCGCAGCCCGGGTCAGGCCGTGCAGCAACTCGCGGAGTCCGTCTTGCGTGCTCAGGATGTCGGCGATGCAACCGGATTCATGGTCGCGGCGACGGCCATGGCAGCGTTCTACCTCGCCGATCAACGCGCCATGGAGGCGCTGGATGGTCTGAACGAGGCTGCCGAAGTGGCCAAATCGCTGAGCGATCCGAGCGTTGCCCCGGCGATCCGCCAAATCGCGGAATCGTTGCTGCGGCACTTGGGCATTCTCAAAGCGTAGCGCGCGACCGTCCAAACGCAGCCGCACGCAACCGGTCAGACTTATTGGAATTCGACCTTGTCGATCAAGACCGCGGTGTCGTAGACGCCGTCGCCCGCGTCCGTGGCAAAGAAGCGCAGGGTAATGGCCGCGCCGCCGGCCAACGGCGTGATGTCGGCGACCTGGTGCACCCACGGCGTCATCCACACGTCGCCGATGTCGAAGCCCACGTCGGCCTTGGTCAAGCCCTTGTACTGGTCGCCGCAGGTGCTGCAGCCGTTGTCGCCCTTTCCGCACAGATTATCGACGCGTACATCCATGATAGTTTTTGACTTTCCGGCGAGATCGATCTTGCAGTAGAACTCGTCCTGGTACTGCGAGCCGCAGAACTCCTTGAATTCTTCGCTGTAGTATTTCCACCAGTAGGACAAGGACGTCTTTCCGGCCGGAATGCAGAAAGCCTGTTTCAATTCACCGCTTTCCGTCGTGTAGCCCAAGCCGGTCGAGATGATGGCCATGAACTTGCCGGCCACCGGTCCGGTGCCGCCCAGCTGCGAAATCACGCGGCCGTCGCCGGTTTTGAGCCAGCCCTCGATGTTGCCCGCTTCGAATGACGCGTTGATGACGTCGGAATAGGCCGCGTCCAGGTTCTGCGCGCCAATCAGCGTGAAAGCGGTGCCGGGGTTGGTCGTGTCCTCAATTTGGACGTGGGCGACGCCGGAGAGCTGCTTCTGCGAAACCAGGTTGTCAAAGAACGTGCCGCCCCACTTGGTGGCGAAGTCGTTGGCGACGTAGCCGCTGTAGCCGGCGACTGCAGCAGCGCCCAGCGCGAGGAATTCGCCCGCAAGTGTGCCGTTCCAGAGGCTGCGGCAGGAGCCAAGGTACTCGAGTGAACGCGGAAATTCGTCGTCCGCGTGGTGGCTGAAGAAGCGGCCGGTGACGCCGTAGTTGCCGTTCGACCCCAGGATGACGCGGCCGCGGCGCAGGTCCGCGGTCAGGTGATCGACGCAGACGCCATTGCCGCCCGCGGCGTTGACGAAACACTCGGTTTCCGGACCGCACGCCTTGGTGTCGCTGCACACCTGCGGCGTCGCGCCTTTGCTGCCAAAATAGTTGGGATTGACGACGTGGCCGGTCCACAGCACTTCCTGCGAACCCGGGTGGTTCATGTCGTAACCGGTCTTGTCCAGGGTCTTGAAATACGCGTCACCATGTGTGGCGACCGCAAAGACGCCGTATTCATAAGCGTGGCGGAACGCATGAAGGTCCGCAGCCGACGGCTTGGGTTGGTCCGTCGTAAACGCCGGGCAACCGTTCGTCGCGCACAGCTTGCCAGCGCTGGCGATTTCATCCGGGCCAAAATCACCTGCAAACGGGTCAAGCATCAGCACGCGGCGCGACTGGAGTTGCACCGTAGAGATCGCTGCATCGGTTTCAACGGTCGGACCGCCAGTGCCCGGGCCATCGCCACCGCGCGTCGTGCCATCGGCAATGCTGACGGCGCCGAGGACGCCGGATTTGAACTTGACCCATGCGCCGAAGCCATCGGCGCCGCCGGGAACGGGGCTTGCTGGGCCGGCCGAGTCGACGACCGAACTGGCCTTCAAGCTGTCGATCGCCGCCTTGGAACCGGCCGCACCGCCGCCCGCTGCGTCCGAGGCTGCTTTGGCTGCCTTGAGTGTCGACATGGCGTCCGCGCATTCCTGCGAATTCCAGTCGGCAACAGCTTCCACCCGCGCGATATCCGAATAGGCCGTGTACGTCTGCGTGCCCGTCTGCACCTGCACCGACGCGCGCAGCAGCACGTCGCCGACCGCACTCTCGGTCAGCGGCACCTGGCGCGTATACAAACCGTCGCTGGCGATCTGGTCGCCTGAACCCGAATTCGCCAGCAGGCCATCGTCCAGCATGGTGCCAAACGTCTTCAGGTTGTTCCCCTGGGCATCGACGCGGAACAGCGTGACGCTGCCCTTGACGATGTTGCTGGCCTTGCCGATGGCGACGACCACGTTGATCGACGATGCCTTGCCCACTTTGACGACGTTTGGATTGGCGCGCAGGCGATCCTGAAAGAAAAACGTGGGGTTGTAGGTGACGATCAACGAGTCGCTGACGGTCTCGTTGGCATTCTTGGCGGTGACGGTGACAACGTTGTCACCCGGGACCAGCTTGACCGGATCGGTCTGGAAGAACGGAGCGCCGTGCGCGCTGCCGGAGTCGCCGTTTGCGGTCGACCACGTGATCGTGTCCGCCTTGCCGAAGACCACGCCAGCGACTTCCACGATGGAGCCGGAGACCACGGCGTGGCCGCGACCGCTGGGCCCGACGATGCGGACGTGAAGTTCGGAAGCGTGGTAGCCCTCGAAGTTGGCCGGTGGTCCGTCGGTATTCTGGATCGTGGTGTCGGGCCCGTCGGTGCTGCCGCCCGTGTCGTCGGTGCCGGTGCCCGTGTCGCCGCCGACCTTGATGTCGGCTTTGCAGTTGGGGAAACAGCCGGCATCGACGTTTCCACCGGTGTTCCCAGCATTGGAAGAGCAAGCGCCGAGCGCAAGTGCCGACAGGACGAGGGCGAGGCGGGTCGACCGGAAGGTGACGCTGGCGAACGGACGTGCAAACATGAAGAGGCCTCGTGGGGCGGAGATCCGGAAGACCGCAGCAGAGCACCCGCGCGGTCGAGAACACGCTACTTTATCGGTAGACACACATCATCGTCAAACGCACTTTTGGGTACGTGACCCGAATGAACAACAACTTTACATGAATTCGCCATCCATCGCGCCTCAAAACGTTCGCTGTTTCGTCGCCGCGTCGCCGGGGCTGGAGCCGGATGTGCACGCGGAACTCGTGGCGATGGGGTTTCAGCCCGAGCCGGTGGTCGGCGGCGTGGAGCTCACGTTGCCGTGGGCGGAGCTCCAGCATCTCCTGCGATCACTGCGTTGTGCCGCGCGCGTGTACGTGCGGATCGCGACCGCGGACGTGCGCGACGGTCAGGAACTGCGGAGACTGCTGGCGTCGCTGCCTTGGTCGATGTGGCCACTGCCGCAAGCCGTGACGGTGCGGTGGGCGGTGCGCAAGGCGACCTCCGCGCGCGCAGGCTGGCTGGCGCATGAGACCGAGCGCATTCTGGCGCTGCGGCCGGTGGGCGAGCACGCCCCGCTGACGCTGCTGATGCGTGTGACCGGGCCGGAAGTGGAGGTGTCGGTCGACGTCGCGGGTCGGCCGATGCACCAGCGAGGCTGGCGGAAGGAGCAGGGCGAGGCGGCGCTGCGCGAGTCGGTCGCGGCGGCGATGCTGCGCGAGGTCGGCTATGACGGCACCCAGGCCCTGTGGGATCCGATGACGGGAAGTGGCACGCTGGCGATCGAAGCGGCGACCTGGCGGCAGCCGGCGACTTGGCGGCCCTGGGATCTGGATGCTTGGCACTTGCCTGCGCACGTGCCGGCGTCGGAACCGGAACTGCCGCGCCGCGGGGCGATCGTCGCGGGCGATCGCGATCCGGAGGTCTTGGCGATTGCGCAACGCAATGCCGAGCGCGCGGGTGTCGCGGCCGCGATCGAGTTTCGCGCGGCCGAGATCGCGGGACAGCTGCACGACGGATTTCGGCCGGCTTGCGTCGTGGTCAATCCACCGTGGGGACGTCGACTGGGCGGGCGCAATGAGGCGCGGCGGCTGTTGGAGCGGCTGGCTGCGGTGCTGGTTCGCGACGCGCCAGGCGCGCGTCTGGCGGCGCTGGTGCCCGAACCGCAGGCGATCCGCGATCTGCCACTCATCGATGCGCGATCCCGCCAAATCGACTGCGGTGGTGCATCGCTGTACTTGATCTCGGGTACCATCGCGGTGCACCCAGTGCGGAGGTTACGGTGAACCTGCCCCAGTCCTTGCAAACGCCGCACGGGTGTCCAAGTGGCGCAGAACCGCGCGCGATCGTGGGCGGGCGCGAGGGCGTGCTCCTGCTGCACGGATTTACCGGATCGCCTTGGGAAGTCGCGCCGGTGTGCGACGCGCTGGAGCAATGCGGCTATTCGGTCGCGATGCCGGTGCTGGCCGGCCATGCCACGTCGGTTGCCGCGTTGAACGAAACGACTTGGCAGGATTGGCTGAAATCCGCTGAAGACGCGCTCGCGTGGCTGGATGGACACTGCGATCGCGTGCATCACGTCGGCTTGTCCATGGGGGCCTTACTGACGTTGAGCGCGGTGAGCCGAAGGCCGCCGGAACGGCTGGGGCAAATCGCGCTGCTGGCGCCGGCGTTGTACCTGCCGCCCTGGCAGCGGCGCGCGATGTCCGCGCTGGCCCGTGTGGGCTGGCCGGAAGTGTTGGGAAAACAGGATCCTGTGCTCGCCAATGGCCAGAAACCGCCGTGCTATCAGGCGATTCCACTGCGGGCGGCCGCGTCCTTTTTGGCGCTGCTGGACCTGATCGTTGCCGAGAATCGACCCGCTGAGGCGCTTGTCCTGCACGGCTCAGCGGACACGACCATTCCGTGTCGGCCAGCCTGTGCCATTGCCCGACGCATGCTGGGAGACTTAGCGCGCGTGGAGATCGTGCCGGACGCAGGGCATCTGCTGCCGCGAACAGACGCGGGGCCTCGGGTCGTGCACCAGGTTATCTCGTGGCTGGCGGAGCGCGGTTGACCGCGGACTACACGTCCTTGCCGCCCATGTCCCGCGCCGTGATAAAGCGAACGTGGAAATGGTCGCGGTGGCCGGATGCGTAACGAATCAGCGTGTCGCCATGGCTGCCCTTGGGGCCGTACTGGAAGAGATGCTCCAAGCGCGCTTCCGGCTCACCGTGCGCCGCGGCGTACTGGTAGAGCTTGCGCTGCAGCTGCGGCGCCATGAAGATCGCCGCGAGCTGTCCGGTGCGCTCCAAGGTATCGACCACGAACCACATGCGCTGCCAGTCGATTTCATCGACCGTCGGTTTGCCCCAGCGATCGCGGTTGGCGCTGTTGGTCAGGTAGCCAATATCCACATCTTGACCGGAGCGGTGCGACTTGTGATGGCCGAGACGGCCGCCGCCCGGGCGCGACAGCGAACCGATGAGCACCGGGTGCTTCTGCGGCCAACGCTTGTTCATCTCGCGAAACGCGGTCCGCAGCAATTGGACCATTTCTGGCCGACCCCAATTGGAGTCGTCGGTCTTCATCGCCACGATGCCCGGACCGTTGGTCAACGGGTAGCCTTCCTTGAAGCCGATCGGCGAGCCGGACAAAATCGGCAGCGTGAGCACCTGTCCGACTTTCAGTGTCGGATCGCGCTGGCCATCGAAAGGCAGGTTGTTGACGACCGCGACGGCGGCGGGCGACATCAGGTAGCGGTAGGCAATGGCGCGCAAGGTGTCGCCTGACTTGACCACGTACGTGGCTTCACGCACGGCGGATCGCATGCCGTGTTCGGGCATTTCCTGCGGGCCGGACAAGGCGTTGCCGGCAGCAAAGGGGCTCGGGCCGACGTCCTCGGGCATCCAGCGCTGGCCATTGGGCAATTTCAGTTCCGCGGCCGCATCGGCGCCAAACAGCGCGCTGTCGTCCTCGTCGCCAGTGCCGGCCGCGTCATTCGCGTTCTCATGCGCCGTCGTACTCGGAACGTTGCCGCCACGCGCCAGTGCAGGCGCAACCGGCAGGAGCAGGGCCCCCGCCATCGTCAGTACCAAGATATTCTTTTGAATCGTCATCTAACTCCGCGTCTCCGTTCTGCTTTTCCGCGAAAATTGCGAATCAGCCAAGAAGAGGACCGCGGCAACCTTACCGCAGGCAATTGCTGGGTGGCAATTGACTTCGCATTTCGGGTCAAGATTTTTGCCACTTCTGATTTTTTGCCATTCATAAACACGAGGTTGTGAGGCATCCTCGCGTCCCGCCAGCGGTGCCGCGGGGAGTCGTCGCGCGTTCGGGAAAAATGCATGTGAAACAGCTGGTTGCAAATTGAGTTGACAAAACACCGGCCGATAACCGGCGCCGCGATCACGGACCAGCGATCCCGACAGATCCGGCTTCGTCTGCTGGTTTGGCGCACCAACTACGCCGGACTGCGGGCGATTGCCGCAACCGTCAGCCCGGCCGTCTCGGCGCGCAGCACCAGCGGCCCCAGAGAAATTCCTTGCGCCTTGAACTGATGGAACAACGCGCGCTCTTTGGCGGACCAGCCGCCTTCGGGCCCGACGGCCACACGCAAGACCGGAACGTCGATTTGGGCGGTGATAGCGCGCCACGACGCGCCGCCCATTTCGTCGGCGAAGTGGCTGGAAGTACCGGGCAACCACTCGCTGAGTGTCGCTGGCAGAACCACGTGCATGCGCCAGGTCCGGCCGCATTGCTCGAGCGCGCCATCCGCGATCGCCTGCCAGCGCGCCTGCTTCTCCGCCCGGTCGTGCACGCGGACAACGCCGTGATCCAGCAGGAGCGGCACGAATTCGTCCACGCCCAGCTCGGCGGCCTTTTCGACCAGCCAATCCTGCCGTTCGCCCTTGAGCACACCCGCCGCGAGGTGCAGGCGGGGCTGCAGCGCTTCGTGGACTTGGACCGGGCCGGTCGGCGCGAACAGATCGCCGTGCCAGGTCACAGGCTGCGTCCGATGCGCGCCATCGCAGAGCGTCAGCGGCGCACCGTCTTCCAGCCGCAGCACGCGCTTGAGGCGGTGCCGGACTGCGGAATCCACAGCGATTGTCGGCAGTTCATGTGGCAGCGGGTGGAGCAGGTGGCGCATGGTTGCCCTTTACCGACGGCGCATCGTCAGCGCGGCCCAGCCATTTTCGGTCACCTGTTCGACGGGTTGGAGCCCATGGCGCGCATAAGCCGTCGTCACCGCCGGCAGTTCCCTTGCCAGCAGGCCCGAGAGAATCAGCGTCCCGTGAGGCGCAACCTTGCGGGTCAGATTCGGCGCCATCGGCAACAGCACGGATGACAGAATGTTGGCCACAACCAGCTGGAATTTGCCAGAAATGTCGCGGGGATCGCCGGTATGGTGCAACGTCATCTTGTCCGCGACGCCGTTGAGTTCCAGATTGCGCTGGGCGCTCGCCACCGCGTCGCGCTCGATCTCGGTGCCCACCGCGCGGCCGACGCCCAAACGAACCGCGAGGATGCCCAACACGCCTGAGCCGGTGCCCACGTCCAGCATCGCGATCTGCGCCAGATCGCCGGTCTGCACCGCTGCCCACTGCTCGACGGCCTGCAGGCAGAGTCGCGTCGTTTCATGCGTGCCCGTGCCGAACGCCAGACCGGGGTCCACGACCAGACGAATCGTCCCCGCCGCTTCCGGCTCGACCAGCCACGCCGGCTCGATCCGCAAGTGCTTGCCCAAATTGAACGGCTTGTAGTGCAATTTCCAGACGCGGTTCCAGTCTTCGTTCGGCAGCGGAACCTGTTGCAACTGCGCGGGAATCTGTGCAGCCGCGCAGGTGCTCGTCAACAGCGCTTGCGCCGACTCCGCCTCCGCCGGCGGCACGTACAGCGTGACGCGCGTTTGGCCAACGGGCACGGCGTCGCGGTTCTCGGCCTGACTGGTCAGGGTAAACGCATCTTCCAGCAACACGCCGCGCGGCGACAGCAGCCAGCACAGCCCGGTCAGGCCGTCGACGGCGGTTTCCGGGACCGTGAGCTGCAGCGCGATGCTGTCGACGGCGTCAGTCATGAACGGGTTCCAGACGCACAAGCAGGGCGCCGCTTTCGACATCCACGCCTTCTTTCACAGCGATTTCGACGACTTTTCCGCCGCCCGGCGCCCGCACATCGTTCTCCATCTTCATGGCTTCGAGGACGGCCACGACGCCGCCCGGCGGAACGATTTCGTCCAACTTCACGGGCAGCCGCACCACGCGCCCGGGCATCGACGCCGTCACGCGTCCGCCCGCCGCACCTTTGCCGCCACTGGCGCCCGCGAGCCAACTGACCCGCGCATCCTCCACTTCAAAAGTCCGTTGCACGTGGGCATCCACGACCAGCAGCCCTTGCTTGGTCGGTAGCGCCCGCAGCGCTACGCGCCGCTCCGGCGTCGCCACCGCGGTCCGCCCGTCCGGCAGCGCATGCACCGCCAGTTCCAGGCGCTGACCATCGACTTCAACCACGACGATCTCGCCGCGGTCTTCCAGCACCGTCACCGTCTCGATCTTGTCGCCGCGCTTGACGCGGTATTCCGTAGCCATCTTCCGTCCTTACTTGGCCCGCAGTCCGCCGACACGCGCCGTCCGCTGCCACAAGCCCTCGTTGTCGCCATTCGCCTGCGGCTTCTGCGCCTGCCGCTGCCGATGGGTCCAAATCGCCGCGAACGCGCTCGCCAGCACATCGTCCTCCGCGGTCGTCCGCAGCGGCGGCAACGTGCCCACCAGCCCGGTGTCATACGGTCCGACCTGAAAACGCTCGCTCGCGATCACCTGCTGCAAATGCTCGATATTGTGGGCAAAACCGGCGATTTCAAAACGCGCCAACGCCGCATCCATGCGCGCGATCGCCCGCGGCCGATCCGGCGCCCACGCGGACAGCTTGGCAATCATTGAGTCGTAAAACCGCGGAATTTCGTCGCCCTCGCCAAAGCCATCGTCAATTCGCAGCCCCGGTCCCAGCGGCGGCCGATACACCAGCAGCGGACCCGGTGCCGGCACAAAGCCGCGGGACGGATCCTCTGCATAAATGCGGCATTCAATCGCATGGCCGCGCTGCACGATGTCCTCTTGCCGCACCGACAGCTTCTCGCCCATCGCCACGCGCAGCTGCTCGTAGACCAAATCCACGCCGGTCGCCAACTCCGTCACCGGGTGCTCGACCTGCAGCCGGGTGTTCATTTCCATGAAGTAGAAATTCTCATGCGTGTCAACCAGACACTCGATCGTGCCGGCACCGACATACTGCACGGCCTTGGCCGCACGCACCGCCATTTCGCCCATCGCCAATCGGGTCTTTTGGCTCAGGTGGGCAGCGGGCGATTCTTCAATGATCTTCTGATTGCGCCGCTGGACCGAGCATTCGCGTTCGAACAGGTGAATCGTGTTGCCGTGCGTGTCCGCCAGCACCTGGATTTCGATGTGGCGCGGATTGAGGATGGCCTTTTCGATGTACACCGTCGCATCGCCAAAGTACGCGCCGGCTTCACGCTGCGCGCCTTCGAATCCCGCGGGCAATTCGGCGGCGTCATGCAGGATGCGAATTCCGCGTCCGCCACCGCCCGACGCGGCTTTGAGCATCACCGGATAGCCGATCTCCTCGCACAGCGCGTGCGCCTCGGCCAGCGACGCAATCGGCTCCAGCGAGCCGGGCACGACCGGCACGCCCGCGGCATGCATCGTTTGCCGCGCAGTCGTCTTGACGCCCATCTGCCGCATCGCATACGCACTTGGGCCGATGAACGTGATCCCGGCAGCGTCACATTCTTCGCGAAACACGTGATTTTCGCTCAAAAAACCGTAACCGGGATGAATCAGCGTCGCGCCGGTCTGCTGCGCCGCAGCGATCACCAGATCGCCGCGCAAGTAGGAATCCTTGGACGGCGGTGGGCCCAGACGCACGGCTTCATCCGCCAGCCAAACGTGACGCGCGTCGCGATCGGCGTCGGAATAGACCGCGACCGTACCGAGGCCAAGCTCCCGGCAAGCGCGAATGACGCGGCAGGCAATCTCGCCCCGGTTGGCGATGAGGACTTTGGGCATCAGCAACTCCTGTGGGCCCGGTTGAGCGACAGAACGCGCGTCGGGGGCCGTATCGTGCCTTGTCTTGACGGCTCCGCGCAACCTACGTAGCCTCGGCGCGAGGTCGGACGATTGTCGTGCGATCTGGGAGGAAGTCCGGTGCAATTCCGGCGCTGACCCGCAACCGTAAGCGCTTCTGGACGCCAGGTCCAGAGCGTAAGTCGGGAACTCCCCAAGAGCTTTTTGCGCCCTCGTGGTGATCGTCCGTTCCTGTCAAGGTGCGGTCTACGGTCAAGGGGAGCGGCTCGCAAATACGCGCCAGCATGCGCGGTTTGTGTCCCGAAGGGTGGCCCACGCGTGGCCCACCTCGCGATCAGCTGATGGGGTTGCCGACTCTGCACCCGTCCTGGCGCGAGGTTTCTGATGACCCTGTTTCGCAACTTCACCGTGTTCTTCATGGCTTGCGCGCTCGCCGCGTGCGGCACGACCGCCAGTTCCAGCGGCGATGACGCAAGCGGTGGCGACACCAGCAGCGACGCCAGCGGCGACACGAGCACAGCGTTGGCCATCGCTGGCGTATGGTCCAGCAACTTTGGCGGCTACGAAGACATCTCGGCGAGTGCTTGGGACGAGATGACGGTCGTGAAGTTGGACACGGACACGCGCATGGCCATCACGCAAAATGCGGCCAGCGACAAGTACAGCCCGTCGACGTTTGGCAAAATCGTCTGGACCGCGCCGAACGGCGGCAGTTTCTACTACTGCATGGTCGACTACGGCCTCGCCACTGCCGACTTGGCCAGCGCCACGACCAAGACCGCCGACGACAGCGCGCCCGACAAGTCCGGCTGTGGCGGTTTCTCGTGGACGAAATTGACGACCGCAACGCCCATCGCCATCGCGGGCAAGTATACCGACAGCTTCGGTGGCAAATCCATCATCTCCAGCCGCTTCTGGGATACCGCGTGGATTGTCGAGTTTGACAACGCGAAGCGCGTTGCCATCACCCAGAACGCCGCGGATGACAAGTACAATCCGTCGAAATTCAGCAAAGTGGTCTGGACCGCGCCCGCGGCCGGCAGCTTCTACACGTGCACGGTCGATTACGGCCTCGATTCCGCAGCATTGGCGAGCGCCACGACCAAGACCGCCGACGACAGCGCACCGGACAAGTCCGGCTGCGGCGGCTTCTCCTGGACGAAATTGACACCGCAATGAAGAAAATCGGTCTGCCCTTGCTGCTGATGCTTGGCTGCGCGACAACGGCGATCGGCGATGGGCCGCCGGCGCCGTTTGCCAACCGTGTGGTGTCGTTTCATCCGGGGCCCGGTGCGACTTTTGGCCAGGACAAGATGCCGGGCATCGTGCTGGGGCCGCCGCAAGGTGCGGGCAGCGGTGCGGGCAGCTTGGACGTTGTATCGCTGGGCACGAATGGCGAAATCATTCTGGCTTTTGACGGCATGACGATCGTCGACAAGCCGGGGCCGGACTTCATCGTCTTCGAGAATCCATTTTCCAGCTGGCAGGAACCAGGCTACGTTGCGGTCAGCGACGATGGCCTCACGTGGCACGAGTGGCCTTGCGCGTGGCAAGACAAAGCCGACGATTTTCCCGGCTGCGCGGGCGTGCGCGCGGTGCTGGCCAATTCGGAGAACGGCATCGATCCGACGGATCCCCGGCGCGCAGGCGGAGATGCGTTCGATCTGGCCGATGTGACCGTGACGACCGCGCGCTACGTGCGGATTCGCGATTCGGGCCACAATCCGGCCGATCCGCCCGGCGCGGGATTCGATCTGGACGCGGTGTCGGTCATTCACACCGGGCCGCCTTGACACGACACGCTGGCTCGATGGCCTTGGTCGGCTAGTCGGCGTCGCCAGAACTGGCATCCGCGCACGGGACGGTGCCGGTAGGCGGGCCGGTCAGCAGCCCGACCGAATCGCCGATCCACGCGTACCCGTACGCGCCCGCGGCGGCGCTATCTTCCGGTGCATGCCGATAGTTCTTCTGCACGAATGTGGTCAATGCCGCCGTGTCGAGACAATTGCCCGCAATGCTGTGTCGCCAGCTCAAAAAGGCGAAAGCGCTGCCCAGGTTCGGATAGGGCGTGAGGAGCCAGCGAAATCGCCCGCCGTCGTCGTCGGGCTGGTTGCGCAGAAACTGACGCAGGCCGTCGACCAAGCTGGCTGGCGTACATGGATTGTACAGAACCACAACGCCGCCAATTTCCAGATTGTACAGCCATCGCTGCGCTGGCAGGAACGCGTACTCGCCCCAGCGCGCCCAGTCCGGACGGTGAGGGCCGGAGAGCGGCGGCGAATCGGCATAGGTCAGCGGCGTGGGTAGCGCAACGAGAGTGTGTCCCAAATCGGCTGAATCCTGAGTGGCGAGTGGGGCGCATGCGGACGGCTGCCACGACAGGTCCACACAGGCCGCATTCTGCCAGTCGACCGCGGAATCATCGCATGCTCCCGTCCAGAGCGACGGATCAGGCTTGAAGGGGATGTTGACGTACGGATCGTTGCAGGCCACCAGCGTCGTCAGGAGCATCACCGTCGCCGTGCCGAGCCGGACCGTTCGGTCGAAAGGAGGACGGCATCGCCCCGCGCGGGCGCGTCCGGCAACCTGCGCAGCCATCACGCCCGTCCGCGTCCGAACGCCTGCTCCAGTCACTGCCCGTCTCGCGGCACGAGTCCCGATGTCCGTGCGTCTGCGCCGCTGGAATCTGTCGCGGCGTTGCAGTTGGTGCCCATCCACGCGCAGGCATAGGCACCGTCGGCGCCTTCGTCTTCTGGTGCGGTGCGGTAGTGCGCAACGCGAAATTGCTCGGCTGCCGCCGCGTCAAAGCAGTTGCCTTTGAGGCGATGCTTCCAGGTGATGAGCGAATAGGCCGAGTCCAAACCGGGGTAGGGTGTCAGCACCCAGCGAAAAGCGCCGCCGGCATCGGCAGGGACATTTTGCGCGTAGGAGCGCAACGCCTCGATCAGCGCGATCGGCGCACAAGGATGATACAGCATCACCACGGCGCCGTGTTCCAGCGAATGCAACCACCTCTGCTTCGGGACGAAGCCATATTCGCCCCAGTGCGGCCATTCAGCGCGGTGCGGGCCAGACATCGGCGGATCGTCGGTGTAGGTGATCGGCGTGGGCAACGGAATGTGTTGCGCGCCGACGTCGGCGCCGTCCAGCAGTGTCGTGGTCCCGCAGGCCGGCAATTGCCACGCAGCGTCCAGGCAACGGGCATCGGCCCAGTCCACCTGAGCGTTCACACAGGCGCCGGACCAGTCGGGTGTGCTGGCCAGCGCGACCCGTTGGTCGCAGCCAGACGGTGTCGCGGTTGCGGTTGCCTCCGCGCACGAGGCCAGGAATGCGACGACAAGGACAAGAACGGACGACAAACGCAACATGGAACGCCTCTGTCCGCCTGAGCCGACCGGACAAAGGTAGCGATCTCGGCGCATGGAAGCAACTGCTGTCCCCTTCGCGCGCCAGCGTGCAGCGCAGCTTGACGCGAAATTTCGCCCGGTCCATCCTGACGCCCGACGCTGGGCGCACGCGCGAGGCCCGCATCCGCATGGCCGGAGGGTAGTTTGGCAGAGACCCACAGCGCGCCTTCGCCCCACGACCCAGCTGCCATTCTCGGAATTCCCCCGCCAGAAACTCCGATTCGTCCGGCAGCTTCGGCCTACCGTCCCGATATCGACGGCCTGCGCGCGATCGCTGTGGTGTCCGTTGTCGTCTACCACGCCTTTCCGAGGCTTGCGCCGGGCGGATTCATCGGTGTGGATATCTTCTTCGTGATTTCCGGCTTTCTCATCTCCAAGATCATCTTCGAGAGCCTTGGCAAGAACAGCTTCAAGTACAGCGAGTTCTATGCTCGACGCATCCGTCGCATCTTTCCCGCACTGGTCCTGGTGATGGCGGCAGCCTTTGTGGCTGGATGGTACACGCTGTTGGCGGACGAATTCAGGCAACTCGGCAAGCACGCCATGGCGAGTGCCGCGTTTGTCGCCAATCTCGCCCTCTGGCAGGAGGCTGGATACTTCGACCGCGCTGCCGAAACCAAGCCATTCTTGCATCTCTGGTCGTTGGCGGTGGAAGAACAGTTCTACATCTTCTGGCCCATGGCCCTCGGTTGGATCTGGCGCCGTCGACGACGCCATGTGCTCCTGTGGATCACCGGTGCCGCAGCGTTGTCCTTTCTCGTCAACGTGTGCTTTGTCACCCAATACCCGGATGCAGCCTTCTATTCGCCGCTGCCGCGTGGTTGGGAATTCGCGGCGGGCGCGCTGTTGGCACTGGCCGCTCCGTCGACGCGCCGCGCCAACTCGACGTTCTCCCGACACGCGGCCAGCGCACTCGGTCTGCTGACCATGGTCGTTGGCGTTGCCGTGATCGATCGCTCCCGGCCGTTTCCAGGGTGGTGGGCAGTCTTGCCGGTTCTTGGCGCAAGCCTGACGATTTGGGCCGGTCCGACGAGTTGGCTCAACCAAAACGTGCTCGGTTCACGGGTCTTGGTCTGGATTGGCCTCATCAGCTACCCGCTCTATCTCTGGCACTGGCCCCTCCTTGCCTACGGGCGGATTGTCGCGGGCGATACGCCCACACACTTGGTGCGTCTCGCGGCGGTCGGTATCGGCGTCCTGCTCGCGTGGTTGACGCACCGCTTCATCGAGCGCTATTTGCGCCATCGTCGCGGTCCCTGGGTCGTAGGCGGCCTCATCGCGGGTGCGCTGACAGTCACGCTGTGCGGCGGTCTCGCGATGGCGCGGTGGGTATCGCCACGGCAGGATGATCCGGGCCTGCAAGCCGTCATCGCGGCGACGTCTGACTGGGTGTTTCCCGATGGGATGCAGGCTGTGACTTGGGGCGGCGAGCGTGTCTTCCAGGTTGGTCACGGCAAAGAACACGTGTTGATCCTGGGGGATAGCCACGCGGAACAGTTCGCGCCGCGGGCCGTGGAGTTGGCGCGCGAGCAAACGCCGGGCTTGAGTACCGTCTACTTTGGCACCCTCGGCGGTTGTCCGCCCGTGCCGCATCTCTTCAATGAACGGATTGCCACGTGTGGAGAAGATCGCGACAAGATGCTTGCTCTGGCGACGGGGCCTGGAGTGGACACCGTCGTTCTCGCCGCGTGTTGGACGTGCATGTTCCAGATCGAGGACGCAAGTGCGCCTGAGGGCTATTATTTTCTCGACGGCGACGTGCGGCAAGCCATGGACAAGCGTGGCACGGAGCAGGGCATGGCGGCTCTGGAGACGTTTCTCCGGTCGCTGCACGCTGCCGGCAAGCAGGTGTACCTGGTCCTGACGATTCCGATTCACGGCGGGTTTGAGCCGAAAGTGCGCATCAAGGGAAGTCGCCTGGGCAGCATGTTTGCCGAGCACATCACTGACCGGACGCCCATGCCCACGGGACAACGGCAGCTGAACGAACGCATGAGGCAGCTGGCTACCGCGGCGGGCGCTCAGGTGATCGATCCGACAGAAGCGCTCTGCACGCCGCACGGTGATTGCCTACGAAGTGATGTGGATGGTTCGCCGATTTACAAGGACGGCTCCCATCTGCGCGCCCGTTACGTCCGGCGGGCTGCGACGTTTCTCGATGTCCTGTTCTTGAGCCGCGCGACCCGGACCGGTGCGTCGCCTGCCGTGCCTTGACCGTGACGCGGGCGCATTGAATCCCCGTCTCGGCCGAGGTGACGGCGTTGCGGCCCCGGTTGATGCGCGCGTTCGGTTTGACCTGCTGCCAGACAGCGCGGGCGTTGTCGCCACCTTCCCAACACTTCAAGCCGACACACGAACTCCAGATTGCGATTGACGCTGCCAGCCGTTCGCCCACCCTGCGGGCGCGCGGTGCGGTCCGGCGACCTGCGGGGGTTGCGGATCGCCGCGAATGGAGCGACAACATGCGGAATTACAAGCTTTCTGAGAAGGTTTTTGCCAGCGCCGTGCTGATTGTCCTCGGCATTGGGTTCTTTCTTGCCTTTGTGTACCTCTATGCCAGTGAAATTCAACCGCATCACCAGAAGGGCCAGGATCTGCTCAAGGGCGTCGCAACGACGTATTACGGCGACCGTTCGACGAATCGGCTGGAAAGCGCGCTGCACGGCAAGATGGCCGAGAACGTATCGCACGAGGAATTGGCGAAGATTCACACGTGGATTCAAGGTGGTGCAACCAAGGCGGGCTACGCGGAGGTGGCGCCAATCGTGACCGAGAACTGCGCGACGTGCCACGATGCCGCCGGGGATCCGCCGCAGATCACCAATTTCGAGCAGTTGCACGGCCTGGTGCAATACGACACCGGCGTGGAAATCCACACGCTCGCGCGCATGAGCCACGTGCATTTGTTGGGAATTCCGCTGCTGTTCTTCATGCTCGGCAGTTTCTTCGTGCGGACCCGCTGGCGCGAGGGCCTCAAGGCCGTGCTCGTGGCGATGCCGTTCTTTGGCGTGCTGTTCGACATCGCCCACTGGTGGATTACCAAACGCTACGAATCCGCCGCCCTCGGCATCATTTTCGGCGGCGCCACGATGGGCCTTGGGTTCGCGGGACAATGGTGGCTCACAGCGGCGGAACTGTGGCTGCCGGAGCGAATTGTGGTGCATTGGCGCTGGCTTTTGCCCAAGTCCGAGTGACGTGGTCGTCGGTTTCAACTGCCGGAGCGCAGTGTGCCTGTTGCCGGCAAGCGCCATGGGGCCCGGGCGGACCGGCCAGAGCCGTCCGCTTTTGCGGCGCTTGTGGGCGCGTTCCTCGTCGTTGCAGGCCGCCGCCGCAGGCCGTTGTGCCATTGACGACCGACGCCTGGTCGCTTGACGGGTCCCCGGGCCGGGTCCAGACTTCCCGCGCCCGTTTTGGCGGAGCGCATAGCTCGCACGCCGGGACGTTTCACAGGGCCGTACTGTGTGACCAGCGGCGGAGGTGAGGAAGCCCAGTGCGCAAGAAGACTCCGCCCGTCTCACCCGTGGCTGCGCCGGTGAGCCACCTGATCCCGGGCGACATCGGTCGGCCGCTGGGGCAAATCGTCGTCAACCTTGCCGGCTATGACCGGATCGCAGCGTTGACGCCCAAGGCGCGGCAGGCAGAACCCGTGGCGTTGGTCGAACGCTTGCGGCGTGGGGAGATCGTCGACATCCAGCACACGCAACGCGTGACCAAGGACGGTCGGCTGGTGAATGTCCAACTGGTCGTCGGGGCGTTGCTGGACGAAACGGGCTCGCTGTACGGCATTTCGACGATTGAGCGGATTGAGCATGGCTAGCGACCGAGAAACCCTTCCGATGGCGGATGCACTTCGGGCGCGGGCCGAGGCGCTCGCGGCAGCACGCGACGACGCACACGATCCGCGCGTGGGTGACGAGCCCGGTGCCCTGTTGCACGAGATGCGCATCCACCAGATCGAGTTGGAAGTGCAGAACGAGGCGCTGCGCCAAAGCCAGCTGGAACTGGAGGCGTCCAAGACCCGCTATCAGGAGCTGTTCGATCGGGCGCCGATCGGCTACTGTGAGCTGAACGCGCAGGGTCTGATTGTCGAAGCGAATCGCATGGCTGCCTCGCTGTTTGGCATCGCGCAAGCCGCTTTGCCCGGCCTGCCGTTTACGCAACTCATCGATCCAGACGACCAGGACCTGTTCTACCTCCGTCGCATCGCGGCGTTCAACAGCGCCCAGACGCAAGTGCTGGAATTGAAGCTCAACCGTGCAGATTTGCCGCGTTTTCCGGCGAGTCTGCAGATCAATGTCGAGCGCCAACCGGATGCGACGCAGTTGCTGCGCATCACGATCAGCGACATCACCGCGCGCGAGCGGCTGGCGGCGGAACTTCGTGTTGCTTCTGAAGAACTGGAGTTTCGTGTCGTGGAACGCACGGCGGAATTGGGATTCACGGAGGACGGCCTGCGCGCCGAGATTGCGCTGCGTGCGCTGTCCGAGGAACGGTTGCGTCACAGTGAAGGCCAATTGCGGACGCTGCTCGATGCGGCAGGCGCGGCGATTGTGACGACGGATCGCAATGGAATCATTGAGTTATTCAACCGGAAGGCCGAGAGTACGTTCGGCTGGGCGGCGTCAGAGATTCTCGGGCGCAGCATGAGCCTGCTGGTGCCACCGCCGCATCGTAACGCGCACGACGGCTACATCGCGCGCTATGTGCAGTCCGGTAAGCACCTTCCGTCGGGGCGCCGGCTTGAAGTCGAAGGCAGCCGCAAGAACGGTGAAATCTTTCCGCTGGAGATCATCGTCAGCGAGTTTGAAGAGGCGAACGTGCGGCGTTTCACCGCCATCATGCGCGACTTGACCGAGCAGCGTCAGTTGGAGGCGCAGTTCCGCCAAGCCCAGAAGATGGAAGCGATTGCCCGACTGTCCACAGGTATTGCGCATGATTTCAATAACCTGCTGATGGGCGTTCTGGGCTGCTGCGCCGCCGCTCAGCAACATCTTTCGGCGAATCACGAGGCGGCGACGCATCTTGCCGACATCAAGGGCGCGGCGGAACGTGGCGCGACGCTGACCAGGCAGTTGCTCAGCCATGCCCGGATGCCGGCAGCGCCGCTGGGGCCGATGGCGTTGCATCCGGTGGTGCGGACCGTCGCCCGGATTCTCCAGAACGTCCTCGGCGAGGATATCGCGCTCAGCGTCATCCTCGCTGCAACCGACGACACGATTTGGGGCGATCCCAGCAGCCTGGAGCAGGTGTTGATGAACCTCGCGGTGAATGCCCGCGATGCCATGAAGGAGGGTGGAAAGCTGCGGATTTCGACACAGGAAGTCGATCTGACCGAGGTCAAGGCCAGTCCCTCGGGGGCGCTGCCGGCGGGGCGGTACGTCCAGTTGGAAGTCGAAGACACAGGTTCGGGCATTTCCCCGGACGTGCAGCAGCACCTCTTTGAGCCGTTCTTCACCACCAAGCCAGCGGGCGAGGGCACGGGTCTGGGACTGTACGCCGTCTACCGAACTGTCGACCGCATGGGCGGCGGCGTGGATGTCACCAGCGAGCCTGGCAGCGGTGCACGGTTCACGTTGCTCCTGCCGCGCCAGGTGCATGATACGGCGTCGACCGTTCCGGTGCCCGCTACGACGAGCCAGACGAATCCGGTGCCAGCGCCGCAAGCGCGCCGGACGCTTCTGGTCGTCGAAGACGAGTCGCTCATCCGCTTTACCATCCAGAACATGCTGGCGCACCAGCCGTTTGAGATCCTGATGGCGGACAGCTTTGACGACGCAAAGCGCGTGGTTGCGCAACATGCTGGCGAGATTGACGTGTTGCTGACGGACATCGTCCTGCCCGGAGGCACCGGTGGTGCGCTGGCAGAATGGCTGCGGCGGGAACGACCGAACCTCCAGATCGTGTTCATGTCGGCCTATCCGACGGCGGTGCTGGTGGAACGTGGCAGCATTCCACCGGGTGCGATGAGTCTGGAAAAGCCGTTCAGCGAAGAACAGCTGCGGCGCGCGCTGGGAACGGCCTGACCGGCCCGAACGTTGCGAATGGTCCTTGTGAAACCCAGTGATCTTGACTACCTTCACAAACTGCCCGCGCACCTTCTGAGGCGCCGAGCCCCGGAGCGCGCATGAGACGTATGGTTGCCGTCACCCTCGCGGCCTTGGCCAGCGCGTGCGGTGGCTCGACGCCTGCAGATTCCGACACCGCTGCTGTCGACAGTCAGCCAGACGTCGACACCGTGGCGTTTGGCGATGTGGCCGGACCCGCAGATGTCTCTGCCAGTGCGGAAGTGTCCGGTAGCTGTGTCGGCGGCCCAACGCCCGGAGAAACGTGTGGGCCGACCGGCTGGGAATGCCACATGAACGACAGCAATTGGCAGGCCTGCACGGGATTCATGTGCTCGGAATGCATCGGTTTCGCTGGCACACCCAGCCAAACGGTCGGCGACTGCACGTGCACCTGCGCCTCGGGCGCCGTCCTCTGCAAGAGCGCCAAGGACACCTCGTGCCACATGCACGATCACGTCGCCGCTGCGGATGCCATTCACATCGAAGTCACCGCAGCCAAGTGCCAGTTTACGCTTGCGGAAGCCGCCGCGGGAATCACCATCGGCTATGACATCGTCATCGATCACGATGTCGTCGGCATCACGCCGCAAACACAAACCGGCTGCGGCCAACCTGGGCCGAGTGGCTTGATTGTCTTTGAGAAATTGGGCGTCGATCCGACTTCCTACTGCTTGTGCGAATCCGGCCACTGCGCGCCGTACGTCGGCAAACCCGGCGTACTCAGCAAGGGCACCTTCGGCCAGACGTTCACTTGGGACGGCAAGGCTTGGAACGGTCCTTCGGACACGGGAACGCCGGAAGGCGCGGCGTTTCCAGTGGGTACCTACACGCTCGTCCTCAGCGCCAAAGGGACGCAGACGGCCGCGAATGGCAGCGCGACGCCGTTTGAGGCCAAGACCTCGGTGGACGTGACGTTGGTGCCATGATCGGGCGATCGGTGGCGCACGATGGCTTGCCCCGCTATCATGGCAGCCACCACCGCTGCGATCGCAGCGCCCGACGAGGCAGCCCATGGCCGAACCTGGACATCCCGAACGCGCCGCGCGCATCGCCCTGGAAGTGCGTGAAATGGAGATTGGCGATCTCGGTCGCGTCTACGCGCTTGGCGAATCGCTGTTTACGGCCGAACGCTGGCCGTCGCTGTATCGCACGTGGGACCAGTACGCGCTGGCCACGCATTTTGCCTCGGACACAGAGACGTGCCTCGTCGCGGAGATCGGCGACAAATTGGTCGGTTTCGCGGTCGGGACGATGCTGGAAAAGCCAGGTAGCGCATGGACATACGGCTACCTGATTTGGCTCGGCGTCGATCCAGGGGGCGGCCGGCGCGGCATCGGCGCCAAACTGGTCGGGCATCTGCAGAATGTGTTCATCGAACTGGGTGCCCGGATGATCATGGCCGACACCGACGCGGAAAACACGGCGGCGATTTCCTTCTTTGCCGCGCAAGGGTTTGACGAGGACAGCGAGCACGTCTACCTGTCGAAGAACCTGACGTATGACCCCAAGTATATCGCGCATCACCGCAAGGGACGGGTTGCGGATCGACCGGGCGGCGTGCGCGGCGCGTATCAGCGGGCGGCGGCGCGCAAGAGCAAGGGAGACGGGGATGGCCACTGAAGCCGCGCTGGCAGCAGTCCTGGCACGCATCGATGCCGGACGCGTGCGCGCGCTGACCGTGGCGGCGGTGGACGTCTACAGCCCGACGTACGCCGAAGAACCTGCGACTGAAGTCTTTGCGCGGTCGCTTGAGCAGCACGGACTTTCAGTGACGCGCCAAGCCGTGGCGAATCCGCAGGGGACCGCGCCGCGGCATAACCTGCTGGTGCGGATCGGTCCGGAGCCGCTGGGTCTTCTGCTCGTGGGTCATGTCGACACGATTGCGAGCGGGCCCGGCGCGATGGCCTTTCACCGCGCGCAGGTGGCTGGCGACGTGTTGACCGGTCTCGGTTCTGCTGACATGAAAGGCGGTTGCGCGGCGCAGGTGGAAGCATTTCTCGCGTTGGCGGCGAGCGGTATTGCCTTGCAGCGCGGTGTCGGCTTGGCCCTGGTCGTCGGCGAAGAGGAGTACGGCGATGGTTCTGCGGCCCTGCCGGTCGAGTTCACCGCGCCTTTGTGCCTGGTCGGCGAGCCGACGTCGCTCGAGCCGTGCATTTCGCATTTCGGCTACGCGGAGTGCCACTTGACCGCGAGCGGCACCCGCGCGCACGCGGCCCTCTCCGGCGGCGGCGGCAGCGCCATCCACGCCATGTTGACTTGGCTGCTCGCGGTGCTCGACGGCATGCCCGGCTCCGATCCCGCAGGCATCATCGCCGCCAATGCGCGGCTGATTCGCGGCGGGGATACGTTGTTCGTCGTCGCCGACAGCTGCGATGCGCTGCTGGACTTGCATTGGGCGCCCGGAGTCGACCCGGCCGAAGTGCTGCGGCGCATCGAGAACTCCCGCGAGGCGGCGCAATGGGGACATCCGGCGTGCCAACTGGCCAGTGAGACGCTGTTCCAGGCGGCGGCTTTTGCCAACTCTGAGGACGATCCGCGTCTCGCACCCCTGCGCGCGGCCTTTCAGCAGCAGGATCGCGACTGGCAGGCGGGCGTGTTTCCGTCCCATTCGGATGCCGGGCTGTTCGTCGACCGTGGCAGCATGACCATCGTCTGTGGCCCCGGCGCGCTGAGTGCAGCCCACGCTCCCGGCGAGTCGGTCGCCCTGAGCGAAGTTGAAGCCGCGGCCCGACTCTACGCGAGCGTTGCGGTGTTGGCCTGTGGTGCGACGCGTGACCCAGCGGCGCGTTAGGTTGCCCATTGGCTGCCGAGCGGCGCTCGACGGTCCACCAGACGACGTCGATGAGAACGCCCGTCGCGTGGTGCACCGCGCACGCTTGGCGGCAACAGCGTCGGGAAGCGGGCAGCGCGCTATACACCCCTGCATGGACTCGGAGTCAAATATCTTGTGTCGCCGCGAGTCGGCCCGCAGGGACGCGAGCTTGGCGACCCGGCCAGCAACTAAACATGCCTACCGCATTACAGCATTTGATCTCCAGTCTTGGCAGGCATGTTTACAGGGGGGTGGGCAGGCGCCGTGGTCTGTGCCAAGCGAGCACGCCGCCAATGGCAAGTGCGGCCGTCGAGACCGTGTGCAGGAACACCAAGTGAATGTTGCTGTACACAAACAGGAAAAGCGCAGCGCCCAATGCGACGTTCATGCGACGCAACGCGCCGGACGCGACCAGCGAGCCCAACGCCTCGGCGACGAGCCCGCCCGCACCGACGTGCGAAGGACCATTCTGGCGGCAGGCGCGTTCGTACGGTTCCACGGCACAGCGCGCACCTGCGCCCACCAGCACAGCGGCCAAGTTGGCGTGGGCGAACCGAGCCTGCAACACGTGACGCGCCGTCTGCGCATGCATCGCCGCGAAACTGCCCACGGCACCCGGCCACGGCCGGCCGCACAGCGTGCGCTGGAGCATTTCGTGGAGCCGCGCGCCGATGCGCAACCAGAGCGGATCCTCGCGCGCGGTCTTGGCAGCGAACACCACATCGAGGCACTGCCCGGCGCAAAGGCGCGCCGCGAGTTGTGGAATCAACTCGGGCGGATCCTGCAAGTCTCCATCCAGCGTCACAATCAGCCGACCGCGTGCCACGCGCAGCCCCGCTTGGGTGGCGCGAAACTGGCCTGCGTTCTGCCCGAGCAACACTGGGCGCACGCGCGGGTCACGCACGCGCCAAGTCGTGAGGCGCGCTGCCGTCGCGTCGCTGGAGCCATCGTCCACCAGGACGAGCTCCGCGGATTCCGGCAACGCGTCCAGCGCGCGCAGACAGCGCTCCACCAATTCGTCGACGACAGTCGCTTCATTCCACAACGGGATCACGACGCTCCAGACTGGACCTTCCATAGGACTCTCCCTCTCGTGCACTCAGTTCAGCCCCGTCAGACTGCGTTCGAGCGCGATCTCCAACCGCGCCAGCGTCGCTTCGACCATCTCCGTGTGCAGCGGCAGGCAGACCAACGCAGGCATGACGGCATCGGTGACCGGCAAGGACACCGCGCGCGCATTCAGGCGCCGCAAGTGGTGCAACGGCGGCCAAAAGTAGCGTCGCGCTTCGACGTTCAGGTCCGCGAGCGCGGCAATCCATCGCGCCGCGAGAAGCGGTGCGGGCACGCCGGCGTCATCCGTCACCAACACGGTCAAATTCTGTGCGTTGCTCTCCACGCCCGGCGCGCATGCCTGAAGCTGCACACGCCTGGGGGCCAACTGCCGCAAGAAGCCGCTCAGCCGCGTCATGTGCGCCCGGCGCCGCGCCAGGATCGAATCGAGGCGCCGAAAACTGGCCAGCGCGACCGCGGCGTGCAGCTCCGAGAGCTTGCCGTTGGAGCCGAGCACCGTCGCCAGCGGATCGGCACCGATGCCGTGATTGCGTAGCAAGCGAACGGATTCCAGGATCCGCGGGTCGTCGCTGGCAATCAGGCCACCTTCGCCAGCCGGCAGGAGCTTCGTCGCGTGCATGCTCCACGCCGTCACGTGGGCGCCCTGCTGCCGGAAACTGTCCGGAACGCGTGTGCCCAGTCCGTGCGCACAGTCGTAGAGCACACGAGCGCCCGCCCGGTTGGCCAGAGCGCGAATCCGCGGGAGGTCCGGCGACACGCCGTAGACGTTCACGGGCAAGACGACCGCGATGTCGGACCGCGACCGGAGAATCGCTCCGAGCGCGTCTGGACACAGCGTCCACGTGGTCGGGTCGATGTCGCAGAATACCGGTGTGTAATTTGCCCGTTGAACTGCGTTCAGCGTCGCCACGTAGGTGCATGCCGGCAGCACGAGCGCGCGGGGTTGATGTGGATCTGCGACCAACTGGATCGCCCGGAGACCGATTTCAATCGCGGTGGAACCGGACGACACCGCCAGGATGTCCTCCTCCAGCCAGCCCGACAACGCGCGCTCCAGTGCCAGCACGTGTGGCCCGTGGTTGGTCAGCCGACCGGACGTCAGGACGCTGCGCAGCGCAGCCTCCAGCCATGGGTCGACCGGCACGTAGGGCTCGATACACGCGATGTGCGCGTCATGGTTCTGGATTGCGAGGACCACCTGCCGCTCCGCACGCCGACCAGGTTGGGGGAAACCTCGCCAGCGACGACGAAACTAACGAATGCTCACAAATATGTCAAGATCTATGTTGATTGGTGTGTAAATGTGTGAGTATTCGAAGCGAAACCATTGCAATCACATCCGATTTCCGATGTATTGAACCGGGTCCAGCCACGGCCGTTGGCAATGAATCCGCACGAATGGTGCGGCGTCACTCGCGCCCCAGCAAACCGCCGCCCGTCCCCTTCGCGTGCATCCCTTGGTGAATCCTGAGTTTCTGCCCCGCGTTCACGCCGGCTTGATGGGCCTCCGACTGCCGCACCCCAGTGCTGGTCATCGACCGCAGATGCCGATAGCGCGTCTTCACATATCCACCCAGCGCCGGGTCGCCGAGCCACACCAGACCGCGCCCTGCGTGCACCGCGCGCTCCGTCTGCAGCTTCTGCGAAAAACCCATCATCACGCCCGCGACGAACTCCCGCCGGCTGCCGCGCAGCCCCGCGCGCGCGTGCACCCGCCAGAGCGACGCGCACGCCGCATGCAGGAAATCGTGGGCATAATGAGCCAGTTCCAGGTTCGTCGCCGTGCCGAGAATCTCCAGTTGCCGTTCCATCCGGTCGTTGCGGGCGACGTAGACGCTGACCCAGACGCATTCGACAAAGAACCAGCGTGACAGGATCGACGCCACGAGCTTCCAGTCCAAGCCAATTGCCGCGGACGTCAGGCCGATGCGCCGCCACGCGTAATCCACCGACTGCACCGCTTTGGCCACATCCAGATTGTAGCGCAAAATCAGCGCGTGCGCCGCGGCCATCGCCGCCTCGGCCTCGTTCACGTTGGGACTTTCCGCCAGCGCCAGCAGCTTCTTGACCTTCTGCAGCATGCGATCGGTTTCCGTCTCCGGCGCGTGCCCCGGCGTCGCGGTCGCTTGCGGCAGAATGTCCAGCAGACGGCAGGCTTCCTTCCACGCCTGACCATGCGACGTTTCGTCATGGATGCCAGCCACTTCGCTGACGTACTGGTGCGCCATCTCGTGCTTGAGCGTCTCGACCACGTCCAGCCAGGGATGCTGCCAAATGTGCTGTTCGCTGATGCCGAGCGTGCGCTGCCGAGGATCCCAAAAGCCCAAGCGCTTGCTCGCGCGATCGATGAGAAAGATCGGCAACTTGAGGCGGTTCTGCAGCTTGTCGCGGTTGAGCGTCTGCCATTCATCGCGCAGCCGCTTCAGCCAGGCGCGGTGCAGCACTTCCAGAGTTACGGATGCCATTCACACTCCCGGAAACGGCGAGCCACCGGCAACCGGCGTGCCGCAATAGACGCAGCGGCGAAAACGCGTGGACATCGTGCGCTTGCAGGTCGGACATTCCAGGACCCGCGCGCTCATCTTGCCGTCGGCCTTGCCGTCCAGCAGGTCGATTTGCCGCATGCGCTCAATCAACTCGCCATCGGTCACGCCCAGGCGTTCGCGCAGCAGCGACCACATCGCCGCGTTGGCCAGCATCAGCGACTCCAGCCGCGACTCCAGTTGCTCGGTCTGCTCCTGCGCCGTCTGCGCCTGACTGCGCGCGCCGGACGCCTTGGAGCTCACTTCACCAATCCGCTGATCCTGCGCCATATCCCACAAGAACGACATAACCTGCACCTCCGTCGCGAAGTTACGACGCCGCGCTTGCACACGCAACCGGCGCTGCCTACGCTCGGGTTCATGCCGCCGACTTCGCAACAGCTCGAACTCATCCGCCGCGCCTCGGGGCTGACGCTCGACGCCGAAGGCGAGTTGCAGCACGAGGGCGATCCGATTCTTCATCCGGGCCTGCACGCGCTGTTCCAGTCCGGCCTGGACGTACTGCCGACCGGCGAGGCGATCGTTCGCGTCGGCGACCAGTGGGCGTACGTGCTGAGTCCCGGCTCGCCGTTTGTGGTGCAGCGGCTGTGGGTCGACGGCGCGCAGGTGGCGCTGGACCTGAACACCGGTGAGACCGTCCACATGCCGGCCGAATGCGTGCAATTGCGGCTGCGCGGGGAACACGAATTGACCGTCGCGTTGCCGCAGCCCGGGCGCATTGCGCGTTTTGGCCGGCGCGCCTGGCACGGACTCGCGGACGGCTTCGACATGGCCGAGGACGGCGGCGTCTGGCTGCATCTCGGCCCACACCGGCTGCTGGTGCAACGCGGAGAGGCGCAAATTCAAAGTCTTGCCTTGCCATTGCCGCGCCACGACGACTAGAATGCGCACCTCTGACGAGGTGCCACGATGCGGTCAATCCATACGATTTGTTTGATGTTTTCCGCGTTCCTGCTGCTTGCCAGCTGCGGTGTCGATCAGGTCGTCAAGCCTGCCGACGACGCGCTGAGCGGCGTCACCGATGACGTGCAAGTCGCACTGGACACAGCGGACGCGACCGCGGAGATCGCTGCTGATGTGACGTCTGGCAGCGACGCGGGCGACGCCGTGGAAGGCACCGACGCGATCGCGCCCGGTGATGCGGCGACCCCGGACACGGCGGATGATGTCGCCGCGGGCAGCGACGCGTTGACATCCAGCGATGGCGTGGATGCGGCCGACGTGGCAGCCCCGGACGATGCAACACCCGTGGGTGACGACACCGGCGCCGACGGGACCGCGGAAGATGCCGGAATGGATGCGGCTGCGGGCGACACGGCGCTCGTCGACGCAACCAACGCCGATGCGGCGGAACCGGACATCAATCCAGTCGACGTGGCCGACGCCGCTTTGGACACGAACGATGGCAGCCTCTCCGACACCTGGGGCCCCTGCAGCAGCGGCGTGACCTGCGAGGACGGAGACCCGTGCACCGTCGATTTCTGCTGGGACGTGTCCTGCAAACACGTGGCGATTGTCGGCTGCACCGGCGCGCTCCTACCGTGTGACGCGTTGCACCCCTGCGCGGCGGGCGCCGGCGTGTGCGATCTGACCCGCAACGCCTGTGTGCCCTGCAACACGGCCGCCGACTGCGGCCCCGGGTACGCGTGCCAGCAGAACGCGTGCATGCCCGCGACCCCGTGCAAGTCGGATCTGGCGTGCAAAAGCGCCGGCCAGGTCTGCCACAAGACCGACGGCGTGTGCGTGGATTGCGTGGTCGACGGCGACTGCGGTAAGGGCAATCGCTGCAACGGCAGCACGTGCGAGCCGGCCATTGCGTGCGTCAGCAGCAAGGATTGCACGGCCGTGTGCGACTTCAACGGCGGATTCTGCGTCGATTGCGTGGACGCTGCCGATTGCACCAACGGCCAAGCCTGCGCCGCTTGGCACAAATGCGTGCCCGTCACCTGCACGACCACGGCATGCCAAGGAGGTGCCGCATTCGCCTGCACGGCTGGGTCGTGGAGCTACAGCGTGGGTAGCGATTGCCAGGACGGCAATCCGTGCACCCTCGACACGTGCGCCACCGGCGTTGGCTGCCAACAGGTGCCGGGCACCGCGAGTTGCGACGACAAAAACGCCTGCACGCTCGGCGACGCGTGCGCGGCCGGCATGTGCACAGGATCGCTCCAAGGCTGCGACGACAAAAATGTTTGCACGGCTGACAGTTGCGATTCCACGAGTGGCTGCCAACACGCCCCGTTCGCCGCGCCGTGCGATGACGGCGATCCGTGCACGCTGTTCGATTTCTGCCAAGTGAGCCTCTGCCAAGGCGCCACCATGGACTGCAACGACAACAACGACTGCACCGCTGACAGCTGCAGCGGCGGCACTTGCCAACACACCGCGATCGCCGGGACGTGCGACGACTTGAACGGCTGCACCGTGGGCGACACCTGCGTAACAGGCCAATGCGCGCCTGGCAAGGTCGTCGATTGCCAAGTGGACACCAAGGGTTGCGGCAACGGCGTCTGCCAGTCGACCGGCAGTCAAACGTGGATTTGCACCGCCGCGACCCAACCGGACGGCACGTCGTGCGACGCAGATGGCAACGGCTGCACGGTCGGCGACAGCTGCAAGGGCGGTGCGTGCATCGCCGGACCCACGCTCGACTGTTCATCTGCGACGTCGAGCGATGGCTGCCAAATTGGCACGTGCCAGTCCCTCGGCGCGACGCAGAACACCTGCACGGCTGTTCCTGCGACCGCCGGCACAAACTGCAACGCGGATTCCAACGGCTGCACCTCCGGGGACAAGTGCAACGCTGTCGGCGCCTGCGTCGCTGGTCCGGTGATTGACTGCGCCGTCGATCCGGCGTTTTGCGTGACGGGTGTCTGCAAGTCCACGGGCGTGACCAGCTACACCTGCGCCGGCGGCGTGGCCAAGACCGACGGCACCGCATGCAACGGCGACAACAGCGGCTGCACCCTGGACACGTGCAAGGGCGGCAAATGCGTCATCGGCAGCGCGCCGGACTGTTCCAGCGTCGCGGACAAGTGCGACACGGGCGTGTGCAAAGTGTCCGACGCCACGTCCTACACCTGCGTCGCGGCGCCCATCACGTGCGACGACGGCAACGTCTGCACCACGGATGCATGCCAGTTGCCCGGCGGCTGCGTGTTCACGGCCAACACCTTGCCCTGCACGGATAACAATGTCTGCACGCTGAGTGACGTGTGCGCCAACGGCAAATGCACCGGCGGCACATCGGCCGTCTGCAACGACAAGAATGCGTGCACGGCGGATTCGTGTGATTCCGTCAAAGGCTGCATCAACGCGGTCTTGACCTGCGACGACGGCGATCCGTGCAGCGTGGACTCCTGCGACCCCATCAAAGGCTGTTTGCACAGCCCGTTGGCCAGCTGCGTCACCGTCGGCGTGCCGTATGTCGAGCCGTTCAACTGCGGCGGTGCAAAGGGTTGGACCTTGGGCCAGTCCGCGGAATCAGGCTTGGGCTGGGCGGTCGACGGCACGCCGGCGTCGCCAGGCTATTTGTCGCCGTCCTGTTCGCTCAACTTCAACAACGGCGTCGATTTTCAGTGCACCAGCCCGGTAGATGTCGCCGCGACGTCGCCTGTTATCAACACCGCCAGCCTACCCGCTGGCACGCATTTGGCCATGCGCTTCTTCAGCAACGGCGCCTACGAAGTCTCCACCTGGGACAAGCTGAGCGTTGAAATCACGACGGATAGCGGCGCTACCTGGACGGAATTGCTCGACGTCGCCGCGCCGGCCAGTCTGGCCTGGACATTGCAGACCCTCGACTTGACGACCTACGTCGGCAAGGCGCTACAGATCCGCTTCCGGTTCTGGACCGTCGATTGCGTCAACAACGACACAGTCGGCGGCTTCATCGACGACTTCGCGGTCTACACCACGAACTGCGGCAGCAGCAGCGTGGTCAGCTGCGACGACAAGAACGCGTGCACCAGCGACGCTTGCGCGATGCTGACTGGGCAATGCACCTTCACGGCCAATACGTTGCCATGCAACGACAGCAATCTCTGCACCGGCCCCGACGTGTGCCAGGCCGGCGTCTGCACCGGCGGCGCGACCAACTGCGACGACGCCAACGCGTGCACGCTTGACGCATGCGACGCGACGACGGGCAAATGCTCCCACGCCGCGGTCGCCGGCGGCACCGTGTGCGACGACGGCAATCCGTGCACGAACAACGACGCTTGTACCGGCACCACGTGTGTCGGCGGCGCGAGCCCGTGCAATGACAACAACAGCTGCACGATCGACTTTTGCACCAACCTGAACGGTGCACCGTCGTGCAGCACCAAAGCCTTGCCCGACTTGACGCCGTGCGACGACGGCAACGCATGCACGTCGCCGGACATGTGCACGACCGGCACTTGCAGCGGTCCAAACACGTGCGGATTCACCACCCTGTACAGCGAAAACTTCGCCTGCGGTGGCAAGAACGGCTGGACGTTGCAGGGCGTCGCCAAGACCGCGCTTACGTGGGCCGTCGACGCCACGCCAGCCACGCCGGGCTACTACTCGCCCAGCTGCTCACTCAACTTCAACGACGGCACGACCTACGGCAGCATCGTCCCCGCCGTCGCGTTTGCCACCTCGCCGAGCTTTGCCTTGCCGGTCACTGCGAACGCCTGCACGTTGAGCCTGTACAGCTGGGCCGACGTCGGCTTCTTCAACGGCGAAACGCGGGCCATCGCGCTGCTGGACGCCAAGACCAACACCGACTTGGTGACTTTCGGCGTGACGAACGGCACCGACGCCAAAGTGTGGACGCCGATTCAAGTCGACTGCATGGCAGCGCTTGGCCACACCGTCACGGTGCAACTGCGGTTCTCCGACACGGCCGGACCGCTGCCCGTTCAGCCGACCGGCGCGGGCTGGTTCGTCGATGACGTGCTGGTGGTCGTCGGCGCGCCTTAGCGTCTCATCACAGCGGTGCCAGGCAGACACCCGCGAGGCCGCACGTTTCACCCGTGGTGCCTGCGTTGCCATCGTCGCACGGTTCGCCGCTGCTCAGGATGATCCAGCCGTACTGGCTGGGGAATTTGCCCGCACACAGGCGGCATGAGCCATTGCCCGTGCTGCTCTGATAAGCGCCGTTCGCGATGCACTGGCCGTCGATGAGGCAGGTCTGCGCCGCGAGCGTGTGCTGGCAGATGCCACCGCTACAGGTATCCGTGGTGCAGCTGATGCTGTCGGAACAGTCGCCGTCGCCGAGGCAATCGGGCACATGCTGGACGGTGACTTGCACGACGATTTCACACGAGTTGTTGGCCTGTCCAGCGCCGGCGGGCAAGTCATAGAGCGTTGCCGTGGCCGTGCCAGTGCCTTTGCCCGCGCCGTAGGTGATGATGCTGGTTTCGACCGCGGTCACGCCGAAGTTGGCGTCGACGCTGATGTCACAACTCGCTTCCACGTTGCTGACAATGGTGCCGATCTGCGTCGTCGTACCGCCCGGTGCGTAGTCGCAGCCGCCGACGAAGTTCATCGGATGCGCCTTGCCCGTCTTGGTGTAGCCCACGTTCGCGCGCGGCTCGACCAATTGGATGATGCTGTTGCAGGTGGTCGACACGGTCTTGGTCGTGACCGTCCAGTTGCCGCCGGTGTAGAACGCCGGTTTGGACGCCGCGTCGCAGGTGGGCAACGTGCACACCTTGCCGTTGGCGAGCGGCGCGGTGGGCGGCCATGGCTCCTTGCAGACGCCGCTCGCGCAGGTGCCGGCGACGCCGCAGGTGAACGTCTCGTTGGCGACGCTCCAGCTTGTGTTGCTGGTGGCCGAGGTGCACGCGAGGCAGTCGTTGCCGACCTTGGTCTGGCCGTCGCTCCAGCAGGCGCCATCGATGACGCAGCTCGCGGCGTTGATGCTGTGCTTGCAGGTGTGGCTCACGCCGTCGCAGCTGTCGGTGGTGCAGGCCTTGCTGTCATCGCACTGCGTGACGTCCAGGCATTCCGGCACGCTGCCGATGCACGTGCCGGCCACGCAGGTATCGCCCACGGTGTTCGCGTTGCCATCGTTGCACGTCGTGTCCGACAGCTTGCTGTTGATGCAGCCGGTGGTCGGGTTGCACGAGTCCGCGGTGCACGCGTTGCCGTCGTCACACTTGCCGGCGGTATCCGAATGGCTGCACGCCATTTTCGCATCGTTGCCCACCGTGCCGTCGCACACGTCCGTGGTGCAGAGATTGTTGTCGGAGCAGGGCGTGCCCGCGCTGCCGATGCACGTCGTGCCATCGCAAGTATCGTTGACGGTGCAGTAGTTATTGTCGTCGCAGGAGACCGCGCCGGCGGCCGCGTGAATGCAGCCGTTCTTCGGGTCGCAGCTGTCTGTGGTGCACGGGTTGCCGTCGTCGCACGCCGGGTTGCTGGCCGTGCCCGCGCATGCGCCGCCCGCGCACGCGTCCGCGGTGGTGCAGGTGACGCCGTCGTCGCAGCCCACGGCGTTGTCGGTCGTCGTGCACGCGCCCGCGAGGTTGCAGCTGTCGTCGGTGCACGGGTTGCCGTCGTTGCAGACTTTGGCCGTGCCCGTGCAGTTGCCGGTGCCGCAATTGTCGCCTTCCGTGCAGGCGTTGGCGTCATCGCAGGTGACGGTCGTCGGCAGCGCGACCGACGTGCAGCCCTTGACCTTGTCGCAGGCATCCGTCGTGCACGCGTTGTTGTCGTCGCACGGCTTGGTCGTGTGCGTGCAGAACATGTTCACGCAGGTGTCCGTCGTGCAAACGCTCTTGTCATCGCAGTCAGCGTCGGCTGCGCAATTGGGCGCCGGGTGGCCGACACAGCTGCTGAGCGCGTTGCCGCAGTTCTGCGCCGCGCAGTCCTTGCACTGCTGGCCGGTCACGCCGCCGATGCATTCCATCAGGCACTTGCCCTGGACGCAGATGCCCAGGTCGCCAAAACAGTCCGCGCACGTCGACGACAGGCTCGCCGAGGTTGCGATGCAATCGCTCAGGCACTGTGCCGTCACCGTGGTGCCGCAGCCCTGACCGCACGTGCCGAGCTTGGTGATGAACGCGTCGTTCAGCGTCGACGTCCATTCGGCCGCGCCACAGCCGCTCACGGGTCCGGTGTCGCCGGTCGCGTCGCCGTTCGTGTCGCCAGTCGCGTCGGGTCCGGTATCGTCCACGACGTCCGTGCACGAGCCCTTGCCGGCGCAAACACCTTGTTTGCAATAGTCGTTCTGCGTGCACGGGTCGCCGTCGTCGCACGGCCCAGCGTTCTGCGGATTGGAACACTTGCCCGCGGTGCAGACATTGTCCGTGCACGGGTCGTTGTCGTTGCAATCGGTGTTCTTGGTGCACTCTGGCGGCACGTCGGGCTCGTCTGCCACGTCTGGCTTGGACACAGTATCCGATGTGTCCGCCTTGGCGTCCGTCGCGGTCACGTCCGACCCCGTCGTCACATCACCCGCGGTGTCATCGGCCGCGACGTCTTCACCGGGCTGATCAGCCGTTTTCGCCGTGCTGCAGGCCATCGCGCCGAGCGCCAAAAGCGCAACCAAGACCAAGGACTTCTTCATCGTACTCTCCCTGTGTGGACCAGAAGTTGCGCGGATCAAACACCTTTGGCGCAGACCGACGGACTGCCGCCGATGATACGGGCGAGATAGCGGTTCCGCAACTTGCTGGCCAAAGCCATGCGACGACGGCGGATCTACAGCATCGTCCACAAGCGCTGGACGAATTCCGCCGAAATTTGGCTGCCTTCAAAGAAGCTGATTTGGCACATCAGGAAGAAACCCAGCACGTACAGACCGTCCGAGACGCGCTGCGTGCGCGCCGGTAGGACCAGCAGCGGAATCAGGAACAGCGCGTGCCAGTGCCAGATTTGCGGCGTGTGGAGGAGAAAAGCCAGCACCGTGAGCAGGATCGCGCCCAACTGGAACCGACGTTTGAGTAGCAGGGCGATCGGCGCGGCCAGCAGGCAACCGAGCACCAGCAGCCCAGCGGGAATTTCCAGGACGTGGTGGAGCAGGAACGGATTGTTTTCCGGCCAACCTTCCGTCAGGTGGGGCAGGGCGAGCCAGAAGCCGTAGGCGCTCGACGTGAGCAAAGGCAGGCTGAGCGCAAGCTTGAGCGCGTCCTGTTTGGCCAGGCGCTCGCGCGGCTGCCGCACGATGGCTTTGGTCACGGCCAGCACTGGCAAGGCGACAAACCAAAGCGCCCGGTAGTGAAAGAACACCGCCAGCGCAAAAAAGACCACGGTATCTGCGGGTTTGTCGCGAGCGAACGCGCGGGCGCACAGCAGAAGAAAGAGGATCGCGATGCCGTCGTAGAAGCCGTTCAGCGACCAGAAGAGCAGGTGCGCGCCGGCGACGCACCAGAGCGCCAGGCCGAGCGCGAGCAGGGCGGAGCGGGCATCGCCGTCGTTGGATTTCGCCAGCTTGCCATCAGCGACGGCGCCGAACAGCATGCTCGCGAGCAGCAGCAGTACCAGGTGAGCGATGAGGACGCATTGCACCACGGAAATCAGCGCTGCCGTGCGCATGCTCGCCCCCAGAACCACGCGGGCCAACGCCGCGGGCGCCTGGAACAGATAGACGCCCGGCGGATACGGCCGGACCAGATGCGACCAATTCACCGGCAGCGGCAAGGCTCCCGGCTTGGCGTCGAGCGCCCACATTTCTTTCATTGGCCATTGCACCTCCGCTGCGACGGCCTCCGCATCGGCACCGCGCGCAGGCACGAGCAGCTGATTCGCGGGCGTGTCAAAGACGGCGAAGCCTTTGTGGCCAAAGACAATCGCCATGGAAATGTGGGAGATGTGATCGGTGGGCCAGCCTTCCAGCGCGACGCGCGGCTGCGGCGAGCGCAGGACCAGTGCGACGCAAAACGCCAGCGAACAGCCGACCAGCAGCAGGATGATGCGCGCGTGGCCCGGGGAACGCAGCATGGACCCAACCTCTGGCGGACCGCCAAGCCGCGAAGCGGGGGGCCGTGGCCGAGAGTCTGGCTGGGGGAGCGGGGAGCGTCAAGGTGGCCAAAGACGCTGCGTCGATCGATGCTGGCGCATTTCGCCGCCGCGCCGCTCGGGCTTTCCCCAATGCTCTTGCATGATGCTTTGCCCTCAGAACGGCCGGGGAATACGCGCCCAACTCGTCGAATTCGACCGGAAGCTCAGCAGCAACAGCGCTTGGGAATCGCTCAAGGTCATCTCGGGCTGCTTGGGGCCAAACCAGAGCCATCGCAGGTTGTAACGCGCGGTCAGCCAGATGCCCCAGTCCCGATTGCGCGGACTGACCGGAATATCCATGCCGGCGCCGACGTAGACGCTGGGCTGCCATTCCGCGTGCTCCGTGCCTTCGAAGACCTGGGCTTGCGCAAGCGCTTCCGTGCCCGTGAGCGTGAGACGGGCGACCGACGCGCCGACGTAACCGTGAATGCCGGCGATGACGTCGTTCCACCAGTCGTTGAAAACGATGATTGGAAACGCCGGGTGCGTGCCGACTTGAAAGCCGACCTCGTTGCGCGTCAACCCCGCGCCGTTTTGCCCGCCGTGTGTGACGCGTTCAAAACCAAGCTCGGCGTCGACAAATTGCGTGATGACGCCCATGCGGGCGGCGATGCGAAAGCCGAGGCCCTGCGTGTCCACCGCGGATGGCGCGTGGTCCAGCCAGTTGACCACCGGGCCGACGAGCACGCTGGTGTGGTTGCCATCCCACAAATGCGGCTCGGCCGGAGGTGGCGGACCTTCCGGCGGTGCGGTAACCAGCGGTGGGCGATCATCCGGATCGGCGGTCGGCGTGGGTGCCTCCTGCGCGGACGCGGACGACGCGACGAGGCCCGCCAACAGCAGGCCACACAGCAGCGCCACATGACCTGCGAGACGAACAGCGGCTGCGGACCCGGTCATGGTGCGCGCGCCCCTTTCATCGGCAGGCCGTGACCTGGGACGAGAAGGCGCGTGCGATAATCGGCGAAATCGAAACGCGGCGAATGGACGGCCGAATGGCACGTCACGCAAAGCGTCGCATCGGGCTGGGCGATGATGTGCGAGTTGGGGCCACGCGTCGGCGCCTTCACGTGCAGCGAGCCAGGCCCGTGGCACGATTCACACTGGACGTCGGTGAATCCGTCCAGGTGGGCCAGATTGGACCCGCCAGGCTGGCCAAAGCCGGTAGCGTGACAGGACACGCAGTCCAAGTCTTTGGTCTTGCCGGACTTTTCCAGCCCTTTCCAAGCCTGCTGATGGAGATCCGCCGACTGAAACGCCGCCGTGTCGTCGTGGCATTCCAGGCAAGCCTTTTGGCCGACATAAGACGCTTGGCCGATCGGCGGTGGTGGCACATCGCCCGCCGCTCTGACATTCGCCTCTGCAACCTTGGCGTCGTAATCCGCAACGATCTTCGCGACCGCAGGGTCCGTCGGCATGGACCACGGCAAACCGATTGGCCGAAACGCCGCCAGCGGGCCTGCGGGCAGTGGCTTGCCTTGGGAGCGCTTCGCCGCATCCAAGCGCAGCTTCATTTCTGCGAGCCGCGCCTCAAAGAACGGCAGCGCCTTTTGATTGGCCAACGTGGAGCGCTGCTTGATTTCCGCCAGCGTCTTTTCCATCGTCGTGATGCGGTCCTGCAAGTCGTTCGCCACGCCCGGGATCGCATCGCTCACTTCTTGCCAAGCGTGATTCTGACCGATCGGTGCCAGTGTGAGTGCGCTGATCCAGGCGCCATGCCGCGCCGCATGCACCACCAGCGTGTCGCCTTCGCGCTCCAACTCCAGCTCCGGTTCGATCTTGTCGTCCAGTTGACCGACGACCATCACGTCGATGCCCGGCACCGCGCGCGCCAGCTTGCGGGATCCGCGTAGACCGAGGTTGGACAGCGCCACGACGACTTTCACACCCTGGCTGCGCAACCTGACGACCTCATCCTGCACCGCCTGCTGGCGCGCCATGTCGTCCTCGGGCGCTTTGGGATCGACGGCCAGGATGCCAACGGACACGCCCGATTTCGTGCGTTTCAGCGTCGAGCGAATCGCATTGCGCGAACCGCCTTGCAGCGCGAGAAGCGGCCACTTGGCACTGTCATACACAGCGCTCACGGCTTGGCCGCCGACTTCCAGGTCGTAGCTGGAGAGCGCCACGGCGGCGATCTGCAGGTGATCGAACGACTCGGCGAAGGCCCCCAGCCGACTCGCCAATTGTGCGGCCCTCGGGCCGGAAACGGCGTCGGGGTCAGCGAGCAGGCTGCCGGCGTGAACAACCAGCACGGAGTCGTCCTTTGCGCGCAAGTCATCAACGTACTTGGCAATTCGCTCGATGCCGCCCTTTTGCAAGTCCACCGTGCAGCCACACGGCTTGAGGACCGATTGCCAGTCCGTCACGGCGAGAATGGTGACGTGCGGCCGATGGTACAAATCGCCGGTCGGCGTAGCATCGACGGTTGGCTCTGGCATGGGTGGCGGCTCCACCTTCTGCTTGCTGCAACAGGCGGTCGCGAGAATCGCCGCGCACAGCGCCACGTGCCCGATGAGAGGCGCGGCAAGACGCCGAAACTTCGTGGCAAACTGGCGCGGATGGGAAAGCAACTTGACCGCCGTCCTTAGCGCTTGATGGATGCGTTGAGGTTGCCGCTGAAGCTGACTGGCGACACCTTGGTGATCGCCTTGGCCCGCGACGGGTAGACGTCGACGATGGTGAAGGTCGCACCTTTGACGCCCTTGACGCTCCCGGTCATGCCTTTTTGCACGCCCTGGCGATCACCTGCCGAGAGCGTCAGCATCGCGCCGCCACCGCTTTCGCGGACGTCGACAACCGTGCACTCGATGTCCTGGGCTTTCTCGACGCATTCGCCGTCCTTGAGCACTTGCGTGGGGCCGCACTTTGGCGCCGCAGGTGTAGCCGAAACGCACTTGCCCGTGCCGGCGACGCAGGATTCGCCCTTCGCGCAGTGCACGCCCGCGCACTTGCCCGCGGATTCCCGCACGCAGCGGTTGCGCGCGTCGCAGATTTCTTCGGGGCCACATGCGCCGCCGCACGGTTTGTCGACACAACGGCCATTCTCACAGCTTTGCTTGTCGGTGCACGCGCCGCACGGATCAGTCGCCGGGCCGAATTCCACGACGTATTCGCCCTTGCCGGAAGTCGCTTTGATTTGAACTACGTACGTGCCATCGGCGCGGACCGGAAAAACGACGCGCGTGGTCTTTTCCGAACCCGATTCGATCGGCCCCGTCGCCGCCGTCGTCCCATCCGGGTTATAGACGGTCACCGTGCCTGCCAGTGTCGAAACCGCGCCAAAGCGACCGTGCGTGAGGCGCAATTCCAAGCGGCCAGACGACTGGGCCTGAAAATAGCGCCAGTCTTCCCGGTCGCCAGAAGCGGGATCGAGCTTGTCTCCCGTCGGGCCAATCCGGGAAAACATCTGTGCTTTTGCACTGGTGCCATCGCCATCGGGATCGCGCAGGGTCGTTCCGGAACAGGCCAACGCCGTAACAGCAAGTCCCGCGATCACCAACGGATGTCGCATCGCAATCGCGGCAATGGCAGGACGGAACGGCTGTAGCATCGACCCCTCGCAGACACCTCGGCGAGACACTAGGCCACAGAAGCATACCGGTCAAGCCAATGGGCGACAGGCCCGGCGAGATCGCGTACACTGCCGCGCTCCGGAATGCCGGATGGGCAGGTGGGACGAATGCGCCGGGCGCGGCGGCTCCTGTTGGCGGCGATCGCACCGGCACGGAAAAGCGCACCGAATTCAGGCAGCAGTCAGTCAGGAATCCAATGACAGATCTTCCCCAAATCGATGAAGTGGCGACGGGCGCGCCGGGCGAAACCGCATGTACGCAGATCGTTCTGGCGAGCGGCAATGCTCACAAGCTTGCGGAATTTCAAGCGCTTTGTGCGCCCTTGCAGATCGACGTCGTCGGCCCCAGCGGGTGGTCGGCGCAAGGTGGCCAGGCCCTTCCGGAAGTCGCGGAGACTGCAGACTCCTTTCTCGGCAACGCGCTCCTCAAAGCGGCGTCCGGTGCCCGAGCGACGGCTGGTAACGTGCTGGCGGATGATTCTGGCTTGTGTGTCGCGGCTCTGCATGGTGCGCCCGGCGTGCACAGCGCCCGATATGCCGGCGAGGCGGCGACGGACGCGAACAATCGCGCTCTCCTGTTGAAGAATTTGGCCGACGTGCCCGATGGTCAGCGTCAGGCGGCTTTCCACTGCGTGCTGGTGCTCTGCGGACCGCTGGCGGAAGGTCCCGGCTGCGGTCGGACTGACGACGGCATTGCCTGGCGCGCTTTTGACGGGCAAGTGGACGGCGAAATTCTGCGCGAGGAGGTCGGCGAAGGTGGCTTTGGCTACGACGCGCTGTTCCACCACCTCGGCCTTGCCGCGACTTTTGCGCAGGCGGCTCCCGCGGCCAAGAACGCGCTGTCCCATCGCGGCTTGGCCTTTGCCAAGTTGCGCACCTATCTCCTGGCGCTGCCGACGCAAGCGGCCCGCGGTCGGCCGATGTACCTGCGGCCCGCGGGCATGCAGGCGCTCGCGCACGCGATCGACGGCGTCCTCGGGCGACATTTGCGGCATGCGGACGCAGCGCTGGAACAGGCGTTGGGCGATCGGCCGGAACTGGGGGCCAAGGAGCGGGCCGCGGTCGCCGAGCTGCACTGGCATACGCTGCGGCGCTTGTCCTTCTTGCATCTGGCCCGGCTGGCGATGCGCGGGACGGACGTGCCGTCGCGCGCGCCGGATCCGCGGACGCTCACCCGCCAGGAAGCGCCGCTGTTGGCTTGCCTGGCGCTGGCGGACGTCGATCCGTCCGGGCTGCCGCGCGATCACAGCACGAAGTCATCTGGCGATAGCGCGCTGTCCGAGCTGTGCAAACGCAATCCGGGCTTCGCGCAGAATCTGCCAGAAACGTTGGAGCGTCTGGATGCGGCGCTGCGGTCGGCGACCTGGGCGATGTCCAAACTGCCGCCGGACGACCGCGATGCGATGGAGCTGGGCGTCAATCCGACGCTGTGGAAGACGGTCAAACAGGAATTGGGCGAGCCGACGGCGCGGGCGGCGCTGCAGTACCTGAACCAGCGGGGACCGTTGGCGGTGCGCGCCAATCCGCTGCGCGCGAGCCTGTTGGCGGTGACGCAGGAATTGGATGAGGCGGGCATCAAGACGGTGCCGATCGCCGATTTGCCCAACGCGCTGCTGTGCCTGCAAGCCGGGCGGTTGACACGTCTGCAGTTGTTTGAGGACGGCGGGTTTGAAGTGCAGGACGAGGGCAGCCAACGCATCACGGCGGCGACGCAAGTCCAGCCCGGCGACCTGGTGCTGGACTGGTGCGCGGGTGCGGGCGGCAAGTCGCTGGGCATGGCTGCCGCGTTGGCGGGCAAAGGCCGGCTGATTGCGTTGGATACGCACCGGCAGCGTCTGGATGAATGCGAGCGGCGGCTCCGTCGGGCGGGCGTGCTCAACGCGGAGACGCGGTGGTTGCAAGGCGCCAAGCCGCCCAAAGCGCTGCCCGCGGGTGACGTGGTGCTGGTCGATGCGCCGTGTACGTCGACCGGTGCGCTGCGCCGCAATCCGGAACTGCGCTGGGCGATCGACGAGACGTGGCTCGGCCGATTTCCCGAACAGCAGCTGTCGATCCTGCGGCGGGCCTCTGAACACGTGAAGCCGGGCGGGCGTCTGGTGTACGCGACCTGCTCGCTGCTCAAGCGCGAAAATGAGTCGATCGTTGACACGTTTCTGGCCAGTTCGCCCCTGTTCCGCCGCGTTTCCGAAGCGCGCGTCGGGCCGGCCAGCGCGGACTACCTGGCGACCAAGCCACTTGCGCCAATCGGTCCGGATGGCTTCTACTTTTGCGTGCTCACTCGGGCCTGAGGCCCTCTGGAATCTTCATGTCCCAACGTGTTTTTCGCTGCGGCTACGCAACCTTGATTGGTCAGCCCAATGTCGGCAAGTCAACTTTGCTGAACCGTTTGGTTGGCGAGAAGCTGGCGATCGTCAGTCCCAAGCCGCAGACCACGCGCGATCAGATCCGCGGGATCTGGACGGGCCCGGATTCGCAGGTGATTTTTCTGGACACGCCCGGCGTGCACCAAGCACGCAGTCCGCTGAATCGTGCGATGGTCGGCCAGGCAATCGAGGCGCTGGAATCGGTCGACGTGGTGATTCTGGTGATCGACGGCCAGGAAGCCGGTCGCTGGCTGGATCGTCTCGGCAAGCGTGGCACGGAGATGCCGACGCTCGCGCCGCCACCGATGGAGCCCGATGAGCTGGAAATCGGCGATCGCATGGAAGGCAAAGGCGACGACAAGAAGGTCAGCATCGACGACCGGATCGCCCCGGGCGATCGGCGGGTGATTCGGCAAATTCTGCGCTACAGCCACCGCTATTTGATCGCCATCAACAAGATCGACCGGATGGCGCCGCGCAAAATCCTGCCGATCATCGCGGCGTATGCCAATGCGCCCGCGGTGGGGCCCATCGTGCCGATCAGTGCGCGGACCGGCGACGGCATCCAAGCGCTGCGCGAGGCGATCCGGCCTTGGCTACCTGAGCGCGAGGCGGAATTTGAGCCCGATGAGTTGACGGATCGCTCGTTGCGCTTTCTTTGTGCGGAGTTGCTGCGCGAACAAGTGTTCCTGCAAACCCGCGATGAAGTGCCTTACGGAGTGGCCTGCGAAATCGAAGTGTGGGAAGAATTGCCGGATTTGACCCACGTCAAAGCCATCGTCCACGTCGAAAAGCAGGCGCAGCGCGGCATCCTGGTCGGCAAAGGCGGCCAGCAGATGAAAGCGCTGGCGTCGGCGGCGCGCGAGGGCATGGAACAGTTGACCGGCCGCAAAGTGTTTCTGGAAGTGCATGTTCGCGTCGAGCCGCAATGGTCTGAACGCATGGAAATGCTCAAACAATTTGGATATGTACTGTGATGCGTCCTGAAAAGTATCTGGCTGGCGTCACGCCACTTGTGGCCATCGTCGGCCGGCCCAATGTCGGCAAATCGACGCTCTTCAACCGCCTGATGGGCCGCCGCAAGGCGATCGTCCACGACACGCCTGGCGTGACCCGTGACCGCCACTACGGCGAATCGGATATCAACAGCATTCACGTGCGTTTGGTCGACACCGGCGGATTTCAGCCCGGCGAGACCGAAGGCATGCTGCCGCTGATGCGCGAACAGGCGCAGATCGCCATCGACGAAGCGGATCTGATCCTGTTCGTCTGCAATGGCCGCGATGGCGCAACGGTCGCCGACGAAGAAATCGCTGACGTGCTGCGCCGCACCGACAAGCCGGTCTTTTGCGTCGCCAACAAGTGCGACAGCGATCTCATCGATGCAGAGGCGATGTCCCTCTATTCGCTGGGATTTCCGCTGGTATTGCCGATCGCGGCGGCGCACAACCGCGGCATGCTGGATTTGCTGGATGCGGTCGCCAGTGAACTCGTCGAACGCGGTGCCACGCCTGGTCTGACGGCGGAAGACACGCACGTTTACGTTGAAGAAGCCGAGTTCACGTTCGACGCGCCAGGCGAGGAAAAACCGGTGCGCGGCGGCGTGGTCGATCGCATTCGCGTCGCTTTTGTCGGCCGTCCCAACGTGGGCAAGTCGACGCTGGTCAATCAGCTGCTGGGCCAAACGCGGGTGATCACCGCCGACATGCCGGGCACAACGCGCGACGCGATCGACATCGATTTTGACTGGGAAGGCACGAAATTCACGCTGGTGGACACGGCTGGCTTGCGGCGCAAACGTTCGGTGCATCAGGCGATTGAAGCGTATTCCGTGAGCCAAGCGGTTCGCGCCATGGAGCGCTGTCACGTGGTGGTGCTGGTGCTCGATGCCACGCAGCCGATCGCGGACCAGGATGCGAAGATCGCCGCGCTCGCGCTGGATCGCGGCCGCGCGTGCGTGATCGCCATCAACAAGTGGGACGCCATTGAGAAAGACGGCAAGACCGTCAAGTTGTACGAAGGAACGCTGCGCGAGCAGCTGCCGTTCATGGCGCACGTGCCATGCGTGACCATCAGCGCCAAGACCGGTCAGCGTGTCGACAAGCTGTGGGCGACGGTGCAACTCGTGTTCGAGAACTTCAACCGCAAGATCGGCACCGGCGAATTGAACCGCTGGCTGGCCAAGCTGCAAGTCGAGCATCAGCCGCCGACGCACCGCGGTCGCGGCTTGCGGATTTACTACGGCGCCCAGCTGAGCTTGCGGCCGCCACAGCTGGTCTTTCTGGTCAATTCGCTCGCGGCGATCTCGCCGGCCTACGAACGCTTCTTGATCGCCCAGTTGCGGGCGACGTGGGAGCTGGAAGGCGCGCCGGTGCGGCTGCGGCTGCGCAAGAAGTCGTCCAAGAAGAAGGTCGGCCAGAAGTTCCAGTCGGAACGCGGCGCGGTCCGGCAGGCGCCCGGGGAAGAAATCGACGACGCCTTTGACGGCCGCGAGTTGATGCCTCATGAGTTGGAGGGCGAAGAGGAATGGCGCAATCCCGAGACGCCGCACCCGTTTGCCGACGACGACGATTTCGAATAGCCCCATGAGCCCACCATGTTGAGTTCTCTGCGAATCGCTGATTTCGCGATCATTGAGTCGAGCGAGCTGCACCTGACGTCCGGGCTGACGGCGCTGACGGGCGAGACCGGTGCGGGCAAGTCGATTCTGGTCGACGCGCTGGCGCTTGTCCTGGGCGGCCGCGCCACGGAGAAGGCGATCCGGGCGGGGCGGGAGCAGACGGAAGTCGAAGCGCTGTTTGAGGGCGTGAACGATCCGGAAGTGCGCAACGCGTTGCAGGAAGCGGGGCTGGAGGATGACGCGGAGGCGCTGATCCTGCGGCGCGTCCTGACGCGCACCGGGCGATCGCGCTGCTACGTGAACGGGCGGCTCGTGACCCAGGCGCAGTTGAAAGCGATCGCGGCGCCGTTGTGCGACTTGTCCAGCCAGCACGCGCAGCATCGGCTGCTGGACGCGGCGCAACAACTGGAGGTGCTCGATCGCTTCGCCGGTCTTTTCAGCGGGCAGAATCCGCTGCGGCCGCGCTACGATCAGGCTTGGAGCGCTTGGCGCGCGGCGCTGACGGTGCGCAATCGCTTGCTGGAGCAGCAGAAGGCGCGCGCGGATCGCCTGGATTGGCTGCGGTTTGTCCAGGAGGAGCTCGCGACGGTGGCGCTGCAGCCGGGCGAGACTGAGGCGATCCAGCAAAAATTGCTGCGCCTGCGGGCGGCCGATCAGATTGCCAAGACGCTGGCGGAATCGGCACATCGCTGCGAGGACGAGGGGGGGCTGCGGGATCAGGCGGTGCGGCTGTCGCGCGGTCTCGTCAAGCTGGCTGGACTGGATCCGAAATTGGCAGCGCTGGCCGAGCGTGCTGATGAACTGGCGGCGTTGGGTGACGAATTGGCCCGCGATCTGAGCCAGGCAGCGCGGCATGTGGAGCGCGATGACCGCGAACTGGCCCGGCTGTCGGAACGGCTGGACCTGATCCTGCGGGCGATCCGCAAGCACGGAGGTTCGGAAGCGGCGCTCCTGGAACGCCAAGCTGCCACCGCGCGCGAGTTGGACGCCGACAGTACGGAATTGGAGCTGGCGACGGCCGAGCGGGAGGAGCGCAAGACCGCCACGGAAGTCCAGGAGTTGGCGCTGGCGTTGCAACAGGCACGGCTGGCCCGCGCACCGGCGTTGGCGCAAAGCATCGCGACCACCGTGCGACGTCTGGGGATGCCTGCGGCGCACCTGCGTGTGGATGTGCGTGCGCGGACCGGCGAGGAACCGGGGCCGCTGGGCTTCGACGCGGTGGACCTGCTGCTGCGCGCCAATACCGGCGAAGGCGAAGGCAAGCTGAGCGAAGTGGCGTCGGGTGGCGAATTGTCCCGCGTCCTGTTGGCGGTGCGGCGTGCGAGCCTGGAAAGTGGCGAATCGCTGCGGATGCCGACGGCGATCTACGATGAGGTCGACGCGGGGCTCTCGGGTTCGACCGGACTGGTGCTGGGGCAATTCCTGCGCGAAGTGGCGCGGCATCAGCAGGTCATCGTGATCTCGCATCTGCCACAAGTGGCGGCCGCGGCCGACAGCCACGTGCGCGTTCACAAATCAGAAACGGCGGGGCGCACGCATTCGCGCCTGGAGACCTTGGATGCTGCCGGACGCCTCGATGAACTCGCGCGGATGCTCGGCGCGGCGGGCCAAACACGGGAGTCGGCGCTGGAACACGCGCGGCGGCTGCTCGCCGGACAAAGCGTCTGATTCGCCGCGGGCCTTCCTTCACCGAACCCCATGCATAACGCTGGAGCATCTCACGTCAAATGTGTTACCCTCGACCGGGTTTTTGCCTTTTTGGAGACGATCATGGCACGTGCACGCGTTTCTTGCTGTCTTGGTCTGCTGCTGGTGCTTGCAGCAACGGGGATCGCAGGCTGTTCGGCCAGTTCGGATGATGCGCCGAAGATCCGTCAGGTTACCCAGCTGACCGACACGACCAACGACCAGAAACCGTACACCGTGTGGGCGACGGTGACGTCGTCGCGCGCGATCACGCACGTGCGGCTGTACTACGCCCGGCCGGGCGACCCGCAATTCCTCGTCGCGGACATGAATTCCATTGGCGAAAATGCGTGGCAGGCCGACGTGCCGCCGCAAGCCCACGGTACGACGGTGCGCTATTTTGTCTGGGCAACAGACAACTCGGCGGTGTCGACCTACCCGCAGGACGGCAATCCGGCGACTTACCTGTCTTTCCGCGTGCTTTGGCCAGGAGATATTCCGGACGGCGCGGACGCGATCGATGCGACCACGAATCCGGATGACGCGTTTGTGGGAACGGACGCGACCGTCGCTGACGATGTTGTGGACGCGGTGCAGGGCACGGATGTCGAACAGCCGGATGTGCTCGTGGTGGACGACACCGGGCCGAGCTATGACACGATCGACATCAATACGTCTGACGCGGATCTGAAAGTGGACACGGATGGCGATGGAATTCCGGATTACAAGGACAATTGTCCCAAGGATTACAACGTCGATCAAAAAGACACCGATGGCGATGGACTGGGCGATGCGTGTGATCCGGACGTGGATGGCGATGGCGTGACGAACGGTCAGGACAATTGTCCGTATGTGCCAAACCCGGGACAGTCGAACATTGATCACGACACCGACGGCGATGCTTGCGACCCCGACATCGATGGCGACGGGATTGCCAACGGCGTGGACAACTGCCCGTATGTCGCCAATCCGACGCAGAAAGACAGCGACGGCAATGGCATTGGCGATGCCTGTGATCCGATTGGCGACAAGGATCAGGACGGCATTCCGGACACGGTCGACAACTGCCCGACGGTTCCGAACGCCGATCAGAAGGACACCGACAAGGACGGCATCGGCGACGCCTGCGACAGCGACTTGGATGGCGACGGCGTGCCGAACAGCAAGGACAATTGCCCGCTCCTGTACAATCCCGATCAAATAGACAGCAACGGCAACGGCAAGGGCGACGCGTGTGATCAGGCCAATGACATGGACGGCGACGGCATTCCGGACGCTGTCGACAATTGCCCGTACGTCGCCAATGCCGATCAGTCGGACATCGACAAGGACGGCAAGGGCGATGTGTGCGATCCGGACATTGACGGCGACTTCTATCTGAATGCGTTCGACAATTGCCCGTACGTCGCCAACAAGGACCAGAAGGACACGGACGGCGACGGCATCGGCGACGTGTGCGACAGCGAGCAATTGTGCGGTGCTGGCAAGCCCGCATGCCCCACTGGCCAACAGTGCTTCGCGCCGATTTGCCTGGTTCCCAAGGCGTGCGCGACGCAAAACGACTGCAAGATTGGTACGTTCTGCTACAACGGCAACTGCGTGCCGCCACAGACCGTCCCTGCGGGCTTCTGCACCGGCGACGCGCAATGCCCGACCGGATTCCTGTGCAAACTTTCCCAGTGCGCGCCGGACGGCTGCAAGTACACGTCTGACTGCCCGCAAGGCGAGAAGTGCTTGCTCGGACAGTGTCTGCCCAACGTCATCCCGGTCGTCGGCTGCACGACGGACAAGGAGTGCTCGACCAAGCAGAGCTGCGTCGCCGGCTTGTGCATCACGTCGCAGTGCAAAGTCGCCACCGATTGCAACGGCAAGAACCAGCAGTGCTTCAAGGGCTTCTGCATTCCCAGCAACATTCCGGCGATTGAATGCACGGTGTCCAACGACTGCCCGTCCATTCCCATCGGCGGCTTGGGCCAACTGCAGTGCGCGGGCGGCGTCTGCGTGCCGAGCATCCCCGGTCTCCCGGACCTCTGCAACGGCCAGACCGGCTGCAAGACGGGCTACCAGTGCTTGATCGCAGTGTGCATCAAGTCGGACTGCACGACGTCGGCTGACTGCCCCGTCGACAAGAGTTGCACGTTGGGCAAATGCCTCGCCAAGAACACGCCGTTGCCCAGCCCCGGCCAGTGCAAGACCGCGGCTGACTGCCCCAATGGCGAACAGTGCCTCGCGACCGCATGCATCCCGGACATCGGCATTCCCGGTATCGGTGGCGGCACGCTGCCCGGCGGCATTTCGCTCTGCACGGGCGGCACCCAATGTCCGACCGGCAAGAAGTGCCAATTCGGCCTCGTCTGCCTGTAGCGCGACCGTCTCCGTTGCATCCGACGGCAGCCCACGGGAACTCCTTGGCGAATGGCGGTCGCTGCCTTACCATGCATGTCATGGTCGCGTGCAGTGAACCACTTCTCCGTACCATGCGAAACGTGCTTCACGCGCTGGCCGGCCTCACCGTCATCGTTCTGGTGCTGCCCGCGCGCCCGGCCCAAGCACGGCCACCCGCAATGGTCGCAGTGGCCCCGGTCGCGGTGGCAACGGCCGCTGGAAGTGCGCCAAGCGACGCCAAGGCGACGTTTGAGGAAGCTGTCAATTCCTTCAAATATCAGGACTTTGACAACGCGGTGCCGCAGCTCCGGGCGCTGCTCTACCCGACCGCGCGCGTCGAACACCGCCGCGAGTGGCAGGTGCGCGAATACCTCGGTGCGTCGCTGTGGTGGGTCGGTTCGAAAAACGACGCGAATGACGAATTCACGGCGCTTCTGGTCCGCGACGCCACGCACAAGTTGGATCCTGCAGTCTATCCGCCCAAAATGGTTGCTGATTTTGACAACCTGCGCGGCAATCTCGTGCGGCTGGGCGTCATCAAAGCCGACGCGGTGGCGCAGGAACCGGTCGATCTCGGCCGCCAGCCGCCGCCTTTTGGTCTGATGTTCGTGCCGTTTGGCGTCGGGCAATTTGCCAACCGATCGCCGGGAAAGGGGACGGCGTTCCTCGTGACGGAAGCCGTGCTTGCGGGCGTTTCTGGCACGTTCTACTACCTGAATCAGCGTGACGGGCTCAAAGGTCCGGGGCAGATGACGGTGGCGAATCAAGCGACCCAGCTTTCGGCCGGCGGGGCATTTTTTGCCGTTGCGATCATCGGCATCATTGAAGCCGCTGTGAGTTGGAACGGTTCCGCACCCTAGCGCGATTGCCATGCATCGCGTCCTGCGCCATCCTCGTGGCGTCGTGTGCGACGGCGAGGGCGTGACATGAATCCACAGGCGTGGCTGCAGGAACTGGGACCGGGCGATGTCGTCAAGACTTCACATCCCGTCGACAAGCTGATTTGCAGTATCGGCAGCGACACGCAGGCCGCGATTCACGTGAAAGGACGCGGTGTTGCGGGCGTCCATGCTCAGGTGCGATCCACGCCGCGCGGCCAGTTGCTGGAATTGCTGGACGGCGACCGGCTCATCGTCAACGGCCGTCGCGTCGAGCAGCATGTGCTTCAGCCTGGGGACATGGTCGATTTGGGCGCCGTCCGCCTGCGTTTCCACATCGGCCCCGATCGCACGCGCGCGTCCGGGATTCGGCCGATCCACAACGACGGCTCTGGATTGCTCGGCCAGATGGCGCGCTTTGCCGACAAGCTGGCGGGTGATTACGACATTGATCGCGTGCTGGAGACGATGCTCGACACGATGATCGCGGTGACGCAAGCCGCCCGTGGCGCCGTGATCCTGTTGGTGGACGGCAAGCCGCAGGTGCGGACGGCGCGCAATGAGGCGGGCAGCACGGCGTCTGGGCCGCTGGCGATCTCGGATTCCATCGTCGAGCAGGTGCTGGCAACGCGTCAGCCGGTGGTGGTTTCCGACGCGTTGTCCGACCGGCAGTTCATGTCGTCGCAATCGGTGTTGGATTTCAAGATTTGCTCGGTCCTGTGCGTGCCGCTGGTCGTGCGCGGCGAGGCGTTGGGAGCGATCTACCTGGGCAACGACAACGTGGTGAACCTGTTTGCGGAAAAGGACCGCGATATTGCCACGGTATTTGCCGCGCAAGCCTCGTCGACCTTGAAAAATGCCATGATGGTCAATGAATTGCGCGTGACCAACGCGTCGTTGACGCAGCAAATCGAGCGGATGAATTTTGGCAGCCTCATCGGTGCGTCGAGTTCGATGCGCGAGCTGTTCAAGAAGGTCGAAAAGGTGGCGGCGACCGAGATCAGCGTCCTGATCGAAGGTGAGACAGGCACAGGCAAGGAACTCGTGGCGGGCGAAATTCACCGCCGTTCGGCGCGGGCCAAGGGTCCGTTCATCGTCATCAACTGTGGCGCGATTCCGGAGAATCTTTTGGAATCAGAGCTTTTTGGCCACGCGCGCGGGGCATTCACGGGCGCCGTGCAGGCGCACGAGGGCAAGTTCTTCGCGGCGAATGGCGGCACGCTCTTTCTCGACGAAATCGGCGAAATGCCGCTGGCGTTGCAGGTCAAGCTGCTGCGGGTGTTGCAGGAACACAAAATTGTCCGCGTGGGTGAAAGTCAGGCGCGGGAAGTCGACATTCGGGTCATCGCGGCGACGAATCGGACGCTGGCTGACGAGGTGAAAGCGCAGCGTTTTCGCGAAGATTTGTACTACCGCCTCAACGTGGTTCGCCTGACGCTGCCGCCGCTCCGGGATCGCGAGGAAGACATTCCGCTGCTGGCCCGCTATTTCCTCAAGCGTCACGCCGAGGAACTGCGCGTGAAAGTCGATTCCTTCAGCGAGGATGCCCTGCGCGCCATTCAACTGCACCGCTGGCCCGGCAACATCCGCGAACTGGACAACCGTGTGAAGAAAGCCTTGGTGTTTTGCGAAGGTGGCAAGATCACGGCGGCGGATCTGGAGTTGGGCGCGATCCAGGCGGACGGCAAGGTGGAGAACCTGACGGACGCCAAGGAGACCTTCGCCCGCGGCTACGTCAAGACGGTGCTGGACTTGAACGGCGGCAATCGCGCGCAGACGGCCAAGGATCTCGGCGTGGATGTGCGGACAATCTATCGGTATCTGGAGCGCGAGAAGGGCGAGGAATAGCGTCTACAGCTTGCTGAGCTCGCGTTTGGCGACTTCCACGAACTTCTCTTCGCTCTTGCTCTTGCCTGCCGTGACAATGTACTTGTCAAACGCGGCCTTGGCGCCGGCCTTGTCGCCCTTGTCGCGCAGCGTGAAGGCCAAATTGTACAGCGCCGGTGTGTAGGTCGGCTTGAGCGCCAGCGTCTTCAGGTACGCCGACACTTCGAGATCCAGCTCCTGCAGTTTGTGATGCACGACGCCGATGTTGTACTGCGCCCGGTAATGCTTGGGATCGCGCTCCAAGGCCTGCTGGAAATGCGAAATCGCCCGGCGGTATAGCGCCGTCCGCTGCGGCTCCTGCTTCTTGCCGGCCAGCACCAGCACGGCCTCTGCCATGTCGTAATAGCCCTCGGCGTTTTCCGGCTGAACGGCTACGGCGCGCTCAAAGCCAGCGATCGCGTCGTCGTATCGCTCCAGGCGCAGCAGCAGCATGGCGCGGTTCAGGTGCGCGTCCTGGCTGGCCGGATCAAATGCGATCGCTTTGTCATAGTGCGCCAGCGCCTCACCGCCTCGGCCCAGGTCTTCGTACGTCACGCCAAGGTTGAAATGGGCCCGCGCGTACTTGGGATCCAGCTCAATCGCCTTCTCATACGCCTTGGCTTCATTGCCAAAATCGCGGCGCTTGCCAAAGACGACGCCCAGATTGTACCAGCATTCCTTCAGATCCGGTTTGGCCTGAACGCAGGACTGAAAGGCCGTCGTCGCCTCTTCCAGCTTGTTGCTGCCCATGCGATCAACGCCTTCGCGAAACCAGTCTTCTGCCGACCGGCTGTCCGCTGCCGTCGCCGCTTGGGCCAGAATCAGCATGGAAACCGCGGCAGCAGTGCTGCCCATCCAACTCGGTCGCAGTGCGTACATGGTCTCTCCTCGCGTTCGTTGCAGGCCGAAGTGTGCGGACTTCGCGCGCCGTGTCAAACCGACCGGTAGGATTCACATTCCGCCGCGGCAGATTCTGCCAATCACCGAACACCTGTTGCCGGCGTTTGTCACCTGCGCGTTGCAGAGCGCGACGCGGGTCCGTACACTCTCGCCAGCTTGGAGGTTCCCGTGCGCATTTTTGCCCATCTTTGTTGTCCGTCCCGCGGCGTTTTTGCCCTATCTGTTGCTTGGGTTTCGGTGATCGCTGGATGCGCCGATGTGGCGGGCGGCAGTACCGGGGCCATCGATGCGGTTGCGGACGCCAAAAAGGCCGATACGGGTCTCGATGGGTCCGGTAGCGCTTGCGTCGGCATGTCCTGCGATGATGGCGATCCGTGCACCGACGATCTCTGCGACGACGCGTCAAAGACCTGCCATCACACGCTGAACGCGTTGTGCAAAGACACGAACAGCAATCCTGATGGCAAGGGCGACACCGGCATCACGCCCAACGGCCCGGCCCTTTCGGCGGGCGACTTGGTCGTCACGGAGATCATGTACAACCCGTACGCCGCCGGCACGATCGCCGACACGGCGGGCGAATGGTTCGAAATCTACAATACGACCGACAAAAGCATCGATCTGGGCGGCGTGGTCATTCACGACGCCGGCAAGGACCAGTTCGTCGTCCCGGCCGGCAACCTGATCGGCGCCAAGAGCTACTTCGTCCTGGCCATCAGTGCGGACACGACCGTCAACGGCGGCGTGACCGTGGGCTATGCGTATGCCAAGGCCATGACGCTCAACAACACGTTTGACACGATCGCGATCGCGTCCAACGGCGTGGAAATCGACAGCGTCACGTACGACATCACCAAAGGCTGGCTGAACGTGAACGGCGTCTCGCTGTCGCTCAGCCCGTCGAGCACCACCGCGACCGCCAATGACGACCCGAGCAATTGGTGCGGCGCAACTTCACTCTTGCCTGATGGCGACAAAGGCACACCGGGCAAGGCCAACGACGGCTGCCAATTGGACGGCGACAAGGACGGCATTCCCGACAACATCGACAACTGCCCGACGGTAGCCAATCCCAGCCAGTTGGACTCGAACAAGAACGGCATCGGCGACGCGTGCGAGGCCTCAGGGCAGACCTGCGGCGACGGCAAGTTGGATCCCGGCGAGACCTGCGACGATGGCGGCACGGTCTCTGGCGATGGCTGTAGCGGCTATTGCCAGACGGAACCAGCGCTTGCGGCGGGAGCCGTGCTCATCAGCGAATTCATGGTCGATCCCAAGTCCGTTGGCGACGACAAAGGCGAGTGGATTGAGCTCTACAACCCGGCGGCGACCGACGTGACGATCAACGGCGTGATGTTGTCGGCCGGGGTGACCAAGACCTCGTCGTATACCGTCGAGTCGCCAGGTCCGGTCATTGTGCCGGCGGGCGGCTACCTGGTCCTCGGCAACAACGCGGACGTCACGGTGAACGGCGGCGTCAAGGTCGACGTCGTGTTCCAGAAGGTTTCGCTCAGCAACACCGCAGCGACCGTGACGCTGACGTCGCAAGGCACGGTCGTGGATACGCTGACGTATGGATCCCAGTGGCCAATTCTGGCCGGCAAATCGGCAGCGCTCGATTCGACTTTCCTGACGGCGACCGCCAACGACGATCCGGCGAACTGGTGCAAAGGCCAAGCGCAATATGCGCCCGGCGGAGACTTTGGCACACCGGGCGCGGCCAATCCGAGTTGCGCAGGCGCGAACCTCGACGAGGACGGCGACGGCATCCCGGACAAGACGGACAACTGCAAGAGCGTCAAGAACGCCGATCAGGCGGACACCGACAAGGACGGCGTTGGCGACGTCTGCGACAACTGCAAGGACGTGCCGAATCCCGACCAGGCTGATGGCAACAAGAATGGCGTGGGCGATGCCTGCGAAGTGGCGGGCTGCGGCAACGGCGTCCTGGAATCGGGCGAACAGTGCGACGACGGCAACACGGCGCCCGGCGATGGCTGCAGTCCGACGTGTCAGTTCGAGACGGACCTGAGCGTCGGTTCGATTCTCATCACGGAAATCATGGCGAATCCCAAGGCGGTCGGTGACGCGACCGGGGAATGGATCGAGTTGTACAATCCGGGCGCGAGCGCCATTGAGTTGGCAGGCATCACGCTTCAGGTCAACGCGGCGACGCAGGTGATTCAGTCGGCGACTCCGCTGCCGCTGCAGCCGCATACCTACGCCGTTCTCGGGCGCAGCGCAGACAAGACGCAGAACGGCGGCATCAGCCCGACGTGGGTTTACGGCAGCGCAATCACCTTGCCCAATTCGGTCCCGTTCACGGTCAACATTGTCTCAAACGGCAAAGTCCTGGACGCGGTGGCAGTCGACCCCAGCGTCAAGGGCTGGCCGCCGTTGGGCAACGGCAATAGCTACCAATTGTCCAGCAGCCAGTACGACGTCACCGCCAACGACGACGGCAACAACTGGTGCTGGGGCACGCTCGCGTACGGCGTGGGCGACTTGGGCACGCCTGGCGCCGCCAACCTCGTCTGCGGCGGCCCCTTGGACACCGACGGCGACGGGATTCCGGACGCCACTGACAACTGCCCGAAGGTGGCCAACTTGAGTCAGTTGGACACCGACGGCGACGGCATTGGCGATGCCTGCGACGCCTGTCCAACGCAAGCCGCACCCGGCACGGTGGATGGCTGCGTCAGCTTGTGCGGCAACGCAACGCTGGACGTCGGCGAGGAATGCGACGACGGCAACACCAAGAGCGGCGACGGCTGCAGCAGCACGTGCAAGATTGAAATCGCCGGTCAAAACGTACTATTCAGCGAAATCATGAACAACTCCAGCGCGGGATCGAGTGACAACGGCGAATGGCTGGAAGTGTTCAACCCGAGCAGCTCCGACGTCGACCTGACCGGCTGGACGTTGCAGTACAAGACCGTCAAGCACGTGATTGGCACGGCGGGCAAGACCAAGGTTCCCGCGGGCGGCTATTTGGTGCTCGGTCGCTCCAACGACACGACCAAGAACGGCGGCGCGACGGTCGACTACGTCTATGGAACGTCCTTCCAGATGTCCAACACCGACGGCACGCTGACGTTGACCATGGCCGATGGCACAGTCTCAGACACGGTTGTGTACGCGAGCAAAGCGCCGTGGCCGGTCGGCAAGCAGGGCACTTCGGCGCAATTGTCGGTGAACGCGTTGAGCGCGAAAGCCAATGACGTTGGGACTGCGTGGTGCTTGTCGACGGCGACGTTTGGCACCTCTGGCAGGTTCGGCACGCCGGGTCAAGCCAACGCCGTCTGCGCCGGAGCGCCGCCGCCGCCACCGCCACAGGGCAGCGGAACCGCCGCGGGCAGCGGCCTATGGTTTCTACCCGACGGTTCGCAACTCAACACCAACGCGTGGCAGGTGTGGCTCGGCTGGAAGCGAACCGACCTGCACTGAGCGATCAGTCGTTCGCCGCGCCGTTCTGGATCCACGTCTTCAACGCCGTGATGAACGCGGCGCTCGGCGCCTTGCCGACCTTGATGGTCATGTCGCTGATCGCGTTGGTGTCGCAGCCGGGCGTAGTGGTCAAGTCGAACGCGCTGCGGGTCGGGGCGTCCAGGACCGCGAGCACCAAGCTTGTGCCCGGATTGCCCTTGGTCAAGAACGGCACGCTGTTGCAGCTCTGCTGGTTGCCGGAAAGACCGCTGGCGTTGCCGGAGAGCGATGCGTAGGCGGTGGCTTGCGTGGAGAAGTCCAAGCTCTTCTCCGTCGTGTTGGTCGCGCCGACAGCGCCGGGCGCGTGGCACTGACGGCAGTTCGACAAGTAGTCGGCGTAGAGGCTGGAGAAGTGCGGTTCAGGCTCGCCGCTGCCCGCGGTGGTGACGCAGCCGGTGAGCAAGGCCAACGCGGAAAGCGCGAGTCGCAGAACTGAGGTTCGGTTCATGGTACACCCCCTGCCGGGTTCGCCGGCGGTTTGGAATCGAGGTCGAAAAGCGTCAGGTACAGGCCAATCCAGAAACGATCGTGCTCGCGGGCGGGATTGGCACGCTCGCACAGGAACGCGTAGACGTCACGCAACGCGGCCAGGAGCGCGGGTGGTGCCGGAGTGGCCCCCAGTTTGCCGGCCAACAAGCCTTCAGCGTAGGCGCGCACAAGGGCGATGCGCCCATCCGGCGCGACCGAGCCGTTGCGTTTTTGGTACTCCGCCGTGAAACCCAACGCGTTTTCCAAATGCACACGCGCTTCCGCAGTGTGCCCCAAGTCCCGGTGCACCGCAGCGATGCGCAGCTCGGTTTCGGCCAGATCCAGAAGCAAGTCCTCGTCGTCTGTGTCGTGGAATGCGGTCTGCTGACCCATCAGGCGCGCCGCGAGTGCGGACAGAGCCAGCTCCGGTTCGCTCGCCAGCCGGGCACTTTCCGCCCGCAGGCCGTTGAGAAGGATCGCCACGTCGTCGCGGGTCAACGGCGGCGTACGCGACGTCACGCTTGCGCCTGTTGCCAAGTCGTCCGTGCGCAGGGCGGCCAATTGGCGCTCGGCGTCGCCCAGAAGCAGCAAGGCCTGCCGGGCATCGCCGGCGCGGGCGGTTGCAGCCGCGGCCATCAGCGTCCAGCGCAACTTGTTCGCGGCCTCCAGCGCGCCGTCGGCTTGCGGTGGCGCGTGACGCAACAATTCGCCGTAAAGCTCCTGTGCCCGCACCGCGTGGCCTGCTGCATAGGCCATGAGCGCTGTGCGGTCCACGGTCAGCCAACGCCGATCGGCGAGTTCGGGCTTGGCCGCCACCAGCGCCAGCGCACGCTCGGCCTCCTGACTCGCACCTTTGGCCTCGCCCATGTGGTGCAGACTCCGGGCCCGCGCCAGCGCCCGACTCAGTGCCTCGCCCGCGTCGCGCGCGGGCAGCTGCTGCCGCCGATCCAGCAGCCCCAGCGCCAGCGCATGATTGCCCAGCTCCGCCTGCAACAGCCCAAGATTACTCAGCAGCGCGGCTTGGTAGCGCGGTCGACCCTGCGCCAAATCCAGCGCCATCTGGTAGTGCTCGACTGCTTCGATGCCTGCCTGGCGGTTGCCGTGGAGCAGGTACTGCTCGTGGCGTAGATAGCCGCGCAATTGCGACAATCCGGTACTTTGACTCACGGTCATCGCGGCCAGACGCGCGTGGTCTTCGGCCAGGTCCAGGGCGCTGGCACGCGCGGACGAGGCTGCCGGCTGGGCCAGGTCGCGCGCCAGCAGCCAGGCTTGGGCGAAGTGCAACAGCGGATGATCCGCCGGGAACCGGTTGCGGTACAGCTCCAGGACGTCAGACTTGCCCTCCGCAAGCCGCGCTTCGATGAAGCCAGCGTGCGCCTCCAGATCGTCCGTTTGCAGCGTCAGCCCCCAAAACGTGCCGCGCGCGTCGCCCAGCTGCTTGTCCGCGCGGTGAATCCAAGCCTTGTCCAAGCCAACCTGCCGGTAGAGCGCCACCGCCGCATCGCGCTCGGGATGCGTGGCGGGCACCTGACTGACCCACGTGTTGGCAAATTGGTACAGGAGATCGGCGCAATCCAGCTCCGCCGCGCGGCGCGCCGTAGCCGCCACCAGCGCCCGTCGACGTTCCGGCTGGTCGTGGTGCTTGTAGAGCTGAAAGAGCGCGGCGCGGACCGCTTCCTGATTGCCTTTGTTCAGCGTGAGCAGGTGGGACTCCAGTGTCAACCGGAACGCCAACTCTCCTTCGGGCTCGGCCTTGGGCAGCCACGCCGCGACGCGCTGCTGGCGTTGGGTCACGCCGACACCCGCACCGAGTTCGGCGACGAAGCGTTCGGCGAAGTCCAGCCGCTCGGCGCCTTCCAACACCGGATGGCTCGCCAGTTCCGCCAGACGCGCGAGCAACGGCTCCCGCTGGCCAAGCGCGCGCAGCAAGTAGAGACCCTTGTCGGCGTAGAAGAAAAGCGTAAATGAATCGGCTATCTGCGAAATGGGGACCGTCTGCAGCAGCGCCACCGCTCGCTGTTCTTCCCCCATCACATCCAGCACTTCCACCTGGGCGAGTTTGGCCAGATCCCGCACCGCACCCACTTTCTTGGCCCACTGTCCAAGTCGCCGCACGCGGTCGCGCTGCGCTGCCAAAAAGCGATCGTCCAGCGTGCCGCCCGCCAGTCGCCGTTCATCCATCCGGTGCGCGACGATTTCCAGGACAACCGCGGACCATGCGGCGATCGGCGCATCTCCGGCGAGCAACCGCGTGGCCTCGTGGGCATAGAATTCCACCGACGTCAGCTCACCCAACTGTAGGTGAATTCGCGTCATTTCGCGCAGAACCGCCATCCGGTCCGCCGCCGTCGTGGCCTGCCTGAACACGTGGCTCAGCACCAGCAACTGCTCCCACGGGTTGCGCACGGCATCGTGAACTTCACGCAGTTTTGCTGCGCTCCAGGCGGCGCTCAGGGCGCCATCCAAAGGCAGCCGATACACGTCCAGCGAGCCGTCCACCTCACAGGTCGTCAGCAGCGCGTCGCGGGTCGGCGCCGGATACTGGCAGTTCCAATGCGCGCTCGTCAGTTGTTCGGGCCGTGTGCCGTCGAGCGGATGCGCCGTCGACGCGTCGAACCGGATGCGGAACAGCACGCTGTGGTCGTGACCGTCGATCCGTCCGTCCTGATTCGTATCGCTCAAGTGTTGGGAAAAGTAGAGAAATTGACCGTTCACCGCGAACGCGGGAAAGCCGGTCACGCCCGGCAGCGGCAGGACAACGTCCTGGTGACCTGTTTGGCCGATGCGCGCCAACCGCAAGTGCTCGGCAGGCCGCATCGAGAACGCGATGCCCACTTCCTGGGAAGCGCGTTCGACCGGCACCCAAGCCACCCATTGCCCGTCCGGATGGAGCGCTGGGCTCGAGATTCCCGTTTCCGCAATCACCGGACCTGCGTCGTGCCCTTGCAGGTCGATGCGCCGCAGCTGCAGATCGCCCTGCATACCGTGACGCTGGACGACGCCGAGACTTTGGCTGTCGGGAAACCAGAACGCAGCCGTTTCCGCCGTTTCCGGCCCGGTCAGACAGCGGCGATCACCGTCGGGCAAGGTGCGGATGCAGACGTCTCCGGTGGCGTCCGTGCGCGTCGAGAGGTACGCCAGGCGCTTGCCGTCGGGGCTGACGCGTGGAAAGGAGGTGTCTGCACCTTCATCGAAGACCAGTGTAGGCGTCCCCCCCGGTGCCTGGGTGAACACTTGCGCGGTGGCATTGCGGTTGCTGACAAAGAACAGCGTCGCGCCGTCGGGGCCTGCAGACCCGAGAAATTCGTCCGCTGAACCGGCCGTCAGGCGTTCCGGTGCACGCAGACCGGCGACCGGTTCAGCCGCCAACGCCGCGGTTGCCGCGCCGATCACCAGACATCCCATCGCTGCGAGGCGAGTCAAGGACATGCCTTCGCCTCCCACGTCTGGTCCGCTTTCTGCCACCAGCCACCGCAAACCAGGGCCACGCGCCGCTGCTGGCGCCAAGCCTCGCGCGTGTCCATGTCGGTCGCCTGCGGCCGTTGTTGTTGCGCGAAGAGCCAAATCTGCCGCCGGCTGCGATTCGCCTTCTCCAAGCGCCGGCCCACATCGGCCAGATCCGTCGCGCCCGAGCACGCGTCCGGCGTCGACACCAGCGTTCCATCCGACCGTTCACCGACGCAATGGCGGACGAGCAGTTGGTCGATGACCTGCGCCTCATCCTCCCAGCCGCTGTACAGCGCGGCGATCGCGTCGTGGGCGGCATCTGGCTGCCAGCCGCTCCGAGCCAACTCGCCACTGGTCAACGGCGCCGGACCGGGCGACACCCCAGCTTGGGCGTTTTGCCCCTCCGCCGCCGGCATGCGCGCCGCCGCTTGCTCTTCCAGCAGCGAGTGGCGGTCGACGATGACGATGTCCGGTGCTTTGATGCAGCCCGCGCCCGACAGCAGCAGGAAAAACACGATGCGTTTCATGGTCTGGGCGCCTCCCGCACCCGCAAGGCCCGCAGCGGCTCGATGAACGGATCCAGCCAGCGTTGGAAAACCGGCCCCAGCGCAATACCGCGCAGTTCATCGATCTGCACCACGCCGCCCAGACCGCCGAGCTCGACGCCGACGTCCATGAAGCCGTGCTGAAACCGCATGTTCACGCGCTGCGGATGGCCAAGCTTGAGCAAGGTACGCAAGCGGTTGGATTGGGCGTCCTCGCCATACGGATCCCACAGATTCAGCAGCGATTCCAAATGTTTACGGCCCATGTGCAAGATCTCGGCGCGGCCGTCCAGCGCGCGCCGCGCCGGCAGGAAATCCAGCGCCGCGTTCGCGTCAAAACGTTCGTCACTGCCTGCCACTTGCAGCCCGGTGGCATTGCCGCGCAGCTCGACGTGCGTGTCCTCGCCGTTCAGCAGCACCATGCATTGCCCCGTCAGCTGCCCGTGCAGCAGCGCGGCTTCCAACTGGTCCATCCGGAACACGTCGTGATCCACGCTCGCGTTGCTGACGATCGGCCCCAGCTCGGAATCGCCGTAGCGGATCTTGCCGATGCTCAGGAAATCGCTGCGCCGCAGGAACGGCTGATGTTCGGAAAACCGCCAGCGTGCGTAGGCATCGTCTTCGCCGCCGCCCAGCAGCTGGAACTGCGGCGTGAGCGTGAAGGCCTCCGTGAGCGGCATATCGCCAAAGACATTGCTGACTCGTAGCCCAGCCTTGGTCAGTCCGACGTCCACGTGGTCAAAGTGCACACGCGCTTCCGTGTGGAACACGACCAAGTCGCCCGACTCGAGGTGAACCGGGACCGTCACGATGCCGTGCGCCGTCACCTGTTCGTTGTCGTGCGCCAGGGCGCCCAGGTCCTGCCACAATTCGCCCTGCACGTTCAGGCCCAGCCGTCCCGGCACCTGCTCGGCCGCTTGTTCCGGAACCGGGCCGGCCGCTTGGACCGGCGTATCGCCATTGACGTCCGCATCCGAGACTTTGGGTGGCCGAAGTGCCGCCCGATCCAGACCGCCGCTCAGCGTCAGGCGCGTCCCCGTGGGCGGATTGTCCAGTTGAAACAACTCAAGGCGCGCGCCGTCCGGGCCCGACCACCCACGGATCAGCCACGTCAGATCGCGCAACGGCACGCTGGGCATCGCGTCCTGCGTCAGCCGCGCGAGCTTGCCTTCGCCGGCCACGTGAAGCGTCTTGTCCGCCCGCAGTTCCACGGTCAGCTGCTGCTGCAGTCCCTCCAGACGCAGCGCGTGGCCGCCCGCCGCGGCATCCCCATCCGGCAGTGTCAGCTGAATTTCCGCCTTGCCCGCGCCTTTGGTCCACGTCGCATCGGCCGTCAGGTTGAGCTTGCCCAGCCGCGCCGCACCTTCCGGTTGCTTGCACGCCACCGACGCGACGGTCAACGACAGGGCATGGTGTCCATCGACGCCCCGCGGTGGCCGCTGCTGAAACACGGCGGCGCCGGCGAGGAGCGTACCGTGGGCATCCAGTTTCACCGCGAATTGCGGATCGAGCAGACACAGCGCCCCGCGATCCGCCTCGGGCAGCGCATGCAGCAATGCCGCCAGGTTCTGCGCATGGGCCCGAACGACATACGCCAGATCCGTGCCCTGCTGGTGGCCTTCGACGTCCAGCATCGCGCCCATGCCGTGCGGGCCCTTCGCGTCCAGTTGCAGCGTGACGCGTCTCGCCGCGGGGTCATGGTCCAGATGTCCGGTCACGCGCAAGGGCCCACCTGGACGCACCGCACCCACGCGTTCCACGTCGGCGAACAACGCGAAGTCGGCTTTTTGCCTCAAGCCTTGGCCTGCGCTGCGAAGCGTCACGTTCAGCCGTCGGACCGTCGCTCGTCCCGGCATCTGCAGGTCCTTGACGTCGATGGAAGCGTCCTGCGTCACCAGCGGCATGCCGGTCAACTGCGTCGCATGGCCGGTGCTGTGGACGACAATCGCCAGCGGCTGCCAGTTCACGAGCTTGCGTATCGCCTGTGGCGGCTGCAACAAACTCACGAGTCGTTTCGGCAACAGACTCAAGTCCAGCTGCCAAGTCAGTTCCTCTGCAAGCTTGGTCGCCGCGACGGTCAAGTGCATTGGCCCCGACGCCTCGGCCGTGAATGTGCCCGTGCTCGCCATTGGCTGGTCAGTGACGAGACGCAGATCGCGGGCGGACGCGGTGAATTTCGCCCCGTCCAGCAACTCAACGCCACCTGGCGCGTGCAGTGTCCTGGCGCCGAGTGTCACCACCACAGGCCCAGCGGTCCGAAAGATCGTTGGCGACTCACGGGTCACGGCTGGCATGCCAAGGGCGAACTCGGCATCGGTCATCGTCACGGACTGCCCATCCGTCGTGACCGCGATATCGTGAACATCCGCATGGATTTGCAGCCGCCGCAGCGCGTCCAGAGCATCCGCCAGCAGCGCCGTCATCCCCGCGGCCGCGATTTCGGTATGCGTCTTCACCGCCGCCAACTTGGCCGTCCGGTGCCCGCCGGTCAGCGCGATCGCCGCGTCCGCCACCGTGCCATCCACCGTCAGTGACGCGTCGCCCGGCAGCACCGACCACGTCGCCGTCAGTTGCGCATCGACCGCAGTCACGTCGCCTGCCGCGTCGTGCGCCGCCACATCGGCCACGTGCACGGTCGCGTCCCCCGTCAGCCCCGTCGCGGCCCGCATCTGCGCGCGCACATCCACGTGCACCTGTCCCACGCGCGCGTTCGCGAGCGCAAGCCCCGATGTTTCCAGCGCGAAATCCAGCTTGTCGACGGTCGTCTGCGCCGGATCCAGTGCGAGGTGCATCCCGGTCGCGTGCGCGGAAAACGTGGTGCCTTGCGCAGTGACGCCGGCCAGGGCCATCGGCGCCAAGGCACCCGTCACCGCGAGCTTGCCCTCCAGCCAGGTCGTTTCGTCGTTCACGCGCAGGTCTGCGCTCAGCTTCACGCCATTCAACACCGCCAAGTTGTTCAACTGCATGGACAGTGCCCGCTGCTCCCGCTCCGGGTGCACCAGCAGATCGAGGTTCAGCAGTTCCTGCGCGCCCGCCAAGAGCTTTGCCTGGACGTCCAGCCGGTCCTGAACGAGCCGTGCGCGTGCGGAGAACGTCAGCGGCAGGACACCGGTGCCGGAAGCCAGCGGCGTGAGCCACGGCAGCAGGGAGAGCGCGGTCTTGAACGCCGAGCCGAGCACGAGACCGGTCGTCTCCATTTGCAGGTGCGCGCCCGCCAGCGTGAGGTCAAGCGTTGGCGCCACCGCGCCGGTCGCGACGTGGCCGTCCAGCATCAGGTCGCCCAGGTACACGTGCTGGTCGCTACCGTCTGCCAAACGCCGGGCCATACGCGCGTGCACGCCGCCCACGTGCAGCGTCTCCACATGAAGCTGCGGCGCATCGTGCAGGGCGTCGAACAGTCGCGACAACGGCGTCGGCGGCTTCTCCGGTCTGGGCGGCAGCGCTGCCAGCAAGCGCTGCAGCGACGTCACGCCGAGGGTGTCGACGACCACGCTGAGCGATACGCCATCGATGCGCAGTTCAGCGCGCCGCGTTCGCCCCGGCAGGAAATCCGCGATTTGCCAATGCACCTCAAGTTGCTCGATGTGCAGGCATTCCGGTGCCAAGTCACGGTCTTCCGGCATCGACGCCAAACTGAGGTCGTGGAGCTCGAAGCCGTGAAGACTCACGCGGGCCTGCCGGTAGTCGATGTCGAGATGGAGTTGGTCGTGGACGGCCGTCCTGACGCGGTCGCGCAGCCACGGCGTTTCCAGATGCCCAGCCAGATGGATCAGCGTCGCGAGCACCAGCGCCGTCAACAGGCCAAGCGCCAGAAACACCCGCCGCCACGTGATGCGCCGCGGCTTTGGGGTTTTCTGGGGCGCGGACTGCACGGGCGGAGCCTCCTAACGTCACGAGGGTAGCACGCGCGGGGCCAGCGTCGAGCGCGCGCGGCCACGATACGCCCCGACCGAAGTTCGAGATCAAACGTCTTCGATCCGCGGTGTGCCACCGAAGGTGCACGCTCGCGGTCCCAGTCCGAAATGCAACAGATCTCACCAAAGAAGTTTGGTGCCCGACATCGGTCAGCATGTTTACTTCCGGCCGGAACGCCGAATCACCTGGACGATGTGCCGCGCCTGCCAGGCATGCACGTCGCTCAACTCCGCGCCGCGATCCACCAGCAGTGCCTCCATCTCGCGCACGCATCGCCCATCGGCGATTTGCCCCAGACACGCGAGCACGCGATCCACGCCCGCGTGGCCCAGGCTCCGGGGATCAGCCTGCAGGCGGGCCAGCAAATCCAATTGCGCCGCTCGCGCATCCAGATGGCGAATGGCGTCGGCAGCCGCTACCACCAGTTCCGGGTCCGTTGAGCGCGCCGAGCGCTGCAACAGCCGCACCAGCGGTCCGTGTTCCTCCAATGTCGCTCCCGGCATTTGCAGTAGCAGGCGACAGATCCACTGGGCGCCAGCCGCATCGACACGATCCAGCCGTCCATCCTGCGCGAGCGGCTGACGGGATTGTGCCAGCGCTTGTGCCACTCCGGGCAGGCTCGCCGCCAGCTCCGCCAAGCGGGCGACGCGCGCCGGATCCGGCCCAACCACCGCGGCCTCACTCGGCTTCGGTGGCGCGGACGTGGGCTCAGCGAGAAAATCAAATTCGTCGTCCACCGCCACGGGCGTCGGCGAGGTCGCGACGGACACCGGCGGCGTCCCGTCCAGGACCAGCTGCCAAAACCGTTCCAGGATGGGCTCCACCGAATTCAACGGGTTCATCGTTTGCCTCCGCCGTGTGCGCGTGCGATCCTGCGCGCAGGAGGACGCATGAAAACAGTCATTCGCCTGCGCATGTCAAGCCACGATGCCCATTACGGCGGCCAACTGGTCGATGGCGCACGGATTCTGGGCCTGTTTGGCGACGTGGCGACGGAGCTGCTGATCCGTCACGACGGCGATGAAGGCCTGTTCCGCGCGTACGATAGCGTCGAGTTCCTCGCACCGGTGCGCGCGGGCGATTACATCGAAGCTTCGGGCGAAATTGTGCAAGTGGGTAAAACAAGTCGCAAAATGACCTTCGAGGCGCACAAAATCATCGCGACGCGCCCGGATCTGTGCGAATCAGCCGCGGATGTCCTGGAGCCACCGCTGTTGGTCGTGCGCGCGAGTGGCACGTGCGTCGTGCCGTTGAACCTGCAACGCAAGGGGTGAACCGTGCAGCCGCTGATGATCACCGCAGCGATTTGCGGCGCGGAAGTGACCCGCAAGGATACGCCGTATCTGCCTTATACGCCTCAGGAATTGGCCGACGAAGCGGTTCGCTGCCGGCAGGCCGGCGCGACGATGGTCCATCTGCACGTGCGTGAACCGGATGGGACGCCGAGCCAACGCGCGGCGCTGTTCGCCGAAACGGTGGCGCTGATCAAAGGCGCGGGGTGCGACATCGTCATCCAGTTTTCCACCGGCGGCGCGGTCGGCATGACGGTGGAGGAGCGCGCCGATGCCTTGAAGCTCCAACCGGACATGGCGACGCTGACGACCGGCTCGGTCAACTTTGGCGAGGACGTGTTTGTGAACAGTCCGCCGATGATCCGCGCGATCCTGGCACGGCAGCGGCAGTTCGGTGTGACGCCGGAAATCGAATGTTTTGACAGCGGCATGGTCGACGCGGCGATTCGCCTGATGCACGACGGGGCGATCGCGGCGCCGGGACACTTCAACTTTGTCCTCGGCATGGCCGGTGGCATGGGCGCGAGCCCGGCGCATCTGGATTTTCTGCGCACGCTGCTGCCGTCCAACGCGACGTGGTCGGTCGCCGGAATTGGCCGTCACGAACTGCCGCTGGCCGCGCACGCCATCCAGGTCGGTGGCCATGTGCGTGTGGGGCTGGAGGACAACCTGTACCTGCGCAAGGGCGTTCTGGCCAAAGGCTCGTTTGAGTTGGTCGCAGCGGTTGTCGCGATGGCGCAACAAGCCGGCCGGCCGCTGGCGACGATCAGGCAGGCGCGCGAGCTGTTGCGGATCAATGTCCCGGCACGTGCGGGTAGCTCAATTTGAGCTTGTCGACCCACTTCAGCACTTCCGCATCGTCCGGAAGCTCCTGAGCCATCGCCGCCATTTCCAGCGTCACCGTATTCGCATTCGGTGGCGCCTGCGCACCGGCTTCGAGTTCCATCGTCACGCGCTGCATCCGCGCCCGCAGCGCCGCGACCTGATGTTCGAGCACTTCTCGCGCCTCTTTGCTCATCTTCGTCGCGGCCTTGGGATCTGCGGCGAGCTCAAGCTGCGTCTGCAACGACTGGACTTGGGCGGCCAAGTCGGCACGCTGGGCGTTTTGCGCGGCTTTCATATCGGCCGCATACAAGCGACCCTTACCACGCGCGGCAATCGTGATCACGCCTGCGTACTTGCCTTTGACGTACGTGTCCGTGAAGAATCCGTCGCCGATCGACACGAGTTGGTTGGTCATGTCCATTCCGGAGGAGCCCAGCACCAAATCGATGCCTTTGACGTGGGTCATGAGCGCATCCACTTCTGTGCGCGACAGCTGGCTCAGCACCACGACCACGTCACAGCCCTGCGCGCGCAGCTCACGTACCGCCGCGGTCGCGGCCGGATTCGGCGGCTCAATACGCAACTGCTGTTTGTCCACGGTGTTGAGCACATCGGCCGGCTGCGCCGTGATCAGGCCAAACACGCCGATCTTGAGCGGGCCGGCTTGCTTGACGAGCAAACGCTGAAACGCGGGCTTGCCGGACTTATCCGTGAGATTCGCGGAGAGCAGAGGCATGTGATGCGCGGCCGCCAGACGCCGTAGGTCATCCACGCCCAGCGCCAATTCGTGCGCACCGATATTGAGCGCGGTGTAGCCGCCTTTCGCCATCGCCCGCAGAAACACGTCAGCGCGCGCGACGGCTTCTCCCGGACGGTCCATGTTGTCGGGCACGTTCGGCACCATCAGGCCGCCCGTGTCAAACGCCAACGCGTGGGTTCGTCCCTGCGTGTGCTGCATCCACCATTTGATTCGCCGAGCCAGACCGCCCAGCGGGTGATGGGCTCACCCACAAGGGTCGGTTTCGCCTATCTCGCCACCGGAAAAGCCGATGAGCACCTGCTGGGACGGCGGCACTTCAGCCGGCGTGGGTTCCGGACCCGGCGGTGGCGTCGGTGCAACGGGCGTGAGAATCGGCGGCGCATGGGACGCCAGGCTCTGCGCCTGGGCGGTCGCGATTTCTTTGGGAATTCCTTGCGCCTCGGCAATCAACGCATGGTGCGTCGCGGCCGCTTCGACGACGCCCGAAGTCAAAATGCGATAGGAGGACTGCGCGACTTTGGCGGGCGCGGCTGGCTGATGCTGCCGCCACAAACCGCCCGCCACGGCGAACAGCGCCACGGCCAGCACTGCCAGAGAACCCTTGGTACGTCGACGCATCGCCACTCCTTGCCGGGACGGTTCCCAGCGCCGGTGCGTCACGTTACCATCCAGATGCCTGCGCCGCAATTGACCGAACGCCAGTCGCCCGCTAACGTTTGCGCCCCCGCGTCTCAGCGGCGAATGTTCTGAACCATGCCCCACGACGTCGACCGTAAACGCAACCGCAAGTGGGCATTGGCGATTTTCGTCAGCTCGTTGCTCATCTACGCCGCGGTTTGCGGTCAGACGCTGCTGGAGCCGTCCGCGCATTTCCATTTTGTCGACATGGCGGAATCGTTTCTGCACGGCCGGCTGGATACCGACACACCGCGCCGTGCCGCAGGGCAGAAGCAGAGGCCAGAGGATCCGTCGGGCCTGCAGGACGCGGTGAACCGCCACCTGAAAGGCAGCGGTTGGAACGATTGGGCCAGTTATCGCGTGCTCACCTTGCGCGGTGGTGAAATCGTCAAGGGCGTGTTTCCGTGGAAGGACGTGCCGGGACCGCGCCAGACCGAGTTCCGCACGCTCGACGGCCGCTTGATGATCATCGACGTCGAGCGCGATCTGAAGGTCGGCTGCGACCCGAAACAGCCGTGGCGCAAATGTGACGACGTGGTCTATCAGGTGTCCTTTCCGCCGTTCCCGGCGATCGTCATGCTGCCGCTGGCGCGGATTTGGCATTACCGCACCAACGACGTGATCGTGACCGTGCTGTTCGCCGCGCTGTCGGCGCTGCTGGCGTTCCTGTGGCTGGCGCGGCAACGGCGCGAAGGGCTGACCGCGCACGGTACCGCGGATCAGGTGTGGCTCACGGCGTTGCTGGCGTTTGGCACCGCGACGTTCTTTGTGTCTGCGCACGCGTCGGTGTGGTTCACCGCGCTGGTCATCGGCATGACGCTGCATCTGGGCTACCTGCTGGCGGCGGAAGGTGGACGTCGGCCGTTTCTGGCGGGACTGCTCCTCGGATGTGGCGTCGCGACACGGACGCCGCTGCTCTTTGCCGGGATTTTCCTGCCGCTGGAGGTGCTGTGGCCCGATGGCCGGTGGCTGGGCGGTCAAGGCAAGGCGGGCATTCCCGAGGCGTTGAAGAAACTGGTGCTGTTTGCATTGCCGCTGGCGGTGATTGGCGCGCTGCTGGCGTGGTTCAATTGGGCGCGCTGGGAAAACCCCGGCGAATTCGGGCACCTCTACCTGCTGGAAGGCACGCGCGGGCCGACCCGCGAGCACGGGCTGTTCTCGTTCGCCTTTCTGAATCACAACCTGGGTACGGCGTTGCTGAACATGCCGCAATTTGTTGCCGACACGCCGGTCGTGCTGATCACCCGTCATGGCTTGGGGCTGCTGACGTCCAGCCCGGCGTTCCTGGCGCTCCTGGCGCAGCGCAAGCCGACGGAATTGGCCGATTCGCCGCGCCGCGAGGCCTTGAGCCGTCACCTGATGTGGACGGTCGCCGCCGTCGCGATCCCGGCACTTTTCTACCAAAACGATGGCTGGCAGCAGTTTTCCTACCGTTTTGCCATGGACTTTCTGCCGCCGCTGCTCGGTGTGTTCGCGCTGCGGTTGCCCAATCTGCACCGCAACGTCAAGGCGCTGATCGTGCTTTCCGTGGTGATTCAACTGTTTGGCGCGATTACTTTTGGCCGAGCGGAACAATTTTACTACGACTGATGTTGTATCGCGCTCGCGCTGCTTGCGACGCTTGAGGCCAGCTGCATGTCCGCTCCCCAGAAATCCGGTCTGACGCCGCCCGTTACGTCCATTCAGGACTGCGTGAATTGGGTTCTGGAAGGCGTGAAGCCGGCCAGTTCCTTCAAGATCGGCACCGAATTCGAGCGATTTGCCCTCGGTCCGGATGGTTTGACGCTGCCCTACGAAGGTCACGCCTCGATTCACACGCTGCTGGACCGGCTCGCGCAGCGCTTTGGCTGGCAGCCGTACCTGGAGGCCGGGAAGCCGATCGCGCTGACGCGTGGCATGGCGTCGATTTCGCTTGAGCCGGCGGGCCAGTTCGAGCTGTCGGGCGCGCCGATGGCGACCATCGCAGAGATGCGCGCGGAATTGGACCAGCATCTTGCGGAACTGCGCGATGTGACCGCGGATCTCGGCATCAAGCTGGCGCACATCGGCTTCAATCCGCTGAATACGGTCGAGAACTGCCAGAAGATGCCCAAAGGCCGGTACGGGATCATGCGGCGGATCATGCCGCAAGTTGGTTCGCTGGGCCTGGAGATGATGCACCTGACCTGCACGGTCCAGACCAACATGGATTTCTCGTCGGCGGATGAGGCGATGGAGATGATGCGGCTGGGGCACCTGCTGTCACCGGTGCTGATCGCGCTGTTCGCCAACTCCCCGATTCGCCACGGCAAAGATAGCGGATGGGCGACGTTTCGCGCGCATTTGTGGACGGATGTGGACAACGCGCGCTGCGACGTCAGCCGCTTTGCGTTCGACCCGCACGCGACGATTGAGGACTACGTGCGCTGGTGCTGGGACGTGCCGATGTACTTTCTGGACGTCGCGCACGAGGACGGTTCCCACGGCCACCAGGAGCTGTTTGACGCGCCGATGACGTTCCGGCAGTTCTTTGAACGCGGTTTCCATGGGCGGCGACCGACGCTGGCGGATTGGGAACTGCACGCGTCGACCATGTTCCCGGACGTGCGGCTCAAGCGCTATCTGGAATTGCGCCAGGCGGACGTCGTGCCGGCCTTTGCGTTGCCGGCGCTGCCCGCGCTGACCAAGGGCCTCTTCTACGACGCCGATGCGCGCCGGCAGTGCCTGAATTTGCTGCGAGACGGCGATGCCACGGTCGATCGCAAGCGTCTGCGCGCGTTGGCGTGCAAGGATGCGCTGGATGGCGTCACGGGCGATTGGCACCTGCGGGAATTGTCCGCCGCGATCCTGAAGATTGCCCGCACGAGCCTGGACAAGCAGGCGGCGGCATCCGGCGTCGATCAGGACGCTGCACGGTCACTGGACATCCTCGACGCAATTGTCGCTGGCGAACGACCGCAATTCTGGCAGACCGTGCGGGAGCGCTGGCATCAGAATCCCACGCTGCTGGCGTTGGCAGATTGGCCGTAGCCGCTGAGGATCAAGGCAAAAGCGGCCGACAACGCGTCTGCAATTCGGGCGGCAGACGTTCCAGCAGCACCGCTCGCGCCGCCGCGGGCGTGTAGATCTGGCTGATGTGGTACGGAATGAACACATGTGGCCGGATGCCGTCTGCGCGTTCGAGGATGTCGTCCAGGTGCGTGTGCCCGCCCACACGCGCATCGGCGACCGTTCGGCGCGCATCCAGGAAGGTCGTTTCCATCGCCACGACTTCGGCTGTTCGCAATTCCTCGACGCGGTCCAGGGCACTCGGCAGCGTGTCACCGGAGACGGCGAGCAGCACGCGCTGGGTCGGCTCGGTGATGGTCACGCCGTTCTCCGCCAACTGCCGCAGAACGCTCGGCGGTGAGGCGGCGAACTCCGCCTTGCGGCGTCGTGGTCGCTCAAAAACGGCGTAGCCCAGCGCGGGAACCACATGGTCGGCGGCCAAGGCGCGCAGCCAACGACCACCGCCCAGTTCCACCTCATCGCCGGGTCGCATGCCGATCAGCGTCCAGTCAAACGCGCGATTGTGCAGCTTACCCCAGACGTTCACGATCGCCTTCAGGTCGTCACAGACTTCCGCTGGCGCATACACCGTCGGCGATTCAAACGCATACAATTGCCGCAGCGCCAGGTATTGAGCCAGCCCGCCCGCGTGGTCCATGTGCGCGTGGGTGAGTGCCAGGTGCTTGCAACGCGCGATGGGCTCGGGCGCACGACCCACATCGATCGCAAGGCTCCATTCCGGTATCCGCATCCACGTTTCGACGCCGGCGACGCTTTGACCTTCCAGACGTACGCCCAGGCGATCCAGGTAGATCTGCGCCATGCCGGGCGAAGTGAGCTCCGGACGGTGGGCGGTTGGATGAGGGCCGGTCGGACGCGTCACGGCTGCTCCTTGACCAGACTAGGAGCGGTCGCGATCGGCGCGGCGTGCCGCAGCCATCGGCGCCTGTGCAACTTCGACGACGGCGGCCGCAAACGCTGCAGCTGCGGCTTCCACAGCCGCAAGCGAACCCGTCAAATAGCCGCCACCAAAGTTGGTCTCGGTCGGCGGGCCAAAGTAGCGGCACAACCGCACATCGGCGGCTTTCAGCGCAGCGTCCAGGGCCACCACCGATTCCACAGGCGGCGCAATCAGGTACGCCAACGGTTTTCCCGCATCGATACCAGCAGCGGCGGACAGATAGTGGCCCGTCTCGGCGATGACGTGGGGAAAGAACGCGGGCTGATGCGGCGCGAACTGGGCGCGCGGCCGATAGAAGTGCGCCTGTTCCGCCAAATACGCCCGCAGGGCCAGAAGACCTTCGGCAATTTCCTGGGGATCCACCGCGGCCAGAACGCCAAGGATCTCACCCGACAGCGGCCCCGATCCGTGCGCGGCGCCGGCGTAAAAGCTCCTGGCGTAGACCACATCGACACGCGCAAACTTGGTGGCGTGGTCGAGTGCGGCGTAGAGCGCATCGTCCTGGTCGGCCGTCACCAGCCCCAACGACGTGTGCGCATCGGTGCAACCCAATTCGCGACGGAGCGCGGCATCGGCGAACGGAATCGCGCGGCATGCCAGCAGCGTCGGCGGCAGCGCTTCCAGGCCGTCCGGCAGCCACGGCGGAATGAACAGGGCGTCGTTTGCCATCTCACCACGTCCGCGTTGGAATGCGCCCAATCGCCAAGCCGCCAGCACCGATCTCGCGCGCTTTGCCCAAGATGTCGATGGCCTGGGCCGCGGCGTCCTGCACACTGAAACCGCGCGGCCGAATGTTCGAAACGCAGTTCTTCTCCGCGTTGTCCTGGGCGATCTTCGGACCCCAGGCGAGGTAGATCGACAGCGAGTCCCCGGTGCCGAGTCCTGGCCGCTCGCCGAGACAAATCAACGTCGCTTTGGCGTCCATTTCGACGCCGATCTGATCGGCGACCGCGATGCGCGCCCGGTTGACCCAAATCGGCTTGCCATGGCTGAAGTTGGCCGCGCTCAGCGCCCGTTGCAGCTCCGGCAGCAGACCTTTGTTGATCTCAGCCGCCCAAGCCGACAGGCCATCGGCGAGGATAATCTGCACATCCACCCCGCGCGTCCCTTCATTGCGCAGACGCGCCAGGGACGCCGCATCCAGCACGCGACCGTGGTCCGGATACAGCAGAAATGTCTCCAAATCCTGAGCCTGCGTGCGCAGTTCGATCGCACCGAGGCTGGCCAGAAAAGCCGGAGTCGGCTCGCTCACGACCGCATCCTTGGCGAATGCGTGATCGCCGCGCAGCGTCAGGTAAGTCGCGGTTGGATAGCGCAGACCGGCGCGGCCGATGCCGATGCGCGCGGGCGTGGCTTGGGTCAGGTGTTCAACGCGCTCCGGAAAGGCCAGGCGATCGAGACCGGGCAGGGGGCGATACTCGGACTGCGGCGCACGGGAATGTGGCGGCGCTTCGTCCGGATCCCGGCGCTGTTCGGCCAAAATCTGCCGGACCACGCTGGCGACCAGCGTTTCCAGTTCTTGCGTTTGCATGGACGGGTCCTCGGCCATCACACCCCACGCCGCGAGTCTGCCGACCCCGGGCGTGGCGGTCAACTGGACGTTGCTCAGCTGTCAGTGGCCGTAACGCTCGACGAAATCTTCGTACTGGCCCTGAAAATCGAGAATCTGGCCGTCGCGAATGCGCCAGATGCGGTTGCACGACTCGCTCAGCAAGTTGCGGTCGTGGGTCGCCACGAACAGCGTGCCCTTGTACTCCGCCAGACCTTCCGCCAGCGCCGAGCAACCTTCCAAGTCCAAGTGATTCGTCGGTTCGTCGAAGATCAGCACGTTGTGTTTCAGCAGCATCAGCTTGCAGAACAGCATCCGCACGCGCTCGCCGCCGGACAGCGTTGCGGTGGCCTTCAGGCCCTCGTCGCCGCGGAACAGCATGCGCCCCAGCAGGCCGCGAATGTCTTCCAGATCCGCGCCCGGCTTGAAGTCGTGCAGCCAACGATCGATCGTCTTGCCCGGCTCGATCGTGCCCTCGTGTTCCTGCGGCAGATAGCCGATGTTCGTCTCGTGGCCCCACTCGATCTTGCCCGTTTCCACGGGATATTCGCCCAACAGCATCTTCAGGAGCGTCGTCTTGCCCATGCCGTCTTTGCCGATAAGTCCAATGCGATCGCCGCGATTCACGTGCGCCCGAAAGTGCTGGAACAGCGGACCTTCGCCCCAGTCTTTCGCCAAATCCTGAACGTCCACAACGTGTTTCCCCGACTCACGGGCGATATCAAAGCGGATGAACGGCCGCGCGATGTTCGACCGCTTGACGTCCGCCGGCGCCAGCTTCTCCACCATCTTCTTGCGCGACTGCACTTGGGTTGCGCGCGTGCCGGCGGAAAACTTGGAGATGAAGTCCTGCAAATCCTTGATCTTCTTCTCTCGTGCGTTGTTCTGAACGACCTGACGTTCCCGCACGGCGCCCTTGGTGCGCACCATATCGTCGTAGTTGCCCGGGTACGTGATGATGGTCTCAAAGTCGATGTCCGCGATGTGCGTGCAGACGTCGTTGAGGAACCGGCGATCGTGGGAAATCACCACCAGCACGCCGGTGTAGCTGTAAAGGAACTCTTCCAGCCATTCGATCGTGTCCAAATCCAGGTGATTTGTCGGTTCGTCGAGCAACAGGCAGTCCGGCGCGCCGAACAGCGCCTGCGCCAGCAGGACGCGGACCTTGTTGCCGCCGGACATCTCGGACATCGGCGTCTGATAGAAGTCCGCCGGAATACCAAGACCTTGCAGCAGTTCCTCCGCCTCGCTCTCGGCCATGTAGCCATTTTCTTCCGCGACGACGCCTTCCAGTTCCGCCAGCCGCATCCCCGCTTCGTCGCTTTCATCGCCGGATTCATAGATGCGATTGCGTTCTTCCATCGCCTCCCACAGCGCGGCGTTGCCCATGATCACGGTGTCGAGCACCAGAAAGTCGTTGTAGGCCGAATGATCCTGCTTCAAATACGCAGTCTTGCGAGGACGCGACACGGTGCCCGAATCAGGCTCCAGCGCGCCTTCCAAAATCTTCATGAACGTGGACTTTCCCGCACCGTTGGGTCCGCTCAGACCATAGCGATTGCCAGGGGCGAACGACGTCGTCACATCGATAAACAGCTTTTTGCCGGAATAAGTCTTGGAAACGTCAGCAACAGTCAGCATCACACCCTCGGTCAACCCGCAGAATCGCCGCGGCGGTGTACGGCTTTTGCCGCGCGCGCGCAAGGGCAAAATCGCTCGACAGCGTGACAGCAGTATGACAAACAGGCGTGGTCAATGGGCTTTCGCCGGGAGATCCTACCGTCGCTCAGGAGGCACGCATCCATGGTCACGCACGAAGTCTTGGCGCCGCTCGCTCGACAGATTCAACCCATCCTGGCGACTTTTGTGCCGGCGACGGCGCCGCTCGGTCTGGCGGAACTCGCGCCCGTGCTCGCGCGCGTGGATGAGCGTTTGGCATCGGAACCGCCGGCGCTGCAACGGCAACTGCGCTTGTTCGTGCGCATTCTGTGGTGGCTGCCGCTGTTCACGCACTTGCGGACGATGGGCGGACTCAGCCCGGCGCAGCGGCTGCGCGTGCTCACTTGGCTGCAGGACTGCCCGATCACCAAGTTGCGGCTGGGGCTTTGGGGCCTGCGCACGCTGCTGTTCCTCGGCTGGTATGGCGAACCCGCTGTTCAGGCGCGCCTTGGCTATCGGCCGAACATCGCGGGATGGGATGCCTGGAACGCGCAGAAAGCTGCGCAAAAACAAGGGGAATGACATGGACCGGACGATTCACGCGGACGTGGTGATCATCGGTTCCGGCGCCGGAGGTGGCACAGTTGCGGCCAGCCTCGCGCCGCTCGTCGCCCAGGGCAAGCGTGTGCTCCTGCTCGAGAAAGGCGCGCGCATCGATCCCAAGCAGTTGACGGGGGCGGAAGTCGATTCGGCCGCGTTGCACTATGCCCAAGGCGGCGCGCATCCGACGGAAGATCGCACCGTGACACTGGCCTACGCAGAAGGTTTGGGTGGTTCGACCCTGGTCTACACCGGCACGTCGATGACGCCGCCGGAACGCGTCATTGCCGGCTGGAACTTGCCGGGGTTGGCGTACAGCGACGTGGTCGAGCGGACAGCCAAGTTTGCCGTGCAGAACGGTGCCGCGTTCATTCCGGACGAGTTGATCAACGAAAACAATCGACTGTTTCAAAAAGGCTGTGCCGCGCTGGGTCGGGAGGCGCGGCAATTTCCGATCAACGTCCGCGGCTGTCGCGGGTCGAGCCTGTGCAACCTGGGGTGCCCAAACAACGCCAAGCAAGGCACGGCGCAGGTGCAAATTCCGGCGGCGCAGGCGCTCGGCGTGGAAGTCGTGACGCACGCGGAGGTGCGGAGCCTGCGGGTGGGCGGGCGCGGCGGCATTCTGGATGTGGTCGTCGACGACACGCCGCATCCGCATGGCATCTTGGGCGAATGGCCGGCCGGGCGCTATGTGATTCACGCGCACAGCGTCGTCCTTGCGGCGGGCGCGATCCACACGCCAGCGCTGCTGATGCGCTCGGGCTTGGCTGCGGATCTGCCGGCGATCGGCCGGTTCTGGACCTGCCACCCCGCGCACATCCTTGCCGGCGAGCACGACCACGCGATCAGCGGTTATGTCGGCCATCCCAAGAGTTTTGTCTGGGAGGAACGCGTCGTCGCGGAACGCTACTTTCTCGAAAGTTGCATGTACTTTCCGTTTGTCACGGCGAAGAATTTGACCGGCTTCGGCCCCGACCACGAGCGGCTGATGGCGGCCTACGATCGCCTGCAGATGATCCTGGTCCTCGCGTGTGACGACGCGTTGCCGGAACAGCGCGTGGACATTGATGAAGCGGGCAATCCGGTGATCCGCTACAAGTTGATGCCGCGGACGATCGAGGCGATGGTGCGGGGAACACGCGCGGCGGCGGAAATCTTCTTCGCTGCGGGAGCGACGGCAGTTCACGCACCGTCCGCGCGTCCGACCTTGATCGAACGCAGTGAAAACGCAGACTTGAACACGCGAATCGCGTCGAAGTTATTCCTGCCGGGCACCATCAGTGTCTCCGCCGCGCATTTCATGGGCGGCTGCCGGATGGGCATCACGGCACGGGATTCCGTGACAACGGCGCGCGGTCAGGTGCACGGCCACGACTGGCTGTTCGTCGCGGATGGATCGCTCTTTCCTACCGCCTTGGAAATCAATCCGTACTTGACGATCATGGCCTTGGCCGATCACGTCGCGGAAGCAGTGGCGGACCGCGAGGGGCATACGGCGGCGTAAGCCGAGTCGACGGTAGCGCGGCCGCGATAGGGTGTGTGAACGTCGAGCCCGGCGCCGGACGGCCGAGATCGCGAGCACGATTCTGCAAGCTGCGATCGGCCCGTCGCGGGTTGGCTTGCGGCCGAAGCGTCGGTGAGTCTTCACAGAATTGCACAAACGCGGCAAATCGGGCACCCTGTTGCGCGGGAGCATGGGCCGATGGACGTGCGCATTCCAACGCATAGAAGAAACGTGTGGGTGGCGTTGACGCTGCTGCTGACTTCCTGCGTGGTCAATCCAGTGCCCACTCCCGCGACCAACAGCAAGGCAAACGATGGCTTGGCGGCGGGCGGCGGACAGGACACGTTCGCTGCGGATACCGTAGCTTCCCAGGATGCCTCGGCGCAGGACGGTCCCGGCGGCGTGCCATCGGTCGTGTTGGTGACGGTTGCAGCGACGGCAACGGATGCGGCGATTACCGGTGGCGACCATCTTGTGGCCGTCGGGCCGAATTCGACCGGCAAGCTGATTGTGCTGCTGCCCGAGGACAAGCTGCTTCCGACCCAGTACACCTCGCTCGCGACCGCGGCCGCGCAACTGGGCCATCGCGTGCTGGTGCTGGCGACGCCGGTCGGGGCGCAAACCGTGTGCGATGGCGATTCGACGTGTCTGGAACTCGTCCGGCAGGAAATGATCGACGGCCAGGATCGTACCTCGAAAGTGACGGTGACACCAGCAGATTGCCTGCAAAATCGCTTGGTCAAGGCGCTTGCTTGGCTCGACGAGCAGCGCCCGGGCGAAGGCTGGGGCAGTTTCAGGGCGGGCAGTACGCCCGTCTGGTCCACCATCGCGGTCGGCGGCCACGGCGAAGGCGCGAGCGAAGCGGTGATGCTGGCCATGCACCACACGGTCTGGCGCGTGATTCTGTTGAATGGTCCGAGCGATGGCGCTGGTACGCAGCCCGCGCCGTGGCTCAGCGCCGCTCCGCAAACGCCGGTTGGCGCGTGGCGAACGCTGGGCCATACAAAAGACTCCGCTTGGGTTATCATCGCTGCTGCGTGGACCGCGCTTGGCTTGGGCAGCAGTGACGCTGCGGTCAGCGTGGACGGCATCGAACAACCGGGAATTTCCGTGCATTTGTTGACGACAGCCATGGATGTGCCAGATCCGCATGCGGCCGTCGCCGTGGACGGGGCGCTGCCTGATGGTGCGGACGCGTTGAACCATTTGCACGCCGCGTGGAAAATCCTGTTCTGGCCGTTCTAGCCGCCACCCTTCTGACCGGAGCGCGTGCTCATGCAAGTTCCTTGCCCAAGTTGTCAGGCCCCGATTCCAGTACCGATCTTTGCGCTCGGGCCGCTGGAAGCGCCGGTGCCCGTTCTCTGTCCGCGGTGCCGCGCGGCGGTGGAATTGCGGCAGGGGCCCAACGGCATCGTGACGGCATCGCTCACGCCGATGCAGCGACGGCCAGCGTCGGGCGCAGCGGATTCATTTTTCCACGGTTCTGCGGCGGCCCTGGCGGATACCGGCAGTCAGCGGCGGGCTGTGCCACAGCGATCGCGCGATGCCGAGATGCTCCGTGAATTCAGCGTCATGTTTCGGCAAGCGGCAACGCGCAGCTGGGGTGCGACGATCGGCCTGGTGCTCTTTGCGCTCGCCGCTGCCGGTGGCGTTGGCTTCGGTGTCTGGTGGTACGTGGGCAAGCAGGCTGCTGTCGCCGAGACCGACACGACGCTTGCCGCGGCGACCGTCTGGTCGCCAGATGCCACCGCGAATGCCGGTTCTCCAGCGATGCCCAACGCTTCGCAACTGGGCGAACATCTGCACGGAGTGATGCGCGACTCGCGCGTCGGGCGTTTGCGTCCAACCGAGGCTCCCGGTGCCGTGCCCAGTGCATTGCCGCCCCCGCGTGAGGCAACGGCAGCGGGATCGGCGCTGGAACCGGTGAACCGCAAGCAACTGGAAGCACTCTGTCACACGCGCACGGCGGACATGCAGGCGTGCTCGGTGCGTTTTGCCAACGGGGCGCCCATCCAGGTGCACTTTACCGTGACCGCTGTGGGCCAAATCGATGCCGTGCGGGCTGAAGTGGACGGTGCGCGTCTGGGAGAGCTGACGATGTGCGTCGCCGACCTCTTGCGGGCCAATCGTTTTGGCTTCCAGCCTGAAGATGTCCACCACACCTGCGATGTGCGCGGTCTCGTTCAGGCGCCGGACAAGCGTCACGAGCACACTTGGAAGCACAAGAACGCGATTCGGTGACCGCGTTTGGCCTTGCGCGCGGCGTGGCTGCCGGCGCAGTTGCCACGACGCCCGACCGCGGCCTATCCTCTGCTTCCGGGACTTGGCGGGACGGGAAGATGATGCGTTTTATTTCTCATGACTTGGCGAAGTTTTGCGGCCGGTGGCTGCTGTGCTGTCTGGCGCTTTCCGCCTGTGGCGGCGTGCAATTTGACCGCGAGCCGGGCGTCGACCGGTTGACACCGCTGCCGACCGGGGCGGAAGTGCTCGTCGTGACGTCGATGAAGGAAGTGCCGTCCGGCAGCCAAACGCTGGGTCTCCTGCGCACGCGGCGGAGTCAGGAGCGTTTCGTTCGTGCGCTGGCAGAGAAGCAACTGACGGCCGCTGCGGCGCCGAAAGGCTGCGATTTGCTGGCGGATGTGCACGAGCAGAAGTTTGACGGTGCGCCGCGCAAGAGCGGCGGGACGATCGACGAATTCGAATGGCAGGCGCGCTGCATCCGGACCGCAGTGGCTTCCGAGGCAGCAGCGGCGGTGCCAGTCCCCGCGCCGGTGGCGGCAGCGCCTGCGCCGACCCCGGCACCCGCACCGAAGGAAGAGCCCAAGTACCGCAACGAGCAGGCGCGCCTGCAGGCGGAACTGGCCTCGGCCAAGGACGCGGCGAAGAAGGCGGCGAAGCTCGCCCAGGAGAAAGAGGAGCAGCTGCGCGAGTTCGCAGAGAACGCCGAGAAGGAAAAGAAGAAGCAGGCTGCGGCTGAAATCGAGCGCCAGAAGCGCGACAAAGAGCAGGCGGAAAAGGAAAAACAACATGCCGCGAGCGATGCGGCTGACAAAGCTCGGGCCGCAGAGAAGGCCGCGGAAAAGGCGCACGCGGCGGCGGATTCGGCCGAGAAGGATCGCAAGAAACTGGTGGCGGAAGCGGCTGAGAAAGCGAAGGTGATCGCCGAGGCGCCGACGCCGGCCAATTTCAAGGCGGTGGCAGACGCGGGCGAAAAGGTCCGTGTGGCGACGGAAAACGCCGAGAAGCTCAAGCAAGCCGCCGAGCTGGCCGACAAGGATGCCAAGAAAGCGGGTGAATTCGCGGCGGAGAAGGCCAAGGCGCTCGACAACGACAAGGCGCGGGCCGAAGCGCTGGATCGCGAACGCAAAGCGAAAGAGGAGATTGAGCGCAAAGCGAAGGAGGATGCAGAACGCAAGGCCAAGGAGGATGCGGAGCGCAAAGCGAAGGAAGAGGCTGCGCATCAGGCTGTCGTCACGGCGCCACCGCCAACTGGTGCCGTGCCGGTGGTCGTGGATCGGGCGGCAGCGGCACGGGCTGAAAAAGAGGCAAAGGCGGCGATTGCTGCGGAAAAGAAGCGCCAGGAAACGGAGCGCAAGCGCTTGGAGGCTGAGGCGAAGCGTCAGGAAGCGGAACGACGCAAGGCGGAAGCCGCGGAAAAGAAACGCAAAGCCAAAGAGCCACCGCCCGCCGCCGTGACGGACGTGGACGTGGCGCTGAAGGACGGTTCCGTCAATGCCTTGCTCGCGCACCTCGCGCTGAGGCCCGAGGCAGATCCACGTATTCTCGCGGCCTTGGACAAACGGGTGCTGGACTCGACGGCCGAGTGGGTGACCGTGGAAGGCGTCGTCGTATCGACCGTGGAGGATGAGCGCGGGCCGAAGTTCGATGCGGACATCGTCGCCAAGGAGATCGAAGAGGCGCACGCGGCCGGCAGCAAGTTTCTGACACCGCGTGAGTACAGCTATCGCTACACGCTGCACAATCCCGCGTCGCGACCGGTGTCACTGGAAGTGGACTTGCCCGGGCAGCGATTGCGCCGCGTGCTGTCGGCCGGCCAGCAACTGGTGGCGCAGGCGACGGTGCCGTGCATCGCGCATGGCGCGGTGACCAAACGCCTGAACGGTACGGTGCTTGAGTTCCACTTTGAGTGCAATGCCGACAATCTCGCACGCGTGGTTGCCGTGCGGCCGGTGGAGCGTGAACTGCTGATCGACAAGCGCGCCGCGGACGCGGAAGTGCCGCTGGAAGTGATTGCGCGCATCTGGCAGGCGCTGCCGGGGACCGCGCTGACGACCCAATACGTCGCGATGATCGAGGAGATTCTGCGGCGCCGTTCGGAGTCCCTGAACGACATTCAGGGTCGGCTGGCGACGCAGCACAAGACGAATCCGGAAGCGCCGACCGCGGTGCTGGCGACCTTGCGCAACGCGTCCCAGCACGACGCGACGATTGTGTTCGATGTGGGCACGGGCCACGAGCAGCGGCTGATTGTCGGGCACGGCCAGTCGGGCGAGATGAAGCTGGACGTGCCGGCGAATGTCACGCCGGAGCTGAAGATCCTGGGTGTGCTGCCGCGGCTGCGATCGCCGGATTGGCTGCTGGGCGTGTGGTCCTTCAAGGGCGCGCGGATGGTGCTGCTGCCGGCGGAGCGCGGCCAATGGACGGCGTATTTGCTGCCCGCGGATAGCGGTCGGGTGACGGCGGTGGGTCTGCACGTCCAGGACGGTATCGTTCAGGCGCGCGCCAATCTACCCGCCGCATTCGTCAAAGCGCTTTACGGCGCGGATACCCCGGGCAGCTGCGATGAAGGGTGCGAAGTGCGTTGGATGATGCGGGTTGCCGATTTTGACCAGTACGTCACCGGCGCCGGTCGCGCGTTGCCGGTCGAGTTTGACGCAGCCGATCGTCGTGCCGTGGTCAAGTTCGCCGCCGAGCATTGATCTGCGCCACATCTTGGCCATCCGCGCGCTGATGCGCAAGCGTTGTCCTTCCGCGCCCCCGCGGACTCTGCTATGTTTTCGCCCATGGTAGATCCCCTCACCGACGAGCGTGCGGCTCAAGACGATGCGATGGAGCGCCGTCTGACCGAACGGGCGCACGACGTGGACGTGAACCGCCTGCGGGCGCGCGCGCGACGCGTCCACGCGACGATGGCGTGGCTGGTTCCGCTCCAGGCACTGGTGGCCGTCGCCTCGTCCTGGACGACCGGCCCGACCGACGTGATCACCCTGGGCCTGCAACGTTGGGTCATCGTCGCCATTCTCGCACCCGTCGTCGCCGTCGCTGCCGGTTGGATCACGGCGCGTTCCTCGGGTGACCGCGACTCCCGCATTGGCATCGCCATCTGTCAGTTCGCCATGTACGGCGTCATCCAAATCGCTGGCGGTGGACCGGTGCAGATGCAGGTCCACGAATACGTGTCGCTCGCGCTGCTCTCGCTGTACCACGATGTGCCGGTCATGGTGACCGCCATGATCCTGATGACGTTGTTCGATTCGGTCGGCTACATCCTGGTGACCCGATATGGCGATCCGCAACCTGTGGGCTGGGCGGCATTTGCCGCGGAGACATTCGCCGCCGTGGTGGCGACCGGACTCTACGTGGGTTGGGACCGCCGGGAACAGCGCGGTGCGGCGGAGCACGAGGCGCGCCTCGAATTGGAGACGGAGCGGCGCAAGACGATTGCCCAGGAATTGCGCGAGACGGCCGCACGCTACCGTCGCGTCGTGGATTCAAATCTCATCGGCATTTGCTTCTGGGACGAAGCCGGTCAAGTCGTGGATGCCAACGACGCGTACCTTTCGCTGCTTGGGTACGACCGCCGTGATTTGGAAGCGGGGTTGCTGAAGCACGAGAAGCTGACGCCGCCCGACTGGCGTCCGGTGACCAATTCTGCGCTGCGGCAGATTCGCGAGGGCGGAATCGCCGCGCCGACGGAGAAGGAATACATCCGCAAAGACGGCTCGCGCATTCAGGTGTTGCGCGGCAGCGCGGCGGTGGAAGGCGCCAACATCGGCGTGAGCTTTGTGCTCGACCTGCGCGAGTTGAAACGGCTCGAGCGGGATTTGAACGCCGTGCTGCAGGCCAACGTCATCGGTATCGTCTTTTGGGACGGCGATCGGTGGACGGACGCCAACGACGCGTTTCTGGAGATGATTGGTTACTCGCGCGACGACATGCAGACGACCGAGTTGCGGATGGCCTGGCTGCTCGGCGCGGAGACGAAAGGATCCGTGGCTGAAATCCGCAAGGAAATGGACCAGACCGGGCGATTTCAGCTGCGCGAAATGCAGTTGGTGCGTCGCGACAAGCAGCGCGTGCCAACGCTCGTCGCTGGCGTGCGGCTGAATCGCGACCAGATGCACGGCGTGGCGTTCGTCCTGGACATGTCGGCGCAAAAGGCGGTGGAACGGGAACTGGCGACCGCTCGCGATGAATTGGAGGAACGCGTCCAGCAACGGACGGAACAGCTGGCGCAGGCGAATGACCTGCTGTCGTTGGCCAAGGATACGGCGGAGTCGGCCAATCGCGCGAAAAGTCAGTTCCTGGCGAACATGAGCCATGAGATTCGCACGCCCATGACGGCGATCCAGGGCTTTGCCGAGCTGATGCAGGACCCCGAGCTGGGTGATGCAGAACGCCGGGCGTACGCCAACACGATTCGCCGCAACAGCGACCACTTGCTGCGCCTGCTGGATGACGTCCTCGACCTCTCGCGCATCGAGGCAGACCGGATGCAGCTGGCGACCGAGCGCACGCCGTTGGTGCCGCTGCTCCAGGACGTGCTGGAGCTGATGCAGGCGCGGGCGGCCGTCAAGGGGCTCGCGCTGCGCCTGCGATTGGCGACGGCGGTGCCGGCGTGGATCATGGTCGACCCGCTGCGCTTGCGGCAGATTCTGCTGAATTTGGTCGGCAATGCCGTGAAGTTCACAGAGCAAGGCGAGGTCACCGTCATCGTGGCGCTGGAGACTGCGGTCGGCGTGCAGCCACAAGTGCTCATTTCAGTTGCAGATACCGGCATTGGCATCGATCCGGAGGAGATGGCGCGGCTGTTTCAGCCGTTTGCCCAAGCCGATGCTTCCACGACGCGGCGGTTCGGTGGCTCAGGACTGGGGCTGGCGATTTCCCGACGCCTTGCCACGTTGATGGGCGGCGAATTGACCGCCGAGAGCGCTGCTGGTGACGGTTCGCGGTTCTCCCTGCGGATTGATCCAGGCGTCATCGACGACGCACCGATGGAGACCGTGCCGGAGCAAGTCATCAGCGCCGTGGCGGAACCGGTTCGGGTAAAGAGCGATGGTTTCCGGCCGCACGTGCGCGTGCTGCTTGCGGAAGATGGCGTGGATAATCAGCTTTTGATCACGACCTATCTGCGTCACGCCGGCGTTGACGTGACAGTGGCGGACGATGGCCGCGCGGCGGTCGATGCGGTCCGGCGTGCCGAAAGCGCAGGCAAGCCGTTTGCGCTGGTGCTGATGGACATGCAGATGCCGGAGATGGACGGGTACGAAGCCGCGCGTGTCCTGCGCGGGGCGAGCTTCTCGATGCCCATCGTGGCGTTGACGGCGCATGCGATGGCGGGCGACCGCGATCAGTGCCTGGAAGCAGGTTGTACCGATTATGTGGCCAAGCCGCTGAGTCGGGCGGGGCTTCTGGCCGCGATTCGCCGTAATTTGCCAGCTGGTCACAGCAGCCAACCGCTGGATGGGGCAGTTGAGCCGTCCAGCGACGGATAGTCAAGCCGTCAATTCTGGGTCCGGCCTTCCGTGGACAGCAAGTCTTCCGTCACCCACGCGTCTGAGCGCCAGAATCCCTGTACGCTAAACGCTTCGGACATCGTGCGTGTGCGTGCGCGGGCTGTCGCAATTCGATCCCGCACTTCTGCGGAAAACAGGTCTGATTCCTGGTCGGTCGGCGCGGCGAGCGCAGTCTCCGCTTGGACAGCAGCCAGCCAGCGCTGATTCGCCACAAGAATCCGCTCCTCCGTGTGCGCAACTTCCTGCTCGATTTCCGCGTCCGTCGGATTCAGAATGATCTTGCTGCCGTGCACGGTCGGCGGATGCATTTCAATCCACGGCAGTTCCTTGCCAGCGCGATCGAAACACTCGACCCAGCGGGTTGGCGGCACCTGATCCAGCTCGATTTCGATGATCAAGAGCCTGGCGTAGCGTGGATGAATCCCGACCACTTCAACACGCAGTGGTTTGATGGGCGGCGGCAGGCTCATGGTTTCCCGAGGCGGCGAGCGCCACATTGGCACACGCCGCGCATGGTACCCATCCCCTGATGGCTTGCAACGGGCGCTGCGGCAAATTCTCGCAGAATTTCGTGACAATTTCGTCACCGCTGTGCGAATTTCCATTCGAGCTTGGCCAGATGTGTGAAGAACATTGAAGCAGTGTTTGTCGGAGTGGCGGCGAATGGCGTACGCTCCGCCTCAGGCGGCCGCTCAGAACCGCACTGAAAGGTTGGCGTGATACAGGCGGAACATCATGGGGCAACGCAGGTGGTGGCATGAGCGCGCAGTCCAGCCTCGAACCAGAATGGGTCGACGGTCTGCGGTTTTGTCCGCACTGCGGCAGCCGTGGTAAAGCGACCGAGTGCACGTACGACGGCCATGTGACGGTTCCTGCGGTCAAATTCGACCCGAACGTGATCATTCGACCTGGCGACGTGCTGGCGGGGCGTTACCGGTTGACCGCGCAAATTGCCCGTGGCGGATACGGCGCGATTTACGCCGGCGAGCACGTGGTCACCGGGCAGGAAGTCGCGATCAAGCTGCTCAAGACCGAGTTCGGTGGCCCGGACGACGCGACGATTCGGCGGTTCTTTCGCGAAGCGCGGGTGACGGCGTCTCTCAAACATCCGAATACAATCCGCGTCTTTGATGTTGGACAAGCGCCTGGCGGCGCGTTCTTTCTGGCGATGGAAATGCTCAACGGCCCGACGTTGGAGCAGATCCTGACCGAACGTCTCGTGCGCGGGCGTGGGCTCACTGAGGTGGAGACGATTGACCTCGCGGTGCCGGTGCTGCGGAGCCTGGGCGAAGCACACGCGCTCGGTCTGGTGCACCGCGACATGAAGCCGTCCAACATCATCCTCGCGGATTTTGGCGACGGCGAGCCGGTCGTGAAGCTGGTGGATTTTGGCATTGCCTGGATGCACGGCTCCTCGTTGACCACGACCGGGATGGCGCTTGGCACGCCCGCCTACATGAGTCCGGAGCAGTGCGAGGCCGCGGAGTTGGACGGTCGCAGTGACTTGTACGCGTTCGGAATTCTGCTCTACCGCTGCTTGGCGGGCGACGTGCCCTTTCGTCAGTCGTCCGCGGTGGCCATCATGCAGTCGCACTTGCGCGCGCCGGTGCCGGACGTGCGCAAGGCGGCGCTGTCGCCGGTCACGGATGCCTTCAACGCAATCCTGCAGCGCGCGTTGGCCAAGCGTCCCAGTGATCGTTTCGCCCGCGCCGCGGATATGCGCAAAGCGCTTGAGGCCGTGCGCGACACGTTTTGGCCCGACGAGCCGGAAGGAACCATTTCGATGGTGGAATCGATGACGCCGCTGACGGCGACGCCGCGGCACACCCAGATCAGCGGTCTGGCGAACCTGCCGCCGCCGACGAGCCAGGCCATCACTGCGTCACAGCCCAGTTCTCCGCTTGTGCCGGCAGCGGACGCGCAGGGAACGCAGAAAATTCGCGCCGAACGGCCCGGTCCCGAGTAGCCGTCGATCGGCCAGCCGCTCCTTTCCGGACCGCGTTCACGCTTGACCGGCGCTGTGGCGGGGCTACGCTTGGCACCGCGCGAAAGGAGACCGACGATGCCTGAATTGCCTGTCACGATGGTGCTGCGGAAGATTCCGGCGTTTGGGCTGTTGAACGACCGCGATTTGCTGGCGCTGGCAGACGCGCTTCGGCGGCGGCATTTGTCCCTGGGCGCGCAGCTATTCGAACAAGGCGACCCTGGCGGCACGATGCATCTGGTGACCCAAGGTGAACTGTCGATTCGCTGGCAGGAAGGCGTTTCTGAACAAGAATTTGAAGTCGCGCGCGTCGGTGCCGGCGAATTCGTTGGCGAGATGGCGCTGCTGGACCTGGGGCCGCGTTCTGCGAGCGTCGTGGCGCGTCGTGAGTGCGTGCTGTACGAACTGGCGGTCGAGGATCTGATGCTCCTGGAGGAAACTGCGCCAGCTGCGGCGTCCGCGGTGTTGGCGTCCGTCACAGCGCTGCTCACGGACCGGATTCGCCACGTGAACGGCCAAATCGAGGCGCTGCTGGGCGGCCACGCGCCAGCTGACGCGCCGGCGGCAAATGCCACAGATTCTGGGGTCTTTGGGCGGCTGTGGTCACGCCTGAGCAAGTCCTGAACGCGACGGCTACGCCCACGGACCACGCCCCTTCAGCACGCCTTCCAATGCCGTGACCAACTCGACCCGGTCGACCAGATTCTCCCAATAGTCGAGTTTCTCGGTCTCAATCACCAGCGTCGGACCCAGGTCGTAGCGCGCGAACCAGTCCTCATAAGCCTCATGCAGCGCCGCCAGATAGCGCGGCTTCATCGCCTGTTCCTCCGGACGACCGCGCGTTCGGATCCGCCGCTTGATCCCCGCGAGGCTACAGCGCAGGTAGATCAGCAAGTCCGGGCGCGGCAAGGAATCGCGGATAGCCGCATACATCCCTGAATAGGTGGCGTAATCTCGCGCGCTCAGAATGCCGAGCGTGTGCAACGTGCGGGCGAAGATCTCAGCGTCCTCATAGATCGTCCGATCCTGGACGAAGACGCTGCCGGGCTCCTCGGCGATCAGCCGTGCCAAGTCGAGGTGTGCGCGGAATTTCGCGGAAAGAAAGTACATTTGGCTGTGAAACGCAAAGCGCTTCATGTCGCCGTAGAAATCCACCAGATAGGGATTGGCATCATTCGGTTCATAGAACGGCTTGATTGCAAATCGTTTTTCCAAAAATCCGGTCAAGGTCGACTTGCCAGCGCCGATGTTGCCGGCAATCGCGACAAACCGCGCATCTTCTGCCGGCGCGGTCAGGCTGGCGGCAATGGCCGGGCCCGATCGCTTGATTTGCGTGCGCTTTTTCGCGGCTTCCTGTGCCATGGGGCCTCGCAGATGGAGCGGCGGCAGTGTATCATCGTTGCCGCGATGGCGCAGTATCAGTACTCCACGACTTTTCAAGCCTACACGACCGCTTCCAACGAGGCGTCGGCCCTGCGTATTGTCGCGCTCATGCAGGACTGGCTGCATCCGGCGAGCGTTGTCGATTTTGGCTGCGGACAAGGTGTCTGGCTTGGCACGTGGCAGGCAGCCGGCGTGACGGACGTGCAGGGCGTCGATGGCGACTACGTGGACCGCGCCGCGCTGCGGATTCCGCCCGAACGTTTTCTGCCGACGGATCTGGCGCAGCCCATCGACCTGAAACGGCGTTTCGATCTGGTGCAATGTCTGGAAGTTGCTGAACATATTCCTGAATCTGCGACGAGTGCCCTGCTCAGCACGCTGACGCGTCATGGCGACGTCCTGTTGTTTTCAGCGGCGCCGCCGGGCCAGGGTGGCGAACATCACGTCAACGAGCAGCCCTACGCGTGGTGGCGCGATCGTCTGGCCGCCCACGGCTATGAACTCTTTGACTGCGTTCGCCCACGCATCGCCCACGATCGCGCTGTGCAGCCCTGGTACCGCTACAACGTCTTTCTGTTCGTGCGTCGCGATCACCTGGCCCAACTGCCCGAAGCCGTTCGGCAAACCCACATTGCTTCGCATGCGCCGATTCCGGATGTTTCGCCGTTCCGCTACCGGCTGCGCAAGAAGATCGTGATGCAGATTCCGCCGGCTTTGGCCGATAAGCTGGCCCACGCCAAGGCGAAGTTCACCCGGTAGCTGCTACGAGTCGCTCGCCGGCTCTTTGAGCAACCGCAGGCGCTCGCGCACGCGCCGCGTGTCCTCGGGCAGCGGATTCTTGTTCTTCAGGAATTTCTGGTACCACTCGATTGCGTCGGGCTTGTCGCCGCGCGCATCCAGCAGTTCGGCCAGATCCAGCTGCACGTTCGCATTGTCCGGGCTCAGCTTCAGCGCCTTGTTCAACGCCTTTTCCGCGTCTGCTGCCGCGCCCTTGGCGATCAGCACGCGGGCCAGGACGATGAAGTTGTCAGCCAGCGGTTCGCATTCGTCCAGCGCGACGTTGGCCGCTTCCAGCGCGTCATCCAGCCGACCGGCACCTTGCAGGCTTGCAACTTTTGCCGCATGCGCCAATGCAAATTTCGGCCGAACCTGAAGCGCGAGTTCCACCGCGTCCAGCGCCAGCTTCCACTCCTGACGCATCATGTACGCCAGCGCCAAATCGTACTGCAGCGTGCCGTGCGCAGGCGCCAGTTTGTTGGCCAGCTTGTACGCGTCCACTGCCTCCGACCACAGCCCGCGCTTCAGCATCGCCGCGGCCAGATTGGCCAGCACCCGTGGATCGTCCGGCGCCAGCTCACGCGCTTGTTGCAGCACCTTCAGCGCAGCGATGTCCTCGCCAGCTTCCAGATACAGCACGCCCAAATTGGAAAATGCGCCGTGGAGCTGCGGATTCAAGGCCGTCGCTTGAAGAAACAGCTTCCGGGCCGGCAGGCTCTGGCCGCGCTGCATCGCGCACAAGCCGAGGTAATAGACCGCCAGCGAGGACTTGGGATTCTTCTTGAGGTGCCGCTTGAGCGCCGCCTCTGCTTCATCCCAGTCTTCGTCGCGAAATGCGGCGACGCCGAGAGCCAAATCGCCAACCATCGGCTCGGTTTCGAGATCACCGCGAATTGGCGCGTCGGACAAGCCGCGATCGCGATCCCCGCGACCGGAATTGCCATTGGCGCCGGAACACGCCGAAGCACAGGTGGCGAAAGCGACAAGGGCAACAATGACGCGGGACTTGAGCATGGCTGACGATTGTAACGTTTCATGTGCATGCCGCGCAAGCGTTTCTGGACCGATTCGCGCGCCACGGCTACACTGTGACAAATGGGTGTCGCGCGGCCCGCATCAATCTGGCCAGCGCGCATCCCTCGGCATCAGGAAATCATGTATAAGCCATCGTTTGAGCTCATCAAAAGTCTGCCAAAGACGGATCTGCACGTGCACCTGGATGGCTCACTGCGCATCGAGACCATCCTGCAGATGGCGGAAGAGCAGGGCGTCAAGCTGCCAGCGCACACGGTCGAGGGGCTCGCGCCGTTCGTTCAGGTCGGCGAGGTGTGCAAGTCGCTGAAGGACTATCTCCGCACTTTTGACATTACCTGCTCCGTGCTGCAGACCGAGGAATCGCTGTACCGCGCGGCCTTTGAGCTGGTGGAGGACGCGGCCAAGGAGAACGTCAAGTACATGGAAGTGCGCTATTGCCCGATGCTGCACATCACCAAAGGCCTGCCGATGACGACGATTGTCGAAGCGGTGCTGGCGGGGCTGCGCGACGGCAAGCAGCGTTTTGGCACGCGGTCGGGGCTCATCATCAGCGCGCTGCGTCACGCCGATCCCAAGTGGTCGCTGCGGCTGGCAGAATTGGCAGTGGCGTACAAGAACAAAGGCGTTGTCGGTTATGACCTCGCGGGCGCGGAAGACGGCTTTCAGGCGCGCAAGCACGCGGAGGCGTTTCACCTCATTCGCTCCAACAACGTGAACTGCACGGCGCATGCCGGCGAAGCGTTCGGTCCGGAGTCGATTCACCAGGCGCTGCACGATTGTGGCGCGCACCGCATTGGCCACGGCACGCGGCTGCGCGAGGACGGCGACCTCCTGAACTTCGTCGCGGATCACCGCATTCCGCTGGAAATCTGCCCCAAGTCCAACGTGCAGACCGGCGCCGTGGACAGTATCTCGGCGCATCCGATCCAGTTCTATTACGAATTCGGCTGCCGCGTGACCATCAACACGGACAATCGGCTGATCACCAACACGACGGTCAGCGACGAAATCATGTTGTGGGTCAATACGTTCGACGCCAGCGTGCGGGACGTGCGGGAGATCATCATCAACGGTTTCAAGTCAGCGTTCCAGTCGTACCGGACGCGGCAGGACATGCTGTCGCGGTACATTGCGGAGATGGACACGCTGATTGCCGCGGATACCGAGCGCTACGCCAAGGAAACGGGCGACAAGGATTTGGGGCAAGTGAAGAAAGATCGGCGCGGCACGAGCCAGAAGTTCGCCGAGCGCAAGAAGTCGGCAGAGGCAGTGAAGAAGTCGTGATCGACACGCACGCACACGTCGCTGCAACCTGGGAAGGCGCCGAGTACGCGGGTGGCACGGCGGGCGTGTTGGAACGAGCCGCGTTGGCCGGCGTGGAACACGTGATTTGCGTCGGTGCCGGTGGCGATGCTGCAGAAATGGCGGCGGCGGTCGCGTGTGCGCGGGCGTTTGCGGGCGTGAGCGCGATCACGGGCATCCATCCGCACGACGCCAAGAACGTGGACGATGCGCTGTGGCAGACGGTCGTGGCGACATGCGCGCTGCCGGAAGTCGTCGCCGTGGGCGAGACGGGCCTCGATTTTCACTACGATTCCTCGCCGCGCGATGTTCAGGAGGCGATCTTTCGTCGTCACATTCAGCTCGCGCGCCAACTGCGCAAGCCGCTGTGCATTCACACCCGCGAGGCGGAGGAACTGACGCTGCGGATCCTGCGGGAGGAAGGCGCGCACGACGTCGGCGGTGTAATCCACTGCTTTTCCGGCACCTGCGCGTTTGGCATGCAGATGCTCGAGTTTGGCTTCTACCTGTCGATTCCCGGGATTGTGACGTTCAAAAAGGCCGGGGAAATCGTCGAGACCGTGCAGCAGGCGCCGCTCCATCGCCTGTTGGTGGAGACGGACAGCCCGTTCCTGGCGCCGATGCCGTACCGTGGCAAGCGCAACGAGCCGGCGTACGTGGTCGAGACGTTGAAGAAGATTGCGGAAATCAAAGGCTTGCCGGTGGCGGAAGTGGAACGCGTGACCAACGCGAACGCCGTGCGCCTGTTCGGACCGCGGCTGCTGGCGAAGCTTGCCGGGATGCCGTGACCGTGGCACAAACCTCCGACCGTCCACGGACGGGGAGGCGCCATGACGACTGAGCCCGACCAGACCCCTGAGCTTGAGGGACAGATTCCGCCGCCGCCGGCGGACGACGCGCCCGCGATGGAACATGACCGCTATTGGCTGAAATACGTCTACCAAGGCGACCGGCAGCGGCAACTAACGGTGCGCGCCTTGGCGACCGGCTGCCTGATCGGCGGCGTCATGTCGATTTCCAACCTGTACGTCGGCCTGAAGATTGGCTGGGGCTTGGGCGTGGCGATCACCGCAGCGGTACTGGCGTTCGCGTTCTTTACCGCGATTGAAAAGATCTTCGGCACGAGTCCGGAGCGCCACTTCACGCTGCTGGAGAACAACACCATGCAGACCGCGGCATCGGCGGCGGGCTACATGTCGTCGGCGGGCCTGGTGTCGGCCATTCCGGCGCTGACGATGGTTTCCGAGGGCAAGTTCGTGCTGTCAGTCGGTCAGACGATTGTCTGGCTCATCGCGATTTCACTGTTGGGCATCGTCGCGGCGATTCCGGTCAAGCGCAAGCTCATCAATCAGGAACGATTGCGGTTTCCTTCAGGAATCGCGGCGGCCGAGACGCTGCGTTCGTTGCACGGTGAAGGTGCGGAAGGCGTCGTCAAAGGCCGGTCGCTCGCGATTGGCGGCATCATTGGCGGACTCCTGGCGCTGGCCCGCGACGGTTTGAAGCTGTTTCCCGACAAGTTCGCGACCTTTGGCGCCGTGGCGCTGAAGCGTTCCGCCTACTTTGATCCGTCGCTGGTGATGATCGGCGCGGGCGCGCTGATGGGCCTGCGCGTGACGTTCTGGATGTGTCTGGCGGGCCTCGTCTCGCGCTATTTCGCCGCGGACTGGCTGTTCCAGGCGGGGTTCATCGACTGCGGCAAGCTCGCGCCCGGCGCGATTTGCACGGCGGACGCGATACCGTATGGCGTCATCAACAAATGGACGCTGTGGCCCGGTGTCGCGCTGATGGTGACGCACTCGCTGGTTTCGCTGGCGCTTCAGGCGCCGCGGATGATCGCTGGTTTTGCCAAGACGCTCTCTGCGCAGGGCGGCGAAGGCCAAGCGGAAATCGGCGAGCTGGCCGCGGTGGAAGTGCCGGGTAGCTGGTTCGCGGGCGGCTTAGCGATCGCGGGCACGCTCTGCGTGGTGCTGCAGTACGTGTGGTTCGACATTCCGATTGCCCTGGGCGTCCTCGCGGTCTTCCTGTCGCTCGTCCTGGCGTTTGTCGCAGCGCGTTCGACGGGCGAGACCGACACGAATCCGGTCGGCGCGATGGGCAAGGTGACGCAGCTGACCTTTGGGGCGCTGATGCCCGGTCAGATTCATGCCAATCTGCTGGCGGCGAACGTGACGGCTGGCGCGGCGAGTCATGCGGGCGATCTGCTGACGGACATGAAAGCCGGCTACTTGGTCGGCGCGCGGCCACGGTATCAGGTCGTGGCGCAAGTCTTTGGCGTGCTGGTGGGCGCGGTGTTTGCAGCCGTGGCCTACAGCGTGCTGGTCAAGCCGGAGCAGCTGGGCGGCGAGCAATGGCCGGCGCCGGCGGCGGTCGTGTGGAAATCGGTCGCAGAACTGTTGAGCAAGGGCATCAGCAACATGGAATGGCACAAGCTGCGGGCGCTGGAGATTGCCGCGGCGATTGGCGCCTTCCTGGCGCTCGTGGAAACGGCGCTGCCGGCCAAGATTCGCCAATGGCTGCCGTCCGTCAACGGCGTCGGCATCGCGATGACCGTGCCATTTGCCAACAGTTTCTCGATGTTTTTCGGCGCGGTTCTCGCCTGGATCTTCCAGAAGGCCAAGCCGAAATTGGCCGAACGCTTCACCGTCGTCGTCTCGTCGGGCTTCATCGCCGGCGAAACGTTGATGGCGGTTGGCATCATCGCTTGGGGAATCCTGACCGGGAGCATGGGTAAATGAGCAAGAAATCCAAGACCCTTCGCCCCGTGGCGGCGGACCGGTACGTCGAGTGGCTGCACCAGGCGTGCACGCCGCAACACGCAGTGATGGCGTGCATCCAGGAGCTGCAAGCGGCTGGCTTTACCGAGCGCGACTACGCCGGCGACCTGCCGACCACGCCGGGCGAGCGTTTGTTCGTGGTGCATCCGGACGGCAAGTCTCTGATCTCACTGGTGATCGGTGAGCGTTCGCCGTGCGCAACGGGCTATGCGATTGTCGGCGCCCACACCGACAGCCCGGACCTGCGGCTCCGCCTCAATCCGCTGCTGGCGGCGGCCGGTACGACCCAACTGGCGACGCAGTTTCACGGCGGCCTCATTCGCCGCTCGTGGCTGGATCGTCCGCTGGGCCTTGCAGGCAGCGTCTTTCAGGTCGTGCGCAACAAGCGTGGCGTGCCGCAGTTTCACCCGCTGACCGGCCAGCCACTGCTGACGCGGCAGTTGCTGCGCATCGATGAACCCATTGCGATTATTCCAGATTTGGCGATCCATCTCGACCGCGAGAAGAACGACAAGGGCGCGATCAATCCGCAGAACGCGTTGAATGCCGTGTTCGCGACGGGTCCGGAGCCCGAGGCGATGCTGAAATTGCTCTCGGCAAAAGCGGGCGTGGCGCTGGACGCGGCGGACGGCTTCGATCTGCACCTCGTGCCGCTGCAGAAGCCGCTGCGGACGGGCGTGGATGGTTCGCTGGTGACCGGTGCGCGGCATGACGACCTGGCGATGGTCTGGTGCGGCCTGGATGCGTTGGTCCAATCCGTTCACACGGAACCCGCGCCGGTGCGCACGCGCGTGGCGGCATTTTTCGACGCGGAGGAGACGGGTTCGACGACAGCTTCAGGCGCGGCGTCGAGCTTCCTGCGCGACGTCCTCATCCGGATTGCCCGCCGCCATCCGGACAGCCATGGTCAGGATCCGGAAAGCGCTTTTGCGCAAACGGTCTGTCTTTCCGCGGACATGGCCCACGCGCAGCATCCGAATTTTCCGGACATGCACGACAAGAACCACGCGCCGCTCATCAACCAGGGCATCGTGCTGAAGTCCAATACCGCGGATCGCTATGCTACGACGGGCGAGACCGCCGCGCTTCTGGCCGGGCTGTGCGAAGCGGCGCGGGTCCCGCTCCAGGCGTTTGTGACGCGCCAGGATCTGGCCTGCGGTACCACGATTGGGCCGATCGTCGCGGCGTCGCTCGCGGTGCGGACCGTGGACCTCGGCTGCCCGATGTGGGCGATGCACTCGGCGGCGGAGACGCTCGGTGCCCACGATCTGGAGTCCATGGTCGCGGTGATGCAGACGTTCTTTGTCGGCAAGGCCTAGAGCACCAATCAGAAACCCTCCCGTCGCCCGGCAGCAGTTCCGCTGCGCAGGCCTGCGTTGGCCGGTCTTGCAAGGCCACCAGCCTTGCTGCAACCGTCCACCTCGGCCTGCTTGCGTCTCTTTGCCAGACTCGGTCCGGGTTTCTGATCGTCGCTCTAGCGGCTCAACGCGATTTGCTTGTGGATCCAGGATGATCCTGAGCCTGAGTGCGCTTCGATCGCTTCTTTGCCTTTTTCGCCAGCGTACCCGCACCACGCCCCTGCGTCGATGCTGGTTCTCCTGCGCGGGTTTGCGGCGCCAGGGCCGTCGATGCAGCGGCTTCGGGTGGCTCCAGAACTTCCGCCAGTTCGTCCTCGGTGGCCAAGTCCTCGTCCGTCACGTCGAAGATCCCAGGATTCGGATCGCGCCGCGTGGGCGCAGCTGCCATCACCACGTCGCCCAGGTGAAGCCACTGTGCGATGAGCTCGCGGACTTCCAGGTGGATGCGCGGCAGATTGACGATGGCCATCTGTACCGGTCGGGCCAGCAGCGGCGTGAGCGCGAGCACGAGCCATGGCGGTGCGGCATCGCTGCGCACGACGGCCTCAACGACCTTTACATTTGTCAACCAACGCGGATGCAACAGCAAGGCTTGCAGCGCGTACGGATGCGTCGGCCGCAGCGTGGCGATGAGCAGGGCATGCGCCTCCAGAATCCGCGGATTTTCGCCGAGAATATGAATGACGGCCGGCGTTGAGTCGGCCAGCAAGGGCGTCACGACCTCTACATCCGGCACCCGCGCACGTTCCTTGCGCACGCCCAAGGCAATGCGCTCGACGCTCGGGTGCAGCGGCAGGAGCCGCCCTTCCACCAGCATGGGCGGTCGGAAGGACTCGCGCAGCAGCCACGCCGTCGACTGAAAACCCAGACGATGCGCGGCGCCAATCAACTGCGCCGCGCGCCAGTCCGGCAGGACCAAACGGCGGTCTGGCGGCGGCAGCGGCCCACCCGGCAAGTCCGGGCGCGGGCGGACGTGCAGCAGGAGGTGGATAAACGTCAAGTGAAGTTCGCGGCTATGGCCCAGCGCCGCCGTCTGGGCGGCTTCCTCCAGGACCGCGACAGCCGTCTCCGGCGCCGACCCGCGCAGCCATTGTGCCAGCCAGCGCAGGCGCACATCGGGCTCGCGCAACGTGGTCAGCATGTGGGCGGGATGAAGCGACATCGGCGGACCTGGGCGAAAGGGTCAACGGAGGTCAAGTTCGACCGACGTCGTCACGCCGGGCTGCACCAGCACTTTGATTTCCTTGGTCAACTTGTGCAGCTTGTTCTCAAGCACGAGCGTGTGGCGGCCGGCGGCGACCGGGTAGGCCAGAATCGGCGTTTCGCCTTCCAGCGGCGCGCCATCCACCGTCACGATGGCGCCGGGCACGCTGTCGACAAACAGGTAGCCTTGCCGGCCCTCATCCCCCGTCGGCGCGTGGTAGCCGATTTCACCCGCAGCCGAAATGGCGAACTGCCGCACTAGGCGAATGAAATCCGCATAACGCGGATCCGCCTGGTTCGCAGGATCGACCACGAGAAAGGTGTTCTCCTTGCCGCCCAGGCGAAACGACAGTTCGTAGATGGGCACGTTCGACGTGTCTGGTGTCCACAGCGGGTCGGGCGGCGCCAAAACAGCGTCCGCGACGGCGCGCGCTTTGGCTTTGCCTTTCAGGGGCTTTGGCGCAGGCTGCGTCACCTGACGCCAGGGCAATTCCGGATGGGCCAGATTCAGCATGCCGATGTCGCGCAACTGCCCCAGAATCGTGCGAAGCGACTGTCGTGAGAGGAGTTCCGTGCGCGTTTCTGGCTCTTTGCGGCCCATGACGCCACGCACGTGGGACGCGACGCCCGCCTTGCCGCGCGCGGTGATTTCGTAGGCGCAGTATTGAAAAGGCCCGGGATTGGCGCGCAAAAGGACGCGCGCCCATGCTTCATCCAGATCTGCATCGGTCGGCAAGGACGCCGCCGTGACGGGCCCGGGCAGCCCGACTGGTTCCGTGGCCCGCGCCGCGTGCGCCTGCGCAAGGACCAGACAGATCAGAAGCTCAAGTCCTCGTTTCAGCATCTGTTTTCTCGCCAGCTTGCTCGGCCGTTTGCGTTGACTCCGCGGCGGTGGGTTCGGAGCCAATCGGCGCGGGCTCGAATTCTGCACCCGCGTAGCGGCCGGTATTGCGCACCGGCTCGGCCAATTGCACAGCCTGATCCCGGTGTTTCAACCGGTCTGAGCGCATGTGCGCGACCGTGCGACAGACATGGTTCGCCGTTTCCGCGACGGGCGAAACCGGCGTCATCGCCGATTGATCGGTCACCAACGCGCTCAATTCCGGCGAGAGCAGGCGCACGATGACCGGCACACCGATTTTCTTGTCCGACAATTGCAGGCCGACGTGGAGGTTCACCGCGTCGGAGTTGGTCAGCGCCAGACAGAGCCCCGCATGCCAAGCGTTGCACAACTCCAGTGTCTCATCGACCGTCGCATCGCCAACCACGACCGGAATGCCGCGCGAACGCAGGCGTTGGACGTTGCGCAATTGCCCGGAGGATTCGACCACGGCGACCGCGATTTTGCGCTTGTGCAGCAATTCTGCGACGCGTGCTCCGACGTTGCCGGCGCCAAAGACCACCACGTGATCGCGCAGGCGGACCGGCATGCTCGCCAGCAGCGGCGCAAACCGTCGGGTGATCAGCCAGTCCACGACAAGGCCTGTCACGCACGCGAGGATCACCCGGCCGGCGATCGACAGCACCAGCGACGCGGCACGCAGCGCGGGCGGCCCATGGCCCAGCACGGTGTCCTCCAGTCCGCTCGCCAGCAGGTTGCGCCACGCCAGCACGAACGCGCGCAGGAAAGGCAGCTGCAAGAACCGCACGTAGGCCGCGGCGACGATCGGTACGAGCAACGCACACACCGTCAATACGCCAAGCAGCAGCTGGCTGGCGCGGGAAATGAAGGGCGGTCGTGCGTGATGGGGCAGCACGCGATCGGGGCTCGTCGGCGACCGTTTCGCGAGGAACTGCATGGCGAGCTCGGCCGCCACGGGTGCCGTCGTCGAACCCATGGAGTAGGCGTCCACGTGCGGCACCGTCATGCGCAGGAAGCGCACGAGCGTTTGGTCAGAAACGCGAACGGCAATCGGCACTTCACCGCAGCAGCGGCGGGCCACGAGGCACGCATCGACGTTCTCCGCATCGTCATCGCCGGCCAGCACAACCGCGCCGTGACGCGAGAGTTCCAGCTTGGCAAAGTCGTTCTGCCAGACTTCACCGACCTCCAGCGTATCCACGCCGAGCGCTTCCAGCATCGCCCCGTGGCGCAGGCGATCGGCTGGCGTCAGCGCAACGCGAACGGGCACGCGCAGCGCGTGCAGGCGGTGGACGATGGCTTGACCGACGGGATCCAAGCCGATGACCAAAATGGGCAAATCGCCGGTGGTTGTCATCTGCGGTCAAATCGCCGTCGGCTGCGAAGCGTGCCGTGGCGCATCGAGCAGGCCCGCTTCCGCGAGCGTCTGCAGGATCTCGGCGTCCGTCAGCGTCGCCGTGCTCAGCTTGGCTCGCGCCAGCACCGCTTGCACACGCGGCTCCGTCACTTCCAGTTCGTGCTCGATGAGCCACACCTGGACGTTGGCCTTGCCGCTGTAAAAGCCGATTTCCACGAGCTGTTTGCAGCCCACTTCGCTCGCTGCGACCGATGAATAGACACGGTCCGCCAGATCGCGGCGTCCCATCATCAGCGCCTTGGCGATGGCTGCGGCATGAACACCCGTGGCGGTCCGAAAGGCGTCGTGGCCAAATGCTGGATAGTTGTAGGGAATTTCAACGCCATAGTACTTGCTGACTGTGTCGACGTACCGGCGCAGGGCCCGCAAATCGCGGTTGATGACGCCCAACAAGTTCAGATTCAGCAACGTCTGGTCGATGCTGGCATTGCCGACGCGCTCGCCCACGCCCAGGCACGTGCCGTGGACGCGATCGATGCCGAATTCCAGCGCCGACAGGCACAGCGTCAGCGCCAGTCCGCGATCATTGTGACCGTGCCAGTCCAGCTCGATCTTGGCGCCAGTTTCGTCGATGACTTTCCTCGTGAATTCAAGGAGATTGTACAAGCCGTCCGGCGTCGCATGGCCGACCGTATCGCACAGGATTAGCCGCGTCGCGCCGTGGTCAATCGCCGCCTTGAACAACGTGCGCAGCGTATCCGGATGCGAGCGAATCGTGTCTTCCGTGACAAACGAGAACGGGCAGCCATTTTTCACCGCCAGATCCGTCGCATCCGTGACCATCTTGGTCATGTGCGGCACGTCCCAGTTCTCCACCAGCTGCCGCACCGGCGAACTGCCCAGAAAGCCGCAAACCTCAATCGGCACGCCGGTTTTCTGCGAAATATCAACGACCGCCTGCACGTCCGCCTGGTGCGTGCGCGCCGCGCAATTCGGCTCGATCTTCATCTTGTGATCGCGGATTTCCTCGATCAGCCGCGTCACATCCGCGACCGCTTGCGCACCCGCGCCCGGCAGACCGATGTCGGCCACTTCAATGCCCAGCGCTTCCATGCAGTGCAGGATTTCCAGCTTGGCGTCGACATGCGGATTGGTAATCGAGGGCGACTGGATGCCATCGCGCAAGGTCTCGTCAACCAGCTTGAACTTGTGGTGGATCGGCGGCGCATGCCGCTTGACCTCGTTCCAGTCGTAAATGATATCGTTCTCGCGCGCTGCCATGGCCAGCCCCCTTTGGCATTGCTGCCAAGTCGGATCCTACCACAGCTTTTTGCCCGGCGCGCTACGTTGTGCGGGACGCCGGTGAAGCGTATCGTGGGGTTCAAACGTTTGCGGAGTTGCCATGTCACGTCTTGTCCTCTTTGCCCTCTTGAGCTTCACGATCGCCTGCAGCAACACGACAAACGGCGGCGGCGGAGGCATTTACTATGCAGCCGACGCGAAAGGCTGCGATGCCAAGACCGCGGACGGCTGTTTGGGCGCGGCCAATCCGGACGTGAAAGGTGAAGACGCAACGGGCGACACGGTGAGCGCGGCCGACGGCCAACTGGGCGCTGATGGCGCGACGGACGATGGCGCGGCAACGGTCGACGATGCAGTCATCGGCGACGACCTCGGCGATCTCGACGGATTTTTCGACGATCCCGACGGCGACGCCACGGTCAACGACACCGGTCCGCTGAACTCGGGCTGCAACGAGCGCGCCAAGATCGTCTACGTCGTCACCGAGCAGAACAAGCTGCTGAGCTTCACGCCCGACACGCTGACGTTCAAGCTCATCGGCACGCTGAATTGCCCGGTGAGCGGCACGCCGTTTTCCATGTCCGTCGATCGCAGCGCCAACGCGTGGGTGCTCTACCAGGGCGGCACGTTCACCACGACCGGCATGGGCGTGTTCAAGGTCAGCACGCTGGATGCATCGTGCCAGACCACCAGCTACCAGCCCAATTCCGCGGGATTCGAGCTGTTCGGCATGGGCTTCTCGTCGAACACCAATGGCAGCACGGATGAAACGCTGTACATCGCAGGCGCCGGCGCGTCGAACTTCCAGACGATCAAGAACGGCCTCGGTACGATCGCGTTCCCCGGCATGGCCGTGAGCAAAGTCGCGACCATCGACATCGCCGGCGGCGCGGATCTGACCGGCAATGGCAAGGGCGAATTGTTCGGCTTTTTCCCGGACTCGTCGCCGCCCAGCGTCCGGCAGATCGACAAGACCAACGGCACGACGACCGGTCAGAGCTGGCCTTTGCCGTCCAGCGTGTTCAACAACACCCAAGCGTGGGCCTTTGCCCAATGGGGCGGTAATTTCTACTTGTTCTTCCAGAGCATCATGGACACCTCGACCAACGTGTGGAAATTGGACCCGACCACCGGCGTGGCGACCAAGGTGCTGAGCAATATCGGCTATACTGTCACCGGTGCGGGCGTTTCCTCGTGCGCGCCGACGGCAGGAACGCCCTGAAGTGGAGGTCTGCAATGTGGAAGCGGAGCGTTTTGTCCTTGGGCGTGCTGCTTTCGGCCTGTGGGACCACGACCGGCGGGGCGCCGGTGGACACGGATGTGGATGGAACTGCGACAGCCGACATCGCGGGCACGGATGCGACGGCAAGTGACCTGGTCGATGTCGCGGGAACGGACGCGATCGACGACACGGCGGGGACGGACGCACTCGCGGATTCCGGCCAGTGTCTGCCGCTGTTCACGGCGTGCAAGATGGGCGACACCTGTTGCCCGCCGTACCAGTGCATGAACATGGGCAACGGCCTGCAATGCCAAGGCGAAGGGCCGGATATCCAGCAGCCGGACATCGTGCAGGACACAGCTCCAGACGCCGCACCGGACATCGCGACCATCGATATCGGCGTGAGTTGCAGCGGCACTTCATCCAACACGTTCCCGAACTTTGAGGCTTGGGCGAAAGACTGCAAAGTGGACAGCGACTGCTTCGCCGCGTTCCATCAAATCAACTGCTGCGGCACCCACATCGCGTTCGGCTTGAACAAGAGCGCCAAGACCGCATTCCAGTACGATGAATCCATCTGCGCGGGGCAATACCCCGCCTGTGGCTGCGCGCAATTCATGACCGAGGCGGAGGACGGCTACAGCTCATTCACCTACAGCGACTTTGCCGCCACTTGCGACGCCGGCTTGTGCCGCACGCACGTGTTGAACGCCAAGCCGACCTGCACGCCGCAGGGCTTGCAGGAGCCCAAGCCGGTCAAGAGTTGCACAAGCGTCGCTGATTGCGATTTCTCGATGGAAACGCTCGACTGCTGTGGCTCGCAGGAGTTCGTTGGCATTGCCAAGTTCGCCAAGAAGGGCTTCGACGCGGAAGAGCAGAAGTGCGCGATGAGCATTGCGGTGTGCGATTGCATGCCCAAGCCGACGACGCTGGAGGACGGCAAGACGTTGACGACCAACGCGGTGCCGCTGGCTTGTGTCAACGGCGCGTGCATGACGGGAACGCCCTAGAGGCCCGTGCAAGAGCAAGTCAGCGATGTGTCGAATTCCGCTGCTCGCGGTGTCACCGCGCGGCCGTTGGGCGACCCATGAATTGCACGGGCATGGCTTGCTGGCTGGGTCGGCAAGCTCGCGGCTCAGGCCGACTCGCGCCGACATCTGTCGATCGGGTTGTTTTCACACGGGTCCTCATTACTGCTTGACCGCTGTGGCCCACGAGAACGCGCCACCGGTGGCCATTGCGCCATGGTCCAGCCAGCGCTTCTTCAATTCGCCGCCATTCCAGGACACGGTCCCTGAAAGCTTCTTCGCGTATGCGCCCGGTGCGGTCACCGTGACGTCGCCGTCTGGCAAGTGCACCGTCGCATGGTCATAACGCGGCGCGACCACGTCGTAACCCGGCAGCCCTGGCCGCGGCATCAAGCCCACCGCGGCAAAGACGTACCAAGCCGACAGCGTGCCGGCATCGTCATTGCCGACCAGACCGTCCGGCACATTGGTGTAACAGACGTCGGCGATCCACCGCGTCCACTTGTCCGACAAGTCCGGCCGGCCCGCGTCGGAAAACAGCGTGCTGGACAGGATATCCGGCTCATTGCCCTGGAAATAGTAGCCATTGGGCAAGTAAAAGCTGAAGTTATCCTGCGCAAGTTGAAAGAACTGGTTGAGCTTCGTCACGAACGCCGCGTCGTCCGGGTACAGCCCGCGCAGGCCCGCTGTGTCATGCGGCGCGAAGAAGTTCCACTGCCACGCGCTGCCTTCGACGTACTCGTCGTTGGAAAATGACCAATTTTCAGCGACAAAGGGCTCGGTGAACGTGCCATCGGCCTTGTGCCGGGCGCGGAAGAACTGCGTCTTGGTGTCCCACAATTTTTTGTAACTCAAGCTGCGCTGCTGGAACATCGTGGCTTCGTCCGGGTGCTTCAGGTACGTCGCGATCGTCGCCAGGTTGGCATCTTCGTAAGCATATTCCAGCGTTTCCGACACGGATCCGCTGCCTGACTCCCGCGTGCAGTAGCCAAATGCCATGTAGTCGTGCAGACATTCAAAGTTCGTCGTCTCCGTCGCGGTCTGCGCCAACAGCCCGTCATACAGCGTTTGCGCGTCAAAATCGGTCACCCCCTTGACGATCGCGTCCGCGGCCAACGATGCGGAATGATAGCCGATCATGCTGCCGGTATCGCCCATGCCCATCGACCATTGTGGCGGGTGCTTGCCCTGCGCCGTTTGCGCGGCAATGGACCGCAGCGTGTCGCGCGCCATCGTCGGCCAGAGCAGCAGGATCAGCGGGTTTTCGGTGCGAAAGGTGTCCCAGAGCGACAGGTCTGTCACGTAATTCCAGCCGTCCGCTTGATGAATTTGGTTGTCAAAGCCGCGGTAGCGCCCGTCCACGTCGCTCCAAATCGTCGGCATCTGCATCACGCGGTACAGCGCGCTATAGAAAATCGTCCGCTCATCCGCCGTCGGCGCATCGATTTCAATCACGCCCAGCGACTTTTGCCAGTCCAGCAATGCCGCTTTTCGCGTGCCGTCAAAGTCGAATTTCGGCATTTCTGCCGCCAGGGCCTGTTGGGCGCCTTTGCCATCGACGTACGACAGACAGAGCTGTAATTCCACCGGCTTGGTCGCCAGATTCGCAAATTTCGCCCACGCGCCGATGTTGGACGGCACCGTGACCGTGCTCGTCGCGTCCATGCCGGGCTGAATTACGCCGTCATTCCACGTGCCGGCCTCCTGCCATGGCCGGTCAAAGCGCGCTTCAAAGAACACGGGGAAGCCATTGTATCGCCCCGAGAAATCGCCGATGTTCTGGATATGCCCGCGGACGCTTTGCGTCTTCGCGTCCAGTTGCACCTGGCCTGCGCCCGTGTAGCCCTTGGCGATCGACGTCGCCAAATCGATGAGCACGCCGCCCGTCGCGGTCGCGTCCTGGAAGGTGTAGCGGTGGTGCGCGCAACGCGTGGTCGCAGTCATCTCCGCGCGCACGTGGGGCTTGTCGATGGTTACGGCGTAGTAGCCCGCCTCCGCGTGCTCCGTGTCGTGGCTGTACGTGGAATTGCGGCCCATGCGGCTCGTGGAACTGGCGTCGAGCGTCGCGAATGGCATGACGGCGAGGTTGCCGTAGTCCGGCGCGCCGGTGCCTTCCAGGCGGTTGTGCGAAAAGCCGAAGATGTACGGGTCCATGTACTGGTAGCCACTGCAGTGGAGCGTGCCATTGGCGCCGCCGTCGTTCTGCGTGTCCGGGCCGACTTTGCACAAGCCCCACGGCCTGGTCGCGGCGGGATAGCTGGAACCGACGTTGCCGCCGCCAAAGCTCGTGCCGATCATCGGATTGACCGCGTGGGCGAGCGGCGCGTCGTCCGTCGCAACGGTCACTTCGCCGCCAGCATCCGCAGCGAGTTCGCCATCCGAGCCGTTGGTGTCGGCACTGGAAACGTCATCGGCAGCGTCGCTCTCGACAGTCGCGACCGATTTCGTGCCGCATGCGGCACAGAAAATAAGACTCAAAATCGACAACTTGCGCATGGCCTGCCTGCAGGGCGTTGAACCGCCGCGGCAGATGGTAGCGTGTCTGGCGGTGGCGACAAGCGCGACGACTTGCCGGGCAGTGTGGATTGAGCGCCCCCAGCCTGCGTGCTATCTTGCTCGGTACTTGGAGGAAACGACCATGGGCATGTTGAAGAAGTTTGTTGCCTTTGTTCCCGAGGAGAAGCGCGACCAGGCGATGGCTGTGGCCGGCGGCGCGGCGCTTTTGTCGGGCCAGAAGTTCACGGCGATTGTGATGTTGAGCCGCAGTGCTTCCGGGCTCGAGAAGAAGTGGCGGGTCCGACACCCGGAATTCAACGGCACGTTCCAGCAGCGCTGGGACGCCGCGACGTCGTTCTACGAGCAGACGCACCGGAATCCGACCAACCGCGTGTTGCACATGGTGGGAATTCCACTGATTGTCGGTGGTGCGATGGGGCTGCTGTTCTCGCCGCGCTATTCGCCGCCGTGGTTCCTGTCCGCGACCGCGTTCGCCGGCGGTTGGGCGATGAACATCGTCGGCCATGTGAACTACGAGAAGAATGCGCCGGCGTTTGCCGAAGATCCGCTGGCGTTCGTCGCCGGTCCGGTGTGGGACGCCCAGCAGCTCGCCAAAGTGATTCGCAAGCGCTTCATGCCCGTGACGGCGGAAGTCGTGACCGCGTAGTTAGAGGGTGTTTACGTCTAAACGGTTTCGCTCGCCGGAACGTCTGAAAACGTCAATTTCGCCAGCAGCATACGCGCTTCGATGAGCCAAATCCACGTCGCGGACACGGAAAGCAGCCGGTCGTGATCGCGATTCATCCGGCG
>CAIYBN010000102.1 GCA_903924465.1 uncultured Myxococcales bacterium | reverse complement strand
TGCTTGTCCTTCAGGTACAGCATCGCGCCCAGCGGGTTGAAGCGGTAGCCCGGACCGCCGCCGGCCAGCCAGGAGACCGCGCGGAAGATCGCGCTGCCTTCGCCCGGTGCCTGGTTCGAGATCAAGTCGCCGCCGAACCAGATCGCCCCGTCCGGCGTCGACGCGTGCACCAGCAAGTCCGAGGATTTCTGGCCCTTGGGCGCGATCACCTGCACATGCGCGCCGAGCTTGGCCTGCAGCGCGCTGATCGGCAGATAGTCCACGCCGCTTTTGCCGGACACGCGTTGGATTGCGTCTTCCGCCGCGTAGCTTAGCGCCTGGGGAAAGTGCTTGCGCCACGCCGCCTGGCCCATGTGGTGAAAGCCATTCGGCGCCAAAAGCGCGCTCACCGGGCCGAGTTTCGCCAGTTCGTCCAAGGCGCTCTCCGGCGCGCGCGTCGCGGGGCTGATGACGAGGAAGCTGCCGTCGTCCAGCTTGACCGCCATCGTGTTCGCCGTGCCCGGACCGAATGAATACGTCAGCAGTTGCACGCTACCTGTGGAGTCCAGCGCTTGCCATTGATACAGTGCCATCCTGACCTCGCGCCCGTGTCCTGTGGGCGCGGCGAGTCTACGCAGGGTTGAGCGCAGGTGTCCACGCGCGTGAGGGTTTGTGACAAAATGAGCCGATCAACCGCAAACTCGTGTCGCCGTGCGTATCGCCGAAGGCGGGCGCACTTGGCGACCCAGCCAAAAAGCCAAGATAGGTAAGACATTCTGACACAGGCACCGACCGAAAACCTTTCGCCTTTGCCATCCTGGCTGGATCTGCCGATTCGTCGCGCACCCAGCCTGTCGCACGGGCATGTGCGCGGCCAGGCGTGGCTGCACAATCCGTACGGCTTCAACGCGCTGGCGCTGATCTCGCCGCTGGCTTGGCGAATTTGGTCGGCGGCGGACGGTCGAACGGTCGCAGAAGTGCTGACCGAACTGCCGGAGGTGCCGACGGAGCGCGCGCTGGCGGAGCTGCCGCTGCTCTGGCGCAACGGCTTCCTGCTGTCGCCCGGCATGGCGCCACAACGGCCCCAAGAGAAGCCGGAGCGCGTGTTCAACGCCTGGCTGCACCTGACCAATGCGTGCAATCTGGCGTGCCCGTACTGCTACATCCACAAAAGTACCAACCACATGGAGGGCCACGTCAGCCAGAAGACGCTGGAAGCCATCGAAGCGACGGCGCGGTCGGGCGATGTGGATCGCGTGCACGTGCGCTTTGCCGGCGGCGAGCCGATGCTGCAATTTGCCCAGATGCAGCAGTTCTTTGCCGACGCGACCGCGCGCTGTCAGCCGCATGGCGTGAAGTTTTCGGCGGCGGTGCTGACCAACGGCACGCTGGTGCCCGAAGGCGCGACCGACTGGCTGCTGGCCAACGACGTGTCGGTCTCGGTGTCGATCGACGGCATTGGCGCGGTGCAGGACGCCATGCGGCCGGTGAAAGGCGGCGGCGCGTCGTTTGCGCGACTGGAAGCGGGGCTGGACACGTTCCTGGCCGCCGGCATCCGGCCGTACATCCTGATTACCGTGGGCGAATCGAATATCGACGGCTTGGCGGAACTGACGGATTGGCTGCTGGCGCGCGATCTGTCGTTTCGCTACAGCCTGGTGCGCGATCTCGAATGGGGCGCGAGCGCGCTGGACGACCGCCATGGCGCGGCGGACGCGAAAATGCATCAGGCAGAGCCGCAGACGCTGCTGACCGGCGAGCCGCTGGCGCGGGTGCAGCAAGCGCTGGCGCAGGCGTACGACCGCATCGAACAGCATCTGGTGGCGACGTACGCGGCGGGAAGGCGGCCGCGGTCCTCGTTTCGCCAATCGCACCGGTTCTGCGATCTGGAGCTGTGGCGACCAATCGAGCAGGCGTGCGGTGCCGGGCGCAGCTACGTGGCCATTGCCGAGACCGGTGCGGTCAGTCCGTGCCAAGCCGCGCTGCACCACACCGGCACGCAGCCCATTCGCGCGGAAAGCCTGCTGGTCCAGGCGCGCGCGCAGACGCAATTCCAGCCGTTTGCCCGCAAGGCGCTCAACGCCGAGTGCGCGCGCTGCCAGTTCAAAGCCAGTTGCGCAGGCGGCTGTCCGCTGCTCCTCTACCGCCGCGAAGGTCACGTCGATGGCCGCTCGCCGTACTGCGAGGTATTTCGCGCGGTGATTCCACGCATCCTGCGAATTTCCGCGCTGGAAATGATGCTGCAAAGACAGGCGGTCACCGCGCCCAGGAGATCCGATGTTCAATTGGCATGACGTCAACGTGCTGCTGCGTGAGCACTATGCCGGCAACTCGCTGCGCAAGTGGCTGGTCGTCGTCGGATTGGTGCTGGCAGGCGTCATCGCCGCGCTGTTCGTGCGTTTTGTCCTGACGCGGCTGCTGGCGAGGCTGACCGCGCACACGGAGACGAAGCTGGACGACCGACTGGTAGCCGCGACCAGCATGCCATTGGCCTTCCTGACGTTTTTCGCCTTCGCCCACGCGGCGCTGCACGTGCCGCGCCTGCCGGACCGCCTGCACGAGATGGTGCTGGATGCCAACGCCGTCGCGATGGCGCTGATCACCGCGCTGCTGGTCTGGCGGACGCTGGATGTGCTGTTCGACGAGCTGATGACGCCCTGGGCGCAGCGCCACGAGCCGCCGATCAACGAGCAGGTCGTGGCGATTGCCCGGGCGGCGAGCAAATGGACCGCCGTGGCATTTCTGGCCGTGACCGCGCTGCATCGCGCCGGCTTCGACGTGGTGTCCGTCATCACCGGTCTCGGCATCGGCGGCGTGGCGGTCGCGTTTGCCGCCCAAGAAACGCTGGGCAACATCCTGGGCGCCCTGCAGATCATGACCGACCAGCCCTTCGTGGTTGGCGACGTCATCCGCATCGACAACGACTATTCCGGCCGCGTGCTGCGGATGGGGCTGCGCTCGACGCGGCTGATCACCACTGCGGGTGTGCAGATCATCGTGCCGAACAAGAAGATCGCCGCAGCCGTGCTGCAGAATTTCAGCCACCCGAACGGTTTGGTGAAAGATGTGACGTTTCAGTTGGATCGCCTGCTCACCGCCGAACAGTTGCGCCAAGCCAAGACGATTGCGGAAGAAGTGCTGCGCGACGATCCGCGGATCGCCGGGGATTTCAGCGTGTCGCTCAGCGGCTACGGCGACTGGTCGAGCAACCTGCGCGTCATCTACTGCGTGGCGAAGCTGCAGGACGCGACGGCGACGGGGCACGATGTGCTGCTGGCGGTGCGCGAGCGGCTGGCCGCGGCCGGGATCGGGCTGGCCGTGCCCAGTGTGGTGCAGGCGGCGCTCAAGGCGTGAAAACGCCGACTGCACGGGCTTCTGGCCCTGCACCAGCGCATTCGCGCAAATCTCCTAGACACGCTGAGCGTGCGCCCTTATCCTGTTGCACCGGCGCATCCCGCGCTGCTGTCAACGAATTGCATGGCCACGTCGCCCTTCAAGCAGCCCGGTACCGAGCACCCCTTCGGCACTGAACCGCACCGTGAACACCCGTCGCTGGAAGTCGTGCACCGTGAAGACACGCCGATGGAAGGCGTTCCGGTCGTGAGTGCCAACGATCCGATGGCCGCGGACGTGGCAGAATCGCAGCCGTCGCCTGCCACCGAAGTTATCGAAACGCAACCGGAAACACCGCAGCGCCGCCATCAACGCCGGCAGTACGCGCCCTACGTGGACTTGTACAAGCCGACCTGGCTGCAACCGCTGATCAAGGTGATGATCCTGGACGAGCACGGGCCGATGCCGCGCACGGTCCAGGCGCAGGTCGGCTTCGCGTCGCTGCTCATGGGCGTGCAGTTCTGCATGGACTTCCTGGCCTGGACCCTCGGATTTCGCTGGGTTTTTGTCAACGCGCTGGGCCCGGCGGGCTGGGGTCTGACGTTCCTGTTCGCATTCCTGATTTCCGGGATCATCATCATCTTCGAGCGTTTCGTCGTGACCGCCGACGTGGAAAGTCGCAAAGTGCCGATTTTCCTCAGCCCCGCCATTCTCATGCGCGTGCTGGTGGTGATCATTTTCGCCACCGTCACGGCGATCCCCGTGGAATTGCTGGTCTTCAACGACGTCATTCAGGGTCGCTTGAACGGTGAAGTGCAAGGCATTCGTGAAGCGGCGCGCCAGCAGCTGCGCGGCGATTTCCGCAAGGATCTGGAAGACTTGGAAACCGAGGAAGGCGTCTCACGCAAGCGTCTCAAAGACGAAGCGCCTGAAGCCAAGCTCGCCGAGGTCGTGACACCGAAATTCGACGCGCAAATCAAGGATGTGCAGGCCAAGATCGAGGCGGTCGCGATTGATTTGCGCCAGGAAGAGAAAGGCTGGCGGTCGGGCGCGGTGGGCCAAGGTCCACAGTGGTGGCGGCTGCACGATGAGAAGGAAGCGCTGGAGAGTCAGTTGGAAGAGGTCAAGAATCAGCGCAAGGCTGAGCTGGAACGGCTGACAACGACCAACCGCACCGCAGAAGCGACCGGCGCCGACCGGCATTTCGCGGAGTTGCAGAAGATCAGCGACCGCTATGAGCCGCGCAAGCGCGAGCTGGAAAAGAAGCGCCGCGACATCGACCGCATGACCGACGAGGAGTTGAAACGCGCGACCAAGAAGGAATTCGCAGTGGTCGACGGCTTCGCGCGGCGCTGGAAGATCATGAACGACTTGGAGAAAGAGGATCCGCTCTACGCAATGGCCAAGTACGCGGTGCGGGTGCTGTTCGTGTCGTTTGGCCTGCTGGTGTTGACGACCAAGGCGCTGTTCAACAAACCGACCAAGGCGTACTTTGCCGGTCGCGATCCGTTGGAACACTTGGAGTAGCCGCGACCATTTCGAACGGAACTGCGCGGACTGTGCGCATTCACCGCGCTCCAGCCATCCAAGTAGCTGCCTGCGCCGTGCGGCTACTTCACCTGCCAAGTGAAGCCTGATCCACTGCCCAAATGCTGGGCAAACGCGGGCTGCTGGCCAAAGTGCACACCGAGCCAGGCGACGACGTGGCGAATCGACGCGTCGCGCACTTCCGACTGCACGGCAAATCCTCCCGCGGGTCCCTGACAATCGGCCGCGACGGCCTTGGCCGCTGGAAAGTCACAGATATCGGTCGGACCGTTGTGCCCGCCGCCGAGATAGGTGACAAACGCTGTGCCCGCCTCAGACGCTGCGAATGCCGCTTCGGCCCCCGAGTGGTAGAACGCATCGTCGCGGTCACCGCTCATGATGAGCGCGTTCGGCAGGTGCGCCAGCGAGCCGTCGACGAACGCGTATGTGCCAGCCGGGTTCTGGACCACCATCGCCTGAATCCGCGGGTCGGGCGGAGCGACCTGGGCCAAGTCGCCGGGCGTCACATCCATCGGTCCGATGATGTCACAGCCGGCGTCGTGCTTGGCCTTGGCGCACTCCGCGGCGTACTGGCTGGTCGAGATCGTGCCGCCGCCCATCACCAACGACGTCAGCGCACCGAGGCTGTGGCCGATGACGGCGTACGTGTCACCGCGTGGCTGCAGGCCCGGCACGGCGCCGTGCCAAACGGCATCGGCGGCGGCAACGACCGTGCCCGGACGGTGGATGATGAACGGCGCGGCGTGGCCGTAGTTGCTGAGTTCGGCCACCGTGGTCCCGGGATGGTCGGGCGCGACGACCACATAGCCAAACGACGCCAAGCGCTCGGCCATGCTGTAGTTCTGCCAACGTACGGCACCAAAGCCATGGCTGAAGGCGACGAGCAAGAGCGGTGCGTCGGCGGCGGGTTTGACGTCCCGGTAGCCGCCGGCGGGGATCTCGATGATGTCGAGCAAGGCGTAGGTGCCGAGCGTGGCGCTGACTTCCGCAGCCGGATACCAGACTTCGGCCGTCACGTCGTTCGTGCCGTCACCGTGCGGAATGACGATCGTGGAAATACCGACCGGGTACGGACCTGGCTTGCCGGGGTCGCTGTACGCGATCGGCGGCGTGCTGTCGGAGGACTTGCTCTCGGTGGTGCACGCGCATGCCAGCGCACTCGCCAGGACGCAGGAAAGCAGCCAGGATATCTTGAAACAACTCATGAAAATTGGTCCCCCACGCGTCGCTCTGAACCCGCTCGGGAGCGTACAAATCCGTGCCAGTTGCGTCAACTTGTGGAGGACGGACTCCCGCGCGACGAACTTTTTGTCGCTCCCGCTTGGGGGCTTGACGGACGTTCTGCCCGCGTGATCCTATGGCGTGGACGCGGTGCTGGTTGAACCAGCGCAGCCTTTAGACTTTGAACGGAGCCGTGATGTCCAAACTTCCCGTCGTGTTCCAGAAGCTCAAATTTCCCGTGATCGCTGCGCCATTGTTCATCATCAGCAATCCAAAGTTGTTGATCGCACAATGCACGGCCGGCGTCGTCGGTTCCATGCCTGCGCTCAATGCGCGTCCAGCGGAACAGCTGGAGGAGTGGTTGATCGAGATCACCGAGGCCTTGTCTGCATACGACCGCGCGCACCCCGATCAGCCCGCCGCGCCATTTGCCATCAACCAAATCGTGCACAAGAGCAATGACCGTTTGCAGCACGACATGGCGTTGTGCGTCAAATACAAGGTGCCGATCATCATCACGTCGCTCGGCGCACGCGAGGACATCAACGAGGCCGCGCACAGCTATGGCGGCGTGGTCCTGCATGATGTCATCAACAACCGATTTGCCCGCAAAGCGATCGAAAAAGGCGCCGACGGCCTGATTGCCGTGGCTGCAGGCGCCGGTGGTCATGCCGGTGTGAAGAGTCCGTTTGCTTTGATTCAGGAAATTCGCGAATGGTTTGATGGACCGCTGGTCCTGGGCGGTGCGATTTCGACGGGCGCTGCCGTCTTGGCCGCGCAAGCCATGGGCGCCGATTTCGCCTACATGGGCTCCGCCTTCATTGCGACGGAAGAGGCGCGCGCGGTCCCAGCGTACAAGCAGGCCATCGTCGACTGCAATTCTGACGACATCGTCTACAGCAGCCTGTTCACGGGCGTGCATGGCAACTACCTGGCGCCTTCGATTCGCAATGCCGGCTTGGACCCAGACAATTTGGCCGAAAGCGACCCCAGCAAAATGAATTTCGGCGGCGACGCGAAGAAAGCTTGGAAAGACATTTGGGGGTGCGGCCAGGGCATCGGCGCGGTCAAGGCCGTCGTACCCGCCGCAGAACTGGTGGCACGCTTGAAGCGCGAATACCATGCGGCTCAGGTCAGGATCGCGGCAACGGAAGCCGTCTAGCGGACGGACACCGCGCCGATCGCGGCGTCGCCAGAGAAATCGACAGGCCACAGCGACACGCTGGTCTCAGGCCGCACCAGCACAGACGGTCGGACGCCGGTCGATCCACGGGGCAGCTTCCTCGATTTGCGCCGCCAAACGCAGCAGCAACGCTTCTTCGCCGAAAGCGGCCGAGAACTGCACGCCGATCGGCAGGCCCTCCGGGCTCATGTGCAGCGGCAGCGAAATCGCCGGCTGGCCGGTTTGATTGAAGATCTGCGTATTGGGCGATTTTTCGAAATTGTCCGCGGCCAACTGCGCAAGGGCCGCCAAAATCGCCGGTCGAAAGGGCAACGCCCGCAGCGCAGCCAGCGCAAAGCGGTCCGCGGGCTTCAAGCCCAGTTCGCCCAAGCGCACCGGCGGATGCGCCAAGGTCGGGGTCAGCAGCACGTCGTAGCGCTGGTGAAAGGCGGCCATCTGACGCCCCGCGGTCTGCACAGCGTCGCGGGCGTGCTGCAGATCCACGCCGCCCATCGCCTGGCCCACCTGACGCAGGAACCACGTGGCCGGTTCAAAATCCGCAGGTCGCGGCGCCTTGCCGATCCAGCGCGCCATGTCGTCGATTTCCCCGGCGGTTCCCACACCGACTTGCACCAGGTACGCGTGCACCAGAGCGTCACGGTCGAAGGTCGGAAACGCTTCGTCGACTTCGTGTCCCAAGCCGCGCAGCAAATTCGCAGTTCGCGTCACCGCTTCCACGCACGCGGGATCGGTGTGTTTGCCAAAAAGCGAGCGCGTCGTGAAGGCAATCCGCAGGCGCCCCGGTTTGCGCGCCAATTCGGCGAGAAACGTGCCGTCGTGCGGCGGCGCGGCGTACGGGTCGCCCGGCATCGGCCCGGAGAGCACGTCCAGCAGCGCAGCGGTATCGCGGACGCTGCGGGTCAGCACGCCAAATTGCACGTAGCCGCCCCAGCCTTCGCCAAGATCCGGGCCAGTTGGAATGCGCCCCCGGGTCGCTTTGAGGCCAACCAGACCGCAAATACTCGCCGGAATGCGCAACGAGCCGCCGCCATCGCCACCGTGGGCCACCGGCACCGCGCGCGCGGCCACGAGCGCCGCCGATCCGCCCGACGATCCGCCGGTCGTGTGGTCCACGTTCCACGGATTGTGCGCCGGCCCGCGAAATTCCGATTCGGTCGTGCCGAGGATCGCCAACTCGGGCAGATTCGTCTTGGCCAGCAAAAGCAGTCCGGCGCGCCGCAGCCGGGCAATCGCCTCCGCGTCGTGGTCCGGCACAAACCCAGCCAGGAAGCGCGTGGATGCCGTGAACGGCACGCCCTGGACAAAACCGTCAAAGTCCTTGACCACCGTCGGCACACCGGCGAACGGCGCATCGGCCAACGGCTGCTGAGCGGCCAAGCGCGCGTCGTCGTACATCCGGTGAACAACAGCGTTCAGCTGCGGATTGACGGCTTCAATGGCGGCGATGGCCGCTTCGACCAATTCAAGCGGCGACACCTCATGGGTGCGAACGCGGCGGGCAAGTTCAGTGGCATCGGCGTCGAGAAGGTGTGTCATGCGGCGATGGTGCGGCAGCGTTTTCGTGTTGTCCAGCGTAAACGCGCTGTTCTTCTTCGCCACATCGCCCGTCAAAGTCGCGTTTCCGTCCTGTCGGTCGACGCTGTGTCACCGGATTTGCCGGCATGACAGGCGCGATCACGCCCCCGCTTCGAAAGATCGCGAGGCGCACCGGTCCGACCGGATCGACGCTGGCAGGATGACGGCGGGCGAAGCGCCAAGAACTGGCCGAACGGCGTCGGCTGCGTCAGCTCACCCTGGCTTTCACCGTCCCGCCACGAATTGGCACGAGCGCCGAGCATCGCATCCGAGCGATTCGCTACGGACAATTCGAAATCGCCGTGTGGATGCAATTGCCCGTCTGCGCGTTGCAGCTGTCCGCCGTGCACGCGTTGTTGTCGTTGCAGGTCTTGGGTGTGCCGGCGCAAGCGCCGTTGGTGCAGGTGTCCTGCGTCGTGCACGGGTTGCCGTCGGTGCATTGACCGCCGTTGACCGCGGTGCCGGTGCACTTGCCGCCTGCGCAATGGTCCTGGTTCGTGCACGGGTTGTTGTCCGTGCAGAAGTTGACGTTGTTCGCCGTGCCGGCACAGACGCCCGCGGTGCACGTGTCCTGCGAGGTGCAGACGTTGTTGTCGTTGCAGTTGCCGCCGCTGGCCGCCGTGTGCGTGCACGCGCCCGTGGTCGCGTCGCACGAATCCGTGGTGCACGGGTTGTTGTCGTTGCAGCCCGGCGCCGTACCGACGCAGGTGCCGTTGACGCACTGGTCGTTGATCGTGCAGGTATTGCCATCGCTGCAGGTCACGCCACCGCCGCCACCGCCGACGTTGGTGTGCACGCAGTTGCCTGACTGCTGTGCGCAGGTGTCATTGGTGCAGACATTGTTGTCGTTGCAATTCTTCTGGGTGCCGCCGGTGCACGCGCCGATCTGACAGGTTTCGCCGGTCGTGCAAGCGTTGTTGTCGTTGCACGTGGTGCCGTTGGTCGCGTCCTTGACCGCGCATGTGCCCGCGTTGCAGTACGGCACGATGCACTGGTTGTTGTTGCCGGTGCACTGCGCATCGGTCGTGCAGTTGCCGCCGCAGTTCTGGATGGTGACGTGGACGCAGCCACCGCCAAAGCCACCGCCACCGCCGCCGTTCGGATTGCAGGAATCCGCCGTGCACGGGTTGCCGTCGTCGCAGTTCAGCGGCGTGCCGGCGCAGACGCCAGCGGTGCAGACGTCCAGGTTGGTGCATGCATTGCCGTCGTTGCAGTTGGTACCGGTGACCGCCGTGTGCGTGCACAGGCCGGTATTGGCGTCGCAGGCGTCCGTCGTGCAGCCATTCTGGTCGTTGCAGTTTGGCGCGGTGCCGGTGCACGCGCCGTTCTGGCAATGGTCGGCGGTGGTGCACAGGTTGCCGTCGTTGCACGTCGTGGTGTTCTGCAGGTTGACGACGGCGCACGTGTTCAACTGCGTGTTGCAAACCTGCGTGGTGCAGACGTTGCCGGTGCCGGGGCAATCGGCATTGACGTTGCAATTGCCACCGCAGCCGGCAATCGGCGTGTTCAGGCAAGCGCCGGTGATCACGTCGCAGCTGTCGGCCGTGCAGTTGTTGTTGTCATTGCAGTTCTTGGCATTGCCAGGCGTGCACGTGCCGTTGGTGCAATGGTCGTTGGTGGTGCACGCGTTGCCATCCGAGCAGGTGTTGCCGCCGCCACCGCCACCGCCGCCGATTGGCTGGAAGACGCAGTTGCCGGTGTTGGCGTTGCAGCTGTCCGCGGTGCACTGGTTGCCGTCGGTGCAGACCTTGGCGCCCGAGCCGATGCACGTGCCGCCGGTGCACGCGCTGGACGAGGTGCACGCGTTGCTGTCATTGCACGTCGTGCCGTCGGCTTTGACCACCGAGCTGCACGTCGACGTCGTCAGGTTGCAGAACGCCTGTACACACTGGTTCGTCGCGGCGGGGCAATCGGCATCGCTGGCGCAGAAGCCGCCGCAGCCGGCGATCGGCGCGAACTGGCAGTTGCCGTTGTTCTGGTTGCACGAGTCCGCCGTGCACGAGTTCGAGTCATTGCACACCTTGACCGGTCCCGAGGTGCAGACACCGTTGGCGCACTGGTCGCCCGTAGTGCACGCGTTGCCGTCGGAGCAGTTCAAGGTGTTGTTCACGTGCGTGCAGGTGCCCGTCGTGGGGTCGCACCCGTCGTTGGTGCAAACCAGGTTGTCGTTGCAGTTGACCGGTGCCGTGCCCTGACAGACGCCGTTGAAGCAGATGTCGGTCTTGGTGCAAGCGCTGCCGTCGTTGCACGGCGTCGAATTTGCCACCGGCTTGGCTGAACAAACGCCCGCCGTCGTGCAGTAGTTGGTCAGGCAGACATCCGTGGACGTGCCGCAATCGGCGTCCACTTTGCACGTGTTGCTGCAACCGGCGATCGCGGTGTGCGTGCAAGCGCCGGTCGTGGCGTCGCAGGCGTCCGTCGTGCAGGTGTTGAAGTCGTTGCAGTCCTTGGCGATGCCGCCCGTGCACGCGCCGGAGACGCACGCATCCGCGCTGGTGCACGGGTTGTTGTCGTTGCACACGACGTTGTTCAGCGCGTTGTGGGTGCAAACACCGGTCGTCGCATTGCACTGGTCGGTCGTGCACGGGTTGTTGTCGTTGCAGTTGGTCGGCTGGCCGGCGCCGCAGTTGCCGTTCTGGTTGCAGACCTCGCCGGTGGTGCACGCGTTGCCGTCATTGCACGCTGTGCCCTGCGCGACCGGCGCACTGCCGCACTGGTTGGTCGCCAAGTTGCAGGTCGCCGCGCGGCAGGTGTTGGACGGCGTCGGGCAGTCGCTGTTCGCCTGGCAGAAGCCGCCGCAGCCGCTGAGCGGCGTGTTGACGCAATTGCCGGTCGCGGCATCGCAGCTGTCCGCCGTGCAAGCGTTGTTGTCGTTGCAGTTCTTGGCCGTGCCCGCGCACTTGCCGGCCAAGCAGGCGTCCGCGGTCGTGCACAAGCTGCCGTCGTTGCAGGTGGCGGTGTTGTTCGTATACGTGCAGCCGGTCGTGGCGTTGCACGCGTCGTCGGTGCAGACGTTGCCGTCATCGCAATTCTTCGGCGCGCCGGCGGTGCAGACGGTGGCCACGCAGATGTCGCCCTCAGTGCAAACGTTGCCGTCGTCGCAGGGCAACGAATTCGCCGTGTGCACGCAGCCGCCGGTCAAGTCGCAGGCGTCGTTGGTGCACGTGTTGCCGTCGTCGCAGGCCTGGGTGCTGCCGACGCACGCGCCGGATTGGCACGTGTCATTGATGGTGCAGGCGCTGCCGTCGTCGCACGGCAAGGTATTCGGTGTGTAGATGCAGCCGCCGGTGGCCGCGCACATGTCGGTCGTGCATGGGTTGTTGTCGTTGCACACGACGCTGGACGTGCCAGCGCAGACGCCCGCGGTGCAGGTGTCATTGGTGGTGCACGCGCTGTTGTCATTGCAGGGCGTCTTGTCCGCGGCCGGAGTGAGGCCGCACTTGCCGGTCGCGGGCGCGCAGGTGTTGTCCTGGCATTCCACGCCGCTGGATCCGCACGTCACGACCGTGGCAGCATCGACCACGCACTTGTTCGACGCGCAGATCAGCGTGCCATTGCACAGGTTGCCGTCCTCAAACTTGGCGCAATCCGCGTTGATCGAACACGCGCAGCTGCCGGTTCCCGGCTTGCACGAGCCATTGCTGCACTTGTCGCCAGTGGTGCACGCGTTGCCATCGTCACACGCCAGGGCGTTCGCGGCAAATACGCAGCCAAGCGTTTTGTCACAGGAATCGGTGGTGCACGGATTGCCGTCGTCGCAGGTGATGGTGCCGGTGCCGGTGCAGACGCCCGCGGCGCATGTGTCGCCGGTGGTGCAGGGATTGGCGTCGTCGCAACCCACGCCGGTCGCGGTGCCGGGCAAGTGAACGCAGCCCGCGACCAGATCGCAGGAATCGTCGGTGCACGGGTTGCCGTCATCGCAGCCGTTGGGCGTGCCCGTGCAGGTGCCGTCGTAGCAGGCGTCGTTCAGCGTGCAAATCGAGCCGTCGTCGCAAACCGCCGACTGCGGCGAGTGCACGCAATTGCCCGACGTGCTGTCGCAGCCATCCAACGTGCAAGCGTTGTTGTCGTTGCAGTCCTTGGCCGAGCCCGGAGCGCACGCGCCGTTGGCGCAGGTGTCGAGCAAAGTGCACAAGTTGCCGTCTTCGCACGCGCTGGTGTTGTTGGTGAACACACAGCCGCTCGTCGGCGAACACGTGTCGTCGGTGCACACGTTGTTGTCGTCGCAGAGTTGGCTCTGACCCGTGCAAATGCCGGTCTTGCAGGCGTCGCCTTCGGTGCAGGCATTCGCATCGGTGCAGGTCGCGCCGTCGGCCAGCGGCGCCGCGACGCAATTGCCAGTCGTCTTGTCGCAGGTTGATTGCTCGCACGCGCTCGGCGCCGTGCAGGTGACGGGCGTGCCCGCCGTGCAGGTGCCCGCGAGGCACTTGTCGCTCACGGTGCAGAGGTTGCCGTCGTCGCAGGACGAGCCGTCGGGCTGGGCCGCCGACGTGCAGCCGCCGCTCGGGCTGCAGGTGTCGGCCGTGCACGGATTGCCGTCGTTGCAAACAAGCGCGATGCCCTTGCACACGCCATTGGCGCAAGCGTCGTTCTCCGTGCAGGCGTCGCCGTCGGTGCAGACACCGGTGCTCAGCGGCGCGTGGGTGCAAGCGCCGGCCGCGCTGTCGCAGGTGTCGGTCGTGCAGGGATTGTTGTCATCGCAGGACGCCGAGCCGACCTGCTCGCATTTGCCGAGGTTGCAGGTGCCCGTGGCGCAGAACACGCCCGCGACGTCGCAAGTGCCACCGACCGCGGCGGTGTGGGTGCAACCGCCGCTGCTGCACGCGTCGGTGGTGCAGGCTTCACCGTCGTCGCAATTGACGTCTTCGTCCGTGATGCCATTGCAGTTGTCGTCCTTGCCGTTGCACGTTTCCGTTGCCGGATCCGGGGCGTTGCAGGCCGTCAGGCCGGACGTCCCGCACGCGCGTTTGCCGGTGCAGGTGCCGAACGTGTTCTTGACCGAGCACGGCGTCCACAACTCGGCGGCAATCGCGCTGGCCGAGCAGGTCGTGCACTCTCCGGGGCCGATCTTGCCCTGCGCCATGGGCAGGCACACTTGTGCGCTGACGCCGGACGTCACGTCCGTGGCGAGCTGCAGTTCGTACATCGGCGGACAATTGGGACCAATCGACGCGCAGAAGCTGCCGCCGGAAGCCTGCGCCACGCACAGACCGCCGTCGCACGTGCTCGCATCGAGGCAGGGATCGCACAGGTGCTTGTCTTTTTCCGTCGCCGTCGCCGCATCGGCGGTATCGACTGCACCGTCGCCCGTGTCCGTCACATCGCTGGCAGCATCGAGCGTGTCGTCTGTGTCGGCTATCGCGTCTGTGCCACTGGCATCCGTTCCGCCGGCGTCGGAACCCGCCACATCGCTGGTCGGCCCGGTGTCGCCCAGGTTCGTACCCACGTCCGCATCGTCGCTGGCATCGACGGCACTACCGCTGTCGATCGGCACATCCGTCCCACAGCCGACCACGAGCAACGAGGCGACGGCGACCAAACCAAAGACTGCAGCAAGACGACAACGAGGCAACGACATGGCAACTCCTGAAAACTCAAACACGAAATGACTGGCAGACCTGGGTAAGCGTACCGTAGGGACTCAGGGTACGGAACATCATCGCGATTCGCCAGTCGCTTGGCAAAGAGTGTTTTACAATTGAACACATCACCCGGATTTCGCTGGTCCAGCCGCCGGCTCGCTGAAGCCGGTCCTTGCACCGCTCCATGGCCCGGGTTAGCCTGCCCGCCGCGATGACGCACGGACTTCTCGCGTCACTCAGCTTCCACCGCAGTTGCACACCATGCCCATCCTGACCGCGCAGAAACTCCAGAAATCCCATGGCGCTTCCGTCCTGCTCGAGGGCGCGGAGTTGCATCTGGCGCGCGGCGAAAAAGTCGGCCTGGTGGGACGCAACGGTACGGGTAAGTCGACGCTGCTGCGGATTCTGGCCGGCCTGGAACAAGCGGATTCCGGGCAAGTAGTGCGGCGACGCGAGGCGCATGTGGCGTATCTGGCGCAGGATCCGCCGATGGGGACGACGGAAACGCTGCTGGATATCGCGCTGGCGGGTGTGAAGCTGTGCCGCGAGCATCTGGAACCGCACGAAGCGGAATTGCGCGCCGAACAGGCGTTGAAAGGTTTGGGCATTCCGGACGTGCACCAGCGCGTGGCGGAAGCCTCGGGTGGCACGCGGCGGCGGGCGGCTTTGGCGGCGGCGCTGTTGCAACAGCCGGATCTGCTGCTCCTGGACGAGCCGACGAATCACCTGGATCCCGGGACGTCAGACTGGCTGCAGGCGGAACTGCGCTCGCTGCCGGGTGCGCTGGTGCTGGTGACGCACGATCGCTACTTTCTCAACCAGGTCGTGGATCGCATCGTGGAGCTGCGCTACCGGAAGCTGCGTTCGTACGAGGGCAGTTTTCAGGATTACCTGCAAGCGCGGCTGGACGAGGATGGACAGGCCGAGCGCGTCGAGGGCAACCGGCGGCAGCGGCTGAAAGCGGAGTTGGAGTGGCTTGGTCACAGCCCGGCGGCGCGGTCGTGCAAACCGAAAGCGCGGCTGGAGCGGGCGCGAGCGGCGATCAACGAAGTCGTGGATGTGGAAAAGCCGTTGCAGCTGCCGATGTTCCAACTGGAGCGCATGGGCAAGGTGCTGGTCGACGCCAAGGACCTGCGCGTGGGTTGGCCGGACAAGACGGTGATCGCGCATCTGACGCTGCTGGTGACCCGCGGCGAGCGCATCGGCATCGTGGGGCCCAATGGCGCGGGCAAGACGACGCTGCTGCGGACGCTGCTGGGCGAAATTCCGCCGCGGGCCGGGACGGTGACGCGCGGCGCGACGACGCAGGTGATGCAGATCGACCAGCAGCGCTCGGGGCTGGAGCCGACCTGGACCGTGCGCGAGGCAGGTTCGCCGACGGGCACGGAATGGGTGCAGACGCCAACGGGCAAGATGCATATTGCCGGCTATCTGGAGCAATTCCTGTTCAAGTCCGAGGATTTGCGCCAACAGGTCGCGACGCTGTCGGGCGGTCAGCGTTTTCGGCTGCTGCTGGCGCGCAAGCTCCAGGAGCCGATGAACTTGCTGGTGTTGGACGAACCGACGAATGACCTGGATTTTGAGACGCTCGAGCTGCTGGAAGAAACGTTGTTGGCGTGGCCAGGAACGTCGCTGATCGTCAGCCACGATCGGGCGTTTCTGGACCGCGTTTGTACCGCGATCATCGACGTCCCGGGCAATGGTACGGCGACACGGCACGCGGGCGGTTGGAGCGATTTGCAGGCGCGCAAAGGCCAGAAGCCAGTGACCGCGACGACGCCGACCACGTTGCGCGCGGTGACCAAGCTGGAGGCGCCGCCGAAGCTGACTTTTGCCGAGGAGAAACGGCTGGCTGGCATGGAAGCGGAGATTGAAGCCGCGGAAGCACGCGTGGCGGCCGCGGATGCGCGTTTGGCGGATCCTGTGATGGCCGCGGATTACCCGCAGCTTCAGGCAGCCATCGCCCAACAGGCGGCCGAAGTGCAGGCGCGCGATGCGCTCTGGGCGGAATGGCAGCGGCTCGAGGAAAAACAGCGCGTGTGGCTGCAGTGGAAGGCGGAGCGATAACCCGCCGGGAATCACCGTTTCTGGCAAAAATTGCGATTGACTTTCCTTCGACGGCTCGCACACTGGGCGACAGGGCTGCGGACGCGGAGGTCAGGCGATGATCAACACGATGCCGGAAAACGCCGTTTCCTCCGGCGCTTGGCACGATCCCAAGCGCTATTGGTGGATGCTCGGCTTTGTCGCGATGCTGCTGCCGGTGATCGGCATCAAGCTGGTGGAAGCGACAGGTTTGCGGCTGTTCTGGTGGTTCACGATCCTGGTGATTTTCTGCGCCATTCCGATGCTGGACCGACTGCTCGGCGACGACACGAGCAATCCGCCCGAAAGTGCCGTGCCAGCGCTCGAACACGATCGGTACTATCGCTGGATTGTGCGCTTGGCTGTGCTGGCTGAATACGTGTCGCTCGTGGTTTCGGCGCAGACGGTCGCCGCGCTGCATCTCGGCTGGTTTGACTATCTCGGCCTGTCCCTATCCGTCGCGCTGGTGACCGGCGTGTCGATCAACACGGCGCACGAATTGGGCCACAAGTCCGCCCGCGTCGAACGGATTCTGGCGCAACTCGCCCTCGCTCCGACCGCCTACGGTCATTTCTGCATCGAGCACAACTACGGCCACCACAAGCGCGTCGCCACGCCCGAGGATCCGGCCTCGTCGCGCTACGGCGAAAGCTTTTGGCGTTTCTACCCACGGACAACCTGGGGCGGCATCGTGTCCGGCTGGCAGATTGAGCGCACGCGGCTGTCCCGTCACGGTCTGCCGGCGTGGCACTGGCGCAATGAAATCCTCCAGTCGTGGGCCATGACCGTGGTCCTCTGGACGACGCTGCTGCTCTGGCTGGGCCTGACGGTCCTGCCGCTGTTGATCATCCAAGCGGTGTACGGCGCGTCGATGCTGGAGGTCGTCAATTACATCGAACACTACGGCCTGCTGCGGCAAAAGCGTCCGGATGGCGGCTACGAGCGCTGCCTGCCCGAGCATTCCTGGAACAGCAACCGCCGGGTGACCAACGTCTTTCTGTACCAGCTCCAGCGGCACGCCGATCACCACGCCAATCCGTCGCGATCGTACCAGGCGCTGCGGCATTTCGACTCGGCCCCGGAGCTGCCGGCCGGCTACGCGACGATGATCCTGATCGCCTACATTTCGCCGCTCTGGTTTCAAATCATGGATCCGCGGGTCAAGGCGCATTACGCCGGGGATCTGCGACGCGCCAACTTGCAGAACCCAGCAGACCATTGACGGGTACGGCAGCCAGCGCCAGACTTGCTGCGGGCGATGACCCGCGGGAGGAAGGCGATGAAAGTGCTTGCGATGTTCACGGTGCTGATGGCGATGGCGGGGAGCGCAGCGGCGGAGGAGCCGTGCAAGAGCCCGGAGCATCCGACCACGTCGGCGTTTGAGAAACTGAAGTCGCTGACCGGCGATTGGACGATGACCGGCGGTGACGGCGGCGTGGCGTCGTCCTGGAAAGTGACGGCGGGCGGCAGTGCGGTTGTCGAGACGCTGTTTCCCGGCACGCCGCATGAAATGGTCAACATCTTCACCTTGCAGGGCAAGGACATCCACTTGACGCATTACTGCGCGATGGGCAACCAGCCGGAGATGAAGTCCGACAAGACCGCGGATGACAAGAAGATCGCGTTTCAATTCGCCGGCGGCAAAGGGATCAACCCCAAGAAAGACACGCACATGCACAACGCGACGCTGACGTTCACAAGTAGCGAGAGCATCCAGGAAGACTGGGGCACGTTCGTCGGCGGCAAGGCAGCAGATTCCAAGGCGTTTGAGCTGAAGCGCGTGGCGCCGCCGGTGGCCAAGTAGCCGGAGCTACTTGCCGGGGCAACAATCCGCTTGGCCGTTCTTGCACGCGGTCGCCGCCAGCGTCTGGGCCTCAGCGGTCTTGCCGTCCTTCTTCAGAATCTCGGCTTGCAGGCATTGCAGCTCCGGCACCAGCGGATGGCCGCTCGGCAATTTCGCCAGCAAATCGAGGATCGCCGAGCGATACGGCGCGTCATGGCCCGCCGCGCGCTGGGCCCGCGCCAGGAACAGCTTGTGCGCCGGCTCGTCGGGATTCATCCGCACCGCGGCTTCGTAGAATGCCACCGCTTCCAGCGGACGACCCGATTGCTCCAGCATCGTGCCTTTCCACAGCGTCAGGAGCTCATTCGGCGGCGCGAGCGTGACCGCCTCGTCGATTCGCGCCAAGGCGCTCTTGGTATCGCCCGACTCAAACGCCTCCACCGACGCCAGATAGCGGTGCAACGCCGGTTGCGGAATGACGCGCAGACCATCGGGCGGACACGGATTGCCGCAACGACGCGGCGTCGCATACCAAACCCGCGGCGTTTGATCACCCGGACAGCGCACTTCCCAAACCTCAACGCCCTGATCGGCAAGCTCCGGCCGCGTCGCAGTCCGTTCTGACATCGCGAGCCCGCCGCCTGGGCAGACAAGGCGGCCGAAATACAGGGCACCGGCGCGCGTGGCGCCCCATTCCAGCGGTTTGGACGGCAAGGAGCCGTAGCCAACCGGAGGCGGACCACCGCAGCTTTGCAGGGTCAATTCATGGGTCGCGGGACAATCCACTGCGTGTTCGACCGCGGAGTCGATGCGACCCGTTTCCACGCCCGCGCAGCCCAAGAGCGACGCCAGCAACGCGCCCGACAGTGCGCATGCGCGTGTCCGGCCTTGCCTCGTGCTTCCGTTGGCCACGTTCACGGTGAACCTCGTCTGTCTGAACATGCTGACCTCGTTCGGACTCCCAATTCTCTCGGTCAGACCTGTTGCATTTCGGACTGGGACCGCGAGCGCGCACCTCCGGTGGCACGCCGCGGATCGAAAACATGTGAGCTCGAACTTCGGTCTGCGTGTCTGGATGCGGCCGGCCAGCTGACCTTGCCGACCAAGCCGCATCGTGTCCATCATGCAGTCGGCCGCCGCACCTTTCAAGCCGGCCGAGGCCCATTGTGCGCAAAGTTCTGTGGATCCTGTCGGCGCTGGCGATCTCCGTCCTGACCTTGCTGCTTGCACGGCAATTCCTGCTGACGCTGCCAGCCGACCACTTTGCTGGCGGCGACAAACGCAAAGTGTCCAACGCCCGCCGTCTGGCCAACCGCATCGGCGGCGTGCTGCTGATCGCGCTGGGCATCGTCCTCGCGCTGCCCGGCGTGCCGGGTCAAGGCCTATTGCTCGTGCTGATGGGTCTTATCTTGCTGGATGTGCCGCCGTTGCGGCGGTTGGAATTGCGTCTGCTGCGCGTGGCAGCGGTGGCGCGGGCGGTGAATGGCATGCGGACCAAGGCCGGCAAGGCGCCGCTGGAGCTGCCCGCCGATCGCGATGACAAGCTGCATTAGCTTGCAAGGCAGGCCGGCTTCCCGCACGATGGACGCTGGCGCGGAGGACCCCGGATGCGGCTCGAACGGATGGGATGGTTGGCAGTTTGCGCGGCGATGGCCGTCGGTTGCTCGGGAAAGACGAGTGCGACTGCGGCGCTGGAAGCGTGCCTGAACGGTGGCAGTCGCACGGATTGCCGCGCGCAGATGGACCTGCGCTTGGTCACGCCGGCGCGATCGATTACCGATCAAAGCAGCGTGGACGTGCAGGTCGGCGGTTTGGCGATCGGCGAAGCGCTGGATTTGGAATTCCACATCAACAACACGATTTCCACGACCACTGCGGCGGTCCTGCGCGTGTCCGACATCACGCTGACGGCGACGGACGCTGCCAATGCGTATTCCTGCGCGGCGGCGGACGGCACGCCGTGCAACTTGATGACCGACAAATGGCAGCCGATCGTGCCCGCGGGCGGCGATTGGCCGGGCACCGTGACGTCGGAAAGCTTCCGGATTCACTACAAGAAGCTCGACACCGGCGTGCACGGCGCGCAGGTCTGCGTCAAGGCTTCCGGCGATCCGAGCTTGCCCGCCGCGGGCCTCTGCTTCTCGCTGACCGTCAAGCTGGGCAAGCCGAGCTTGAGCTGGACGCCGAAGACCATCGATTTCGGGCCGATCCTGACCGGCAAGGTTGCCGCGCCGCAGACGATTTCGCTGCTGAATACCGGCGATGCGCCGCTGACCCTCAGCCATGTGGCGCTGGTGGGCGACGCCGGCTACTCGCTGGATCTGGCCGACGGCACGACGCACACGAGTCCGGGCAATTTCGATCTGGCGCCGACCCTGTCGCTCGACCCGGGCAAGACTGCGTCGTGGACGGTGTTTTTCAGCGCGACCGATACGCTGGCCAAGACGAGCGCGGTGGTGATGACGACGAACGATCCGGCGCAGCCAACGGCGAAAGTGGATTTGACGGCGAACGCGAACGTGCCGTGCCTGAAGATTCTGCAGACGCCGGAAGTGGCGTTTGGCGCCGTGGTGCTGGGGCAAATCAGTTCGCAGGGCATTGACCTGCAAAACTGCGGCGATGCGGCGCTGGCGGTGACGTCCATCCAACTGCTGCCCGGCGCGAATCCGGCGTTTGTCCTGGATTTTGCCAAGGATCCGACACCGAGTGTCGATGCGCCGCTGGCGATCCCGCACAACGGCAGCTACAAGTTCCATGCGACGTACACGCCGTCGGAATTGAGCCAGGAAGTGAGCGGGACGCTGGTCAGCGATATCGCGCTGCTGGAGGTGGATTCCAACGCGGATCCCAAGCAGACCAAGCTGACGGGCGTGGGCGTGACGTCGGCGTGCCCGAAGGCGATCATCAAGGTGAAAGAAGGCGAGGAGGTCGTGCCGCAGACCGTGCTGCACCTGTCGGGCTCGAGCTCGCTGGCGCCGGGCGGCGGTTCGATCGCCAAGTACAAGTGGACGGCGAAGAAGCAGCCGGCGGGGTCCAACCAGAAGTTCGTGCCGAACGCGACCTCGCCGGAAACCACGTTTGTGACGAACGCGGCGGGTCAGTACGACTTCTGTCTGAGCGTGACGGACAACAAGGGCGTGCTGTCGTGCACGGATGCCTGCACGACGGTCATCGTCACGCCTTCGGATTGCCTGCACGCCGAGCTGCTGTGGCATACGCCGGCGGACCCGGACGAGACCGACACGGTGGGCGCGGACGAGGACATTCACTTGGCGCACCAGCTGGCGAATCAGCCGGACATCGACTGCGACGGCGACCCGGATCCGTGGTTCGACACGACGTTTGACTGCTTCTGGTGGGTGCCGACGCCGCACTGGGGCGTGCAGTCGACTGACCAGCAGTCGCCCAAGCTCGACCTGGACGACACCGACGGCGCCGGACCGGAGAATGTCAGCCTGCCGGCGCCGGAAGGGACGCTCAGCGACCCGCATACCTATGCGCTGGGCGTGCACTACTGGAACGACAAGGGTTTCGGCCACTCGTGGGCGATCGTCCGCGTGTACGTGTGCGGCAATCTGGCGGCGGAATACAACCAGCCGCATCCGGATCAGCCGGCGGGCGGCGGTATCGAGATGAAGGCGCTGGACATGTGGTACGTCGGCAAGATCAACTGGCCGAATCAGGGCATCGGCGGCACCGGTCCGGTCATGACCACGTGCTACCAGAGCGGCGACGCCTGCATCGGCAAGAAAGACCCGAGCGATCCGAAAGGCGGCAAGATGTGGCAGGCGAGCGGGGATTGGTGCATTACGCCGTGCTATATCTCGGGGAATGCGCCTACCGGGTCTAGTTTTTGCGGGAAGTAAGAATCTTTTGAATTTTTCGGTATTGCGGTGCCGGCGCCGCGGGCGCGCCGGGTGCGAGAGAAACCGTAGGTTTCTCTCGCGCTCTCTTCCTGCCGGGCGTGGAAGGGCCGCGGGATGGGGTCGGCGTGGGGCCCCCGAGCTTCTATGAGTCGGCCTGTCAAGCGCGAGCGCCTCGAACGTCAATTGATAAAGATCTCCCCGCCGTCCAGGGCGCGCAGCCCTGGCGGGGTCTGGGGCAGCGCCCCAGGTCCGAGT
>CAIYBN010000101.1 GCA_903924465.1 uncultured Myxococcales bacterium | reverse complement strand
TTTCCGCATGCTCGCCGCCGCTTTGCGGCTGCATCGCGCGGGCGATGAGCTTCGCCATCGCCGAACACGCGCTCGGCTACGCCGTCGCGACGTGGTGAATTCTAATTGTCGCGCGAGGCGCGCGGTACTTGACGCGCGGGACCCCCGACAGATACACGGAGATCGCCCTGCTCTGCTTGACGGGCATGCGGTCCGGGGAACTGTTCGCCTTGAAGTGGGACTGCGTCGACCTGGTACGCAAGCAGATCGTCATCTGCCGAGCCGTTTCCAGAGGCGTGATCAGGGAGCGGACCAAGACCGATGCACAACGGACCGTACCGATGCACCCTTTGGTCGTGGACGCTCTAACGGCCTACAAGCAGCAACAGGAGCAGCAGCAGGAAGGGGCTGAGCCACGGAAGGCAATGACCGGCCTTCTGTTCCCGGCTGAAATCAGCGCAAAGACCCGCGAGCGGAAGAAGGACTTACCTGCCGAGAAGCCACGCCTACCCAACACGTTGTCCAAGGCGTTCTTGGCAATCAGGGAAGAAACGGGGATCGATGTCCGGTTGGGTCCGCAGGTCATGCGACGCAGTCTGAATACCAACCTGGTACACGCTGGCGTCGATCGACTGACGATCCGCAACATGATCGGGCACACGTCGGAACAGATGACGGGCGTCTACTATGGGGCTTCCGAGACCGAGAAGATGTCGGCCTTGATGAAGTTGCCCATCAAGGCCACAGATGAGGCCGACGAAGAGGCCGGCCCAGCAGGCCCTGGATAACACAAAGCCCCAGCAGGGCTACCCGCTGGGGCTTTGTGGCTTTTGCTGCGGCCATGAAGCCCGGGTCAGATCGGCAGTTGTAGTACCCTGCCGTAGTACCCTTCCCTTATCAACCCTGCCCGCTGGTCCGTAAGTGCTTGTTTTCTGAGCGCGCGACGCCGGATTCGAACCGGCGACCCTTGGCTTCGGAGCGCGATTTTTGAGAGGTCACCGGACCACCACTCATTGTGATTTCAATGTGTTGCGGCAATGTCTGAGAGATCCTCATAGGCTCAAATCTCGGGATGTTGTCCCCCGCGTTGTCCCCTGACCGGCTTCGGCGAGGAAAATCGGTGGAAAATCGGGAACGAACCAACGGATGGGCGGAAAGTTACTACAAATGCTGACGAAGCGCGGCACTGTGGCGCTCGATTATCAAGGACTAATAAGCACTTGCGAATTGTGGAATCCATCGGTATTTCAGCGACCCGACCCGTACATTCCGTATCGGGGTCCGGATCGCCGCTCTGGAAGCGGGTCAGGTGCCCGTGTCTGCCCTGGATGGACGAAGGTTCGACGTCGAGGCGGCTCACGGCACCACCTGCCGCATCATGAAGCCGAACGGCGAGTTCTGTCGGAGCGCGACACCGTCGTCGTCTGTCCGCAGGATCGCAGCCGCCACGGACGCGGCTGGCAGCGCGAGGATCGCTCGCCAGGTGTCGATGTACCAGGGTTCGCAGAGTTGTCCCCGCTCCCAGAGATCAATGCTTGCGAAGGCTTGCTCCCGGACAGCCCTTCCCTGGTCGGGGTCGAGCAAGGCGGCCACTGCGCGCTCGTGGAAGGTGAGCACTCCCGCGTCTCTCAGCCGCTTTGCCGCACGTGCCTGCGCTCGCTGCTCCAACAGTTTCGTCCTGTCCACGGGCTATCCTTCGTGCTTCACGCGGCGGTGCTCCTCATTGAAAGTACGCCGCTCTTCGCGGTTCCGCAAGTTCCTGATGGGGGTGGAAGCGACCGTCGACGGCGACGGTGATGCCCGCTTGCCCGATCCACCCGGCGTGCGAGGCCGTCCGCGTGAGCGGAAGGAACGGGCGTGCGGCGCTCGCGTTTCGGACGAGGAGCACAGGTCGTACCCTGCGTCCCGCCCCGTGAGGTCTGCTCGCGACGCGTCGTCCGGCTAAACGTTTTACAGACACAATCGCCTGGAGTAAGCTTTTTGTCAGCGACGTAACCGTTTCGCGGGGCAATGATGCAGTTCGAACCACCTCACGATGCCGACCCAATCGGGTATGCGTGGCTGATCGAGCACTACGGTGTACGCGTGCCACGGCCGCCGCAGCTGTCCTACGCCCTGCGCAAGGGCGCCCCGCGCGAGGTGCGTGACGGCGACTTCCTGAACAAAGTGGTCGCCCGCAAGCTGGAGCCTGCCGCAACTCCGGCGGCGCACTTCGAATTTTGCCTCAAGCACGAGCTGCTGGCTCTCGACGTTCTCGCGCGCCTGCTGGATCGCGCTGACGCCGACGACCTTGCCGAACACATTCGCGACAAGCCGCTCGGCAAATATGCGCGCAAGCTATGGTTCTATTTCGAATTTTTGACCGGACGCAACCTTCCTCTGCCCGACTTGGACACAGGCAACTACGTGACCTTGCTGGACGTTCAGGACTACTTCACCGGTCCGGAGCGTCGTTCCAGCCGTCAGCGGATCTTCAACAACTTGATCGGGGACCAGCGGTTTTCGCCCGTCGTCCGACGCACTGAGCGCCTCCGCCACTGGCAGTCCGCTGACCTGGCACTGCGAGCGCGGTCGGTCGTCGCTGGATACGACCCGCAGCTCCTGGCACGCGCCGTCAACTACTTGTACACCAAGGAGACGATGTCGTCGTACGAGATCGAGCGTGAGGTGCCGAATCCGTCGCGTGCCGAGCGCTTCATTGCGCTGCTAAGGACCGCCGCGGAACGGCGCGACCTGGACAAGGCTGCCTTGGTGTCCCTGCAAAACGCTGTGGTGGACCCGCGCTTCCGCGACACGGACTACCGCACCGACCAGAACTACGTCGGCCAGACGGTTTCGTGGACCGACGAACGCGTCCACTACGTCCCGCCGAAGCCGGAGGACGTGCCGTCGCTCATGGAAGGCCTCATCGACGTCATGCGCACCAATCATGCGGAGTTACACCCGGTTGTGCTGGCAGCCGTGGCGTCGTTTGGCTTCGTCTACGTCCACCCATTCCAGGATGGCAATGGCCGCCTGCACCGCTGGCTCATCCACTACGTGCTTGCGCGATCGGGGTTTACGCCCGAAGGCCTCATCTTCCCGGTCTCCTCGGTAATGCTGACCCGGCGCGCGGCGTACGACCGCTGTCTGGAGCGAATTTCGCAGCCGTTGCTTGAAGTGCTGGAGTGGCGTCTGCGGCCGGATGGGTCGGTCCAGGTGGATGGCGAAACCTCTGCGTTTTACCGCTACTTCGACGCGACGACCGCAACGGCGTGCCTGTTCGAATGGATTGAGGCGACCATCGAGTTGGAGTTGAAGCCCGAGTTGGACTTCCTCGTTCGCTACCAGCGGGCCCGAACAGCCATGCAGGCCATCGTCGACCTGCCCGAGCGTAAGGCGGTACTTTTCATCAAGTTGTGCGTCCAGAACCAGCTGCGTCTGGCGCCGGCGAAGCGCAAGTCGCAGTTTGAGATGCTCGCTGACGACGAAGTTGCCGCACTGGAGGAAGCGGTCGCGGAGGCGTATCGCCAGGGTGACCCTCCGGCCACTGCGCCGGAGTAAGCGTTTTGTCCGGCACGACCCTGTTTTGTAATCGTTCTGCAGCGGCGCGAAATGTTTGCCCGTGTCTGCACCGGCTTGCAACTATTCCGACCGCGACAGCTACCCGAAAGGAAACAGCCATGGCGACCAAGCTTCACGAACACGATTTGGGCAACGTCCTGGACGACGCCCCGGATGCTGGCGGTCGACTCGTCACCGAGGTTGAAGCCACCGCAACCAAGCGGGTCGCGGCGCGACGACCTGCAGCTACGACCTCCGTGTCGTCCGCTCACGTCTGGGAGTTCAAGGCACGCTTTCGCCGCAACGCCTTCGGCTGGAAGTCGCAGCCCGCCATCGCCCGCATCAAGCAGGCCGTCAGCGAGATCAAGAAGGTTGCCCGCCGCGATCCCGTTCTGGCTGCGGAAGGCGCCGTGCTGTTCCTGGAACGCCTCTCTCCAGCGCTCACCAACATCGACAGTTCGTCCGGCGCAATCGGCACCGCTGTGGGCGGCGCGATTCGAACACTTGTGCCGTTCATCGCAGGAGCGCGTGTTAGTGCCGATGCGCGCGAAGCGTGGCTTGACCGCCTGTGGCGAGCGTTTTGCGACGACGAGATCCCGTACCTCGAAGCGCTTGGCGACTACTGGGGTGAGCTGTGTGCATCGCCGGACGTCGCCGCGACATGGGCAGATCGCTTGGTCCCGTCACTGAAAACCTCGTGGGGCCAAGATCGCAGTCAACACGCCTACTTCAACGGCTCGATGGCCTGCTTCAGCGCGCTGTTGAAGGCGGGGCGGCTGGAGCAAATCCTCGAGTTGCTCGAACGGGCGCCATTCCTGTGGTGGCACTATCGGGTGTGGGGCGTGCGCGCATTGGCAGCGCTGGGTAGGACCGATGACGCTATTCGCTACGCTGAAGCCTCGCTTGGCAGCACCGACAGCCGGGCTTCCATGGCGGCCGAGTGCGAGTTGATTCTGTTGGCCGCTGGCCGTGCTGAGGAGGCGTACCGCCGCTACTCGCTCGACGTCAATCTGGTCGGTACGTACATCGGGAGTTTTCGCATGCTGGCGAAGCGATACCCGCACGTCGCGCCCGAAACGCTTCTCGCGGACTTGGTGGCGCGCACGCCAGGCGACGAGGGCAAGTGGTTCGCGACGGCCAAAGAGCTGGGGCAGTTCGATCTTGCGCTCCGGCTCGCCCATTCCTGGCCAGCCGATCCGAAGACGCTCGCCCGGGCTGCCCGTGACCACGCCGTCAGCCACCCGGCGTTCGCCATTGAAGTTGGCATGGCGTCGCTCGACTGGCTAGCGCAGGGCGTGGGCTACGACGTCACCAGCGCCGACGTGTCGATGGCGTACGCGGGGACGATGCAGGCGGCTGGCGTCCTCAGCTGTACGACTCAAGTGAGGGAGCGGCTGCGTGCACTGCTTGCGGACAGGCTGCCGGGCAACTTCGTAACGGCGGTGTTGCGGCGGGAACTTGGTATCTGACACGCCGGAGCCGTTCATGTGGCGCTCGGTCACTTCACCGGTGCCCATTCGTCGACAACACGCTGAACCCGCTCGCGTTGCCCTGACGGCATCACGTCCAGCACGTCCGCCACAGCCGCGAGGTACTCCGCCTGCCTGGACGTCGCCTCAACGCACGGACACCACGCCGCCATCACCACCGGCCAGTCCACGCCGAGCTGCCACGCCCCACCCTCGTCCGACCAACTCACGATGTCGTCGCGGCATTCGTCAATCTGCCGCAGCAGGTCAAACAGCAGCTCGAACGCGCGCCGGATCTCTGGTTCGTGACCAGCGCGAGGCGCCTCCACACAGCGCTTGTTGACGGCGTCCCAAAACCGCGTCTTTCCGGCGAAACGCGCCACCTCCGCCGCCTTGCAGCCTCCCCTCATCCCGCGACGGCGCAGCCGCGCAAGTATCCAGCGATGGCGAAGCCTATCGGCCCCGCGAGCGCGCAGCG
>CAIYBN010000100.1 GCA_903924465.1 uncultured Myxococcales bacterium | reverse complement strand
GATCCGACGCAACTCGACGAGCGCGAACGCCGCCGCGCCGCCAAGCGATTGCTCAGCCGACTGGGCGAGCTTGGGTATGCAATTCAACTGCCGGAATTTTCGTGACCGAGGTGATGCGCGCGGGGGAGTTTCTACCTAGACATTGCCGAGCCGGCCAGATCGCCAGGTCTGGTCGGCTCTGGCGTTTTTGCCCAACCGTCAGCCCGCCATTTCAGCCAGCAGCGACTCAACGTCCAGCCCACAGCCGCGCCACTCCGAACCTGGCACGCGGCCAAGCAATTCGAGCGCTTGCTGTCCGTTATCAAGCGATAACATGCGCCCCAAGTCGGCGGTGAGCAGGAATGCCGGCGTATCCAGGTTGGCCAAGTCGACGTGCGCGAGCATCCCGGTTTCACCTATCGCAACAGGCACTTGCGTCGCTGGGTTTAGCGCCACGGTCCGCAGCCACGGCGGCCCCGCGTAGGCGCGCACACCCGCGAGGTCGCCCACCAGATGCGCGCGCAGCGTCGTTTCGTAGCGCGGCGTGGCGAGTTCGGTCATGCCAAACTCGCCGACGATCAGCTGTGGCGCAAATCCAAGCGTGCGCACCAGCCAGTCGTGTTGCCCAGCGCGGTCGGTGAGTTGCGTCCGCCCTTTGGGCCCGCCGGTGTCCATCAGTCGCGAGCCGCGCGGCAGCTGCAGCGTGTCGCCAGCGGGCCAGGCATCGAGCCAGGCCTGAATCGCCAGTGAAGTCGCGAAGACGAGCACCGGCGTGTCGTCCGCCACCGCGCGCCGCAGCGCCCGTTGCAGGCCCGGCAAGTCGAACTGTTCGCCCAAAAACCAGCCGCCGTGACCATCATCGACGTGGCCAAACAGCAGCCGCACCATGTGGCCAAGCGAGGAATGCGGCCGCACCGCCGCGTCCGGAACCAGCGACACGCAGCGGATGCGCAGGTCCGTCTCCGGGAGGACAAAGTGGCGAAAACCAGCAAGCAGACTTGCATCGTAGGTCTGGGAGTCCAACAGCCGCACGCGCCCGGGCTGGCCGTCACTCGTTCCTGAGGTGTGAAACTCCACCGGTGCATCCGATGGCACGTAGTCCGCAGCGAGCAGCGCCGACTTAAACGCGGTCACCGGCACATACGGGAGACGGTCCACCTGCCCCGGCTGCCAACCGCGGACGCGGGCAAAAGCCGCGAAAGCAGGGATGTGCTGCATTTGCCAAGCCAGCAGCTGCGCCTGCGCATCGGCAAACCGCGTTGCCGACCACGCGCTGGCTCGGCCAAGCTGCCAGTCATCAGCCCACACGCGCAGGGATTCGAGCCAAGTGGCGCGGTTCACGCGATCGCCTCGTCGAGCGCGGCGCCGAGTGCGCTGACCACGCAGTCCTGCTGGGCCAGCGTGATCGTCGCGGGTGGTGTCAACTGGATGACTTCGCCGCGATCACCCGACGGCAGCAGGATCACCCCGCGGCGCAGCGCCCCCGTGACCGTGCGCCAAGCCACATCCGACGCCGGCTGAGACGTCTGCGGATCCTGCAGTTCAACGCCCAGCATCAGGCCCCGACCGCGAATTTCCCGCACCCACGGGTGTCCTGCCAGACGTTGCCGCAACCGCACGAGCAGGCTCGTACCGGCGCGCGCGGCCTGGCCCGCGATGTCGTCCCGCTGCAGCACGTGAACCGCCGCCAGCGCAGCCGCCGCCGAAACCGGGTGACCGAGAAACGTCGACGTGTGCAGCGCTTCCCCGTGCGACACCGGCCACGCCGCCATGACGTGCGGTCGCCCGAGACACGCCGCGATCGGCATCCCGCCGCCCAGCGCCTTACCGATACACAGCAGGTCCGGCAATACGCCAGCAGCTTCGCATGCAAAAAAGGCGCCCGTTCGCCCGCAGCCGGTGAAGATTTCGTCGAAGATCAGCAATGTGCCGTGCCGGTCGCACAGCGCCCGCAGGCCTTGCAGAAAACCATCAGGCGGCACGATCACGCCGCCGCGGCCTTGAATGGGCTCGATGAGAACGGCACCCATCGGCACGCCGCCCATGGCCGGATGGACGAGCAATTGTTCGACGCGCTCCAGCATGTGTGCACACAGATCGCTGGCCTGGACGCCCACCGGCAGCCGCGATGGATTCGGAAACGGCAGCCAGGTCGTGTTGTGCGCGAGCTGGGCGACGAACGGCGCGCGAAAATCTCGGCGACTCGTGGCACCCAGCGCGCCGTGGCCCATGCCGTGGTAGCTGCCGGAAAATGCGATCACACCTGGCTTGCCGGTGGCCAGCAACGCGGTCTTCTGCGCGACCTCGACGGCTTCTGAACCGCCGCCGCACAGCACGGCGTGGCCCAAGTCGCCCGGAGCCAGTGCCGTCAGCGCCTCCAGCAGCGCGATGCGAACCGCGGGAGGATGCACGTCGCCCATGCCGTGCAGCAACTCCGCTGCCTGACGCTGAACGGCGGCGACAACTTCAGGGTGGCCGTGCCCGATCAGCGCGACCCCGAAAGCGGAGGTGGCGTCGACGTACGTGTTGCCATCCAGGTCGCGAACCGCGCAGCCACGGGCCGTTTGCCAAACGACCGGAAAATCCGCTGCGACTGCCGTGACATTGGGCGACTCGTGTTGTTTGAGCCGTTCCAGCGCCGCCCGCGAACGCGGACCGGGCGGCGGCACAGGCAAGTCCGGCAGGGCATCGGGGAGCAGCGGCGCGAGGTGGGGCAGATTGTCCATGCTGCGGGTTGTAGCGACCGCGGGAACAGGACGCAAGCGCAACAACCTCGTGCCACGCCTTTCCCGGATCGCCCGCATTCCGCTATGCTGCCGCCGTGCTGCCATGCACAATCGCAGCTTTGCGAGGAGCGCCCGTGTCGATGCCCCGATTTCTCCCGAACCCGCCGTGTCGCCTGCTTTCCCTCGGCCTGTTGTTGGCCATCGGCTGCGGCCAGGCACAGCAAACGACCGCGGATGCCGCTGCCGATCAGGATGTGGCTGACACCGCATTCGGCTTTGAGGCGAAGGTTTCAGCGGACGTGCCGATCGTGCAGCAGGATTTGGGCCCGAATGCGGAAGTCTTCATCGACGTGCCACAGGATACCGGACCGCCGACCGACGTGCTGGCCGTGACGACCCAGTCGGCGAACACGGTGAAGTTGGGTGGCACGACGCCGCTGAAACTGACGGTGAATCATCAGGGCGGCGGATCGGGCGCGCCAACGACCGGTGAAGTGGTGGTGTTCTTGGTCAACGGCAAAGCCCTGGCGCCTGGCATGACGCTCGCCGTGACGCCGCAGGATCAGCCACCGATCTCCATTTGGCCGACCGCAGACCCCGGCACATTCCAGATCGCAGGTGTCCGCCCGGGCACGGCCAAGCTTGTCGTGACGGTCGACGGCGTGACCAGTGCGGAAACGAGCTTCACGGCGAGTTGGCCGGACGACGTGTTCATCGGCGGCGCGACCCCGACGGTTTCCGGCTCGAGCTCCGGCAAACGCGTAGACGAAGTCGCACCCGATACCGTGAAGGTGACGGGGCAAACTTTCGCCCCTGGTGGCGTGGACGCGACGATTCGCTTTCCGTCATCGGCCAAGAACGGCGACAGCTTTGAGTTGGGCAAGGGCACGACCACAGGCTCGCTGTCCGTCAGCCTGATGATCGTGGCGCCCGATAGCACCAATCAGCCGGCCAATCCGCTCGCTGGCCGGCTGTGGATCGACCAGACCGACAAGGGCTATTTCAAAGGCGTATTTCTTGGCAAAACCCAGGACCAGACGCCCGTTGTCGGTGCCCTGGTCGTGGAGCGCGACGGCAACTTTGGCATTGACGTGCTGGACGATCCGACCTTGGTGGAGACGTCCAGTCTCGTGACGCCGGAGTCGGATTTGCACGCAAGTCGCGTGTCGGTGAACCCGATCGGCAACGGTCAAGCGCTGCTGACCTGGCGACGCATCAAAGCGGTGACCCAGGCGGAAATCGCGATGTGGATCATCGACGCCAAAACGGGCCAAACCATCACGACGCTGCCGCCGCTGGTCAAGGGCAATGTGCAGCCGATCGCCCAGCCAGATCCGTCGACTGATCCAGTCTTTGGCTGGGTCGCTGCGGGCGTCAGCAACAAGAAGACGCTGCTGGCTTGGGAAGGCCGCAATGGCCCGGATCCGTTTGCGCAGCCACCGCAGGCTGCGCCCAGCGGCGTGTGGATCCGCGGTCTGGAAGCTGACGGCACGCTGACCAAGACCGGCACGTTCGCCAGCAACCAGCCGATCTCCGTGAGCGACGACTTTTGCAATGGCACCTGCCATCCGCAGATTTTGCCGCTGCCGAATGCCCGGTTCCTGGTGCTCTGGTCCTCGCCCAACGGCGGCATCCGCGGGCGCCGCGTCGAGGGCGATTTCACCTTCACGGAGGCCAATTCGGTGCCTCTGGCGACCGCGACGGCGACACTGGGGAGCGCAAGCGTTCTGGACGCCATCCTGGGCGTTACCTGGTACGATCCGGCGCAGCCAACTCCAGGTACTTTCTTGAAGGTCTGGGCGATCAACCCGCAAGCGCTTTCCTCCGCCACGCAGGCGGTTGGCATCGGCAGCGTAACGCCCGCGTCGTCCATGCCCGGCCTTGGCATTTTCGGCGGCGGCGCTCCGGGATTTCTCGCGTTCGCGCTGGATGGCACGCCCGCGACCACGTTGAAGATGCGGCGCATTGGCTTTGACAACAACCCCGTTGTCGGCGAACTTACTGTGGATTCGAATATCGGTGCGATCCGCGTGCTGGCCGGCGAGTCGCCGCAGGTGGTCGTGCTGCAAATGCAGGCGGACGTGACCGCTGCGTCGCCGCTGCGCATTCGCAAGTTCACCACGAACACGCCGATCGACGGCGGCACGCAGTTGGGCCCGATGGTCAATCTGGGCGCCAAGTCGTCCGTGCCCTTGGTGCCGGCGCTGTGCTACGTGCCTGAAGTCGACATCTACATCGCGGCCTGGGCCGGCGACTATCAATCGGAAGGCGTGTATTTCCAGCGTTTCCGCTAAGTTTCATCGGGACTCGACAATCCAGAACCGTGTCCTATTCTTCCCCACCGCGCGCGACCGCCGGGAATACCGGAACCGCGCCCTACGTTTGACCGCCAGCGCCGCGTCGTGTCGGCGCCCAAGACCAGCCGAGGATTCATGCAGGACATTCGCTCGCTCAACGAGATGATTCGCCAGGAGTCGCAGTTCGTCGACCAGTTGCTGGCCGAGACCGGAAAAGTTGTGGTGGGCCAAACCCACATGATTGAAGGGCTTCTGATCGGCCTGCTGACCGGTGGCCACGTGCTGCTGGAAGGCGTGCCGGGCCTCGCCAAGACGCTGACGTGCAAGACGTTGGCCAAGGCGCTTTCCATCAATTTCCAGCGCATTCAGTTCACGCCGGATCTGCTGCCCGCGGACATTCTCGGTACGCAGGTCTACAACCCGAAGGATCAGACGTTCAAGGTCAAGCGGGGCCCCATCTTCACGAATTTGGTCCTGGCGGATGAAATCAACCGCGCGCCGGCGAAGGTGCAATCCGCGCTGCTGGAGGCGATGCAGGAACATCAGGTGACGATCGCCGACGAGACTTACACGCTCAGCGAGCCGTTCCTGGTGCTGGCGACGCAGAATCCGATTGAGCAGGAAGGCACGTATCCGCTGCCGGAGGCGCAGGTCGACCGCTTCATGCTGATGGTCAAAGTGACGTACCCAACGCGCGCCGACGAGCTGGCGATCCTCAACAATGCGACGTCCGGCTATTCGCCAACGCTCACGCCTGTCATCGATGGTCCGGGCCTGATGCGGGCGCGCAAGGTCGTCGAAGAGATCATGATTGACGACAAGCTGAAGCAGTACATCGTCGACATCGTGTTTGCGACGCGCGAACCCAAGGCGTACGGCTTGGGTGATTTAAGCGAATTCATTCAGTTCGGCGCGAGCCCGCGCGCTTCGATTTTTCTTACGCAAGCGGCCAAAGCCCACGCTTTCCTGCGCCACCGCGCGTTCGTGATTCCGGAGGACATCAAGGCCGTGGGGCTGGACGTGCTGCGCCACCGCGTCATTCTGACCTATCAGGCCGAAGCCGAGTCGCTGACGAGTGAAGACGTCGTGCAGCGGATCTTTGACCGCGTAGCAGTCCCGTAAGCGAGGAACGAGCGGTCCATGGCTGAAGTCCAGGAAAAATCCGTATCGCAGCGCGTCCGCGAGATCGAGATCATCGCGCGCCGTCTGGTCAGCAGCACGCTGGCCGGGCAGTACCACGCCGTGTTCAAGGGTCGCGGCATGAGCTTCGATTCCGTGCGCGAGTACCAGCCCGGCGATGACATTCGTACGATCGACTGGAACGTCTCGGCGCGCACCGGCGGCATTTTCGTCAAGCAGTACGTGGAAGAGCGCGAGCTTACGGTGCTTTTGGTCGTCGATCTGTCCGAGTCGCAAAAATTCGGCAGCAAAGAGCGGTCCAAGCGCGAACTGGCCGCGGAGATCGCCGCCGTTCTGGCTTTCTCGGCGATTTCCAACAACGATCGGGTCGGGCTGATTCTCTACACCGACCGCATCGAGCGCTACATTCCGCCCAAGAAAGGCCGCGGTCATGTGATGCGCATCGTTCAGGAATTGCTGCGTTTTGCCCCGGCCGGCAAAGGCACGCGGACGGACGTGGCGCTGGACTACGTCAGCCGGATTGCCCGCAAACGCGCGGTCGTGTTCGTGCTGTCGGACTTCCTCGGCGACGGGTACGAGCGTTCGCTGGGCGTGCTGGCCGGCCGCCACGACGTGGTGCCCATCGTGACGTCCGACGACGTGGACAAGAAGTGGCCGACTCTGGACGGCCTGTGGGTGCTGGAGGATCCGGAAACCGCAGAAATCGTGCGGTTTGACGCCAACAGCACGGCGAGCGTGCAGGAGCACTGGCGGCAATCGGCCGTCGCTGAACGAAAACGCGAGCAGTTGGCCAGGAAGTTTGGCATGGAGCCCATACCGGCCGTGGTGGGCATGGACTATCTGAAGAGCCTTGTGGCGTATTTCCGACGAAGGGCGGCCCGCCAGTGATACGAAACCTCCTCATCCTGCTCATTTTTGTCAGTGCGACGCCCGTTTGGGCCGACGCGCCCGCCGCCTTGCCCGCAGCTGCGAGCGACACGGCCGCGCTCGCGGGCGCCGTGCACGTGGAAGCCAAGCTGTCCTCGACGACTCCGACGTTCGGCGACCAAATCGAGCTCACGGTGACCTTGCGCTACCCGAACACCTACCGCGTGTTTTTTCCGGCGCGGCCCAACCTCCGGCCGCTGCTGGCCGATCCGGCCAATCCGGGCAAGTCCGAGCGCCAGGAGGCCAACGGTCAGGTGGTCGAAACGTTCCACGTGCCATTGCTGGTCGTACGCGCTGGCCTACTCCGGACGCCGCCGATCGAAGTGCCCTTCCATCTGGTGACGGCGGGCGGTGGAGCCGGCGAGAGCGGCAGCGTGACGATTCCGTCCGTGAAGATCGTCGTGAAGAGCCAGTTTGCCGCGGACAACAACGTGGCGCCGTCGCCGCTGCCGAAGCCACGACCGCTGGTGGAAGAGAATGTCCCTCTGGAAATCGGCCTGCTGATTCTGGCGATGATGATGTTGTCGGGTGGCCTGACCTTTCTCGGTCTGAAGATCTACAAGAATCGCGCGGCATTGCTGCGGCCCAGGGCGACCGTCGCGCCGCATATCGTCGCGCTGGGTCGCCTGACAGATCTGGAGCGCTCCGGGCGGCTGGGCAATGAAACGCCGCGGGTCGTCGTCGCTGAATTGTCGGAAATCTTGCGCGAGTATCTCGGTGGACGGTTTCGCTTCTACGCCCTGGACATGACGAGTACGGAGTTGCTGGAGCGCGTCAAGGCGCTGGATCTCAAGCAGGTGCGCTTGGACGACATCCAGCGATTCGCGGACACCTCCGATCTCGTGAAATTCGCCGGCCTGCCGGCAACGCCGGAGGAACTGGCGGAGCTGCATCTGTTCGTCCAGGAAGTCGTCCAGAAGACGATGCAGACCGCGCAGGAACTGGAATTGCTGCGCGCGGCTGAGACGGCTCGCTTGGCCTTGCAGAAAAAGCTGCGGTTGCAGGTCATGGCGCCGACCGCGCTGCGCGTGCGGGCCTTGGCGTTCGATGTGCTCGGCGGGTCGGTCGCGACCGCGGGCTTGGCGTTCCTGGCGATTCGGACCGGGCGTCAGGGGCTGTTTGACGCGGCATACGCGCTGTGGTTCGTCTGGCTGGCGTTGCGCGACGCGGTGGGTGGTTCGTCACCCGGCAAGGCCATGACCGGGCTGGAGATCGCCGCGTTCGAGGTCGAGAGCCACGACGGCCGCCGCGCGTGGAACGACGACGCACCGCCGGAAGATGAGTCGATTCTCATCGCCAAAATGGCGAGTTGGGGCGCGAAGCTCAAGCGCAACCTGCTTCTGGCGGTCCCGGGTGCTGGCTTTGTCGCGGAAATCTGGACCGCGCTCGCGCTGCCTGAACAGCGACGCTTTGGCGACCAGTGGGCGGGTACGCGGGTGATTGACGGTCGCCACGGCATACGGCGCGGCAAGCTGGCTTGGTGGCCCGCAGTGGTCGCGATCGCCATCGCGGCGATCCTGCTGTTTGCGCCGCTGGTGCTGGGAGGCCGCCCGGCATGAACACGTGGAGCTTTGAACATCCCTGGTTTCTCTTGGCGCTGCTGCTCGTCGCGGGAGCGGCATGGGCCCGCACGCGCGCGCGGCCTGCGACGGTGGAGGTGTCCAGCGTCGCGATCCTCAAGCAAGTCAAACCGACCCTGCGCACCCGGTTGCACGCCCTGCCCGACTGGCTGCGCGGCGTGGCGTTGTGCCTGCTGGTCGTGGCGCTGGCCCGGCCCCAGCAGGTCGATACCGAGGAGCTGAGCGCGGAAGGCCTCGACATCATGATCGCCCTGGATCTCTCGGGCTCGATGAACGCCATCGACATGTCCGACGAGAACATCCAGAAGCTGCACGACGATGGCCGCGAGCCGGACAACCGCTTTGAAGCGGCGCGCAAGATTCTCAAGGACTTCATTCGCGGCCGCAAATCGGATCGCATCGGCTTGGTGATCTTCGGCTCGGAGGCCTACCTGCGCTTTCCGCCGACGCTCGACTACATCCGCCTGTTGAACGCGCTCGACCAGTTGGTGCTGGACGATGGCCGCCGCAGCCAAGCCGATCGGGTCAACTGCCACAACGACTGCACGATCAACGGCGGCGGCACGGCAATTGGCGATGCGCTGAACCGCGCGTGGATGCGCCTCGACACGTCGCTGGACAAGAACAAGAGCAAGAGCAAATCGCGGTCGCGCATGCTGATTCTGATCACCGACGGCAAGCAGGAAGGCGGCAAGCTGGACCCGCTGACGGTGCCGAAATATGTGGCTTCGCTGCCGGAAAAGGACCGCGTGAAAATCTTCACGTTCCAGGTCGGTTCGGGCAAGGAAACGCGGCTGCCGGCGTATGACCCGATGCGCGGGATGCCGATTGTCGACCGTTTTGGCCACAACGTGTACCAGCGCCCGGAGCGGCCGTTCCCGACCGATCCGGAGCTGCTGGCGCAGATTGCCAAGCTGACCGGCGGCAGCTTCTACGACAGCTATGACGCCAAGAAATTTGCCAACGACTTCAAGGATTTGGAAAAGACGACGTTCAAGACGAAAGTGCGGACGCACCGGCGGGAACTGTTCTGGCCGTGGCTGCTGGTTGGCCTGTCGATGCTGGCGGTGGAAGTGCTGCTCCGGCGCACGTGGCTGCGGACGATTCCTGACTGAACCTTCAACGATTGTGGAAACTTTGCGATGATGTCCGATACCTTCACCCTTGCCAATCCCCAGTTGCTGTGGCTGCTCGTGCCCGTGCTGCTGCTTGCGGCTTGGGCGGTGGTGCAGCACGTTTCCACGCGCAAGGTCCTGCAACAATTGCTGTCTGTGCCGATGATGGCGCGATTGGCGGCGAGTTGGTCGCCGCAGCGCTCCGTGGCGCGCATCGTGCTGTGGACGCTGGCGGCGATCCTCCTGGTGCTGGCGGCCGCGCGGCCCCGGTACGGCTTGCGCGAGACGGAAGTGAGCAATGCCGGCATCGACATCGCGGTGGTCGTGGACGCGTCCAAATCGATGCTGGTGAAGGATGTCGTGCCCAATCGCCTGCAGGGCACGGTGCTGGAGATTTCCGCGCTGCTGGACAAGCTCGCGGGCGGGCGCGTGGCGCTGATTCCGTTTGCCGGCATCGCCTTTGTGCAGTGCCCGCTGACCGCGGACCACGACGTGATCCGGATGTACATGGCTGATCTGAAACCTGAGGATCTGCCTGTCGGTGGCACGAACATTGGTCGGGCGATTGGCTTGGCCGTGGAAACGCTGACCGGCGACACGGAGAAGGCTGAGGCGGAATCGCGCGACAACCTGATGCCACAGTTTCGCGGTTCCAAGAACAAGGCGATCGTGCTGTTCAGCGACGGCGAGGACCATGAAGGCGCGGCGATCGAGGCGGCCCAGAAGGCGGCGGAGAAAGGCGTGCGCATCTTCACGGTTGGCGTCGGGACTGCGTCCGGCAATCCTGTGCCCATTCTCGCTCCGGACGGAACGTCGTCGGGGTCGCAGAAGGATGAACAGGGCAACCTGATCTTCTCGGCGCTGAACATGGACCTGCTGGACAAGATCGCCACGGCGACAGGGGGCAAGTCGTTCCACTACGACCGGCAATCCATCGCCGCGCAGGTTTTTCAGAGCCTCGACGCTTTGGAAAAGGCTGAATATCAAGCGCAATTTCAACAGCTGGGCGAGGATCGCTTTCAGTACCTGCTCGGACCCGCGCTGCTGCTCCTGCTGGTGGAATGGCTGCTGGGGACCCGCAAGCGCGCGCGCAAGCTTGCTCCCGCACTCGCGCTGCTGGCGCTGGCGTTGCCCATGCAGGCGCACGCGCTGCCGTCGTGGCTGGAACGCCAGAATCCGGATGTGCGCGAAGGGACCGAGAAGCTGGCGGAGAACAAGGCGGCCGAAGCGGTGAAGGCGTTCCAAACGGCGCAAGCGACCCGGCCGGAGCACGCGCTGCTTTGGTACGGCCTGGGCCTGGCACAAGCGACGCTGGGGGCGCGGCAGGAAGCGGTGACGAGCTTGTCGCGGGCGCTGGGCGCGATCAAGGAGCGCGATGCGGCCCTGGAGGCCGACATTCACTACGCGCTGGGCACGACGCAGTTGCAGTGGGGCCTGTCGCTCGACAAGCCCGCGCCGAAGCCGGTGAAAAAGGACGCGCAGGAGGACAAACCGGAAGCAACGCCGGAGCCGACCGAAGACCCGCTGCCGCATTTCCGCGAGGCGGTGAAGTCGCTGGAGATGGCGTTGCTGCTGGACCACACGCGCACGGACACGCGGCGCAACCTGGAATTGGCGCGTCTGTCCGCGTTTCCGCCGTGCCGGTCGCGCGACAAGACCAACGAGCCCAACGACACGCCGGAGCAAGCCGCGCCGTTGACGTTTGCCCCGGACGAGCGCGAACAAACGCTGGATCTGCGGGCGTGCCCAGAGGATCGCGACTTTTTCCGCGTGGACTTGCAGCCGGGCGACCGGTTCAGCGCGACGGCCAAGACCAAGACGGATTCGAGCCCGGCGGCGGAACCGGATGACCCACAAGGCGGCGCGACGCCCGCGAAGTTGGGTGTCTGGCTGATGGGCCCCGACGGCAAGACGGTGCTGCGCGGCGCGGCGGATGGCCAGCCAGCGCTGGACGCCGTGGATCTGGGCAAAGTGGACAAGCCAACGCCGGTACTGGTCGATGTGCGCAACATCGCTGAAGTGGAGGCGACCTACGATTTGACCCTGAAGCTGCTGCCGGCGTGTGCGCGCATCGAGGATCACTACGAACCCAACGACACGTTCGCAACGGCACGGGTCATCACGGTGGGTGAGCCGCTCAAGGGGCGCCTCTGCCCGCTGAACGACGATGATTTCGCGGTGGACTTGCAGCCAGGCCAAGGGCTGATGGTCAAGGCGAAGACCAAGGTCGACACCGGCGCGGATTCGGTGGTGCTGACTGTGCTGGGGCCAGATGGCCAGCCGGTGGCGGTGAGCCGCAAGAGTCAGGATGGCCAGGCCGTTCGGCTGGCGCGCGCGCTGGTGGCCGGGCGCTACGTCCTGCAGGTGCGCGGCGGGCTGGACACGGAAGCGGACTACGAGGCGGAAGTCGCCGTGCTGCCGCCTTGCCAACTCCGCGATGACCCGTACGAGGACAACGACCAGGCGGTGCAGAGCAACCCGCTGTCGGCTGAGTCGCTGCAAGCGCCGCTGGAGAACCTGCAGCTGTGCCCGGGGGACGACGACTGGTATGCGGTGGAACTGAAGGCCGGCGAGAGCCTGTTCGTGGACCTGACCGCCGACGTCAAGGAACTGCCAGACGCGGCGGATCTCGCGGGCGCCTTGACCGTGGAAGTATGGGACGACAAAGGCCAAGTGTGGGGGCGGGCGATCGGCGGGCCGAGTGGCGAAACGGTGTCGCGGACCGCCGCGGTGCTGGCGCCACCGCCGGGAACGTACCGGGTGCGGGTGACCGGTGGTGGCGTCGCTCCGCCGAAATTTCCGCTGCCAAGCTTGCCGCCGGGTTCGGTGCAGGTTGGCCAAGCCCCACAGCCGCCGCCGGGACCAGCGCTGCCGCCTCCGCCAGGTACGCATCCGGGGATTCGCGCGGTGCCGATGCAGCCGGGTCAGCCGGGCGCACCGCAGATGCCGGGGCAGCCACAGCAAGCGCCGCAACCGCCTCCGGCATTGATTTCGCACGTGATCCTGCCTGCCAACTTGCCTACGCCAGTCGTGGACCAACGCGCCGCGCTGCTGGATCTGCCGTACACCCTGAAACTGCGCATTTTGCCACCCTGCCCAGCCGGCAACGACGAGTTTGAGCCGAATGACAGCGCTGCGACGGCCAAGAAGCTGGAGATGGACGGCGAGAAGCTGATGCGGATTTGCAAAGGCGATCAGGACTGGCTGGCGATCGACCAAAAGGCCGCACAGAACCTGCAGATTAGCGCGCGCTACGACTTGTCGCACGGCCCGGTGGAACTGGAAGTCTTTGACGAATCCGGCAAGACAAGTCTGGCCAAAGGCGAGCGCCAGGGTGCGGGCGGCAAGAAGTCATTGGCGCCAATCGACGATTCGCCCGCGGCGCGCCAAGGCCGAACCGCGGTGACGGGGGTGGCGGTCAAGGGCGACAAGAAGGACCGCGTCATCAAGCTGCGCGCTTGGGCGGACAAGGACGTGGAGAATTTCTACGTACTGCAGATCCAGGAACCGCCGCCGCCGTCTGACAAGAAGGATCAACAGCAGCAGGAACAGGACGAAAAGGACAAGCAGGACGAAAAGGACAAGGAGAAGAAAGACCAGGAGAAGAAGGACGAGGAAGAAAAGGAGCCGCCGCCGGACCAGCAGCAGTTGCAGCAGCAAATGCAGCGAGCGGACCACAATCCGACCAACCTGGAGGCGGAGGAAGCGATGCGCAAGTCGCCATTCAAGAATCAGACGCCGACGAAGGATTGGTAGGCCGTGAGCGTGAGCCGTCCGCTTGTCCGCGCCGCGATGGCGCTACTCCTGACCGCGTTGCCGACGGCTGCGTGGGCGGCCGCGCGCGTGACGCTGGAAGTCAATTCCGCGACGCTGACGATGGAGGACGAACTACGCATCACGGTGCGCGCCAGCGGCAGTTTTGACGAAGTGACGGAGCCCGCGCTGGAAGGCTGGGATGTCCGCCGAACGGGCCAACAGCAGCAGCTCAGCGTGATCGGCGGTTCGATGCAACGGACCGAAACGTTGATGTATCTGGCGACGCCGTCGCGGCCTGGCAAGTTCAAGTTTGGCCCGGTGTTGCTGCTGGATGGCAGCGATGTGGTCGCGAAATCGGATGCGGTGGCGGTGGAAGTCGTGGCGCCGCAAGTCGCGGAGGTGGTCCTGCCGCCGGAGCGCGCGACGGACCTGAATTCCTACATTGGCACGCCGTTTTTTGTGCATCCGACCCTGTCGACCAACCAGCCCTACGTCGGCCAGCCGTTTGTCGTGTCCTATGCGCTGTACTGGTCGCGACAGCGATCCGTGGCGGGGATTCGGCCGCTGGCAGACCCGAAGTACGGCAAGCTGGAGCCGGAGAGCCTGCACGACGATGCGATGGCGCGGGCTGAGACCATCATGCTTGCCGGCCAGCCGTACCAGCGGCAAACGACGCACCGCGACTTGCTGGTAGCGGCCGTCCCCGGGCCCCTGCGTTTGGAAGGTCCGCGTTACCGCATCGAGACGCTGGATGCGCGGGCGCCGAAGATCAACGCGCCGATCATCGAACTGCAGGTCCGGCCGGTTCCAACCGCGGGCCGACCGGTTGGTTTTGTCGACGGCAACGTCGGACGGTTACATATGGCCGCAACGCTGCAATCCTCGGACAGCAAGGGTGCGCAACGCGCCGGGACCTTGGATGTCCAGACCGGCGAACGGCTGCTGCTCACCGTGACCGTGAGCGGCGACGGCAACTTGCTGGGTCTGCGACCGCTGGTGCTGCCGCAGCTGGATGGCATGACCGCGGAAATTGTGACCAAGCGCGACGATGAGGGCGTTTCGCATGACGCCAATGGCCTGCGAGGAATGCGCACTTGGCAATGGATGTTGAGCTTTGACCGCCCCGGGCATGTGCAGCTGCCGGCCATTGCGTGGGCGTCGTTCGACCCGTTCCAGGAGCGCTTCGACGCCCAAACCGTTGGCCCATTTGAGTTGGAAGTGCATGGACAACCGATGGCGATCGCGGCGACCGCGGGATCGGATGAGGACGCGTCGACCGGTTCGCTGCCAGCGGTGCACGCGAAGGACGGTCTGCGTGCCAATGCAGCCGAAGCCAAACTGGCGGCCGGGGATCGGCAACCGTGGACGCAATCGCGCCCATTCCGTTGGCTGCTCGCCCTGCCTTGGCTGATCATCGGTGCGTCGCTGGTCGTCTGGGCGGTGCGGCGGCGCAAGGCGCGCGAGGCCCCGGAGCGGCAACGGCGCGCGGCCTTGCCGGAAGCGCAGGCTCAGTTGCGCATCACGGCGAGCGCCGAGCCGGGTCAAGGGTATGCTCAAGCCCGGCACATCGTAGCGGAGTACCTGCGCAAAGTCGCACAGTTGGAGATCGGCGGTCTGACCGAGCCGAGCGTCGTGGACGAGTTGCAACGCCGGGGTGTGACGCAGGAAGTCGCGCGCCAGCTCGCCGCTGATTTGCAACACTGCGACTTTGGGCGTTTCGCACCGGCGGGCGATCGGCAAAGCGACTTGAGCCAGACGACGGAGCGGCTGATTCAGCATCTGGCGAACACGGATTCCGCACTGTTGCGTCTGCCGTATGTGACGCCAACCAAAGTTGCGGCGCTGCTGCTGGCACTGACGGCCACGGCTCTTGCGCCAGGCATCGGTCATGCCGCGACGCTCGATGCGACGTTTGTTGCTGGAAATCAGGCTTATGCCCACCACGACTATGCGCAGGCCAAGGAGCGGTATGGATCGCTGCTGGCTCACGGCCTGCCAGCTGCGGCGGTGCATTACAACTTGGGCAATACGCTTGTCCAACTCGGTGAGTTGGGTCGGGCGGTCGCGCAGTATCAGGTCGCACTGCAGCTGCAACCGGATGCGACGCTGAAGCTGGATATCCAGCACAACCTGCAAGCCACGCGCGCGGAACTCACCGACCGGGCGCGCCGGCATCACACGACCTTGCACGTGTTTGATGAGTCCGCATCGCTCGACGTGATGTTCGCGCAGTCGACCCCGCGGACTCTCCTCGGCGTGGTGGCCCTGCTGGCCGGATTGCTGGGCGCAGGTCTGCTGGCGTCCCGACTGCTGGGGCGGCGCCTGCCCGGGCAGGCGAACGCGTGGCGCGTTGCGATCGTTGCCCTGCTTGCTGTGCATCTCGTGGCACTCACGATGCTGCTGTGGGCGGACGAGGAGCGCGCGGCGCTCGTGCAAGCCGTAGTCATTGAGGAAGACGCCCAACTGGTTGCCTGCCAAGGACAATCGGACGCGGACGATCTTGGTCTGCCTGAAGGCCTGGAAGTGCGCAAGTTGGCTGAAATGGCGGATGGTCGCGTGGAAGTGCGCCTGCCCAATGGCCGACAGGGCTGCTTGCCAGCGGCTGCGCTGGAAGTGGAAGCACCGGATCCCCGCTGACCGCCAAAGCGGCGGCCTCCTCCTGTTCAAAAAAAAGCATGCCGGCATGGGTTGATTCAATCCGGGCTGCCGCTATGCTTGGCCGGGTTGATTGGGCCGTTGGGGGAATCGGAATGTGTGAGACTGTGCCGAGGCTTGGACCGTCGATGCGCGTCGCGCTTCGCTGGATGGCAACGGTCGCGGCGCTGGCGACCCTCGCAGCCTGTCACCGCCAGCCGGAACCGCCACGGGCCGCTGCTGCGGAAAAAGCCGGGGTAAAGACGGGCGTTGCTGCCAAGTCGGTTTCGCACACGCCAGCTGAAGCGCCGCGGCTGGCGCGCTGGCACGGCGTCAGTGCTCCGGCCGACCAGTGGCCAGCCAGCGTTGCAGCCGACGTGCTGGTGCTGGCGAGCGCACCAAGTTTGGACCCGAGCGCGGTGGATCTTGCCATTCAACCCGTCGCCAAGGCGTTGCGCGGTCTGGTCGGCGTCGAACTTGTCGTGGCGCGTGCGCTGCCTGGTGAAGCGCGCGTCGTCGTGCGGTTTGGCGAAAAGGCGCAGAAAGGACCGGCGGCGGTGGATGCCGTCCTGGCAGCGTGGCAAGCCGCAGCGCCAGCAGGTCTGACACCACCACGGGCTGAGGCGATTGGCCGGGGCGCGCGCGCGCTCGCGGCGCTGGAGTCGGTCGCGATGGGCGGCCGCGTGGAAGCGACGCACTATGCGGACGCACATGCCGAAGCCTTGATTCAGGCCGCGCCCCGCGCATTGCGCAGCCATGTGGCCGGTGCTGTCCGGCCGTTTGTCGCCCTGCGAATCGCGCCAGCCGTTTTGGCATCCTCCGGCGTCGCGCTGAACGACGTCGTGGACGCGGTTCAAACGCTGTTGGCCCGCACGGTTCCTGCCAATCCACCGCCCGCCATCGATGCGGTTCGCGCAGCTCTGCAAGGTGTCACGGTGAACCGGCAGTGGACCGAGAATGGCGGGAAGCAACCGCCGGTGCCTCTCGATCGCCTTGTCGACATTTCTGTGGAACAGGGCGAACCGACGCGCGAAGCCCGCCACGGTCACCTGCCGACCACGTTCTGGTTGTTTGACGGCATCGCAACGCAGAGCGCATTGGCAATGGCCGCGCCGCTGCAAGCTGTGGCCGCGGCGAGCAAGGAGGTCTTTCGGCCGACGGTGCAAACGCTCGGAACGGTGCATCGCATGGTCATCGACGTGCCCGAGGGGAAAGAGCCTGAAAGTGTGGACGAACTCGCCAAGCGCTTTCTCGCGCTGCGCGAGGCGGAACCGTCGATCGTCGCCATCAATGCCATCTCCGGTCACGACGGCATTCCGGAAGCGCTGGACACGGATGCCCGCGCCGGTCGTTGTTGGACGGTCTGGGTATCGGCAACGCAGCCGACCGTGCCCGAAGGACTTTTTGCCGCGGGCGAGGCGCTCCGTGCTGGTGGCTGGGATGTGCACGTACTCTCCGAACACACCGATACCGCCTTGGCCTGGGTGCTGAACGCATGGGGGACCGGTGGCGCGTTGATTTCTGCAGAAGATCCCGCGGTGCTTGCGCCGAACGTCGGTCGCCTCGCCGAGAAGGCGCTTGTGGGTCGGCAGAAGGCGGGCATGCGCCAAGGACCACAGCCGATGATGGCGCCGCTGTCCTACCGGCGGGTTGATGCCAAGGCGCTCTTGGCGACGCAGTTGACGCCGGTGCCGGCGCAGCAGTTCGTGACCGCGCTGATCCGTCTGATTCCGCTTGGCTGGTGGCACGAGACGCCCGTGTGGCTGGGAATGCCGTTTGGCGAGATGGCGGCAAAGATTGGCGAAACGCCGCTGAACTGGCACGGGACGACGGGCAGCGGTCCGAATCACGCTTGGCTGGCCAACGACGTCCTGCGCGTCGCCGACCCGACGCCGCTGGTGGAACGCGTCCGTGTGAACGGCCACCCGGCGCTGTGGGCCGTGCCGGAACTCTACGCCGACGAGCCGGCCTCGGTCTCGGCGAGCTTCTGGAGGCTGGTTGAAGCGACCGTCGACATGCCGCTCGGCATGCGCGTGGAACCGCTCGATTTGACGCAAAAAGCACTGGTGACCGACATCGGCGCCGAGCGGCCCGCACCGTGAAACCATTTGGAACTTCAGCCGTGGCGTTCGCAGCTTGCGTAGCGGTTCTTGCCGCCGGTTGTGGCGCAGGAAGCGATTCGGCACCCGCGCCGACCGTCCATGACCAGTGCGTGTCCATCGATACCCGCCTCGCCAGCGTGATGAATCAGGTGCAGACCGGTCACTTGAAAGCGGTCGCGAACATCCTGTCCCACGATCTCGACATGCCAAGCCAACGTGCGGTGGTCGCGCTTCTCCTCGCGCTCGCCAAAGCGCTGCCGCCCGGAGCCGCGCAGCAGATGCCGCCCGCGCTCCAGGATCCCCGCGTCGCGACGCTCCTGCCCTTGCTGGTGAAACTGCTGTCGGACTTGCCAGGCGATCCGCTGGCGACGCCGGTCAAGCCGCCAAAAGTCCTTGAAATGGCCGCATTTTCGCGCATGGCTCAGACCTGCCTGACGCGCGACCTGTTCACGTTGATGGCGGATGTGCTGCGCGACAAGCGCTCGCCGGATATCGTCAGCCGGGTGCTGGTGGACGTGATGAATGGTGGGCCGCAGATTCGTGCGGCGCTGGCGGCTGGCGGCGCGTCGGGCAAGGCGGGATTTCTGGACCTGCTGCACAACGGCCTGACGTCCATCGCGGCCCCGGACTTCAACCCGCTGCCGTTGGTGCAAACGCTGGACGGCCTCACGAATCCACAGGCACCCACCATCCTCGACGCGTTGGACGGCCTGCTGCGCGTCGCGTTTCTCGGCCCAGATGGCCAACCGCACGCCGGTCACGTGAACGCCGCGAGCGACTTCTGCGTGTGCATGCTGGCGGCCGATCCGTCGATGACCGTGCTGGGGCTGGCCTACGACGTCCTGCTGGCCAAGCCGGCGACGGAAACGACGCTGCCCGAGGCGACGACGGATACCAACGGCGCGATGCGGACATTCCTGCCGATTGTCGCGGACATGTGCGACGTGCTGGCGCAAAACGAAGCCGCGCGCGACGCGTGGACGCAGATTCTCGGCCTGATCCTGCGCCCGGACATCGCCGTGGCCGCGCTGCCGGAGGTGATTGAGCTGTTGTCGGGCGACACCGTGGCGAGCGTGCTGGCGCTGGTGAATGACCTGCTGACCCATCCTTGTGTCACGCCGGGGGATCCATGAACTGGCGCTGGGCGGCAGCTGTGTGCGCAATGACCGCTTTGCCCTCGGCTGCGGGACATGCCAGCGTTTTTGAGATGTTTGGCGCTGGGCCACGCGCCGTCGGCATGGGCGGCGCGATGACGGCCGCGGCATCCGGCGGCGAAGCGGCGTTTCACAATCCGGCGATGCTGGCCGGCGCCGCGCTCGCGGGCGCGTGGGGCGGCTTTGACTACACCCACTACGACTTGAGCATCACGCTGCAACGCCCCGTCTGCCTCGACGCGACCGCGACGTGCCGCAGCCAATATCTCGGCGGCTTTTCCAGCCGCGCGCCGCAATTGCCCACCGATTCGAGCGGCGCCCAAGTGGGCTGGCACTATCCGCTCGGCGGCATCTTCAAGGAGCGCGTTGTCGTGGGCGCCACCTTGGCCCTGCCGACCGGGCATTTGATTCGCATCTCCGGTCCCGACCCGCAGACGCCGCATTTTCCGATGTACGAAGGCATGCCCGACCGCATCGCCTTCCTGTTTGCTGCGGGCTGGCGCGTGACCGACCAATTTTGGGTAGGTGCGGGCATTCAGGTGCTGGCCGGGCTCGAGTCGAACATCCAGCTGGCGCTCAATCCGACGAACGGCACCATGGACGCCGCGGCGATTCGCATCGGCTTGCAGCCCAAAGTGCGGCTGACCGCGGGCGCGACCGTGCATGCGCCGCGTGACGTCTGGTTTGCCGTGAGCTACCGCCAGCGCCTGTCGCTGCAATACCAGATTCCGACCGACGTGGCGCTGGGCAAGCCGGCAGAACTCGCGATTGCGCTGAGCCACGAGACGCTGTTCACGCCCGATTCGATTCACACCGGTATAGCCTGGCGACCTTTCCACGGCCCGCTGTTGCTGTCCGGCGACTTGACGTGGAGCCTGTGGTCGGCGATGCCGGATCCGTCGCCTCAAGTCGCGCTGGATATCGGCGGCATGGCGGTCAATGGCCTGGGTCTGGGCACGGCGCTGGATGTGGGCACGAACACGCCGCCGATCAAGCTCGGCTATTCGGATACGCTGAGTCCGGCGCTGGGGGCGGAATGGCAGGTGGCCGAGCACTGGCGCGTGCGCACCGGCTACCAGTACCGGCCCACGCCGGCGCCGCGCGCGACCGGTCCCTACGACTACCTGGATGGCGACGCGCACGCGCTGGGTCTGGGCGTCGGCTTTGCGTTTGGCGAGCACGACGCAGAAACGCTGGCGAAACTGCAAGAGCGCGATGATGACCCGGCCGGTCCACCGCCGAAGATGCACGTGGATTTGGGCTCGCAGGTCCTGATGCTGCCGCGGCGGACGGTGTTCAAGAGCGATCCGGGGGATCCCGTGGGGAATCTGGAACATGGCGGCGCGGTTTGGAATGTGAGTTTGGCGTTTGGCGGGGCGTTTTAGTCCGATTTTCAAGGCCATTTTGCGCCAAACCGCCGGAAGAAGTCCCGGCCTCATTTCCGGCTACCAGCGCCAGTGCCTGTGCGTCGGTCACGTTGGTTCGGAATGCCGATCGGCCGCGCGGCGATTCTCCGGCATTTCCAACGGGACCGCGCGTTCCACGATTGCACGTTGAAGCACCGAACGGACCTGGAAATGGCGGCGTCGCTGCGCAAGACCGACGCGCGCTGTCGGTTTGGAGGCAAACCGAGTGCGGGGCGGATTCTGGCGGGGACGGTTTGATCGCTGGGTGGGCAAGAACATGCGGTTCTGACTTGCCGCTCCCTTGGTGGACCGCGACCTCGTTCAGCAAGCCGCAACTTGTCCAGAATTCGCTGGAAACTGAGCGGCTTGTGTGGGCATCGGGCTTTCAACGGCTTGCCAACCGCAATCCTCTGCCGCCCGCACGACGGCACCACGGGCGGACTCGATCGGCGCGCCAGCCGCGTCTGCGTCTTCGATCGCGCGTGTGGCGGCTGCCAGCACCAGCGAAACGTTGGCGTCTTTGAAGGGATCCGCGCCCGGCCAAGAAGCGTAGCTCAGGGCAAAGTGCGGCGTCCTGAAGAACGCACGCCGACCTGGGGCAGCTGCGGTGACGAAGAGCTCAAGTGGGCGCGGTACCGCGGCGTGGGAAAAAAGCAGTTGAAGAGGCCGCACTTCGACTTGGTGAGGCAACTTGGCTCGCACCTGTGCGGGGACGTCCGGGCGCGTTGTGAGGTGTGCCAGACGCACAGGCGCGGAGGCCGGATCCAGAAATCGTCGACGCAGCACCAACTCCAGGAAGGGCAGCGGGTCGTCCTGGCGCGCGTGCAGAGCGCTTTCGGCGCCCAGTTCGACGTAGCCTGGCCCGAGCCCGGGGCAGATCGCGCGCAACGTGCACGTTGCGCAGGTTCGTTCTGGCCGCACGAAGCCCGCAAGTTGGTAGCCCGTTGGCTCATACTCGTTGTCGGGACGAACCAGATCAAAGAACTGTTCATCGCTGGCCATCATATTGAGCTCATGGCTGGCACCGACGTGGTCCCCCAGCCGACACAGAGGGAAGTTCCAAAACCAATAGTCCAGGTTGTGCGCTGCGAGGAAGTCGCCAAGGGCAACGGCGTCAACATCCTCGTACCTCAGGGATGTGCCGTTCTTGCGCGCCTCGCTCGCAGCACGTCCCTGAAGGGCGACGAACTTGAACTTGAAGTGCGCGGGGATGCGCGGAAAGGATTCCATGACGTAGCGGGCAAGGTCGATCAGATGATCCTTGTTCTCTTCGCAGATGACGACGTTGAAGATCGTCGGCAACGCCAACTCGTTGATTTGCGCCAGCGCCGTGGCCTGACGTGAGAACGTGTAAGGCCGGCGGCCAATCGCGTTGGCCAGCTCAGGCGTATGACCGTGCAACGAGAATTCGATGAAGTCGAGGCCAGCCTCGACTTGACGACGCAAAAAGTTGGGCGTCGACAAGATGGTGCCATTGGTCGTCACGCCGATGCGCGTGTAGCCGAGCCGCCGCGCATCACGAATGATCGTCCCGAGATCTTTTCGAAAAAACGTTTCACCGCCCATAAAGGTGATATTTCGTGCGCCACGCTCGTAGAGGTCGTCCAGGAGCTTGTGGACGTCGGACACGGCCGGATTGGCGATCGTCGGGCGATTCGCGTCATCCTCCAGACAGAAGACGCATGCCAGGTTGCAACCGTCCTGAATATCGAGGATGGCGGTATGCGTCATCAGACAACCTCTTTGACTTCAAGTGCAAGACCGAGTGCGGGCCACGCTGCCCCGCAGTTGTCCATGCTACCCGTGACGCCCACGACCGGCTAGCCCTTTCGTCGAGACGCCATTTTATTCCATGGATTACGTCGAATACGGCTGGCTGATCGACGCCGACCGCAGGGCAGGCGTTGACGTCCGGCCCGTCGAGTGAAAGGCTCCGCCGGCCCGTTTCGGGTTGGAGTCCGCTCGTGGTCAAGGCGAAGCAAATCTGGCTGTGGCTGCTGCTGCTCGCGTGGCTGCCCGCGGTTGCGCTTGCCAAGCCGGCGGTCAAGGCCAAACCGGAGCCGGCAAAGGTCGACAAGGCGCTGCTCAAGCGCTGCGCGGATGCCAAGCACAAGGATACGCGCGAGTGTGTGCAATTGCGTGCGGCGCAGAAATCGCCAATCGCGAAGGGCAAGGACAAGGCCGACGCGGGCAAAGGCAAGGAGGCCAAGGGCAAGGAGGCGAAGAAAGTCGCGAAGGACGACGACGACAAGCCCAAGGCGCTGTCGGCCAAGGAGAAGAAGCAGATCGCGGCGCTGAAGACGCAGTGCGTGGACAAGAAGAAAGCCAAGACCGCGCAGTGCAAGAAGTTTTTTGCCGATGAAAAGGAGCGCTCGGACGTGGCCGAACGTGCGAAGCAGAAGAAGTTCTGCGCCGACAAGAAGAACGCCAAGAGCGCGCAGTGCAAGAAATTCCTCGCGGCGGAGAAGAAGAAGAGCCAGACGGTGTCGGTCTGCGGCCGGAAATACGGCATCGCTCGCAAGAACGAAAAAGTGGCCAGCTTTGCCAAGCGCTACCGCGTCGCGGAAGGCACGCTGCGCAGTTGGAACGCGATCGGCACCGCGGCCAAGCTGAAAGGTGGCAAGCGCTACCTGGTCTACAAGTCGCCGAACGACGGCATGACGCTCAAAGGTGGCGTGCTGCTGGAAGGTGAGGACGACCACTTTGCCATCCAGCGGCCGCAGCGCGGTTGGGGCAAGCCGCTGCTGGTAGATGCCATTCGCCTCGCTGTCCACGCGACGCAACGGCAGAGCCCGTTGGCGCCGTATCTGATTCTTGGCGATCTGTCCAAGGAAGGCGGTGGCTGCTTGCCGCCGCACAAGTCGCATCGCGGCGGTATCGATGCCGACATCGGCCTGTACATGCGCGGCGCCCATCAGCGGAAATGGCTGGCCGGCGCGACGGCGGAGACGCTGGACGCGGATCGCACCTGGCAACTGCTTCGCGCGTTCCTGTCGACTACCCGGCTGCAATTTGCCTTTCTGGATTATCGCCTACAGCAACCGCTGTACGAAGCAGGTCTGCGCGCGGGCGAACCGGAGGAGCACCTGAAAGCCTGGTTTCAATGGCCGCGACCGATTGAAAACGCCCACGAGACGATCATCCGGCACCTGGCAGGCCACGACAACCACATGCACGTGCGGTTCATCTGTGAGTCGGACGAATCCTGCACGCTGCCGGACGACGCGAAGCTGCGGCTGGAGCACGCGCGGATCGAGATGCTCGGCAGTGTGGCGCATGAACCCAATCGGCCGCGCGAGGCTCTGCACGAGGCGAATACGCCGGCCGTGCCGCTGGCGATGCCTTAGACGGAGTTCCGCATGCCTGACCAACAAACGACAGCGCCCCAAGCTGGCTTGGGCTGGATCCGCTCGCTGGTGTGGAGCGTGTTCGTGGTCGTGGCTGGCGTGCTGTTGATCGCGTCGCTGCGGGGCGGGCCGATGCCGACCGAAGTGGCACCGCCGCTGCGAGGCGCAGACCTTTCCGGCAAGTCGTTCGAGCTGGCGCAGGAGAGAGGCAAACCGGTTGTGCTGTACTTCTGGGCATCCTGGTGCGGCGCGTGCAAGCTGACCTCGCCGACGGTGGATCAGTTCGCCCGCAGCCATCCGGACGTGACGGTGGTGGGCGTCGCCATGGACGAAGAGGCCGACGTGCGGGCGTACTTGCGCGAGCACGACCGACATTTTCCCGTGCTGGTGGCGAGCGAACAAATGCAGCACGACTGGCCAGTGCGGGCGCTGCCGACGACGGTGGTGCTGGACAAGGCTGGGCGCATCACGTGGCAGCGGGTCGGCGTGCTGCTGCCGTTTGAGCTGAATTTCCACATCGATTGACGCCGCGAGCCTCAGCTATTCCGGCGCCGGCTCCTCCTCCGGCGGCGCTTTCACCGGCGGCGGGGCGAGTTGCGGCGGATCCGGGTCCGCCAGCACCGGTACGCGCACATCGCCGGCCAACAACGCGACGATGCCTTCGACCCGCGCCTCGTCCACCGTGCGGATGTGTGCCAGCACGGGACGCGCCTCGGCGTCAAAGCCCAAGTGCAACAGTTCCACGCGCGCCTGCGGGCCCTGCAACGTCGCCACGCGCGGATTCTTGGCGAATTTTGCCCAGTTCGCCGCGCCATCGCGATTCAACGTCCCCAAGCGCACCTGCACGGAGGTCAGGCCAGCAGTCTCCAGGTCCAGCAGCGCGGTGTGTCCGGGACCACGAGGCAACAGGCTCGGATCGCCGGCGAGCGGCGTCTCTTCCAGTACGTCCGGCGCAGTGGCCGGCGGCTCGGTCGGCGCTTTCGCGACGGGCTTGACCTTCGGTTCCTCGGCCAGCAACTTCGCGACGTCCACCGCAGCGCTCGGCGGCGGCGCGTCGGACAGAGCGATCGCAGGCGCCAGCGGTGGTCCCGGCACCGGCGCTTCATCGGGCGCAACCGCGCCACGCCCCAACGTCAGCCAGCCAGCCCCCAGACCCGCGCCGAGACCCACAAGCCCCGCCAGCACGACCACAACCACGATTCGCAACATAGCCTGCATCCACGGCCTCCGCGCAGGCAGATAGCAAGAAGACCGCAGCCTGTCCAACCGCGATCGAAACTGGCGATTCATCAACGTGTCGATCGCCAAGCGCATGAACTTTTGGTAGACGATCGGTAACAGACGATCGACAACGTTCTGCGATCACTTTGCCAAACGTATAGTTCCGTGCTGACTTCGTGTCGATCGTGTCGTTTTTGTACGTATTTTCACCATGTTATACACGGCGCCGACGTCAGCATGCTGCTGCGCACACATTGTGATCACCGACGGTTTCGCCGCTGTCTCGCCTGACGACTTGATACTCATCTAGAACACGCGACGGCAAAAAGCCGTCTTGTTTCCATGCCATAACTAGGTAAACACACAGGATGTCCGCAGGTTCGCGAAACCCGACGGAGCGCCTCATTTCGGCTGGACACTTGTCAACTTCTTCGCGATCCGCAATCATCCGGTTCGTCGATGACGCGCTGCGAAGTCCGCCGGCAAAGGCGCTGGACGGAAGCCGCAACGGTGCAATCGGCAATGTGTTTCTCGGGGGGGGAACGTGGGCGACAATCTGGCGCGGTTGCGCAGCGATACCAATGACAGCAGGCGGTCGATCATGACGGATGGCAAGCGGGACAGGCAGCGTTCGCGGACGATTCCGATGCGGCGGCTGACGCGGGCGGAAATTCAGGAAGGCAAGGATCTGGCGGCGGAGGTCGAGTACTTGCGACCTCAGACGCGTGCGGAATGCGTCAACGGCATCCGCCCTTGCCCGTACGTGTCGTGCAAGCAGCACCTGTATCTGGACGTCAATCCGGTCACGGGCTCGATCAAGGTCAATTTCCCGGATTTGGAAGTCTGGGAGATGGAAGACACGTGCGCACTCGACATTGCGGACCGCGGTGGCATCACGCTGGAAGAAGTCGGTTCGATCATGAACCTGACACGTGAGCGCATTCGCCAGGTGGAAGTGAGCGGCTTGGAGAAGCTGCAGGCGCAGGACTTCGCGCTGGATCTGGAAGCGGTGTTTCGCTCCTGATCGCTCGTGAGTGCGCGCTCGTGAACCTCGGTGGCAGGCAAGGCACGTCCGCGCGAAGACCTGGACCGCGATCGGGCGTGCTGCGGCCGGCCTCGTGAACCCGAGGTGACAAAACACCCCTACGCCCCCCTGCCTGTGGCAACTCGCCTCGCGATCGCCTAGCCTCCGCGCGCGCCGCTCAACCAGCGGCCGAAGGAGACGAACATGCAGCGACGGGCGTTGATTTCCGTGTCAGACAAGCGCGGAGTGGTGGAACTGGCGCAGGCGCTCAGCGCGCTGGGCTATGAAATCGTGTCGACCGGCGGAACGGCCGCGGCTTTGGCCAAAGCGGGCGTGCCGGTCACACCGATTGAAGCGATCACCGGCTTTCCGGAAATGATGGACGGGCGGGTCAAGACGCTGCATCCGAATGTGCACGGCGGTTTGCTGGCGCGGCGGGATATTCCGGAGCACATGGCGGCGATGGCGGCTCATGGCATCGGTGCGATCGACATCGTCGCGGTCAACCTGTATCCGTTCCGCCAGACCATCGCCAAGCCGAACGTGACTTGGGATGAAGCCGTTGAGAACATTGACATCGGCGGGCCATCGATGGTGCGCTCGGCGGCGAAGAACCATGAATTCGTGACGGTCGTTGTCGATCCGGATGACTACGCCGGCCTCATCTCGGCGCTGCAGACCAACGCCATCGACAAGACGGCGCGGCGGCAGTTGGCGCAGAAGGCGTTTGCCCACACGGCGGCGTATGACGCGGCCATCGCAAGTTGGCTCGGCGGGCAACTGGGTATCGCGGACGGCGACTTGACCGTGCCGCTGACCAAGCCGGACAAGCTGCGCTATGGCGAGAATCCGCACCAGGAAGCGTGGCGGTACAACGACGAAGCCAAGGTGCTCGTGGACGCGGCGCCGTTCAAGATTCATCAGGGCAAAGAGCTCAGCTACAACAACCTCGTGGACGCGGACGCGGCGTGGGCGCTGTTGTGCGATTTGCCGGCGGACTTGCCGGGCTCGGTCATCATCAAACACACGAATCCGTGCGGCGTGGGCGTGGTTCCCACATCGGTTGCCGGCTCGATCCTGCGGGCGCTTGAAGCGGATCCGGTGAGCGCCTTTGGCGGCATTCTCGCGGTCAATCGGGCGTTTGACGTCAGCGCGGCGCGGGCGGTGGGCGATCGCTTTCTGGAGGTCATCCTGGCGCCATCGTTTGACGACGACGCGTTGGAAATGCTCGCGGCGAAGCAGAACCTGCGCGTGGTGACGATGGGCGCGTTGCGGCTGGATTACTGGAAGCGTGTGGTCAAGTCGACGGCGTTCGGTATCCTGGCGCAGACGCCGGATCTGGGTGGACTGAACGTGCGGGAAGGTCGCGTCGTGACCAAAAAGGCACCGACGGAAGCGCAGTGGGCGGCCATGGATATTGCGTGGCGCGTGTGCAAACACGTCAAGTCCAACGCGATTGTCACGGCCGACGAGATGGGTACGGTCGGCGTCGGTGCTGGGCAGATGTCGCGCGTCGATTCAGCCATTATCGCAACCGGCAAGGTGCGCAAGCACATGAAGCCCATTGCCGCAGGATCCGACGCGTTCTTCCCCTTTGCCGATGGTCTGGAGCAGCTGGCCAAAGCCGGCATCCAGGCGGTGGCGCAACCGGGCGGTTCCAAGAAGGATCAGGAAGTCATCGATGCCGCGGACAAAGCCGGCATGGCGATGGTCTTCACGGGTTTTCGCCACTTCCGGCACTGAGGTCATGGCATGAAAGTGCTCGTCGTTGGCAAAGGCGGTCGGGAACACGCGCTGGTGCATGGGCTCTGGTTGTCTGGCGCGGAAGTGCTGGCGACGCAGCCCAATCCCGGCATGGCGGAGCACGCGCGGGCAGTCGATGTCGCGCCGACGGACGTGCCCGGACTTCTGGCGGTGGCGCAGCGGGAACAGGTCGATCTGGTCGTCATTGGCCCGGAGGCGCCGCTCGTGCTGGGCTTGGCCGACGTGCTGCGTGCCCACGGCATCGCGACATTCGGGCCAGGCCACGCCGCCGCTCAGCTGGAGGCGTCGAAGGATTTCACCAAGAACTTCCTGAATCGCCATAACATTCCGACGGCGCGCCATGTGACGGTGACCGAGCTCGCTGCTGCTCAAGCGGCGCTGCGGACGTTTGCCACCCCCCCGGTTATCAAGGCCGATGGACTGGCTGCCGGCAAAGGCGTGGTCGTGCCGGACACCTGGCTGGAGGCGGAAGCGGCCGTGCAGGCGTTCCTGGGCGATCGTACGCTGGGCGACGCCGGTGCGACGCTGGTACTGGAGGAGCGGCTGCTGGGCCCGGAAATTTCCGCGCTTGCCCTGTGCGACGGCAAATGCCTGCTGCCTCTCGACTTGGCCCGCGACCACAAGCGAATTTTCGACGGCGACCGCGGCGACAATACCGGTGGCATGGGCGCCGTCAGTCCGCTGCCGAACGTCGATGAAGCCACGCGCCAACGGATCTGGCAGGAAGTGCTGGAGCCGACGCTCGCGGGTTTTCTCGCCGATGGTCTGGATTTTCGCGGCGTCATTTACGCCGGCATCATGCTGACCACAGGCGGACCCAAGGTCCTGGAATACAACGTGCGGTTTGGCGATCCGGAAGCGCAAGTGTTGATTCCACGTCTGGGTGCGCAGCTGGCGGATCTGCTGCTGGCGACCGCGACGGGGCAGTTGGCGGGCAAGACCTTGCCTGTTGACGCGCCGGCGGCCGTGACCGTGGTGCTGGCTGCGCCCGGCTATCCCGCAACGCCGCGCACGGGCGACGTCATCACGGGTCTGGCGCAGGCGGCCGCCCATGCAAACGTGCAGGTTTATCACGCCGGGACTCAGGCCCTTGGCGAAACGGTTCGCACCGCAGGCGGGCGTGTCCTCGCGGTGACAGGCATGGGATCGACGGTCGCCCAGGCGCGCGCGCGGGCCTACGCGGCAGCGGCCGAGATCCAGTTCGCCGGTCGGCAAATGCGCTGGGACATCGCCGCATCGGTGGTGTGAACGCTCAAGCCTGGGCAGCGCGGCCGGTCAACACAGGGAAGAGTTCCGAGGCTGCCGTGGCGCAATCCGGGTAGCGATCCTCCGGATTTTTTGCCAGCATTTTCATCAGGATCGGCGACACTGCCGCGGGCAATTCGGCGTGAAAGACGCGCGGGTCGGGAACGGGTGCGACCGCGTGCGCGAGGAAGACGTTGCCGTCGGCGAACGGCACCCGCCCCGTCAGCATCCGGTACAGCACCACGCCCAGGGCGTATTGGTCCGCACGGGAGTCGATCGGCGCGGTCTTCTGCATTTCGGGCGCCATGTAGAACGGCGTTCCAACCACCATGGACTGGTCGCGACCGCCATCGGCCAGCAGGCGCGCAAGGCCAAAATCGAACAGCCGCACCGTACCGTCATCCGCGACGAGCACATTGTTGGGCTTGACGTCACGGTGCAGGACGCCGTGCTTGTGCGCGTGGTCAAGAGCGGAAGCCAGCTGAATGAAAACGGAATAGACAAACAGGTGATCTTCCAGCCGCTGGTTCTTGCCCAGATAATGGCCCAGCGGATGCCCGGGCACGTACTCCATCGTGTAGTACAGCGTGCCGTCCGCGCTGCCGATGTCGTACAGGCGGACAATATTGGGATGCTGCAGATCAGCCGCAACCTTGAATTCACGAAGGAAATAGCGACGCGCTTGCTCCGACGCCATGCCCGTGCCGGCGAGAAACTTCAGGACGACGAAGCGCTCCAACAGCAGATCCTGGGCGCGGAAGACGACGCCGTGACCACCTTGGCCGAGCAACGCCAGGTCGGCATAGCGCTCCGCGAGCACGCGCGGTACGCCCAGCGGCCAGGAACGCGCGTGCTCATCCGTTGGCACCGGCGAGACGCGCGGCAACGCAAAACCTCCCATGGAACTCGAGACTTGTGATGCGCTCGACATCTCCAGACGCGACGGACGGCTCAGCGGCCGCTTCGCCCCGACGATGTCGGAAACCGGCTGCGACGCCGGCGGCGGAGGTAGGTGCGGAATTGGCGGCGTGCTTTGGCCCGGCATCTGCGGAGGAAGCGGAAAACCGCGCGCATTCAGGACCATACGACCAGTCGGCGTCACCGGAACGTAGCCGGTCGGCGGGGCGATGGCCGCTGCTTGGGCCGTCTGACTCATCGGTGGCGGGCGCGGTGGCAGCACGGGAACAACCGCGCGGGGTGGCGGCGTGACCGGCGCAAAAGACAGGGAGTTCGAGGCTGGAATCTGAGTCACGCGCACTGGCGGCGTGCCAGGTGACGGCGGCGGCGGGGGCAACGGCTCCGGAGGCGTCACCTGAGCCGGCTGAATGCTCTGGGAAATCCGCGCTGACCCTACAGAAACAGCTTCCGAATGGCTGCTGCGCTGTGGCGAAACGACTGCGTCCACATCCGCATGCGTCCGCATCCCGGCTGTCGGGCGAGGACCCGAGATCCGCCGTTGCGGTGCGCGCTCCGGCTGGGCGTCGTACGGGCCAGAGAGTGGCACCATCGTCGGAAACGACCGCAGCCCAGCGCCACGGCGGGCCGCAGCACGACGCTCGAAAGCGGTTTGCTCAGGCACGACGCGGTCCATGCGCGCGGAATTGACGACCGGTGGCTCCGGAACTGGCTCGTTCTTCACGGCTTGCGGCGCCTGCTCGACGCGTGGCACCACCATGGGCCGCATCGTCGCCGCCATGGCCCGCGTCGTCGACGCTGACAAGGCCGCACGAGCCTCGTGGTACTGCACGAAATCAAACACCACGGCACGCGACGTGGCACGCTCCAAGTCACCCAAGTCGGCCATCCGCAGCAGACCGCGCAGCAAAGCGCGCAGCGGCTCCGCGCCCGCACCACTTTCCGCGCGCAGCCAGCGCACCGCGACACCGGCAGGCTGCGACCCACCCGGCGGTGAGGACCACACGACCTCTGCCACCAAATCGATGAACGGCGCGTTGTGACCCGGCGCACGCAGGGACAACAGCAGCCGCGCATTGGGCGCCAGCGCGACGCGACTTGAAAAGTAGGCGCCGCCCGGTCCAACATTACTGCACACCAGCGGAAATACCTCATCGCCAACACGGCCCGTCGTCTTGACGAGCGCCATGTAGCGCGGAGTTTGCCGGCGTTCCTGGTGCATGGATCCTCAAAAAACCCGCATGGATGATGGCAAGTGTCGCGCGACAGGCCAATGCGTCCGGTCAACGAATACCGCCGCCTTTACATTTTCTCGCAATTTTGACCCGGTGGCAAAAGTCCCGCGTGTGCGGCTACTTTCTTTCCGACAGCACGGCGCCGATGCCGTCCAGCCGCACCAACGTCTCGGGCGCGGTCACAAAATTGGCGTCGAACGGCTTGCCCTGCTCCTCTGCCTCATGCTGCTTGACCTTCCGCGTCTGCTCCAGGGAGAGCGGAATCAGCCGAACGGTCCCTTCGGCGACTGCGTGTTTGCCAGCGGAGTCCTTCGGAAACACCATCTCGCCGTCGGTGACCTTGAACTTCATCGTCTTGCCCGGTTGATCGCCCTTGAGCTCAAACCAGCAGCCGCGCATCTGGCAGACGTCCGCCACCTCTCCTTCCACGCGGACCCGCTTGCCCACCCAAGCTTTTGGATTCTGAAGGATTTGGCTTACCGCAGTGGTATCGTGGAGCGTAACGCCTGCGCCATAGCGCGTGCCAGCCAAATCGAGTGCTGCGGCGGTTGTCGCGGGCGCAGGTAGGGGTGCCAAGGGATCGCCTGGACCACAGCCTGCGCCTTGGCAAGTCGGAGCCGGCGCTGCCGTCGCGGGGACCGCAGCAGCGGCGGGCTTGGCGGCGGATGGAGCCGCTGGCTTGGATTCCTGACACGCCGTCGCGATCGAGACAACCAGCACCAACAACAATGAACGCATGTGACCTCGCTTCGTTTCCCTGGCCATACGGTAGCAGCCTCGCCCCTTCGCGCCAACCGCCAGACGAACTTGCGCAGTCGCGCGCTTGCCCGCACACTGCCGCGCGATGCCGTCGTCGCCTGCCAACCCAGCCATCGCTCAGCCTTCGGGCGCCTGGCGACCGGATGCGCTCGTGACAGCGCTGCGCGAGGCTGGGCTGCGCCCGATGCAGGCGCGCGACGCGGTCAAAGTGTGGATGCAGGCCTACCACCAGGATGGGCTCGACGGCCAAGCCGCGCTGTCCCGCGTGCCGCCGGTCCAAGCCTTGCGCCTCGCGCCGCTTCTCCTGGACGACACGACGCTCGTGGCCGTCGAGGAAGTGGTAGCCGAGGACCATACGCGGCGCTTGTTGTGGCAAACTGCGGACAAACTCGTCATCGAAAGTGTTGTGATTCCTGCGGATAACGGCCAGCGTGTGACGCTGTGCGTGTCGAGCCAGGTGGGCTGTGGCCGCCGTTGCGCGTTCTGCGAGACCGGCCGCCTGGGACTCGTGCGCAATCTCGGTGTCGATGAAATCGTTGCGCAATTCCGTCAAGCGAACGCGCTATGGTCCCGTGTGCGCGGCTCGATGCCGGCGATCAGCAACGTCGTGTTCATGGGCATGGGCGAGCCGATGGACAACCTGGACAACGTCGTGGACGCGATCGCGGTGCTGACCCACGATTGGACGTACGGCCTGTCGGCACGCAAAATTTCCGTGAGTACCGTCGGTGTGGCGCAGAAATTTGCCGAGTTCTTCGCACGCTGTCCGGCCAACCTGGCGCTGAGCCTGAACGCGCCCGATGATGCGCGCCGCAGCCAACTCATGCCGGTCAACCAGCGCGTGCCGATAGCGGATCTGAAGGCAGCGCTGCTGGCGCATTTGCCGCGCGGTCGTTCGGTGCTGGTCGAATACGTGCTGTTTGCCGGGCTGAACGATGCCCCCGCCGATGCCGACCTGCTGCGCGCGTGGCTGGAGGGCTTGCCGGCGCGCTTGAACCTGATTCCGGCCAATCCGGGGCCGGATCCGCTGCTGCGGAGTCCGAGTTCCGAGGTCGTGTGGACGTTTCAAAAACGCCTGCTGGATGCCGGCGTTCGGGTGATGGTGCGCTATCCGCATGGCCGCGATGTCGGTGGCGCGTGCGGACAGCTGGCCGGCGCCCATCGGCAAAAGCGCGGGCACGTGGAGGAAGCGCATGTCTGACATCCTGGTCGCGCGCGGCCTGGTCAAATCCTACGGCGACAAGCGCGTCGTGGATGGCTTGGACCTCAATCTGGGCGCAGGCAGCGTCCTGGGCCTTCTGGGTCCAAACGGCGCTGGCAAGACGACGACGCTGCGGATGCTCTACGGTTTTGCCGAGCCAGACGCTGGCGAAATCCGCTACGACGGCAAGCTGCTGTCTGAACACCGCGACGAGCTGAAAGGCTGGATCGGCGTCTGCACGCAGCACGATACGCTGGACCACGATTTCTCGGTCGAGCAGAACCTGCGGGTGTATGCCAGCTATTTTCGCCCCAAGCTGCCGGACGTGAACCGGCGGGTGGCGGAGCTGCTCGATACGTTTGGCCTGCGCGAGTTTGCCAAGCAGCCGCCGCGGGAGCTGTCGGGCGGCTTTCAGCGGCGGCTGATGATTGCGCGGTCGATTGTGCAGCAGCCGCGGGTGCTGTTCATGGATGAGCCGACGACGGGCTTGGATCCCGCGGCGCGCGTGGACGTCTGGCGGCTGGTCGCGTCGCTGCGGGCGCAAGGCATGGCGATTGTGCTGACCACGCACTACATGGACGAGGCCGAGCGGCTGAGCGACGCCATCACGGTGCTGTCCCGTGGTAAGGCGGTGGCGCGAGGCACGCCGCGCGAGATTCTGGGCGAGGTGCTGGGCGAGCACGTCGCAGTTGTGGAAGCGACCGACGCGGACGCGGATGCGCTCCAGGCGTGGGTCCGCGCGCACACGGGCAATCCGCCGGCGCGGGTGTTGGACGAGTGGCAGATTCCGCTGTCAGGTAGCCAGCTCGCGGCGTTTTCCCAAGCTTTCGCGCATTGCCGTTTCACGGTGCGGCAGCCCACGTTGGACGACCTGTTTCTGCGCCTCGCGATTGATGTCCAGCACGATACCGAGGAGTCCCGATGATCTGGCATCCGTACCTGCGTGACCTCGCCGACTGGCGCACACGCGCGGTTTTCGAACGCAACGCCCAGGTCTACCTCCGCAATTGGCGCACCGCGTTCCTGCCACCCGCGCTCGAGCCCATCGTGTCGCTCTTGGCTTTCGGCATCGGCCTTGGCGCGTATGTCGGCGCGATGAAATGGCAAGGCCGCAGCGTCGATTACATCAGCTACATGGCGCCCGGGCTCATCGCCCAGACCGTCTTCGCGACGCCGTTTTTTGAATCGCTCTACTCCAGCTACGTCCGCATGTTCTACCAAAAGACCTGGGACGGCATCCTGGCCACCCAGGTCGAACTGCGCCACATCGTCTGGGGCGAAATCACCTGGGCCAGCGCGCGCGGCGTCATGAATGCCGGCATCGTCTGCGTCGTGCTTGCGGTCGCCAACGCGCTGGGCGTGCTGCACATCCACACGCAGTGGCTCGTCGCGCTGCCACTCATCGGTTTCCTCGCCGGCTGGTGCTTTGCGGCTTTTGGCCTGTGCTTTACCGCCATCGTGCCGAGCATCGACCATATGAACTATCCGATGTTCCTGGTCGGCATTCCGCTTGGCCTCGTCAGCAACACCTACTTTCCGGTCGACATCCACAACGTCTGGCTGTCCGCGGCCATGCACGCCAATCCGATCTACCACCTGGCCGAGTTGTACCGCGCGCTGCTCATCGGCGACGGTCCCGACGTGCATTTGCTGTGGCTCGCCGGGACGTCCGCGGGCTGGCTGCTGATCTTTGGCACCGCTGCGCAAGTGCTTGTGCACCGGCGTGTTCTCGGCGACTAGCGCGTCGGGGCAATCAGGCTTGGCGCATAGTCCTTCGGCGCTGCGTAGCCCAGCAAATTGAACAACGTCGCCGCCACATTCGCCAACCCCGGCGTTTCACCCGACTTGGCAAAGTCGCGCAGCCGCCAATCGTCGACGTGCACCGGATCGAAGATCGTCAACGGCACGGGATTCAGCGTGTGGCTGGTCTTGGGCAACGGCACGCCCATCGCATCGCGCTGCGGCCGCCCTTTGCCGTCGCGCATCCACATGTCGTCCGCGTTGCCGTGATCCGCGGTCACGACCAAGATGCCGCCCATCTCGCGCACCACGTGCATCAGCCGACCGACTTCCACGTCCAGCGTCTGGATCGCCGACACGGTCGCCTCCAGATTGCCGGTATGGCCGACCATGTCGCCGTTCGGATAGTTCAGGCGCACGAAATCCGGCGGATTGTTCACGCCCAACGTCGCCAGCACGAGATCGGTAATTTCGTGCGCGCGCATTTCCGGCCGTTCGTCAAACGGCACGCGGTCCGACGGCACCTCGGCGTATTCTTCAAAGTCCGGCTCCAACAGCCCGGAGCGATTGCCATTCCAGAAGTACGTCACGTGGCCGAATTTCTGCGTTTCCGACACCGCCAACGTCGTCAGCTTCAGCTGCGCGAGGAACTCGCCCATCGTGCGCTCGATGACCGGCGGCTCGACCAGGAAATGCTTCGGCAGCGTCAGGTCGCCGTCGTACTGCATCATGCCGGCAAAGCGGACCTTGGGCTGCGGACCGCGCGCAAAGGCGTCGAACTCTTCATCCTCAAAAGCGCGGGTGATTTCAATGGCGCGGTCGCCGCGGAAATTCCAGAACACGAACGCGTCGCCGTCCTGCACCGGGCCGATCGGCTGGCCTTTGGCGTCGACAATCACAAAGGGCGCCAGCGTCTGGTCACTTTGCCCACCCGCCTCCTTGCGCAGCAACTGCAGCGCCTGTTTGACGCTCTCAAAACCGCGCCCGCGACCGCGCACGTGCGTGTTCCAACCGCGCTCGACCATCGACCAATCGGCTTCGTAGCGATCCATCGTGATGGCCATCCGCCCGCCGCCCGACGCCACTTTGTAATCGCGCTTGTGGTAGGCGTGCATGGCCGCTTCCAGCATCGCCACAAACGTCTCGAACGTGCCTTCCGCCACGTCGCGCCCATCCGCCAGCGCATGCACGCGCACGCGCTGGACGTGCGCGTGATCGGCCGCGGCAATCAGCGCAATCACGTGGTCGATATGCGCATGGACATTGCCGTCCGACAGCAGGCCGCATAGGTGCAGCGTATGCGGCTGATCGTTGCCAACGGCTTCCATCAGCCAATTCCACGTCGCGCCCTGCCAGATCCGTCCCGAGGCAATCGCATCCTGCACCAGCGCCGCGCCCTGGCGGAAAATGCGCCCCGCGCCCATGGCGTTGTGGCCCACTTCTGAATTGCCCATGTCCGCATCCGACGGCATGCCCACAGCTTCGCCATGCGCCGCGAGCGTACACGTCGGCGACGATCGCCACAGGCGTTCCAGGTTCGGTTTGCGCGCCAAAGCGACCGCATCACCGCCATCGCCCAGCCCCCAGCCGACGCCGTCGAGGATCGCCAGAACCAGCGGACCTTTGGGTTTTTGGATGCCTTGCAGGCGCGGCAGTGTTTCGACGGTCATGACGGAAGCCTCCAGAGGATGCGGCGCGCCCAGTTGGGGGGCGGCGCGCAATAGGATAGGCTGATTTTGGCGGGGGACAATGTGCTCCTACCGCTTCGCGCCAAGCAACAAGCTGCTACACTCCCGCGCCCGGAGGTGCCGCATGACGCACACGTTCACCCGGGTCCTTGGAATCTTCAGCGCGCTGCTCTTCGGAGCGTGCGGCAGCACCGCCAACAGCGCCACCAGCGGCAGCGCCGACGCCAGCGCGGATACCGGCCCGATTGGCATCACCGCCACCGGCATCGCGGCACCATCGGCGTTCAGTTGCACCTCGGCGAGCAAAAGCGCCGCGGGTTTCTCGTGGCAAAAGAGCGCCACGGCCGGCGTCGTCGCCTACGTCGTAGAGCGCGCCTCGCTGGCGGGTGACTTCGTCGCGCAGCCCGCCGTCGACGCCACCGCTACCACGTTTGCCGACCTCACCGTGGCGCAGTTCACCAGCTATCGCTACCGTGTCCGCGCCAAGGTCGGCGATCAGCTGGGCGATTCCTCGAATGAAGTCACCGTTGGCCCGCCAGCCACTGGCTTTCACGTCGCAGCCGCTTCCACCGCCGGTGCCGAGGCGACATTTGGTGCCGCGGTCGACTTGGCCATCGATGGCAACGGCGATCCTGCGGTCATTTTCCTGGACGGAAGCGCGCTGCAGTTCGTCGGCTGGGATCGCCGCAGCGGTGAGTGGAAAGCGCCGCAGAAAGTCACGTCCAGCCTGAGCATCGGCGGCGCGGGCAGCAACGTCGCGACGCTCGGCTTTGACCGCGCCGGCAGCTCGGGCACGTACGCGGTCGTGTGGGCGCGCGCGGACGGCCAGGAAATCGACTGGGCGCTCTCCGGCGACGGCGGCAAAACGTGGAAGGAGGACACCATCGCGGTCGCGCCGGTCAAGAGCAGCTTTTCCCAGCCGACCCTCGTGATGGGCAGCAGCAAAGCCCACATCGCGTGGTTGCAGGACGGCGCGCGGCTGTTCTACGCCACCGGCACGCTGTCCACGCCGCCGAAGATGTGGACGGCCAGGAAGGAAGCGCCCGTTGTTGCATCGGCCGATACGCTTCTGCCTTTTGCCCCCGCTATCGCGCTGGATGGCGCACAGCAGCCCGCCGTCGGCTATTTCTGCCACAGCAAGGACGGCGGCGTCATCGCGACGTATTGGCAGCCCGGCAACGCCAATGCCACGCAAATCACCAATTCGGTGGGCTTTGCCGACCCGAATCCTTCGCTCAGCCTTGGGTTCAGCGGCCAAGCACCGAGGGCCGCAGTCACCTTGCATCGCTCCGCGACCACGGCCCAGGCCGTGTGGTTTGTGACGTCAGCCGACGGCAACAGCTGGAGCGATGCCACCGCCCTGCCCGTTGACGGCACCGGCGGCGGCGGCCTGTTCACGCGAATGGTGACCGACGCCAAGGGCGCGAGTGCCGTTGTCTACGCCAGCAGCACACCCAGCGGCGGCAAGTGCGGCGAACCGAAGTTGGCGCTCAGCAACGACGGCAAGGCCTGGAACACATGCAGCCCGGACAGTGACGGATCGCATGGAAAAATCGCGCAATTCTCGCGCATTGCGTTGGGCAGCGACGGCAAGCGGTACGTGGCGTGGCAGGATCCAAGCGTCGGCGGCGGCGTCATCGCGTGGCGGGAACCTTGATGGCGCGTGGGGCGATGCCTGCGTCGTGACGACCCGCCGGGCCGAGCATCGGACTCCAATTCAGGGTCGCCGGCAAAGAATTTTTGCAGCGCAAGGAAAATGGCCTGCGGCAAAAGTGTGCGAATCGCGAATACTGAATTGCCGCGCGTGTCAGGCGCGGTGCTTCTCGTGGATCCGGGCGCGCGCACGGACCACCACGCGAAGCCCACAACCACCAGGCTTGGCGGCGCGGGAGTCCATGGGATCGCGCGTCGCGGCAGGATGGGCGGCGCAGCGAAAGCTGCGGGACCGCATTGTGGAGCCGCGTCCAGCGCAAGCTGGAGGCGGCGACGGGGAGG
>CAIYBN010000099.1 GCA_903924465.1 uncultured Myxococcales bacterium | reverse complement strand
GTGGCGGGCCTTGCGTTCACGGTGCCCGCGGGGGGTTGGACGTCACCGGAACGATACGCCAGCATTGGCATTTTGCGAGGTTACGAGGCTACTGGCACAGCGGGCGGCTGGAAGTCTGCGGAATCAGATCGAAGATCAGTTTGCGGATGCGCCCCGGCGAAGTCACATCCTTGACACAGCGGCCGGATCGGTTATCCTGCCGCGCGCCAGCGGTGGGTGTAGCTCAGCTGGTAGAGCGCGGGATTGTGATTCCCGATGTCATGGGTTCAAGCCCCATCACTCACCCCGCGCGGTCACTGTCCTTCTGGCTACCCAGCCGCAAGCGCAGGAGCCCGCAGTTCCCGGGTCACGTACCCGCGAACGAATGGTCAGAACCGTCGCCTGTGCGGTGACGGTGTGCGAGACGGTCGCAAAGGCCCTGCCTGCGACCCGATGACAGAACGCTTCGTCGCGGCAGAACGCGTTGCGCAGCGTCAACTTGCGTACGCGCCGTCGGTCACGCACCTTTGGTCAGATGCGCCTGTAGCTCAGCTGGATAGAGCATCGGACTTCGAATCCGCAGGTCGCAGGTTCGAATCCTGCCGGGCGCGCCACAGCCACAGCATCTTGCGGTCTGGCTGATGCGGTGATCGCCGCCCGGGCGACGAATTCGGTTTTCCTTCGCCCCCTTAGCTCAGTTGGTAGAGCAGCGGACTCTTAATCCGTTTGTCGAGTGTTCGAATCACTCAGGGGGCACCCAACAACATCTTTGCGCCAGCGCAACGCCGCCGCGACGGAAGGCGCTCCAGTGACGTTGCCGCGTCCTGCCCGACGACTCTTGGCGCGCTGGTCAGCGCCGTCTGCCTGGGCCGCCTGGCCAGTCCCCGCGAGAATGGCGAAATTGGTAGACGCACCAGATTTAGGTTCTGGCGCCTTTGGCGTGAGGGTTCAAATCCCTCTTCTCGCACCGTTCCGAATCTTGCCCCAACACGCTCGCTGGCCGCGGGCAGAGTGACGCCCGCCGCAAGCAGGCACTTTCCTGGAGATCGCAATGACTGCCGCTCAGCCCGCCCCCACGAACAACCAGAACCTCGACGTGCAGGTCGAAACGCTCGGCCAGGTTCGCCGCCGCTTGCGCTTTTCCGTGCCCCAAGCCCAGGTCTCTGCGGCTTTTGCCCAGACGACGGCGAAATTCGCCGGCAAGGTCCGCGTTGCGGGCTTTCGGCCGGGTCACGCGCCGGCCGCGATGATTGAACGCATGCACGGCGTCGAAATTCGCCGCGCGGCGCTGGATGATCTGCTGAAAGTGTGGGTGTTCAAGGCGATTCAGTCGACCGACTTGAAGCCCGTGGGGCGTCCGGAAGTCGAATCCGTGGGCGAATTGGCCCGCGACAAGCCGTTGACCGTTCAGGTGATGTGCGAAGTGCTGCCGACCTTGGCGTTGACCGGTTATGAAGGCGCGGCGCTCACGGTGGACACGATCGTCGCGGACGCCACCGATGTCGACGAAGCGCTGGAACAGAAGGCGCGCGAGCGTGCGGAGCAGCTGGCGGTCGAGACCGGTCTGCAGAACGGCGATGAGGCGGTGGCCAGTTGGACGATCACGGACGAAGGCGCGGATGCGCCGCGTGAGACGGCCGATCAGCGGCGTTTTGTCGTCGGGGCGGAGCACGTGCCGTTCGAAGTGAACGAATTGGCGCTCAACGCGGTGGTGGGTACGGAAGCCGTCGCCGATCGCCCGGCGGAAGGCACGCTGACGGCGCGCAAGGTCACGCTGACGTTGCACGAAGCGCACCGGACGGAAATTCCGAAGCTGGACGACGAGTTTGCCAAGGATCTGGGTCACGCGGATCTTGCGGCGCTGCGGGTCGCGGTTCAAGCGGAAGTCGAAGCCGACGTGGCTAAGCGCAATCTGGAAGCGCGCCGGAACGCCGCGGTGGACCATCTGCTCGCGCAAAACGAAGTGGAGCTGCCGGCGTCGTTCGTCGACGAATTGGTCGATCAGCAGTTGGCGCAATCGTTTGGCCATCTGGACGAAAAAATGCTGAAGAGCCTCGGGCGTTTCTTCCAGCAAATGCGCGTGGATATGCGCAAGAGCACGGAGAGCGCGCTGCGCCGCGGGCTGGCGCTGGAAGCGCTGGCGGACAAGCTGGAAATCCTGCCGGATGACGCGGCGATCGATGCCAAGCTCGAAGAGCTGATTGCGCAAAACCCGTCGCGGCAGGAGCGGCTGAAACGCGACTATCAAGGCGAACAGGGGCGCGATGAACTGCGCCGTCGGGCGCGCAGTGATCGGGCGATGGATGAATTGGTGCGTCTCGCGACCTTTACTGAAGGCGCGCAGAAGACGCTGCGGGCCGCCAAGGCGCCGACGCCGCAGGAATTGGCCGACGACGGCGAGATGGGCCATGACCATGATGAGCACGTGCACGACGAGAACTGCAACCACGGCTAGGCCGTTTGCCCAGCTTCCAGAAGGCCTAGCCTGATGAAAATTCACGACTCGATCATTGTCACGGAATCCACGCCGCGCGGCGAACGTCACTCGGACATCTATTCGCGCTTGCTCATGGATCGCATCGTGTTCCTGGGCACGGAGATCAACGACTACGTCGCGAACTCGATCATCGCGCAGTTGCTGTTCCTGGAAAGTGAAGATCCGACCAAGGAAATCGCGTTGTACCTGAACAGTCCGGGCGGCCTCGTCAATGCCGGGCTCGCGATTTACGACACCATGCAGTACGTGCAGTGCCCGATTTCGACCATCTGCTTGGGCCAGGCGTCATCGATGGCGGCGGTCTTGCTCGCTGCGGGCACGAAGGGGCGTCGCGTCATCCTGCCGCATGGCCGGGTGATGTTGCACCAGCCGCTGGGCGGATTTTCGGGTCAGGCGTCGGACATCGACATCCAGGCGCGGGAAATGTTGTACACCAAGAACATCCTGAATGAGATCGTCGCCCGCCACACGGGCCAAGCGCTGGAGAAGATTCGCGTCGACACCGACCGCGATTTCTATCTGGGTGCGGAAGAGGCCAAGTCGTACGGAGTTGTCGATAACGTGCTGGTGCGCAAGGGCAAAGCCTGAGCGAATTGGGCGAATTTGGCGGATTTTGATCCGAGCGCGACTTTGACGCACCTCACCGGCAGTGTATAGAGTGCTTTGCGCACTGGGTCAGCGGGAACGAGGCGCCTGGGTGAACGGCGACTGGAAGTCCAGTCTGGAGCGAGTGAGATGACTGAACGCCGACGCGATGCCAGCAACCTGTCTTGTTCCTTCTGCGGTAAGTCCCAGAAAGAAGTGAAGAAGTTGATCGCGGGACCGACGGTCTACATCTGCGACGAGTGCATTGCCCTGTGCAACGACATCATCGCCGAAGAGGTCGAACGCGACGACAAGCTGCCGAATTTGGCGTCGATTCCCAAGCCGCGCGACCTCCGCAAGATTTTGGACGAGTTCGTGATCGGTCAGGATCACGCCAAGAAAGTGCTGTCGGTCGCGGTGTACAACCACTACAAACGCATTGATTTCAAGGGCGGCAAGCATCAGGACGTGGAGTTGCAGAAGTCCAACGTGCTGCTGCTGGGCCCGACCGGTTCCGGCAAGACGCTGCTCGCGCAAACGCTGGCGCGCGTGCTCAAGGTGCCGTTTACCATCGTCGACGCGACGACGCTGACCGAAGCGGGCTATGTCGGCGAGGATGTCGAGAACATCATCGTGCGGCTGCTGGAGGCGGCGGATCACGACGTCGACGCGGCGATGCGCGGCATTGTCTACATCGATGAAGTCGACAAAATCACACGTAAATCTGAGAACGTGTCGATTACCCGCGATGTCTCGGGCGAGGGCGTGCAGCAGGCGCTGCTGAAGATCCTGGAAGGCACGATTGCCAATGTGCCGCCCAAGGGTGGCCGCAAGCATCCGCAGCAGGAATTCATTCCGATCGACACGAGCAACATCCTGTTCATCTGCGGCGGTGCGTTCTCCGGGTTGGACAAGGTCATCGAGCGGCGCGTGGGGCAGAAGACCATTGGCTTTGGCCGCAGCGCGTCGAACGAGCCGACGGCGGAAGCGGACCTGCCGACGATTGGCGACAAGAAGCCGGTGGACAAGACGCTGCTGGAGCGCGTGCAGCCGGAGGACCTGATCAAGTTCGGCCTGATTCCAGAGTTCGTCGGTCGCCTGCCGGTCGTCGTGGCGTTGCACGAGCTGGATGAGGCGGCGCTGGTGACGGTGCTGACCGAGCCGAAGAACGCGCTCATCAAGCAGTTCAAGCGGCTGTTCGAGATGGACGGCGTCGAGCTGAAGTTCACCGAATCGGCGATCAAGGCGTGTGCCAAGAAGGCACTGGAACGCAAGACCGGCGCGCGCGGTCTCCGGGCGATCCTGGAAGAAGCGATGCTGGAAGTGATGTACGACCTGCCGGGCGATAAGTCCGTGCGGGAAGTGCTGATTGACGAAGACACGATTCTGCACGGCAAGGTTCCCCTGTTGGCGATTGAGCAGACGGACGCGGCGTAGCGTCGTCCGATGTCCGCTGACCTCCTGATCACCTCTCACTTGACGATTCCCGGCGACGCGCTGTCGTGGACGGCGGTGCGGTCTTCCGGGCCGGGCGGTCAAAACGTCAACAAAGTGTCGACCGCCGTTGAGCTGCGGCTCGATCTGCGCCTGGTCGAGTGGCCGTGGGGCGTTCTGGGCCGGCTGCGCGCGCTGGCCGGCAAGCGCATCGATTCAACCGACGTGTTGCTGATCGTCAGCCAGACGACGCGTAGCCAGGAGCGCAATCTGGCGGACGCCCGTGATCGGCTGGCGCAACTCGTGCGCGAAGCGGTGCCACCGCCGGTACCGCGGCGTCCGACCCGTCCGACCAAAGGGTCCAAAGAACGGCGCCTGACGCAAAAGGGCCAGACAGGTGAAACCAAGCGCCTGCGCCAGCGACCGCGCGACGACGCTTGACGGTTGCAGCCCGCTCCCGGCACCGGCATGCTGCGTGCCGCCGTGGATTTGAACGCGCGGCAGGAAACCAACGCCATGATGCTCGTCACGCTGCTTGTCCTGGCCGTCGCACTCGTCATCGGCATCTTCATCGCCGGGACGGTCCTTTCGGTCCTCAGCCAGTTGCTGATCGGCCTCATCATCGGCGGAATTGCCCGTTGGATTCTGCCGGGTTCTCACCCGATGGGATGGTTCGCGACCTCCCTCTGTGGTATCGTCGGCTCGTTGCTGGGTGGCATGTTGGCGCACCATTTGTTCCGCGTGCAAGGCCTGCGTGAAACGGCACTGAATGTCTTGTGCGCGATGGGCGTGATCTGGCTGCTGAGCCGCGTTTGAAGGAGATTTCGCCATGACCGTGATGTCCAAGACAGCGTTTGACGCACGCGCCGGTGCCCAGGTGGCAAACGCATTGCCCGCGGGCGCCGATTTGCAACTACGCAACTCGACGCAGATTTCTGCAGACGACGCGCGCGCCTGGGCGTTGAAGCGACCGGTCGATGGGCAACTGACCGCTTTGGTCGATCTGCCGCAAGCCGCGCGCCTGAACATCGCGGCGTGGCTCGACGCGCTGCATCCAGATGTCGTCGAGATCCGGACGCCGGCGTGGTCGGAAGCGGGCATGGCGGCCATTGGTTGGCCTGAAGGATTCGAACTTCTCAAGCGTGTGCTCAAGGCGCTTGCCGCCTGCGAAATCTCGACCCGCCTGGCGTTGCACATCTCGGCGCCGACGTTGGGCGAGTTGACGGTCGCGTGCTTGGATCACCTGACCCAGGAGGCCGAACTGGACGTGCTGCAGGTTCACCTGCGGCCGGTGCTGGGAGAGGCCGCACCGCGGCTCGACAAACTGGCGGAGGCGGTGACGGCGATCGGCCAGTCGGGCCACATGTTGACCGCTTCGCGGTTGCTGCCAAGCTGCGCGATGCCCGAAAGCGTCGATGGCGAGGCGACGTTCGCGAGCGAGCAAACGGCCGCACGCCAGGTGTTCCTCGCCGAGTGTGCCGATTGCCCGGCGCGTGAAGCAGGCCGCTGCGATGGCATGGCTGCCGATCTCCTGCGAGCGACCCGAGCGGCCGGTGTGGAGTGGGCAGGATGGTCGACATGGGCCGCGGCGCGGGAGCCGGTCGTTGAGGTCACTGAGTCCACTGAAACGGTGGAGGAAATTGCCGAGCCTCTTGCGCCCTGACCTGAGCCGCGTCCTGACGATCGACCTATCCGAGCGCTGCCGCGACTCGCTCGAAAAACGCTGCCGCAACCGCCGCCACATCTTCAGGCGCTTTGCCGCCCGCTTGCGCGAAGTCTGGTCGGCCACCGCCGCGACCGCCCAACAATGGCGCCAACGCTGCGACGGTTTGGCCGGCTTGCAGCTTCGCGGTCAGATCCGCAGTGACCGCGACCAACAACAACGCCTTGCCCTCGGCCAGCGTCGACAGCAGGCAGACGACACCGGATCCCAACTGGTCGCGGGCCTGATCCGCCAACACACGCAGCCCCGCGCCTTCCGCGCCGTCCACGACGCGAAACACCGCGGTATGGCTGCCAAACTTCCGCTCCTGGTTCTGCCCGCCGCTGGTCTGGCCAGACAGCGCCTTGTGCTTCCATTTCTCGGCGTCGTCGCGCGCCATCTTGACCTGCTCGCTCAATTTCTCGACGCGTTCCGGCAATTGCTCCGCCGTCGTATTCAGACGTCGCGCCACTTGTTCCAGCGCACCCAAACCGTCTTGCACGTACCGCAAGGCGGCTTCGCGACAGACGGCTTCCACGCGACGGACGCCTGCGGACACAGCCGCTTCGCTGACGATCTTGACCAAGCCGATATCGCCGGTACGCATCACGTGCGTGCCGCCGCAGAGTTCCACGGAATCGCCGAGTTGGATGACGCGCACGACCTCGCCGTATTTGTCGCCAAAAAACGCCAGCGCGCCGCGTGCCACCGCGTCGTCCATACTGGTCTGGGCCGTGTTCGCGCCTTCGTTGCGGTACACACGGGCATTCGCGTGCGCTTCCACCGCGCGGATCTCGTCATCCGTCAGCGCGGCGTAGTGGCTGAAGTCAAACCGCAGCCGCCCGGGCTGAACCAGCGAACCGCGCTGTTTGACGTGGTTGCCGAGGATGTCGCGCAACGCCTTGTGCAGCAGGTGCGTCGCCGAGTGATGCGCGCGGATGCTGGCCCGTCTTTCGCCCTCGACCTCCGCAATCACGGTTTCGCCCGGCCACAGCGTGCCGACTTCCACCAGAATCTTGTGCAGGTACAATCCGGTCGGCGTCTTCTGCGTGTCGAGCACCGCGGCGCGTCCACCTTCGGTCCAGTACAGCGTGCCGTGGTCGCCGACCTGCCCGCCGCCTTCGCCATAGAACGGCGTTTCGTCCAGAATCAGCCAAGCTTCCGTGCCAGTCGGCGCATCCTCGAGGCGCGCCTGATCGGCGAGGATCGCCAGCACCTTGCCGCTCGCCCGGTCGCCGTCATAGCCGAGGAAGCGCGTCACATAGCCTGCATCGGCGACCAGCTTGGCCGCCGCTTGCCAATCCGCGGCACCTTTTTTCCACGACGCCTTGCCGCGGGCCTTTTGCGCCAGCATCGCTGCCTCAAACCCAGCCAGGTCCACGGCATATCCGCGTTCGGCTGCGATGAGCGCGGTCAAATCCGTCGGAAAGCCGTGCGTGTCGTGCAGCAGAAACACCACCGCGCCGGGCAGCACTTTCTCACCGCCGGTCGCGTCAATCCGCGCCATTTCCGCTTCGATCAGCCGCAGCCCGGACTCCAGCGTTTGGCCAAACCGCTCCTCCTCGGTCCGCGTCACGCGCTCGATGATTGGCCGCGCCGCGGTCAATTCCGGGAACACGTCGCCCAGCATGTCCGCAACTTGCGACGCGATTTCGTGAAAAAACAGTTGCGTCATGCCGAGGTTACGACCAAAACGGATGGCCCGACGCATGATGCGGCGCAGCACGTAGCCGCGCCCTTCGCTGTCGGGATAGATGCCTTCGGCGATGAGAAAGGCCGTCGCGCGCGCGTGGTCGGCAATGACACGAAACGCGACGTCGCGTTCGATTTCCGGCGTGTGGCTGACGACATTTTCGGGGTCGAAAAGTCCGCCGTAGCGGATGCCCGCGAGCCGCTCGGTCGTGGCGATGAGGCCCAAAAACAGATCCGTGTCGTAGTTGCTTTGCGCCCCTTGCGTGACCGATGCCACGCGTTCCAGGCCCATGCCGGTATCGACGCTCGGCGCCGGCAGTGGCGTCAGCTTGCCGTCCTGGCGGTCGTATTGCATGAATACGCAGTTCCAGATCTCGATGTAGCGCCCGTCGTCCTTGGCCAGCGTGCACTCCGGGCCCTGGCTCGGGTCCAGGTCCCAGTAGATTTCCGTACACGGCCCGCACGGTCCGGTATCGCCCATCGCCCAGAAGTTGTCCTTTTCGCCCAGCGGCACGATGCGATCGGCCGGCAATCCTGCGATCTTCAGCCATAAATCGCGCGCTTCCAGGTCCGCGGGCACTTGCGCGTTGCCGGCAAAATACGTGGTCACCAAGCGGCTCTGGTCCAGTTTCAGGACGTCGGTCAGAAAGGTCCACGCATACTGGATCGCGCCCTGCTTGAAGTAGTCGCCAAACGAGAAATTGCCCAGCATCTCAAACAGCGTGTGGTGCCGTCGCGTGCGGCCGACGTTCTCCAAATCGTTGTGCTTGCCGCTCACGCGCAGGCATTTCTGCGTGGACGTCGCGGTCTTGTACGGCGGCGTGCGCGCACCGGTAAAGTAGTCCTTGAACTGGACCATGCCGGCGTTGATGAACAGGAGCGTCGGGTCGGCGGGCGGCAGCAGCGAGTGCGACGCGACCACGGCGTGGCCGTTCTGGCCAAAGAAGTCCAGAAAAGCTTTGCGAATTTCGGCGACTGAATGCGGTGTCTTGTCCATGGTCTCACTCGTGATGCGGGCCGAACGGGCACCGCGGGGCGCGAAAGGTTAGCGCACAGCCGGCATGCTGGCCAGTGTCGCTTGCATTCGCGTCACGGCGTCGGGCAATTGAGCATTTTGATAGGCCAACAGTGCGGCTTCCGCGTGCTGACGGTTGTGGTCCAACAAGAAGGCGTGTTCGAAAAGCCCGCCCGCTTCTGGCCACAAGCGCTGCTGTACCGCCAGCGAGCCCAGCGCCAGCAGGGCCGGGACCTCGCCACGGCGGCCATGGTCACGGCGCAGGGCATCGAGCGCGCGGGCCAGGTTTTGCCGCTCGGCGGGAAGCAACTGGAGGTTCTGTTTGACCACGAACGTGCAGAAGTTCCGGTGCGCGGCGGGTCGCAGGTTCGGCTCCTGTGCGTACGCCCACAGGTACAGCGCGCGCGCTTCGTCCACCGGTGCGCGATCGCCAAACACCGCCAGCACCATGCTGTCGACCGCGCGGTCGCGTTGCAGGTCGACCAGATGCGCGCGCAAGAACAGGTAGCCCTCCTCGCGCCGCTGCAGATCATTCAGCGTCTCCGCATAGCGTTTGATGAGCAACGATCGGTGCGGATCCGCCGCCAGATTCGTGCCCCAGAGCGTCAGCGAGTCCCGCCAGAGCGGCTGTTGGACCAGCGTCAACGCCAGCAAGCCGCCGGACAGCGCAATAGCCAGCTCTCGGACTGGCCGTTTGGCCAGGTGGGGCTCCAGCGCGGTCGCCATCAGACCAGCGAGGCACGCGAGCGGCACGTAGAGGTAGCTGTCGCAGGTAAATCGGTTGATCGGAAGCAGCATGGACACCGGCGCGTAGGTGATAGCGGCCAGACCCAGCCACCACCGCAGCCGGCGATCCGTCGAACGCATGACCCACGCCGCCAGCATTGCGACTCCCGCGAGCGCCAGCAGACCGCGCCAAAAAGGCGGATCGCTTGGGCGCAAATCCGTCAAACGAAAGTACTGCGGCAGGAGATGGCGCGGCCACACGACATGGCGAACTTGCAGGTCCAGGGCCTGAAGGACGGCGGCCAGTCGTTCTTGAACACCGGCCGGTGTCGCGTCAACCGTCGTGTACCCATCCGGTGACGTGTGACCGGCGAGGAACAGGCCGGCACCAAATACGCACACGGCCAAACCGCTGAGGAGAAGCGCCGCGAGCCCCAAACCTGGCCGCCGCAAGCCTGCTTTGCCGTCCAGAGCCAACACGGTCCACAGCAGACACGCTGGCAGCACGATCGCGGTCGGCTTGGCGAGCATGGCCGCCAGCCCCACAAGCAGCAGCCACGGCGGCACGCGGTCGCGCCCCACGGCGCCATGGAGGGTCAGCAGGAAGCCTGCGGCGTACAGCAGATCCTTGGTCCCGGTACACCACGTCACCGGCTCGACCACCAGCGGATGTAGCGCCCACAACGCTGTGCCGAGCCACGCCACCGACGCCGAAGCCGTGCGTTGGAGCAGGAGAAACAGCAACGTCGCATTGACGCCGTGCAGCAGGACGTTCAGGCCGTGGAAGGCCACCGGGGTCAGACCAAACAGCAGCGCGTTCAGGCGGTACAGCGCCATCGTCACTGGAATCGGATAGCCCAGCTCCGGGGTCAGCAGGCCATCGGGCGGCCACGCAATGAGCGGATTGACCAGGGGATTGTCGCGGATGTACTGCGGGTCGTCCCACAGCACGAAGCCGAAGCCCAGCGCGCGGCCAAAAACAGCGCACACCACGGCGAAGACGGCAAACGCTTGCCACGTGTGCGTGCGCGACAGCGTCACGGCTGGTTGTCGCCGGCGCGCGGAGCTTTGGCGCCCTTGGCGGGCTTCTCCGCCTTCACAGGTTTTTCGGCTTCTGCGCGCTGTCGTTTCGGCGCCGGTTTGTCCGGCAACGGCTCGCAGAGGTCCCCCAGCGGCTGATTGGGCGAAACCCTGGCCGGCGTCACGTGCCCCTCCACCAGCGCGTCCGCCACGATCGCGTGCGCATCCCGTGTGGCCTCACCGCACACCATATCCACGTGCAGCGCCGTCTCGATCGCCGCCTGCCATTGCCCGGCTTTGAGTTGCTTCCTGGCTTCGCGCAGCCAAATCGACTGCGGGTCCGCGTCCGCGTCGGCACGCTCGGTCCCTTGGCCTTTCAGGCGTTTCTGCCGCAAGGCTTGTCGATCCGCCGCGGCTTGCGCTTGCCCCTGCGCCGCGCGTTCAGCCGGTTCGCACGCGGCTGGATCGGCGCCACTCCGATCCGCCGGAGACGCATCGGCTTTGCCTTCACACAGCGCCTGCAAGTGGTTGATGTCCAGCGACGTGAACGCGCGCTCCGCAAACGGCTGCCATGTCAGCTTGCCGGCGTCCAGGTGCAGCGCTTGTGCGGTGCGCTGCCAATGAACGACTTCGCCGAACGGCCCGTCAGCGAATCGCGCGCTGGCCACGGCAATCACCGGCATTTGTGGCCAGCCGGTGGCGATCAGCGAACCCCAAGCCGCACCATCGTGACCGGCCTTTTGCCGCTCGGGCGGCAGGTCCGTCGGCTCGTGCCGCGCTTCTGCAAACGTCGCCGCCGCCTTGCGCTCCCCGGGCCACGCCGCGACGACGACCCACTGTTTGCCCGTCGCCCGCGCGCCGTCTGCCTCCGATCGCTCGACCGCGTTCGTGCACAAACAGACTTCGCCGATGGTGGGCGGCTCGCCCGGTTTGTCCGCAGGCACCGTGATTTCCAGACGCTTCGCCAACGCGCAATCCGCGGGCAATTGGTCTGCACAGCTCGTTTGCGGCACGAGAGCACCTGCTTGTGCGCCGGACGCCAGGCGACGCGGCAGCGCCGGCACCTGCGGCAGCGCATCCCCGAGCGTTTGGCCCGCCGGCAGGTTCAACGGCGGCTCCTGCTGTGCCACCGGCAATGCCTTGGCCGGGGCGGCCACGGGCACCGCACCGTCCGTCGCGTGATCGGGCTGCGGCTGCGGCGACGGCTCACCGTGGCACGCGCCAAGCGTCGCCGTCGCAAAAAGGGCCACCCAAGGCGTGTGCGAACGTCTCATGTTGCTCCGCGCATTCAATCCCAAGTCCTCACCAACCCGTGGGTCATGGTGCCTGGCCGCTTGGGCAAGCGGAGGCCCATCGGCACCAAATCGTCTTCGCCGGCGCCCAGTTTCGCCTCACCGCGCAGCAAGCCTTCTTCGACAAAGCCCAGCCCATGGTACATCGCGCGCGCCGCGGTGTTGGTCGCATGGACCTGGAGCGCCAATTTCTCCAGCAGCGGATTCTCGTCGGCCCAGCGAATCGTCTGGACCATCAGGCGTCGGCCAATGCCACGGCGCCACCACGCCTCCAGCACGCCGATACTCATCGTCCCGACGTGACGCGTGCGCCACAGATGGCCGCCGACGATGCTGCACAGGCCGACCACTTGGCCGTCGCCGATCACTGCCAGCACGAGCACGCTGTTGGACTGGTGGTGAAAACGGCCGATCAAGTCGCGCTCGATCTCGATCTGATCGTCAAAATCCTCCAAGCCTTGCAGCAGAAACTCGGTCTCGCCAAAGACTTTTCGTTTGAAAGCGCAAAGCGCCTCGGCGTCGGCCAAACCTGCCGGGCGAATGGTGTACACGTCGTTCGCGGATCCATGCATGGCGTGACTGTCGCACGAAATGCCCGCAGGACAAAAGTCCGACGTCGACGGCGTCTGGAATACACACTCGCCGAAGTTCGAGATCAAGCGTCCGTCTGCCGCAGCGTGCCTCCGGAGGATCACGCGCGCGGTCCAGTCTGAAATGCGACAGGTCGAACCTTGAGGCGTTTGGTCTCGCAGAAAGGCGTTCCTGTAGGGCTCAGCGCGACACGCCATCCAGATTGAAGTTGCCGAGAACCGCTGGGTCCGCGACGCACACGTCGACATAGCGGTCGCCCATCGTGTGCAGAAAGGTATCCAACCGATGCTGTTGGGCGTCCACCGCGGTCAAAGCTTGGCAGGTCGCGGCGGCCAGCCAAAGCGGATGGCCACCGCGCGGACCCGTCGGCCCTTGGACGATCGGGCGAACCGCGAGCGCGCGCGGATCGATCGCAGCGGCAGCCAGCAACCGGACGACCACGCCACGCGATGGCGCTGGGCAGTCGACTGGCAGCACGACGACAGGGCCAGTCGTCGCGGTCAGTGCGCGTTGCAGGCTGTGCAACGGCGTGGCGTCCGGATCGCCGAACTGCGGGACGAACGTTGGCGAGGGAGGCAGCAGCGCCTGTGGATGCAAGACCACGACGACCTGCGCCACGCCGATGGCCTGCAGCCGCTGCACCTGCCTTTGCCACAGGGGCAGGCCATCGACGGAAATCAACGCCTTGGGGCCACCTGCGCGGCGACCATGGCCCGCGGCCAGCAGCACGCCGGTGACCGGAAGGACGCCATTCTGGTCGCGCAGCCGAAGTTCGTCGCGTTCGTCCGACGGCAGGTCGAGCACAAACGGCGCCAGCGCCAGGCGGTTCACGGTTCGGAGGAACCGCAGCCGCGCACGACTCCGAATGGCCTCGGCGCCGGCATGGCGACCGAGCGTGGTGACGTGCGCCGCGGCCGCCCATTGCGTCAGCGCTTGGGTCCCTTGCCGCAAGGGTCCGTCCGGCAGACGCCGCCACGCGGCTTCCCACCACTCATGCGCCTGAAAGAACGCTTCCTCCGCCCACGCGGCGCCGCCCGCTTCCAGCAGCAGGTCCAGATCCGTCACGGCGCGTCCTGGTCATCGTGCAAAAGCTGCGCCGCCACGCTGATGGCAATTTGCCCGGGGAGCTTGTTGCCGAGCAGCGCGCCCTTGGCCAGCCGCAGACCGATCGGCGCGCGCAACTCGGCGATCACGCAGTCGGTCACGCCGCGCTGGCGCAGACGCTGCTTGGTCACCGCGATCTTGGACGCTGAGCCGATCAATCCGACGAAATGCAGTCGCTGCGTCGCGTCCTGCGTCGACTCCGGCACCCGCAGCAGCGCCTCGGTCAGATCGCGATCCAGCGCGTGATCGTGAGTCATGACCAGCGCGCGGGTGGCCGCAGGAGGAGGCATCAACGGCAGCGGTTTCCCCTGCGCCGTGAGCCGTTGCGCCGCCTGACTGCCCTGCGCTGGAACGCCGAGCCAGCCCCAGGCCGCCAGCAAGCGCAGCGGCTCGGTGCAGACGACTTCCACACCGGGTGGAAAGCGCACGCGATCGGCCCACTCCGGCCGATGATCCACAACCAGCACCCGCCACGGCAGCGACTGTAACACCCGCGCGAGCGCCGTACCCACATGACCGGCGCCGAGAATCAGCACCGTCGGGAGCGGTTGCGGCAGTTCACGCAGCGTTTCCGCGGCGAAATGCGTCTCCAGCGGCTGGCTCTGCTGCAACGCGCGGGCCAGCGCATGCGTCAGCGTGCGGGCATCGTTCGGCGTGACCGGGCGGAAATGCAGCCACACGACGCCGCCACAGCATTGTCCCAGCTGGGCACTGAGCGCGTACCGGCAGAGGCGGGCAACCGAGCCGTTCGCATCCGCCTCTTCGCGCACTTCGGTCGCGGTAGGCGTGGCCGACTCGGCGTCGTTCCCTCCAGACGCCGCCGTCTCGCATTGTGCCGCTTCCCGAAGCGCTTCCTCCTCCAGATGGCCGCCGCCAATCGTCCCCGCCAACAGCCGGCCGCCGCGACAGAGCATGCGCGCACCCGGCGCCCGCGGTGTTGAGCCTTGCACCGCCCACAACGTCACCAAAACCGCCGGCGCCGCACCGTCCGGCAGCCAATCCGCCAGGCGCCCCAGCAAGCGCTGCCCTTCGGCGTCCATGCGCTGCGCGTTCATACGCCCGCCATCTGGCACAAACGCGCGTGCAGCGGCATCGCTCGGTTCTGCCTTGCCGCTTCTTCGACAAACCAGCCGTTGCGCCACGGCCATTCCTTCACCGCCGCGCGGTTCTGGGCAATCGCCGCCGAGTAGTCCAACAACTGGCGCAGGACAGTCGCCGCGTCCAACTGCACGTCAAGGGCCGTTTCACCCACCGGCAGCAGCTCCGCGGTCAGTTCAGCGACCTCCTGCGGATAGCGCGTCAGCACCTCACCGACGAGACAGGCGTGCGCTTGGCACAGCAGACCAAACATACAATTCCACAGGAGTTTCTCCAACTCCAGAGCAGCGAAGTGCTGCTTGTCCACTTCCTCAGCAGGCACGTCCAGCGCCTGCAGTTCGGTCACCACAGCGTGGGCGTGCGGGCCGCAAAATGGACTCGGTGGTCCCAGATCCATGGGCGCACCGCGCGCTTGCACGGCAAAGAACAGCAGTCCACGGGTCGCGTTCTGCAGATCCTGAGCCGCCAGCCATGGCCGCAGCATGCCGTTTTGCACGAACACAAGATCGCCGCGCCGCTGTGCGGGCACGCGCGCCACCACGACGGGCAGGTCGTCGTTGCGCGTACAGACGAGGATCGGCTCGTGCGACGTCTCCTGCAGCACCTGCCAGTCGTCGTCGCGACCAAGCAGGCGCATGGGTCGGTGTTTCGCCACCGCCCGCACGGCCAACGCGCCGCCGATTCTTCCCGCACCCACCACTGTCCACATGCCGTTTCGCCCCCCACGTGCACTGTACGGCGGCCGCACCTGCCTGCACAAGATCGGGCGCAAAACGTCCACATGCTGATCTGCGTTGGGCATCAAAGTCGGCCGGTCAGGCCTGTGGCATGTCGCGGATGGCGAGCACTTGATCTCGAACTTCCGTCAGCGTGTATAGTGCCGCGGCTTGGTGCTGGTCGGCATCACGGAGGGCGCATGGACGCGTGGCTGCATTTGGAAACTTGGCTCAGCCTGCTGACGCTCACGGCGATGGAAATCGTGCTGGGCATCGACAACATCGTGTTCCTCTCGATCCTGACCGGGCGGCTGCCCGCCGCGGAGCGTCCCAAAGCGCGGCGGTTGGGCCTGGTCGGGGCGCTGGGCACGCGGCTCTTGTTGCTGCTGACGTTGAACTGGCTGATGGGCCTCACCACGCCGCTGGTGCACGTGATGCATCGCGGTTTCTCCGGTCGTGACCTGATCCTGGGCGGCGGAGGTGTGTTCCTCATCGGCAAAGCGACGCACGAAATTCACGGTCGTTTGGACGCGGCCGAGGCCAACGATAGCCAGCCCGCAGGCAAGACGTCCGGGCTGTTCGCCGTGCTCGTGCAGATCGCGCTGCTTGACGTCGTGTTTTCGCTGGACTCGGTCGTGACCGCCGTCGGCATGGCGCCACAATTGGCGGTCATGATCGCCGCAATGTGTCTGGCTGTCGGTGTCATGATGGTTTTCGCAGGCGCTGTCAGTGATTTCATCACGCGTCATCCGACGATGAAGATGCTGGCGTTGTCCTTCCTGCTCCTGATTGGCGTCCTGCTCTGTGCGGAGGCGATGGGCCAACATGTGGACAAGGCGATGATCTACTTTGCCATGGGTTTTTCGTTCGCGGTCGAGCTGCTCAACCTCCGGAGCCGCAAGCAAAAGCCGGTGCATCTGCACAACGTCCCAAATTTGCCTAGGCAATAGCGTGACCGGGAATTTCAACGCAGCCACACGCGCGACGACTCCCAGCGCGGCATTCGCATTGGCCAAGGTGACCGCGCGTAACGATCCGCCTTCGTCGATGCTTGCCCTCCGTGCCGCGATAGCCTAGATTCGGGCGAGGCAGCCGCCTTGAGGTTTGATGGCCACGGCTTACGCTTCCGCCCGCAAAGACAACGACGAGTTGCCAGCGTCCTCGCTGGTCGACAATTCGTATCGCATCGTGCGTTTGATCGGTCGCGGTGGCATGGGCGCGGTCTACGAAGCGGAGGACATTCGCCTCGGGCGGCCGGTCGCGCTGAAAGTCCTGCGTTCAGATTTGGCCACGCAGCTTCAGGCCGACGAGCGGTTTGTCCAGGAAGCCAAGATCCTCGCGCGCATCCGCTCGCCATTCATGGCCACCGTCTACGCGATCGGCGCGACGGAGCAGGGCCGCACCTACATCGCGATGGAGTACATCGACGGTGAATCGCTGGGCGACTTGCTCGACCGCGAACGCTGGCTGCCCGTATTCCGGATGGTGCGCATCGGCCAACGCGTGTGCGAAGCCCTGATGGAGGCGCACAAGGTCGGCATCATTCACCGCGATCTCAAGCCGGACAATATCCTGCTGACCAAGATTGGCTCGGTCGACGACTACGTGAAGGTCGTGGACCTGGGCTTGGCCAAGCACATGGCGCCGGATTCGCACGCCGGCTTTGCGCCGCGGCTGACGCAGGCCCGGCTGGTCGTGGGTACGCCGGCGTACATGAGTCCCGAACAGGCGGCAGGTCACGACGTCGGTCCGTCGAGTGATCTGTATTCGCTGGGCGTCATTTGCTACGAAATGCTCTGCGGCTTTCTGCCGGTGGATGGCGAATCGCCGCAGGATTTTCTGCGCGCCCACCAGTTGCAGCAACCCGTGCCGCTGGCGAAGCGCCGCGCCGATCTGACCTTTCCGCCGCAGCTCGACGCGTTTTTTGCGCGGGTGCTGGCCAAAAACATCAGTGAACGACCGGTCGATGCGCGCGCTTTTGCCGAAGAACTGGAGAAACTGGAAGCGTCGCTGCGCCAGCCGTTGAATCAGGTTGTCGTCGCGGACACGTCGCCGCGACTCCACACCGTGCGGCAGGATCAACTGGATTCCAGCGAGCCGCCGCCGATTCCGGAAGAACGGCTGCGCCCCCAGACGCCGACCACGCAGCAACGACCGGCTCCGGGAAAGAAAGTCGACACACGGCGGGAAAAGCGCGCGTCGGGGCCGACGCTGGACATGCTGGACGATCGACTGGATCGCGCCAAGGACCGCGTGCGTCTGGAGATGGTCGGTCTGGTATCGCGTTCGCGTGCGGCGCTGTACGACGCGATGGACGGCTTTGCCACGCACCTGGGCAGCCGCGCGGATGCGCCGGTGATCGTGCGGATGCGCGTCTCGCCACCGGACGGGCGGTTGCCGATCGCCTGCTTCTTTGAGGAAATACGCGGTCGCGCGGGTCTGTTTGACGACGATTCCGGCTCCGTCGCGCGCCGCAAACTGCTGGCCTGGGTCCAAGGCCTGATGCCAGATCGTCCCGATCGCGCCAGCCAAGTGGCGCATCTCATCGGCCTGTATCTGCGGGTGGAATTTCCGGATTCGCCGCACCTTTCGCACGCACGCGCGGTGCCGGAAGTGGCGCGTCAGGCGGCGTGTGGGGCGCTGGTGGATGCGCTGCGGGCGATCGCGGGCCGCAATCTTCTGGTCCTGCTGCTGGACCGCGCCGAGCACCTGACCGAGACCGAGACGGCCTTTTTGCGGCGGCTGATTCGCCAGTTGGGCGCCACGCCGGTGATGGTCGTGGCGGCGTGGGTGGCCCGTACCGACGATGTACCGCTCGCGCTCGCCGGCACGCTTGCGCAGGGCGCTGTGGCCGCGATTCCGTCCCGCGAATCGGTTCCGCTGGATCTGGAGTCGATGGAACCGGAGACGCGTCGCGTCCTTGCGGCGGCCGTTCAACTCGGAGCGCCGCTCTGGCCAGATTTGCTGGAAGCCGCGACCGGCGCGCCGGTGGCCATCCACCTTGATCGCCTCGTGCGCGCGGGGATGCTGCGTCAGGTGCCGAACAGCCGGCTCTCCAATCAGGCTGAGTACCTTCTGGTCGAATCGCCCGATTCCGTGTCCTTGCCAGGGCAGCCCCCCATTCAATTGGGGCGCGCGCTGACCTGGATGCAAAAGCAGGCGGAAATTCGCCCGGAACCCTGGACGCCGCGGTTGGCGGTGTTGGAAGCGGCGGCGGGTGCGGCCGTGGAAGCCGCGCAGCACAGTCGTGAAGCGGCGGATCTGATGCGGACGCTCGGCGCACTGCCGGAGGCGATCACTGCGTATGAGGCGTCGCGGCAACAGTGCCGGGCCTTGCACCAGTCCCCCGATGCGACACCGGCCGAAAAATCCGCCGCGGCGTACACGCTTGCGACGACTTCACTGGGACTGGCGCGGGCCTTGGATGAACGCGGGGAGTGCCAAGCGGCGAGTGACCGGGCGCGCGAGTCGATCGAGATCCTGCGCGCGCTGCCGGGGCTGGCGGAAGACGATTGGTATGCGCACGGCGTGCCGCTGCTTGACGTGTGGGCCGAGGCGGAAGCGCACTGCGGTCGCGCACAGACCACCGTGGCGCCGCTGGAAGCGCAATTGGCGGCACTCTCCCGTTCGGCGACGCAACACGCGCCGACGCAGTTGGCGCACACGCAACTGACGCTGGGCCGGTGCCTGAGGGCGTCAGCGCCGCAACTGGACAAGAAGGCGCTGAAAAAAGCCGTGGACGTGTGGACTCAGGCGCTTGGCTCGGTGACGGCCTTGCATGAGCCGGTCATGGCGGCCGAGCTCGCGATGGCGCTCGCGGATACGTGGCGGACGCTTGGCGATGGCGAGAAGTCCGTCAGCCACGCGCGGCGGGCCTTGGCTGCGGCGCGTGATGCCCGCAACTTGATCCTGGAAGTGGAGGCGCTCCGAGCACTTGCGCTCGCGTTGCGCGACATTGGCGAACTGGATGACGCCGAAGCGCAGCTGGGTGAGGCGCTCAATGCGCTGGGCCGCGTCGATCGGCAGCGGCTGGCTGCGGAAGTGCTGGTGCTCCTGGCTTCGGTGCTGCAAACACGCGGGGCGATCGACGAGGCGGATGCGGCGCTGGCCAAAGCCTGCCGGGCGTTCGCGGCGCTGCCGGACTTGGCCGGATTGTCGGACGCGCTGCGGCAGCGCGGCGATATCCAGATGGCGCATGGCATTTACACGCGCGCCAAAGCCTTCGCGGAAGAAGCCGCACGGCAAGCGGTGCTGGCGAACCACGACAATCTGCGGCTCAAGGCGCTGCTGCTGACCGCCCGCGCGGCGGCGGCGGCGGGTGAGCCCAATACTGCGCACACCGCGATGGAGGAGGCGTTTCAGTTGGTTCCAGGCAACGTGCCGACCGTAGAACGCGCCGAGTGCATCGTCGTGCTGGCAGACCTGATTGAAGCCGGCGTGCTGACGTCTGACCGGCAGCCACAGTCGCTGTTGCAGGAAGCCGAGGCGCTGTACCGCGAAATTCCGGCGATCGGTGAAGCGCAACGTTTGGCCCGGCGACTTCGCGCGATGAACGGCCTTGCCAGCAGTGCCGGCAGCGGTGCGGCGGACACAACTGCGGCCAAGCCGTAGCGCGCGCGGCGCCGGTTTGGGAGGCACGGGGCCATGAGTTCGGTCACGCCATCGCTCCGCCAGGCCAAACCCACGGTGCGCAAGTCGCTTCGTCGGGCAAATGTGCCGCTGTGGTCGGCGTTGCTGGCGACCGTGTTGGCGGCTGCCGGCTTGCTCGGCCACCACACGGGGCAGTGGACCATTCCGGGCCTGGACGAAGCGGAACTGGCCACGGTCGACGCGCGCTTTTCCCTGCGCGGATCACGCCTGCCCGCGGACGACCAGATCGTGATCGTCGGCTTCGACGATCGGCTGCGGCAAACCTCGCCCGATGTGTTTCAACGGCGCGCGGGCTGGGCCACATTCTTGCGGGCGCTGGCAACCTATCAGCCGCGCGCCGTGGCACTCGACGCCTTTTTCACGTCGCCGGAGATGCCGCTGCCGGCACCGGTGACGCAAGCTGTGGCGAGCGCTTTGGCCGGCTTGACGCAGGAGGACATCGCCCACAGTCCAGCGGTCGCGCAGGCGCAACGGGCGTTGTCCCTGGTGCACGACGCGGTCCACGGCGACGACGCGCTGGCCGATGCGCTGCGGTCCTCGCACAACGTGCTCCTTCCGCTCCTGTTCTTTCTGGATCGCGGGGAAGCGCAGCCGCTTCCGCCGGGCAGTCCCGAGCCCTCGGGGCTCAAGGGTGCGCGGTTGACGGAAGGTGTGGTGACCGATGCGCCGGTGGGACGGCGGCCGCCGCGTGCGGAGGCGGCGGTGTACGGGTCGCTGCCCATTCTGGCCCAAGCTGCAGCCGGTGCGGGCGCGGTGAACGTGCTGCGCGACACGGACGGCAAGGTGCGGCGCGTGCTGGCGGTGATCGAGCATGGTGAGCGGTACTATCAGCCCTTGGGCCTGTCGCTGGCGCAGCGGGCCGGCCGAAACTTGGCGACCAGCTACGTGACGGGCGATGCGACCGTGCAGCTGGGCAACCACGCGCTGCCCGTGGATCGCAACGGCACGGCAACGCTGAACTTTCTCGCTCCGGACGGGGGCTTCCGCACGTTTTCCGCGGCGGATGTCCTGGCCGGGACGCTGCCGCGCGATGCGTTGAAGAACAGGCTCGTGCTCGTCGGCTACACGGATGCAGCGCGCGACCGTGTGGCCACGCCGTTTGATACCGCCGTGCCAGGCGTGCAAATCCACGCGACGTTGGCGCACAACGCGCTGCACGATGAGCTGCTGCGGCGCCTGCCGGGCTGGGCGAGCGCGCTGGCGCTCTTGCTGATGGGGATGCTGTTGACGGCGGCGCAAAGCCAGCGGGTGCGGCAGCGCCGCGCGTGGGTGGCCGGGCTGCTCGCGCTGGGTCTCGCGCTCGGTTGGCTGGGTCTCAGCCAGGCGCTGTTCGCCCAGCAGTGGCTGGTGGATGTGGCCGGGCCGCTGGTGGGCATCGTGGTCATTGCGCTCGCGGCGACTTCGACCGCGCTGGCGACCGAAGGCCGGGAGAAAGCGCACCTGCGCGCGGCGTTTTCGCAATACGTGTCGGGCAGTCTGGTGGAACGTCTGTTGGACGATCCCAGTCGCGTGCGGCTGGGCGGTGAACGGCGCGAACTGAGCGTGTTGTTCAGCGACATCCGCGGCTTTTCCAGTTTTTCGGAGAAGATGGAGCCCGAAGCGCTCTCGGCGTTTCTGAACGAGTACCTGACGCCGATGACCGCGATCGTTCTCCAGCAGGGTGGCATGCTGGACAAATACATCGGCGACGCGGTGATGGCCGTGTACGGTGCGCCGCTGGAGCAGGCGGATCATGCGGCGGCGGCGTGTCGGTCAGCGCTGGCGATGCAGCAAGCGCTGGCTGGGTTGAACCAATCGTGGCAGGCGCGCCACCTGCCGGATTTGCGCATCGGCGTCGGCATCAACACAGGCATGATGTCCGTGGGCAACATGGGCTCGGAAATGCGTTTTGATTACACGGTGATGGGCGATGCGGTGAACCTCGCCTCGCGGTTGGAGGCGCTGACGAAGGAACTGCGGTGCGGGATCCTGTGCGGACCGACGGTGCCGGATCGCGCTGGGCCCGACTTTGTGTTTCGCGAGGTGGATGCCGTTCGCGTCAAGGGCCGCGGCGGTGCACTGGCGGTCTTTGAACTGTGTGGCACGACCTCGGCGTGCCCGCTGTCACCGGCGGCGCTCGCGCGATACGCGGAAGCCCTCAGCGCCTATCGCGGAGCCCGGTGGCCAGATGCGCGCATCGCCATTCAGGCCTTTTTGGCCGATCATCCGTCTGATGGACCGGCGCAGCGACTTGCTGACATGATCGAGGCACTGGCCGCCGACCCGCCGGCCGCAGATTGGGATGGCGTGTATGATCAGCACAGCAAATAGAGTGCGCATGGGGATTGCCTTGCTGGTCGCGGCTCTGGGCCCGGCGTGCGGCAAGGCAGAGTCGCCACCGGTTGTGGCACCCGTGCCGGCGACGACGCCCGCCGGTGCGGTGGAAGCGCTGGAAGGCCACGTGACGGCACAGCGCGTGGCGTCGAACGTGCGGATTCTCGGCGTGCGCGATCGGGTTTGGCCGGACGACACCGTCGTCACCGGCGATCAGGCTTCGGTGTCGATTCGCCTGTTGCACAACAACGCGCTGTGGCTGTTGCAAGCAGGTCAGACCCGTCGCGTCGACAGGGCTGCGGCCTGGCGGGCGCCGAAACAAGCGACGGCGGTTGCCCTTGCCGACCGCCCAGCAGCGCCGACGACGGAGTCGGCTGGGCGTCACAGTGAGCAGGAAGCCGCGCAGACTGGAGAAGCAGCGACGCGCCCTGCCGAGAAGTCCGCCGCGGACCGTCGACAGAAGATCGTCGAAGGCATCCAGAAGAACGGAGTCCTGAAGCTGCTCGGCAGCCAAAACGGCAATAGCGCGGCCTTGCGGGACGTGCTGGGCAACGTCGACGGCGTGGACAACGACATCGCCAACAGCCTGAGCGGCGTGGGCATCAGCGGAACCAGGCTCGACGGCGGCGGTCGCGGCGGCAAGGGTGCCAAGAGTCACGGGCGCGTCAGCGGCGGCGGTGGCGGCACGGGCGGCAGTGGCAGCGCCATCGGTCAGCTCGACCCGCGCCTCGTGACCGACGTGACCCTCCAATCTCAACTGCGCAAAGGCAAGGCCAGCAAAGAGGATCTCGCGCGCTTTGTCGCCAAGGCGCGCCTGACCATCCGCGTGGCGTACGAGCGCGCTTTGCATCTCAACCCGGAGCTCAAGGGCGACGTCACCGTGGTCGTCGAGGTCAGCGACGGCCGTGTCACTGGCGTTTCAGTCCTCTCGCAACGCGTGTCCGAGGAATTGGTCGCGTGCGTGACCGGGCCACTCAAACGGATGGTCGTCCAGGGCATGGACGGCGTGGAAATCAAGCTGACCGTGAAGTTGGCGGTCCGGCACTGACGTGCGACGCCGTTGGCGCTATCCTGAACGCCGGAGGTGTCATGCGGCCATTCGACAAGGTGTGCATTCTCGTGCTGGATGGCGCAGGCATCGGCGCGTTGCCGGACTGCGCGGCGTTCGGCGATCCGCCCACGGTGAACACACTGGGCAATTGTGCGCGCGCCGTGGGTGGCCTGCACCTGCCCAATCTGCAAGCGCTGGGACTGGGCAATCTGACTCCGCTGGAAGGCGTGGCGCCGGCCGTGCAGCCGCAGGGCTTTCTGCTGAGGATGGCGGAACTCTCTCGCGGCAAGGACACGCCGACAGGACATTGGGAGATGGTCGGCGTCGAGACCACCGTGCCATTCGCCGTCTACAATCCTTGCTTTCCGGAGGCCATCATCGCCGAGTTCACCGCGAAGACCGGCTACGAGGTGCTCGGCAATGTCGTCGCCAGCGGAACGACCATTCTGGACCAACTGGGCCCCGAGCACATGCGCACGGGCAAGCCAATTGTCTACACCTCCGCCGATAGCGTGTTCCAGATCGCCGCACACGAGGCGGTGATGCCAGTCGCGGAGCTGCATCGCATCTGTCTGGTGGCTCGCGAACTGCTGGACAAGTATCGCGTGGGTCGGGTGATCGCGCGACCCTTCATTGGCGAACCGGGAAAGTGGCAGCGCACGTACAACCGCAAGGATTTTGCCATGCCGCCGCCGCCGGGCACGCTGCTGGACAAGCTGCAGGCGGCGGGAATTCCGGTCGTGGGTGTCGGTAAGATTCAGGACATCTTCGCGAACTGCGGCGTGCCAGAGTCCCTGCATTCGGAGGGAAATTCAGACGGCCTGCGGCTGACGCTGGAGCGATTGCAGACGCTGGAACGTGGCTTGGTGTTCACCAATCTCGTGGACTTCGACGCGCTGTATGGGCATCGCCGCAACGCCCGCGGTTTTGCCGACGCGCTGCTGGAAGTCGATGCCACCGTTCCGGCGCTCCTCGACGCGCTGGGCGACGATGGGCTCCTGTGCCTGACTGCCGACCACGGCAACGATCCGACCTATCTGGCTTCGACCGATCACACGCGCGAGTGGGTTCCGCTGATTTTCGCCTCGCGTCGCTTCCACCACGGCGGCGATTGGGGTGCGACAGCCAGTTTTGCCGCCCTGGGTCAAACGCTGGCACACAACTTTGGCGTCGCACGCTTGCCGATCGGTGACGATTTCTTCCCGCAAATTCACTAGCCGGTGCTTGCATCGGTGTGGTCGAACGTGAGAACTTGGGGCTGGCCCGTCGTCGTGGCCCTTGCGCTGTTGCATGATGACTCTTTGGCTTCCCATTGTCGTTTCAGCCGTCCGTATCATCGGCCGACACCCGCGTTTTGCGCGGCTCGTTGTCGTCCGTTTTGAACTCGATCGCCGTCCACCCACCCGCTGGGTCGAACTGTTTGCCCAAGTCTCGCCGACGTCCGGGCTCGTTGCGCATACGGTAGAGCCGCGCCTGATGGACGGGCTCGTGCAAGTGGACGCGCGTGACGATGCTTTGGACGAGGACGTGGCGAGCGTCTTGCTCCACATCGAACTGACCAATCATTGGTATTCCGAATCCTTGCGCGGTGCGGATCAGGCCATGCCGGCGCCGTCGACCGCGGAGGACAGCGAACGCTTGGAACAAGCGCGCGCGCGCGCGGCCCGGCTGACCCGCCATTTCTCGCGGATGCGCCTGACTGCGTCGGCCGCCTGGACGTTGCCAACGGGATTCCTGCCCGGGACGCCCAGCGACCGGGATTTTTGATGCCCGCGGAATTCGCGCGCGAACAGACCATTTGCGGCTTGCGCGCCGTGCAGGCGGCGCTGCGGCAGCGCCCAGACCGCGTGCGGCGCCTGTTCTACAGCGCGGAGCACAGCCAGTCGCTGCAACCCGTTCTGGCCCAAATGGCGAAGCGGCGGGGCATTTTCCGCGTCCTGCCGCCAGAGGAACTCGACCGCGTCGCCGGTAGCCGGGCGCACCAAGGTCTGGTCGCGGTGCTGGACGCGCCGGAAGTATCTGTCGTGACACGTGAAATCGTCGCGCAGACCGCCCGCGTCCCTGGGCTGACGCTGCTGCTGGACGGCGTCGGCAATCCGCACAATGTCGGTGCAATCGCGCGCACCGCGGCGTTCCTGGGTGTCCGGGCGATGTGGTTGACCGCGGATGGCGCGGCTTGCGTGCGCAGTTCTGCGGCTTGCCGTACGGCGGAAGGTGGTCTGGAATACTTGCCTGTGGCGGCCTGCCACGACGCACTCGCGGTGGTCCAGGCCTATGTCCACGCAGGCGGTCAGGCGCTGGCGCTCAGCGTACGAGGCGACAAGACGCTGGCCGATCTGGCGCAGTTTCGCGGTCAGCCGGTACTGCTCGTGCTGGGGTCGGAAGAAGCGGGTTTGGACCCGGCCGTCGAGGCTGCATGCACGCTGCGCCTCCGCATTGCCGGCACAGGCGCGGTGGAATCCTTGAACGTGAGCGTTGCCGCCGGGATCGCGCTCGCGACGTTGGTGCAGCCAAGTTAGCGCAAGCTCAGGTCAATTCCGCGCGGCCGTTCTGGATCTTGTCCATGAGCAACATGATCGCGTCCATCACCTGCTCGGGCCGCGGCGGGCAGCCGGGAATGTACACGTCAACCGGGATGATGTGATCGATACCCGGCACGGTCGCGTAATTGTCGTAGAAACCACCCGTTGACGCGCAGGCGCCGAATGCCACGACCCACTTGGGCTCGGCCATCTGGTCGTAAATGCGTTTGAGAATGGGCGCATTCTTGTGGTTGACGGTGCCCACGACCATGAGCAAATCCGCCTGGCGCGGCGTGAACCGCGGCACTTCGCAGCCAAAACGCGCGAGATCGTGCTGCGCGGCATTCACCGACATGTATTCCATGCCGCAGCAGGCGGTCACAAACGGATACTGGAACAGCGAGAACTTGCGGCCCCAATTGACCAGATCCTCGATCTTGGTCGTCAGGACATTTTCCGCCATGCCGTGTTCGGCCAGTTCGTCCGCGCCGATTCCGAGTTCGCTCTGCCGGTACATCAAACCCATGTTGCCCTCGTCGAGTTGGACCTTGCGTCCGGACCGGTCATTTGCCCGTTCGCGCCGTGTGTGTCAACCGTCCAGCACCCAAGCGCCGGGCATCAAGCCGATCAACACCCGCGGCACCGGCGCCGAAAACTCCATCATTTGCTCAGTGATGGGATGCGGAATGCGAATGAGGCTGCAATGCATCGCGATCTGATGCGGCGGCACCACGGTTGAATCCGCGTATTTCGCCGGCAGGTCCACGAGCGCGTGCAGGGGCACGGACGTCAACTCTGCACCGTAGCGCTTGTCGCCCACGACCGGATAGCCGATTGCCGACAAATGAATGCGAATTTGATGGGTGCGTCCGCCGGTCATGGAAATGAGCAGGCGCGACATCATGCGTCCGCGGGCGATCAGCTTCCAGACCGTGACGGCTGGCTTGCCCCCCTGATCGATGGGCATCACCTGGTGGCGCACTTGCGTGCCTGTGCGCACGGAGCCGATCGGCAGGGTGATGCGTCCGCGCGCGCCGGGGATGTCGCCTTGGGCGACGACCACGAATTCCCGCTTGCAGAGCTCGCTGCGCCAGTTCCACCGCATGGTCTTGGCCGCTTCCGGCGTGCGGGTGAGCAACACGAGCCCGGTCGCTTCCGCATCGAGGAGGCTGATGGGGTAGGTCACGCCGTAGCCCAGTTCGGCCAGCGCGCCGGTGACCGAACGCAAGCGATAGGGGCCGGTGGCCACCACAGGACAGCCCGGCGCCTTGTTGACCGCGATCAGCGCGTCGTCGACGTAGATAACCGTGCAGATGTCCTTGGGATTGACGCCAAGCTCAATGTGCTTGCCCGACTTGGCGCGCGATTTTGCGGCTTTGGCGACTGACCGGGCTTTGGCCGCTTCGGCGCGCTTGGTTGAAGCGGTTGCCCGGGTCTTGGCAGCGGCCGTCTTGGCGGGCGCGGGGGTTGGCATCAGGCACGCTCCTTGGGGGCTACTTCCAAGCAAAGTGTAGCACGCATTTGCCCGATTGGGCGCTCAGGGACAGCCCTCGTCGGTTGCGCCGTCGCAGTTCTCGTCCAAGCTGTTGCCGCAGATTTCCGGCGATGGCAAGACCAGCTGAGTGCACGTATCGCTGCCGCCGAAGCACGTGAGTGTGCCCGCGGCGCACACGCCGAAGAGACCGGTGCTGCATGCATCGCCGCCGCCGGGGTTGCCCTCGTCGACGACGCCGTCGCAATTGTCGTCGATACCATTGCAAATCTCATCGCTCGGTTGAACGTTCTGGCTGCACAGGATGCCTCCGTTTGCGCAGATCGTGGTACCCGGTTCGCAAACGCCCAGTTTGCCGGTGCCGCAGTTCACGCCGCCACCGGGATTGCCCTGGTCGGTCACGCCGTCGCAGTCGTCATCGACGCCATTGCACGTTTCGGTGGCCGGTGTGCTGGCGTTGCAGCTCAAGCCTGCCGCGCCGTCGCACACGTCAACGCCCGTGCAACTGCCGAACGTGTTGGTGATCGCGCACGCGTCCCCGACGCCGACATTCTCGTCCGTCGTGCCGTTGCAGTTGTCGTCCACGCCGTTGCAGATTTCGACGGCCGCAGGGTGGATCGCTGGATTGTTGTCATCGCAGTCACCGCCAATCTTGACCGGATGCTGCGGCGTTCCGCTGCACAGGCACACGGTGGCGCCGCCGATGGGGCCATAGCCGTCACCGTCGCCGTCGCCAAAATAGCCAGCGCAGCCCTGCGAGTCCTGACCGTCGGTCACGCCGTCGCAGTTGTCGTCGTAGCCATTGCAGGCTTCCGTTGCGCCTGGGTGGATGTCCGCGTTGCTGTCATCGCAATCGTTGGCGACGGCTGCGTAACCGGCCGGTTTGCTGCAAGCTTCGGTCGTTGCGCCCGCCAGGCCGAAGCCGTCCTGGTCGGCGTCCAGATAGAACGTGGTCTTCACGCCCTCGTCTGTTGCGCCATTGCAATTGTCGTCGACGCCGTTGCACGTTTCGGTTGCGCCCGGGTGGATGCTGGCGTTGCTGTCGTTGCAGTCACCGTTCACGGCGGCATAGCCAGGCGGCTTGCTGCACGCCAGCGTCGTCGCGTCGCTGGCGCCGAAGCCGTCGCCGTCGCCGTCCAGGAAGAACGTCGTCTGGACGCCTTCGTCGGTCATGCCGTTGCAGTTGTCGTCCACGCCGTTGCACGTCTCGCTGGCATTCGGGTGGACGCTGTTGTCCGCGTCGTTGCAGTCGCCGCCGCCGCTGGGGCAAATGGCCGGTTTGCCAACGGTGTTTCTCATCGCCGTGCAGTAGCCATCGCCGTCGCCGTCGCAGTCGTTGTCGGTGACGCCGTCGCAGTCGTTGTCGATGCCATCGCACGCCTCGATGGCGCCGGGATGGATCGCTGGATTGCCGTCGTTGCAGTCGCCGCCGCCGCCCAGGCACGTCTGCGGCTTGCCGACCGTGGTCATGGCGGCGTTGCAGAAGCCGTCGCTGTCGCCGTTGCAGCCGTCGTCCGTCGTGCCGTTGCAGTCGTTGTCGATGTCGTCGCAAACCTCGATCGCACTCGGGTGAATCGCCGGATTGTTGTCGTTGCAGTCGCCCTTGCCGCCGGGGCAGACCGCCGGCGTGTCCACGACCGTCATCGCGCCATCGCAGAACTTGTCGCCGTCGTCATCGCAGCCATCGTCAGTGACGCCGTTGCAGTTGTTGTCCAGGCCATCGCAGGTGAGTTCGACCGGCGATTGCCAATTGGCGATGGCGCTGTAGTCGCACAGCCAGTTGCCGCCGCTGCACGTCGCGACCGGTTTTTGTGCCGCGCAGACGCCGACCTGCTTGCACGTCGATTTTTCCACCGGCAAGTCGCTGGCTTCGTCGGTGATGCCGTTGCAATTGTCGTCGATCTGGTTGCACTGCTCGGCTTTGATGTTGCCGAGCGTCGAGCAGGTCAAGCCTTTCTGATCGCCCGCACACAGGACGGTGCCGCCCGCGCATGCCCCCGTCAGGCACGCGTCGCCGAGCTTGCGCAACGTGATGCCGTCATAGTCGGTGTAGTCAAAGTCCTCGTCAGTCTTGCCGTCGCAGTCGTTGTCCAAGCCGTCGCAGCTGGTTTCCATCATCTTGTGGCAAACCTGCGACGACAGGCTGCACGTGCACAACGCGTCACCCGGCTTGCACACGCTCTTGGCCTCGCTGGAGATTTCGACACCTGGGACTTGGCTGTAGTCACAAATCCACACGCCGGCCGCGCAGACCGTCTGGATCTGGGTCAGGCCGCTCGCGCACACGCCCAGCTTTTGGCACGTGGAGTCCGCGAGCACGGCGAGGTTCTCGTCGGTCTGGCCGTTGCAATTGTCGTCCAAATCGTTGCACGTTTCCGGAGCGCTCTGCGGCGCAGAGCCGTTGGCGTCGCTGGAGCACGCGGCGGCTTTGGCGTTGCTGCACTCGACAAAGCCGATGCCGCACGCGCCGATGCCGTCGCAGGACGCGCCCATTGCCTGCTTGGTGCCGTCTTCCTGGGTGTAGCTGAAAGGTTCGTCGGTCTTGCCGTTGCAGTCGTCGTCCAGGCCGTTGCACAACTCCGCCTTTGGCCGCTGGTCGCCGTCGCAGCCCACACAGGTGCCGGACTTGCTGTCAAAGCCCGCCGCGCAATCGAGCGCGTTGTCGGGTACCTGGCCGGACTTGTAGTGTTTGCACACGGAAAAGCCCGTCGCTTGGCCGTACGCGTTGCCCACATGCCCGCACTCGCCGCTCAGGTTGCCGCACGGCGTGTCGAGCCCTTCAGGGTTGCCGTCGTCGATGATGCCGTTGCAGTTGTCGTCCTTGCCGTTGCAGAGTTCCTTGCCTTCCGGGTTGACGGTCTTGTCGGTGTCGTCGCAGTCGGTTGGCGGCATCCAGCCGTCGCCGTCCTTATCACTGGCGTCACACGGTGGATCGCTGCCTTGACAGCTCTGCACCTTACCGTCGCCGCACTTTTCCGGCGCGCCAAAATACGTCAGGGGGTCGTTGTCGTCGCAATCGGTCTTGGCGGGCCAGCCATCGCCGTCCTTGTCGGTTGCGTCGCATGGCGTCGTCTTGCCATCGCAATTCGTGTCACAAACCGTGGTGTCGACCGTGCCAAACAGGCAGCACTTCTCCGGTGCGTCAGGCGGATAGAATTCAGCGTGATACATCGCGAACTTGAAGGCGCACTTGGCCTTTTCCACGTCGTTGTTGACGCCGTCGCCATCCAGGTCCGCCAATGCGCAGCCTTGATTGATCAAGCCATCGCAGTCGTCGTCGATGTTGTTGTCGCAGTTCTCCTTGGCCGCCTTCTTTCCCGCCGTGGAGCACAACATCGGCCGTTTCACGCCGGCGGGATCGCACTGCCACTGGCCGCCGGCGCACGCGCCCAAGCCGCATGGATCGCCGGCCTTGTGCGTCGGGCTCGGATCATCGGCGGTCGGCAGCGCGTCGTCGACAATCAAGTTGCAGTCGTTGTCCTTGCCGTCGCAGACCTCAGCCGCGCCGGGGTAGATGGTGGGGTCGCTGGCCGCGCCGGCGGGGCACGCGGTCTCCTGACAATCCGGTACGCCATCCTTGTCCGTGTCCACACAAGCGATGTCGGTCCCGTCACAATCCTCGTCCAGGCCGTCGCCGCATTGGGTGCACGGGTCTTCAAAATTGAACGGGCTGCACAAAAAGCCTTTGGGGATTCCGCTCTTTCCCGGTGTCGGATCGTCGTTGCAATCGCTGGGAACGTTCGGGTCGCTGCAGCAACCGGCTTTGCTGCAATCCGCCACGCCGTCGCCATCCGCGTCGCACGCCGGCTGCGGTGCGCGCAGGGTCAACGCCAGTTCACCCGTCGTTCGCGTGTCGATGACGCCCGTCCAGACCGTCAGCACCTGTTTCTGTTGCAGGCCCAAGACGCGCAGTTGCACCAGTCCCGCGGTGCTGCTCGGCTGCGCAATGTCGATGGAGTACGGCGTTGTGACAATGTTGCGCCCAGCCGGCAGGGCGAAAGTGAGGTCGGCTTCCTTGCCCGGCGGCGGCAGCTTGAACGTCTTGCCGTCGGGGGAACGCAGGGCCAGTTGCAGCGTGGCGATGGTCGCACCGGGTTGCAACGGCGGTTCGCTGCTGATCACCAAACGCAGCGACGGATAGTCGGTCACATCCTTGGCGCAGCCGATGGCCAGCACCAACAGCAAGCCGGTCAGCCCGATTGACGCTCTGCGACTCTGAACCAGCATCCAAGCTCCGACCGCGCACACCGGCCTCGTTGCCGATGCCGCCAGTATACCGAACCGCCGCGTGGGATGAAACGCGCGGGGTCGCGGAAGTGCGGGAAATCGCAATTCGCGGCCCACGACAGGCGCAATGTGCGGGCGCCCTTGCGTGACGGCTCAGTCCAGCTATGCTCGACGCGGGCGATCCGCCCCGAGGTGGCCGTGTCCGCGCAAGCCCGCATTCTTGTTGTCGCCAACGGTCCAGAACTGTTGCAGTCGCTCGCGGCGGTGACCACGCCGCTCGGCCATCTGCTGATGCACGCGCAGACCGCGGATGAATTGGCGCTGCGTCTCGGCGAATTGCGTCCGGAGCTGCTGGTGATTGACGCCGACGCGCCGTTGGCCCGCGAAGTGGAGCAACTTTCCGATGTACTGAGTCGGATTCGCGGCGATGGGACGCGCCCGCAATTGGTGCTGATTGTCCGTCGCGACGACACGCTGCGGGAGACCCTGTGCATCGCGACGCGCGCCGACGACGTGCTGGACAAGCCGCTGGACGCCCTGGAGTTGCAGGTGTGCGTGCGCACCGCCGTGCGCGTGCACCGGTCGAGCGCCCAGGCGATGCGCGATCGCGACATCCTGAACGCCTTGTTCGAGCTGTCGACGTTCTCCAAGGCTTACGCGTCGACCGACGAAGTGCTGGAAGCGCTGGCGCGGCGGGTTTCGGAATGGATGGGGATGTCGCACGTGGTGGTGACGCTGGGGCCGGCGAGCCAACCGCGCGCGGTCGCGGAAGTGCATCGGACCGCCGGCGGGCGCGGCAGTTCCGTTGTGGACCGGCGTCACGCCGAACTCTGCAACCGCGGTGAAATGCTGGTGATTGAAGAGTCGGAAGGCGTGCTGGCCGGCGAGCATCCGGCGACGTTGCCGTACGTGGGCCTGCCGCTGCAAAGTCAGGACGGCGAAATCTTGGGTGCGCTGCACGCCTGGGGGCACGAAAAGCAAGTGTCGATGACGCACCGGGTGGGCGCGAGCGCGCGGTTGCGGGTGCTGCGCGTGGCCGCTGAGCGCATCTCGACGGAAATCCAACTGCACCAGACCAACCGGCGGCTGGAGGAAATGGCGGAAGCGCGCACAGCGGACTTGACGACGGCGCTGGAACGACTGCGCGGCGTGAATGCCCAGCTGCTGGAGGCAAGTCGCGACACGGTGATGCGCCTCGCGCGCGCGGCGGAATACCGGGATGGCGACACGGGCGAGCACGTCGAACGCATGAGCAGCTACGCCCAGGTGCTCGCCCGGCAGTTGGGCATGACGGTCGAGGATCAGGCGCTGATCAAGCTCGCGGCGCCGATGCACGATGTGGGCAAAATCGGCATCCGCGATTCCGTGTTGCTGAAGCAGGGCCGGCTGACCGACGAGGAATGGCAGCAGATGAAGGAGCATCCCAGCATCGGCGCGCGAATTCTCGCGGGTTCACGCTCCAAGCTCCTGCAAATGGCCGAGCAGATTGCGCTGGCGCATCACGAAAAGTGGGATGGCACGGGCTATCCGAACGCGGCGCAAGGCGAGGTGATCCCGCTGGTCGGTCGTATCGTCGCGCTGGCGGATGTCTTTGACGCGCTGACGACGCCGCGGGTGTACAAAGACGCTTGGAGCGTGGACGAAGCGGTGGCGCACATCCAACGCGAGCGCGGTCGCCATTTCGACCCGAAAGTCGTCGCGGCGTTTGAGCAGTGCCTCGATCAACTCCTGGAAGTGCGCGCGGCGTATCTGGAATAGTGCCTAACGCCCGCGTCCCGGCGTCTTTGGCTTCACGTGCGGCCGAAATCCCGGCACGCCGCGCGGCACAGCGACCAATTCCGCCTGCGCACGCTGCCGATCCACTTGACGCTGCTGCACGACGGGGCTCGGCGGCCGGCGGGCGCGGTCGTCCTTGAGCGGTGCGGTCCGGTGGCGGCGATCCAGGTCCGAGGGCATTGTGCCGCCGTCCTCGGCCATGAGCGCGCGGAAATCCGGCGGCAGCGGCGCGCGGACCACAAAGTGCTCGCCGGTGATCGGGTGTTTCAGCTCCAGGGCGCGGGCGTGCAGCATCGTGCGTGGCGCCAACTTCTTGACGATCGGCCCGCCGTACAGGAAGTCGCCGCAAATCGGCGCACCCAGCGCTGCGAGCGTCGCGCGCACCTGATGCTTGCGACCTTGCTCGGGAATCACCCGCACGAGGCCGAACCGCCGACCGCGCGCGAGCACTTCGACTTCCGCCGCCGCGGCCAGCCCATCGCTCGGCACCACCGCCATGAACTCGCCGCCGCCGATCTTGCGCGGTTTGAGCTGCAACTCGGCGCGCTGCCAGCGCAGGCCCGGCACCGGCGATGTCAGCGCCAGATAGACTTTCAGCACCCGCCGCTCGCGAAACGCCTCATTCGCCAGCCGCGCGGCTTCTTCGCTGCGGGCAAATAGCAGCACGCCCGACGTTTCCTTGTCGAGCCGATGCACGAGATGGATCTGCGCCGGATCTTCGCCTTTTGCCGCCACCCAGGCCTGGAGCCAGGTCAGCGCCGACGTGACGTCTTCCGCGCCATGCGAAAGCAGCCCCGATGGCTTGTCCATCGCGATCAACGACTCGTCCTGAAACAGGATTTTCGGCTGGAGCGCCATGGCCATGTCCTCGAAGCCCTGTGCGGCTGCGGCAGGGAAGATAGCACGCAAGCGCTTGCGACAAAAACAGCAAGGCCCGCGAATCCACGGACTCACGGGCCGTTTTGCCTGGCCCGAATGCGTGGGCCACAGTGTCTCGACCACGAGCGGGCGTGGCCAAATGATGGTCGGGGTGACAGGATTTGAACCTGCGACTCCTTGCTCCCGAAGCAAGTGCGCTACCAGGCTGCGCTACACCCCGATTCTTCAGCAGACACAGGCGATTCGTGATCGGCTGGGCCCCTTGTTGCTGCCCGGACGCACCGGCAGCGGGCCGGTAGAATGCGTCCGACCCGGACTTTTGTCAACCTCCGCGCGGTTGTCATTCGTTGACCGGACCGGCACACTCGCCGGCCGGAGGTGCGAATGCGTCTGTGTTTTCTGCTGACCCTGCTGTTTTGCGCCGAAGCATTCGCCGATCCGCAATCGCCGTCGCGCTTTTTGGACGACAGCCAACCCTGGCATGAGCCAGCCACTCGCGCGATCGACTTTCAGCATCTCGACTTGACGGTCAGCATCGATCCGGCGGGGCACATCGTCGGTCACGCGATCTACGCGGGCGTTTTGCGCCAGCCAACGACGGAACTGCGGCTGGATGCCGTGGATTTTGCCATCGATAAGGCGGCCTGGCTGGTCGACGGCAAGCGGGTGCCGGCGATCGTGACCAAGGACCACACGCAGCTGCGGTTCGAACTGCCGCACGCGGAACCGCCCGGCGCTTGGCAATTGGACTTGACGTGGCACGGGTCGCCCAAGCGGGGCCTGAACTTTGTGCAGCCTGACGCGGACGCGCCGCAGCGGCCGCAGCACGTGTGGAGCCAGGGCGAAACCGAGGAGGCGCGGTACTGGCTGCCGTCTCCGGACGATCCGGACGAACGCCTGTCGTGGAACGTGACGCTGGTAACGCCGGTTGCCTGGCAGGCCTTGTCGAACGGCGATCTGACGGCGCGCACCGTGGCGGGCAAGCTGGCGACGACGCAATTTTCCTTTCGGCAGGAAGCGCCAATCTATTTGCTGAACGTGGCAGCCGGACCGTTTGTGGCGGTCGATCACCCGCACGCGCGGACGCAATTGCGCACCTGGGCGCTGCCGGACGTGCTCGACGACGTGCGGCGCACCTTCGCAGTGACGCCGGATATTTTGGACAAGCTCAACCACCTGACCGGCATGGCGTATCCGTGGACGCGCTATGGCCATGTCATCGTGGGCGATTTCTCCTTTGGCGGCATGGAAAACGTCTCGCTGACGACGTTGACGGACCGGGCGATTCCTGATGTCCGCGGCCAGTTCGACTGGCAGGTGGATGGCCTGATCGCCCACGAAATGGCGCACCAATGGTTTGGCGATTGGCTGACGTGCCGGACGTGGGCGGATGTCTGGCTGAACGAAGGTTTTGCCAGCTATTTTGACTGGCTCACCATCGAAATGCGCTTGGGACGCGACCGATTCGACGAAGAGCTGGCGGACGCACGCGCCGCGTATCTGGCGGAAGCGGGTGAATACCTGCGGCCCATCGTGACCGACCGCTACGCCGATGCGGACGAACTCTTTGACCGGCATGCCTACCAAAAAGGCGCGCTGGCGCTGCACATGCTGCGCCGCCAGTTGGGCGACAAGACGTTTTTCGCCGGAATCGCGGCGTACGTGAACGCCGGTGCCCGCAGCGTGGAGACGGCCGATTTTCAGCGGGCGATGGAAGAGGCGTCGGGCAAGTCGTTGCGCGGCTTCTTCACGCGCTGGGTGCGTCAGGCGGGGCATCCGGTGCTGCACGCCAAGGTGACGTGGGATGCCAGTCAGAAGACCTTGAAGATTGCCTTTGAGCAAAAGCAGAAGGTCGCCCAGGGACAGCCGGCTTTTGACCTGCAAATTCCATTGCGCATCCAGACGCCGGAGACGTGCGTCGTCACGAAGGTGCACCTGGACAGCCAAAAGGCCGATTACACGCTGGCGGCAACCGCGCGGCCGACGCTGATTGAAATCGATCCGGACATGACGCTGCTGGCGGACTGGACGCTGGATGCTGATGTCGATGACCTGATCGCGATGCGCGATCACAGCAGTTCCGCGGAGGTGCGGCTGCAGGCGGTGATGGCCCTGGGCAAGCAATTGGCGAGTCAACAAGTGGTCACGGCGCTGCTCCACGCTTTGGCCGATGATTCGGCGCGTCACGTGCGCGTCGCGGCGGTGGAGCAGCTGGCCAAGGCGGAGCGGCCTGCGGTGCGCCAAGGCGTGTTGACCGCTTTGCAGAAGGACCCGGAGGCCGTCGTGCGTTCGGCGGCGGCGTTGGCGCTGGGCGACTTGCACGATCTGGCGGCGTGGCCGCAGTTGATGACGGCGCTGCAAAAGGATCCCTCGTACGCCGTCGTGCGAGGAGCGATGACGGCCTTGCACAGGATTGACCGACAGGCTGCACGTGACGTCCTGCGCGAAACGGCCACGGTGGCAAGTCACCGCGACACGCTGGCAACGCATGCGCTGGCGTTGCTGGGCCAAACGGGTGATGCCCGCGATGCCAACCTGCTGTGGCAACTGAGCCAGCCCGGCAACGCGAAGCCACTCCGCGAGGGTGCGCTTCCGGCGCTGGCGGCGTGGGCCACGCACAATGAACCGCAGCGTGACAAGGTGCGGCTGTACCTGGAGAGCGTGCTGCATGAGCCGAACCTGCGATTGCGCCAGCACGCGGCGCAGGCTCTGGGCGTGTTGGCCGATCCGGCTTCGCGTGGGCCGCTGCTGGCCGCGGCCGATCGGGAAATCTTTTTTCGCACCGCAGACATGATGCGCAAAGCTGCGGCCGAGCTGGGGCGCAAGACGCCGGTAGAGGAACGCATCAAGCGGCTGGAGGAGCAGCTGGAGAAGCTGCAACGCGAACCGCACAACAAGCCGACCGAAAGTCGCTGAGAACGCCTGCAACATGCCGCATTGGGAACGCCTGAATTTCCGTCGCGCACGCTGGATTGCGTTTGCCGGCGCGGTTCTGGCCGCATGGCTCGTGTCCATCGCGATCCGGCCAACTGCTCAACAATCGGACGGAAAACGCGGTGAAGTCGTTGCAGATTTTGCTCTGCCTCTCCTTTCAGCGACCGGCCTGGACCCGACCACCCTGGACGGACCGCTCAATCACCGTGGCAAGCCCTTGCTCCTGCATTTCTGGGCGCCGAGTTGCGCGCCGTGTCGCGCCGAACTGCCGATTTGGCGCGAGCTTGCGCAGCACGGCACCGCGTTCACTGTGTTGACGGTGGCCGGCGACGACAGTGAGGAAGTCGCCCGGTATCTGTCCGACCATCAGCTACTGTTGCCGGTCGTTTGGGACGAGAACGGCACGGCGCATCGTGCGCTCAACGTCTGGGGCATTCCGCACACGTTCGCGATTTCGCGCACGGGGGTGATCGTCCGCGACCTCCCAGGTGCGCAGACACGCGCGGAGTTGGCGGCAGCGCTGGAAGCGGCATCGGCGGCGAAATAGCGGCAGTCACGTCTCAATCGAGACCGTCCACAGCACGATCACGTCGCCTTCCGCGGTCGTCCCTTCGATGAACACGTCGATATCAGGCGACAGGCCCCACGGCGTCTTCGGTCCGACGCGATAGACGTGCACGTGGCTCAGCTGGGCATCGAGGATCGCCTTGAGCTTTTTGAACTGCGGGGCGCGCTGCTTCTCAAAATCGCCCCACCAGTCCTGGCTGTGCACGTAGTACTTGAACAGTGCGGCCAGCGTCCGCGTTTCGACGGACCGCTGCGCCAACGGCATCGTCTCCGGTCGTTGGACATAGAACGCCGCAACTTTCTTCTTGATGTTCGTCGTCGAGACATGCGGCCGGCCAGCACCGGGGAGCACGAATACCTGAAACGGATAGTCGGATTCGCTTGTGAACAGAAGGCCTTGCACCGCCTCGTCCAGCGCGGCCTTGACGATGGCCGTGGTCTGCGGCTGTGCCAAATTGGCCAATGTCACCGCAGGGTGGGGCGCTGGCGCGACGAACAAGGGCTTGGCAACCCCGGCGAGCTGGCGTGGCGGTGGCGACTCGTCGGTTTGCGCGTCGGTGCGCGCGTCGTCAGGTGCGCGTGCATCCGCGTCCCGGTTCGGATCGGCAACGCACGCCGCAAGCGGAACGATCACCAAAAGCGTGAGAAATCGAAACATGATGTCCTCTCTGCGCGAATTCAGTCGCGCAAAGAGGTATTCGTCCGTGCGTGGATTTTGCCGCGGGGCGTAGCGAAAATATTACTGCGGAACCGTCAGCACGGGCGCTTTGCGCACGCCGCGCTGGTAGTACACGAGCACTTCCTTGGGCAGCACAACGTAGACCATGCCCTTGCGCGAACGGAGCGACATGCGCTTGCCGGGCTCGTTCTCGAACAGCGTGCCGTTCAGCACCGTTTGATCCTTGTTCTTCAAGAGGATTTGGTCATCATTGTCCAAACCCACCGGCTCCTTGCCCGCCGCCCACTGCACCTTGGCGATCTCGGGGAACTGGATGAACCGCAGTTCGCCAAAGCGCGAAACCACGTAGCCGTCCTGATTCTTGGCGACGATGTCGCCCGGCTGCGTCCGGCCGTCCGGAAGCACCAATTTGTCCGACTTTTCCGGGCAATTCGGGCACACGGTCTGCACGTTGGCGAACGGCCGATACGCCGAAAGCAATACAGCCATGGCGGCGAGCAGGAGGAACAACGACAGACGATTGCGGGTCATGAAAACTCCCAAATGCCGGCGCGGAGGCCGCTTCAGCATGGTAGCACGATGTTGCGGCGCATCCAACATCTGGAGTGCGCGGACAAAAAGCCGCGCTTGGGACCGCAGTTCGCGCTCGCCCCCTTGCGCATGGCGGCAAACCCACTACTTTGCGGAAACGCCATTGTCGGCGCGAGAGCGATCATGCAAGCGTTCATCGAAACAACCCTGCGAGCTGCCTTCCCCGGTGCGCAACTGCGGGTGACGGACACGACGGGCGGCGGAGACCATTTTGAGGTCGAAATTGCCGCGCCGCAGTTTGTCGGCCAGCGGATGATTCAACAGCATCGGATGGTTTACGACGCCCTGGGTGACCGGGTGGGCGTGGAAATTCATGCCCTGGCGCTCAAGACCCGCGTTCTCGCCAACTGACCCAATTCAACAAGGAGTGTGCTATGCGTGACGTCAACGCTGAGATTGATCAGCTCGTCAAATCCAACCCAGTGGTTTTGTTCATGAAGGGTACATCGAGCTTCCCGATGTGTGGCTTTTCGGCCCGCACCTTGGAAATCCTCAAGGCTTGTGGTTTGGGGCCAAACCAATTCAAGTCGGTCAACGTCCTGGAAGATGCCGATATCCGCGAAGGCGTCAAAATCTACGGGCAGTGGCCAACGATTCCACAGCTTTACGTCTCGGGTCAGCTGATTGGCGGTTGCGACATTGCCATGGAAATGTTCCAGAGTGGCGAACTTGCGCCGCTCATCCAGTCTGCCATCGCCGCCGGTTAGGCCGGGTCGTCTGCGGGCGCAACCGCTCGTGCTGCATCGGCCAGCAACGACTGATAGACCTGCCACAAGGCCGCGCCATCGTGACCGACCTGAGCGGCTGTCGCGTCGTCCAGCTTGCCACGCGCCAGTACGGCGGACATCACACGCGCCAGGTCCGGCGCGTTGCGATTTTGGAACAAATCAGCATAGCTGGGCCGTGAAACCACATCCGACGCGACCACCGGCGTGCCGAGCATCGCCGATTCATGAACGGAGAGCGCGTCGCCGTCCGTGTTCGTGGACCGCACTGTTGCGTCGGCAAGCGCGAACAGCGGTGCGAGCGACGGCAAGTCCTGGACGAACAGGAAGCGATCGCTGAGCCCGTTCCGCGCCAATTCGGCCTCCAAGCGTTGCATCCGACTGCGATCGTGAACGGCCGTGATGCAAAAGATGCCGCCGATCCGCGGATGAGCGTCCTTGAGCAGGCTGATCGCCGCCATCAGCAGGTCCACGCCGTACTTGTCCTCGCCCTTGAACGTAGCGATCGCGCCGTTGCCCACGATCAGCGGCTGATGCGCCGCTGCAAACGCGAGAATATCGGCCGGCAGCAGGGCGCGATCCAACTCAGCCGATGACGGCGGCAAAAACGCACCGATCAGGCGCGTGCGGGTCGGATCAGCACCGATTTCGCCGTGCAAGTGTGCGAGCAGGCTTGGATTATCGGCGATCAGCACGTCCGCCTGACGCAGCGCTGCGTGGACGAGCGGGCGCACCAGCACCGGAATGGTCGTGAAATGGGCCTCGCCGTGAATGGTGATCACCGTCCGCAAGGGCGGCGTGCCGAGCGCGCGCGGGTGTTGTCGCAGCCAGCCGAGAAGTGCCGTGATCCGCCAGCGGTAGACGTGCAGGTGCACGAGATTGGGTTGAAAAGCGCGGATCTGGGCCAGCGCTGGCAGCACGCCGTTGCGCGAGGGCACAATGTCCGGATCGGCCACCGACGACGGAGCCACGCCGCGTGAATGCGTGTTGGCCAGCCGAACGGTCGCGCCTTGGGTGCGCAGCCAAGCCAGCAACCGCGTGCAGTGCGCCTGGATGCCACCATAGGGCGGCGGCGCTTCGCCAAAAAGCAGGATGCGGGGCGCAGAATTCACGGCGTGGAACTCCCGGCGATGGCGGGAAGCTGTGCACCGTTCCGGACCAGCACGATCATCGCCTCACCTACCGAACTGTGGACGTGTGGCACGTGCCAGCCGCGCTCGTCGAGAAACCGCGGCCACTGATTGGGCACCTGCACGACCCGATAACCATCGACGTGCCCGGCCGCGACGTCTGCGAAAAACGTCTGCCCGCCTGCTGCGCGTCGTTCCTGGACGACGACTTGCACCACCTCGCCCGGACGTGACTCGTGCGCTACGAATTCGCTCACGAACGGTGCGGGTAACACGATCGCATCCGGCGATGACTTCGGCAAGTCGGTGAGGTCGCCTTGGAGTTCCCGGACACCGAGCAGCGGATTGCGCTGATCGACGGGCTGTGGTCCCAGACGCGTCACGTCGAGTGCGGCCAGCGTGCCACGGCCCCAACGCGGTTGCGACACGACGGGGCCAGCGATCAGGATCCGCGTCTTCGCAGGCAGTTGCGCCAGCCACGCTTCGACCGGTCGCCGCGCGTCGGTCCACTGGGCGACCTGCACCGTGAGCGTGTGGGCCAGGGCAAACAGCCAAACCGCCAGCACGGCCGGTCGCGCGCGTGGCCCCACATGCGCGATCAGCCACGCGGCGCCGAGACCAGCATAGGTGGACAGCCAAAACCCCGTGGGCAGGCCAAAACGGTGACCGATTCGGCCGACGACGAGCGTAAAGCCGAAGATTTGGCTTGCGGCGAGCAACAGCGGCAGCAGCTTGAGCGGTTGAACGCGCCGCAGCGCCACGACCAGACCGAGGAGGACAAGCAGCAGGACGGGCCACGGCCACCACTCGTCGGGCGTCGCCAGGGCCAGATCGCGCAAATTCTGCAGAACGCCGGTCAGCGAAGGCGCGTAGCTGCGCCAATCCTGGCTGGCATGGCCGGTCAGCGTCTGCAAGCGGTGGACAAAACCGGGTGGATTCCAGAGCGCGCCACCCATCGCCGCCAAGCCAAGCGCGCCCCAGAGAAGCGCCTTGCCCAAAAGTCGCCAGTGGTTCGCGCCGGCCGCCAGCGCGCGCGGACGCACGATCGGCCAGGCCAGAAGCAGCACCGGTCCCGGCAGAATCCACGCGGCGTACGCTTGATCCTTCGTTGCGATGGACGCCGCCAGCAGCAGCGCAAAAAGGCGGTAGTCGCGCCACGCACCCGATTCGACAACGTCCAGCAACCGGTCAGCGGCCAGCGCCATCCAGCACAGGTACGGCCCGTCCAGGTTCGTCGTGCGACCATAATAGGCGACAGTCAGGTTCACCATCGCAAAGGCAACCGTCCAGATCGCAGCTTGGCGATCGAACAGGCGGGCGGTGACACGCGCCAAAGCGGCGAGCGCGATCACACCCATCAGAACCGACAGCAGCTTGGCCGTGAGGTGCACCGCTGTCATGGTCGGGTAGTCGAGGATGTGGTGCAGGATCCCGTCCGGCGTCCACGACGGCGACGTGGCCACGGACACCAGCAGCGTCGGCAGGTTCAGGATGCCGAGCAGCAGGTTGTGCAGCAACGGATACGTGTGGCCATGGCCTGGCGGCAGATTCAGCGCGATGCCCGCAAAGAAATCGCGCGGCGCAACGCCGTCGTTTTCCCACTCAAACGAGCAGGGCAGGTCCCATCCAATGCCGCTGAGCTGCAGCACCACGTGCAAGGCCAGCAGCCAGCGCAAAGCGCGCCAATCCGACGGCAAAAAGCGCACACGCCACGCCTCCAGGAGCTGTTGCAACTGGAGACGTGGCGTGTTCATGAAACGCAAGGCTTGGATTTACTTGGCGGCGCCCGCGTCAATCCACGCGGCGACTTTGGCGACATCGGCGGCCGACCAGGCAGCGGTCGGCTTGTTGTAGGGCATCTTCTCCACGGGGTCGCCGCACGGGCCGGCGGTCGCAACCGTCGTGTCCGGGCTCATGCGAATCCACAGCGAGCTGGCGGCGTGGTCGCCGGCCTTGACCAGCACCGTTGGCGTGCAAATCGCGTCGGCCTTGGCCGCAGTCACCAGACCCGCGTACGCGAGGTCCTGGGTGCTGAGATCCAACTTGCCAGCGAACTTGTTGTCCGCGGTCGTGTGGCAACCGGTCGTCGCGCAGGTCGCTTGAATCTGCGGGTAGATGGTGGTGAAGCTGACGCCCGCCGTCGCGTCGGTGCCGGTCGTGTCGCCGGTCGTGGTCGTGTCGCCACCGGTCGCGGCATCGCTGCCCGCGGCGGTGTCGTCCGTCGTTGCGGTGTCGGTCGTGCCGCCGCCGCTGGACGACGTGGTGGTGCCGCAGCCGCTGGCGACGAGCGCGATGGTCAGGAGGGTGCCGGTGAGGGCGAGGCGAAGAAACGTGAACGTGCGCATGCAAAACTCCAGAAGGTGGGGGGACAAAAGCACAGAGCAGAAGGGGAGCCACAACAGACGCGTCGCGAGCCCGTCATACGTTTTAGGGGTTTCCGGCGGTGTGTTCAAGAAAACCGTCACAAATTCACAGAAAGATGCCAGAACGCGGCAAAGGGTTTACCGTTGGCTCCCCCGCAAGTGCTTGAAAAGATGCGAATATGTCAAGCGATTTGGCGAACGATCACGGAGCCGCGCAACGATGGTGGGTTGAATTGGCTTATGGCGCCGGTGACCCGTTCTCCGCCCAAGCGCGCCAGCGGGGCAGCCACAGTTCTTCGGCAAGAATGCGCAAGGTGGCTGCAACCGGAACGGCGAGTACGAGTCCGGCAAAGCCAGCCAATGCCCCGCCGATGGTCAGCGCGACGATCATGGTCAGGAGGTCCAATTCGACCGCGTCGCCGACGATCAACGGGTTCAAGACCGACTCGGCGAGCTGGCCGACGGCGTAGATGCCCAGCACGCCCAGCAGCCAACCCCAGCCGCGGGCACCGGTTGCGCACTCGATCACGCTCATGACGAGGACCGGCACCAGCACCAGCACGTTGGCCAGAGGCACGAGCGTCAAAGCGCCGACGCCCAGACCGGCCAGAATCCCGAGGCGCACGCCCAGTAGCGCCCAGCCGATGGCGGTGATCGCGCCGACGATGCTGCAAACGACGACCCGGCCACGGACAAAGGCGCTGATCGAGGCGACAATTCGCCCACCGATGCGCAACCAGAGCGCCCGCTGGTCCTGCGGCAGGTAGTTGGGCAATGCGCTCCGCCAGCGCGGTAGCGCCAGCAGCAGGAGAAACGCGTAGATCGGCGTCAGCAGGGCGGTGACCGTCACGCCCAGCAGCGTCATCAGGACGTCGCCCACGGAACCGAGCACGCGCATTCCGACGTCGCCCGCCGTCGACAGCTGCGGTCCCGACAGGAGTTTGGCGATGCGGTCGCGGGAAAGCGTTTGCTCCACGGCGTTGCGGACGCCTCGCAGCACGCCGTTGCGATCCAGCCAGGTGATCGCCCGCCCCATAGCGCTGCTGTGGTCGCGCTGCAAAAGCCGGAGCCGGCGCGCGTATCCCGGCTCCAGCCGACCGTCGCCGTCGCGATCGCCGACGACCTCCGCGAGCGTGTGATCGCGCCCCGGCGCCGCCACGTCCCGCAGCAGCCGCACAATCTCCGGCGGTGCACCCTGCGTCTGCGCCGCCGCGGCCAGTTGCGCACCGTGCCAGTCGGTTTGGTCCGGATCCGCGAAGCTGCCGTAATCCAGAGGGTGATCGATGCCGGTCATGGCCGATCCACCTTCGCCAGTCACGGCCACCGTCCAGTGCCGGGCCTCCGCGATCATCATGGGCACGGCGATCGCCGTCAGCAGGACAAACAACAGGACGATGCTGCCCACAGACACGGCGATCGCTCGCCCACGGGACTTCAGGCGCGGTGTCCAGCGATCCACGGTTGGCGCGAGGACCAACGCCAGCACGGCGCCCAGCACGAGTGGCACCAGCACGCCGGCCAGCCACCAGCACAACGCTGCGACGAGCGCGAAAGCCCCGAGCGATGTCAGCGTAGGCGTCTTGGTCGGCATCAGCGGTTCCTGTGGCGCGCGCGCGCAAGGCAGCTAGGGGTACAGCAGCACCTTTTGACGTTTCACCGCAAAAGCGTCGAGTTCTGGCTGCCAGCTGGCTTCAATCTTGTGCCAATCGACGCCTTCCTTCAGCGCCGTCAGCACGCGATCCGTGCCCCAGACGCGACCAAACTTGCCGACGTCCTTGATCTGGACCTCTTCCGGAAACAGCTTGTACAGCGTGTGGAGAATCGCGAGCGCGGTCTTGAGCGGCTTGAAGATGCGCGGATTGGTCAGGACCAGTTGCACGCCGTGCACCAACTTGCCGGAGAACTGTGCGCCCGCGCGTGGCTTCCAGCTCATGGGCCGGAACAGGACGCCTGGCAGATTCTCGCCGCGCAGGCAGTCCGCCAGCTTCTGCGGGTCGATGTAGGGCGCGCCAATGAGCTCAAAAGGCATGGAATTGCCGCCACCTTCGTTCACATTCGCGCCGCAGCCGCCCACCATGCCCGTCGCCACGTACAGGTGCGCGTTCAACTCGTGCGGAATGCCCGGCGAACTCGGCACCCACGGCAGCCCGGTGTCTTCCCACACCATGTCGCGCCGCCAACCTTTCATTGGCACCACCTTCAGCTCCACCTTGATCTTCAGTTCCTGCTGGTAGAACCGCGCCAATTCGCCGAGCGTCATGCCGTGCGTCACCGGCAGCGGTCCCCAACCCACGAGACTTTTGTGCTTTTGCTCGATGATCGGCCCTTCAAACAGCAGTCCGCCACCGGGATTGGGACGGTCGAGCACGATCACCGTCTTGCCGGCAGCGCCCGCCGCGATCATCAGTTTGCCGAGCGTCGTCGCAAACGTGTACGTCCGCGAACCGAGGTCCTGGATGTCAAAGACCAGCACATCGATGCGTTCCAGCGATGCCTTGCTCGGGGAAAAATGCGCGCCCCACACCGGTTCAACCGGCAGACCACTCCCGGCATCGATGCCCTTGTCGCCGCCCTTGCCATTCGCCAGCGCCGCGGAAATCCCGTGCTCCGGCGCGTAGAGCTGAGTGACTTCCACACCCACTTTACGCAGGCGATCCAGCGTCGGTACCAGCTGGCTATCGACCGCGGAAGGATTCGTCAGCAATCCCACACGCTTGTCGCGCACCAGATCCAGCTGTTCGTCGACCAGCACTTCAATGCCAGGTCGGACGCCCGCGGCATGTGCATGCCCCGACAACAGGACCGCGGCAAGAACTGCCAGAAAAGAAAAACGATTCATCGGCCGTGCCTCATGCCGTGCTGTCCACCCGCCGCCACTTTAGCCGGAATTTGCTGCCGCGCCAGTTGCTGCGACAAACTCGTCGCGCGGGCGCTTGCGACGCGGGCCAGAGTCTCCGACAATCACGCCGTTGCGAAGGGAGGCACGCGTGGCGCATATTCACTATCTGGACGACAACAGTCAACCGCAGGTGATTGAAATCAATCAGTCTTCTGGCGATATTTGGATTGGCCGCGCGTCCGATTGTCAGATCCGCACCGCCGGTCATTCGGTCTCCCGCAAGCACGCGCGTGTCGGTTGGCAGGACGGGCTCTACGTGCTGGAGGATCTTGGCTCCTCCAATGGCACGTTCTACTTTGCAGATCGGCTGGATCCGAACGTGCCGGTGATCCTGGAAGACGGGGTGATCTTCCGCTGCGGCGCGTTTGAGCTGCGGTTCGAGCGCGAGGCATTGGACGCCACGCTGGAGCAGGAGACCGTGATCCCGGAGGAAGGCATTGCGCCACCGCCGTTTGCCATTCCACCCCCGCCGATGGGCATTCCGCCACCGCCTTTTGAACTGCCCCCGCCGCCACCGCCTCCTCCGCCGCCGCCACCCCCGCCGCCGCCGCGGCCGGAGTCGTCGATTGAGAACGCCTCCACGTCCGGGTTTGCGATCACCAGCGGGCGTGACGATGACGTGAAGATTCACGTTTCCAATGCGCAGTCGGCTTATGTGACTTCTGCGCCAGAAGTCCTGATTCCGCCAGATAATTCTGCGATCGCCGACGAGCCGGATGCGGAGCCGGTCTTTGACGACGATCTGCCAGTGGAATCTCAGCCTGGGGCCACCGACGTTGCGCCAGAGCCGGAGCCAGAGCCCGTGGTGGCCGCCGTTGCAACCACGACCGACGGACAGCCGAACTTGGCGGACGAACTGGCCGCTGCGCAGGATGAAGTGGAAGCGCGCACGGCACTGTGGCGTCAAGCGCTGGCCGACTTGTCTGAGGCACACCAGGAAACGGAAGCGGCGCGGGAGCACGCCCATACCTTGCAGGTCGAACATGACCGGCTTCAGGCCGCATTTGCGGCGGCGGAAAGCGAGCGCCGGGACTTGGCAGCGCGCTTGGAACTTCTGGACGGCCAGCACGCGGCGGCTGAAGCGGCCTTGCTCGCGGAACTGACCGCAGCGCGTGGCGGACGGCCCAGTCCGGTGGCGGACGGCGAAGTGCAGACGCTGCGTCAGGAACTCGTCGCGGCGCAAGCAGCGCTGCGTGGCTTGGACGACCAAGCCGAGGCGGAAGCGACGGAACTTCGCCGCCAGCTGACCGAGGCGTTGACTGAGAATGAGCGACTTTCCGCGCAGTTGGATGCCGTGAGCTTGCCGACGACGCCACTCCGGCAGGATGCTGCGGGTGAGGACGACTAGACATGCCTGCCGAGACTGGAGATCAAGCCGGGAGTCGTGGTGGGCATGTTTAGGCTGCTGGCCGGGTCGCCAAGCGTGCGTCCCTGCGCGCCGACCCGCGGCGACACAAGTGCTTTGGCTCCGAGTCCATGCAGGGATGTATAGCGTGTCGTCAACGACTTTTCTTGGACTCACCTGATGCCGTCCGGCCGATTGCCTGAACTGCTGGCCCCCGCCGGCGACGCTGAAGCCTTGCGCGTTGCGCTGGCCGGAGGTGCAGACGCGGTCTACTTCGGCCTGGATCTCGGATTCAACGCGCGATCGCGGACTGCGAACTTCTCGCTGGACACCTTGCCGCAAACCGTTGCGACGATCCACGCGGCCGGCGCTCGCGCCTATCTCACGCTCAATACTCTGATTTTTGAGCCGGAACTGCCGGTGGTTGAGACGATTCTGCGCGCCGTGGCGCAAGCCGGCGTGGACGCGCTCATCGTCCAGGATCCAGCCGTGGCGCTGCTCGCCCGCGCGATTGCGCCGACGTTGGAAGTCCACGCTTCGACGCAGATGACGGTCAGTTCGCCCGAAGCTGCGCGCTTTGCCGAGACGCTGGGTTGCACGCGCATCGTCGTGCCGCGCGAATTGTCCGTGACGGAAATTCGCCAGTTTGCCGCCAACACGTCGTTGGAATTGGAAGTGTTTGTCCACGGCGCGCTGTGCATGTCCTGGTCTGGCCAGTGCCTGACGTCGGAGGCGTGGGGCGGCCGGTCGGCGAATCGCGGCCAGTGCGCGCAGTCCTGCCGGATGCCGTATGAACTCATCGTGGATACCACGATTCGACCGCTGGGCGACGTCGCGTACCTGCTCAGCCCGCTGGATCTCGCAGGTCTGGACGTTGTCGCGGAGCTGGCGGAAATCGGCGTGCACGGGCTGAAGATCGAGGGGCGCCAGAAGAATGCGCAGTATGTTGCGACGGCGGTGAAGGCCTACCGGCAGCGGCTGGACGGCCTCGCGGGGCGGCCAACGCCGACGCGTCTGGAAGAGGCCGCCGTGCAGATGGCGTTGTCCTACAGTCGTGGCTTCTCGCAAGGCTTTTTGCGCGGAACCGACCATCAGACGCTCGTGGAAGGGCGATTTCCCAAGCACCGTGGTCTGCTGTTGGGCGAGGTCACCGCGGTGGCTCGCAACACCGTGCAGGTGCGCGCGCAGGATCGCGCAAGTACAGGCGGCGTGGCGCTGGGGCTTGGATCCCAGGCGAAGTCTCAGGTGCCGGGATTGCCGCCTGTTGCGCCGCGTGCGGGCATGGGCGTGGGCTTTGAGCGGGGGCGGCCAGAATCGGAAGAACCGGGTGGGCCACTCTTTGCGGTCGAGGCGCTGGAAGGTGGCTGGTCGCTGCGCTTTGGTCAGCCTGGTCCTGATCTGGCGCGCGTCCAGGTCGGCGATCGCGTGTGGCTGACTGGCGATCCGCAAATTGCGACTGAGACCGCCGATCTCCTGCGCCAACTGCCGACCGGGCGAATTCCGGTGGACTTCGCGGTGGCTGGGCAGCTGGCGGGGCCGCTCTCGGTGCGGCTCACCGCTACGGGGCCCATCGGCCGTCTGGCTTCCGTGAGCGGCCAGACGGACTTGGTGCTGCAACCTGCGTCCGGGCACGGGCTGGACGAACCCACGCTTGTTGACAAGCTGGCCGCGCTGGGTGGCACGCCGTTCCGGCTCCACGCGATGGACCTTCAGGCGCTGGCGCCGAATTTGCACGTCTCCGTGTCGGCGCTCAAGGCGCTGCGGCGGCAGTTGGTGGAAGCACTGCTACCGGCGGTGGAAGCGCAGCATCGTCACACCGTGAATCCGCAGGAGCAGGCGCTGGCGTTGATCGAGGTGGCGGCAGCGCGTCGACAACTGACGCCGTGGCAGCCAACGGCCAAGCCGCAGCTGATCGCGTTGTGCCGCAACGACGCGCAGTTGGATGCGGTGATTGCCGCGGGCCTGCCGGAAGTCGAACTGGACTGGATGGAACTGGTCGGGCTGACGCGTGCGGTCGAACGGGTGCGTGCGGCCGGGCTGAAGCTCACGATCGCGACGGTGCGTGTCCAGAAACCGGGCGAGGACGGTTATGACCAGCGCATCGCGCGGCTGCAGCCGGACGGCGTGCTCGTTCGGCACTGGGGCGGTCTGATGCAGTTTGCGCAGCTTCCGCTGGCCGATCGACCGGCGGTGCACGGCGATTTCTCCCTGAACGTGACCAACTCGCTGACGGCGCATCACCTGCTGGCCCTTGGCGCGGACACGCTGACGGTGGCGCACGACTTGGACGAGCCGCAACTGCTGGCGCTGTTGGCGCGGGTACCGGCGGATCGGCTGACCGTGACCGTGCACCATCACATTCCGACTTTTCACACGGAACACTGCGTCTATGCGCATGTTTTGAGCACAGGCAAGGATTTTCGTACCTGCGGGCGTCCGTGCGAGTCGCATACGCTCAGCCTGCGCGACCACGTCGGCCAGCAGCACCCGGTGATCGTCGACGTGGCGTGCCGCAACACGGTGTTCAACGCCCAGGCCCAGAGCGCTGCGACCGTAGTGCCGACGCTATTGGCCCGCGGCGTGAAGCGGTTTCGCGTGGAGTTCGTTCGGGAAACGCAGGCGGAGGCGCTCGCGGTGGTGACCGCCTGGCAAGGACTGCTCGACGGCTCGATGCTTCCGCTGGACTTGGTGAAAAAGGTTGAAGCGCACGAGCAATTTGGCGTGACTTCTGGCACAATGCGCGCGCTTGGAGGGCGCTCGTGACACTGGAAGAAATTCGCTTGGAAATGGATGCCACCGACGACCGACTGGTGGCGCTGCTGGCAGAGCGCGGTCGGCTGGTGCGCGCGGCTTGGGTGTTGAAACAGGCCGATGGCGTGGATCGGCTGGATGTAACGCGTGAAGCCGCAGTGCTGTTCCGTCTGCGGGAGCGCGGCGCATCGCTGGGGCTGGATCCGGCGGATGTGGAACGGATCTGGCGGGAGATTCTGCGAGTGCGGGCGGCTAGTTTGCGACGCAATAGCCAAACGGCGTGGAGCAATCCGTGCTGATGCAGGTGTTCTGGCAGTTCTGATCGCCGTTGCACTTGGGCGTGCACACCGTGACCATGCAGTCGCCCAACGCGTCGATGGCGGTGCGCGCCGTGGGCGTTGCTTTGCCCAGACATTGCCAAACACATTCCTGATTGCTCGCGCAGTTTTGCGTGCAGGTGATGGTCTGCATGCACGTGTTCGTGGCCGCCGCGCCTTGGTCATAGCAGTCGCCGATGGCCTGGAAGCAACTGTCCGTGTTCGGTTTGGTCTCGCAGGAAATCAGTCCGCCGACCTGCAATTGCGCGCCAAGCGTACCGTTGGCATAGCACTTGGCGCCAATTGTCAGCAGCTTGCCGGGATAGCCCATGGCACAGCTGAATGTCGTTTTGCAGTCCGCCGTGCCTTGCTGGTCGTTGGAGACACACGACAGAAACTGGTTGGGGCAGTTCTTGCCGATGCACTGGTTCATGCACGTTTCATCGGTTGCGGTCGCGCAGAGGTCGACGCAGAACGCGTCCTGGCAGGCGCGAACCGGCTCGAACAGGTAGTTGGCGTACAGCGAGCCCTGGCCGGCGACGCTGTCGATGCACGCGGCCGTCGGATTGGCCTTGCCACAGGTTTCCTGCTGGTACAAGTACAGGCTGAGGCAACTGTTGATGGCGCCGCCGTAAATGTCCGCATCGTCGGGAAAGGCGGCGTCGGGATAACCCTGCCAGTCCAGGCCGGTCAGGCCATCGGTGTCCACGCTCACATCCGCAGCGGTATCGACGACTGCCACATCGACCAATTCTCCATCCGGCACCGACGCGTCGCCCAGATCAGTCGCGTCGTCGAGGGCGTCAACCACGTCAGCGGCGGCCCAATCGCTGTCGGTCGCATCCAGGGCCTGGCTATCCTGATTCCAGACGTCGTTTGCCACGCCATCCAGGAACCAGCCGTCCAGCGTTTGACTGTCGGGAGAAGCGGCATCGTCTGGTGTTGGCACATCCGTCGCCGTTCCATCGGCGACAGAGGCGTCCTGCGCGCTCGCGTCCGCCAGCGGCTTGCAAACCATGGCCGGCGTCGTACACGCCCAGCCGGCGGGGCAGACGACGTTCGCGCAGCTTGGGCTGCACACCAAGCCATCAACGCCGTAGACGCACAGACCGCTGGCGCACTCCTGGCTGTTGACGCAGTTGCAGCCGATGGGGCGATTGCCGCCAGCGCAAGGGTCGAACACGTCGAGCACGCCGTCTGAGGCGTTGGCTGCGTCAAGCACACCATCCGGTGCAATCAGGCCATCTTGTCCGGCGTCGCCCAGTGCGTCCGGCGTCTGACCATCGAACCCGTCCGCGTCGTCTCCGCCTGTGTCGTTTGCCAGAATGTCGACCACGAGTGCGTCGTCGCTGCCCGTTGTCGCATCTTCGGCCGCTGCGGTGTCATCAGCGGTCGTGGCGTCCACGCCCGCAGTGCCCACGGTTTCCCACCAGACCAAGCCGGTGTGATCGACGTCCGCTCCCGCGCGTGGGTCGTTGGAGACCGCAATGTTACCGTTGACCGCAGCATCCCAATTCGAGCACGCCGTCAGCGCGAGCATCAGCAGGACCAGTGCGATGGGGGCGAGTCGTGTCCTGAGCATAGCCATACCCAATCGCGCCGTCGCGATGACGACCATGCTATGCGAGGTGTGCTTGCCGCGCCAGTTCGGCGCCGTACTTTTCAGCCTGCGGCCAATCGCTTCAGCTGATCACGGGCTTCGTCGCACCATTCTTGCGCTGCCGCTCACGGCCCGTGCGCTTGTCTGCTTCCGCCTCAAACTGCCGCGTGACGCGTTCCACCGCCGTGTCGACCGCCTTGACGAGCGTATCCGCATGACCATGGCTCACCAGCTCCGGCGAGCCGTGCAGCGTAATGGTCAACGTGCAATCGTACCCCACCGCCACTTCTTCCAGCGCCGCGCGCGCGGTGACCGGCTTGCCCCAACGGATCTCCAGTTTCTCAAGCTTCTTTTCCAGATGTTTCTCAACCGAACCGTCGACCGCGACGATATTGCCTTCCGCGCCCAACTTGCTTGCGACTGTGAGTTCCATTCTTTCCTCCTGGATGATGAAGCACCATGGTTTCAGGATAGCCGTTTGGCGATTCTGCGCCAGTTCTTTGTGACCGCCCGGTGTCGTTTGGCTCGGGCTACCCGGTGCAATGCGTCAGCGCCGGAGCGCATTCCCGTGGACGTCGGATCAGCCGACGATCCACGTGCTCCGGCCATTCAAAAGTGCCTGCAAATTTGCGTTCTTTGCGGCGCGTTGTTCATTCACCTGGGCGTTGACCAACTGGTCGTACACCGGCCGCTGGACCGAACGCAGGATGCCGACGGGCACCGGAAAAGCCGGATATTCCATGCGCGAGAGCAGGAACGCCCGCGTGGGATCCTCGTCGTGCGCGTCATGCACCCACAGGTCGTCCAACGTGACGCCGTTCTCGCCGATGGTCACGACTTCCGGCCGCAGACCGCGCAGGCGAATGCCCTTGTCACGGTTGGCGCCATAGACCATCGGCTTGCCGTGCTCCAGCACAATCGTCTGGTCCGCGCGGAATTCCTTGCTCGAGAGATGATCCCAGGCGCCATCGTTGAAGATGTTGCAGTTCTGCAGGATTTCCACCAGCGCCGTGCCCTTGTGCGCCGCGGCACCTGCCAGCACATCGCCCAGCGTCTTCGCGTCCACGTCGATGGAGCGCCCCAGAAAACTGCCCTCCGCGCCCACGGCCAGCGACATCGGCAGGAACGGATTGTCCACCGAGCCCTGTGGCGAGGACTTGGTCTTCTTGCCCAGTTCTGACGTGGGCGAATACTGGCCTTTGGTCAAGCCGTAGATGCGGTTGTTGAACAGCAGCACCTTCAGGTCGACGTTGCGGCGCAGCATGTGAATGAAGTGGTTGCCGCCAATCGACAGCGAATCGCCATCGCCCGTCGCCACCCAGACTTGCAGGTCCGGCCGCGCGACTTTCAGGCCCGTCGCCACCGCGGGTGCACGACCGTGAATGGTGTGAAAGCCAAAGGTCGACATGTAGTACGGAAAACGCGACGAACAGCCGATGCCGGCAATCGTGGCGATCTGGTGCGGCGGAATGCCCTGCTTGGCCAGCGCACGCTGCACGGCCGCCAGGATGGCGTAGTCCCCGCAACCGGGACACCAGCGCACATCCTGATCGGTCGCGAAATCCTTGGGCTTCAGGGCAATGTCCGTCGCGAGCGTCATGGTCGCTTCTCCTGAAAATGGTTTTCGTGCGGCAGGACGTTGCGGATCGCATCACGGATTTCCGCCACAGACAGCGGCTGGCCGGAAATACGGTTGTACTGCTGAATGTCCATGGCATAGGCGGCGCGCAGCACCTTGACCAGCTGGCCGTTGTTGATCTCCGGAATCAGCACGACCCGGAACCGCTGCAGGATCGCATCCAGGTCCGGCGGCAGCGGATTCAACCAGCGCAAATTGGCGTGCGTCACCGACTGACCTTCGGCCCGCAGCTCGCGAACCGCCGTCAACGCCGCGCCGTACGGCGAGCCCCAGGTCACCACGAGCACGTCGCCTTGCGTGTCGCCTTCCAGCCGCGTCGGCGGAATTTCCGCAGTCATCGCGTCCACTTTCGCCTGCCGCAGCTTCACCATATTGTGGTGGTTCTGCGGGTCGTAGCTGATATGGCCGGTCTTGTCCCACTTTTCAATGCCGCCGATCCGGTGCTCCAGACCCGGCGTGCCGAGCTTGATCCACGGCCGCGCCAGCGTCTCCGCGTCGCGCAGGTACGGCAGCAGCGGCTGACCGTCGAGCTTGGCCGCGTCATCCAACAAGTTCGTCTCGATCGTCGGCAGCGAATCTACGTCTGGAATTTTCCACGGTTCCGCACCATTGGCGATCGCGCCGTCCGTCAGCAGCACAACCGGCACACGGTACTTGATCGCCACACGCGCGGCTTCAAACGCGGTATCAAAGGCATCGCCCGCACTGCGCGCCGCCAGCACCGGCAGCGGCGACTCGCCATTGCGACCGTAGAGCACCTGCAGCAAATCGGCCTGTTCCGTCTTGGTCGGCAAACCGGTCGACGGACCACCGCGCTGCACATTCACGATGACCAGCGGCAATTCGGTCATGACCGCGAGGCCCATGGCTTCGGACTTAAGCGCGATACCGGGCCCAGACGTGCCGGTCACCGCCAATTGATTGCCGTACGCCGCGCCGATGGCCGCACAGATCGCCGCGATTTCGTCTTCTGCCTGGAACGTGCGCACGCCGTACTCTTTGAGGCCGGCGAACGTATGTAAAATGTCCGAAGCAGGCGTAATCGGATAGCTGCCGTAAAACAGGTCCAGGCCGGCTTTGTGGGCAGCCGCGACCAGACCCAGCGCGGTCGCCTCATTGCCCGCGATGCTCCGGTAGGTGCCCGGCGCGATGTCCTGGGCCGGCGGCACCGAGTAGCGCAGCGCGAACAGCTCCGTGTTGTCGCCATAGTCCCAACCGGCGTGGAAGACCTTCAAATTCGCATCCAGCAGCAGCGGCTTGTTGGCGAATTTGCGACGGATTTCCTCCTCGACCAGATCGCCGTTGCGCTCGAACAGCCAAAAGACCAAACCCAGCGCAAAGTAGTTCTTGCAGCGCTCGACTTCCTTGGCCGACAGGCCGTAGCCCTGCAGCGCATCGTTGGTCAGGCGGCTCAGATCGATTTGAAAAAGCTGGTAGTCGGCAAGCGAGCCGTCTTCCAGCGGATTTTCGGCGAAACCTGCCATCTTCAGGTTCTTCGCCTGAAACGCATCGGCGTTGGCGATCAGGATGCCGTTGGGCTTCAGCCATTTGCGATTGGCGGCCAACGCAGCTGGATTGAGCACGACCAGCACGTCGGCGCGATCGCCCGGCGTCAGGATGTCGCGGCTGGCGAAATGGAGTTGAAAGCCCGAAACGCCGGCAAGCGTGCCCGTCGGCGCGCGAATTTCCGCGGGATAGTCTGGAAAGGTCGCCGTATCGTTGCCCGCCAACGCAGAAGCCGCGGAGAATTGGCTGCCAGTCAACTGGATGCCATCGCCCGAATCGCCGGCAAAACGAATCACGACCGATTCACGGATTTCGCGCGGCTTGGCCGGAGTGACGCTTGGGCTCATCTCAGAACTCCCTGACGAAAATCGACTTCTTGAAGGAAATCGCAAGTGCGTACGCGGCGCAGTCAGCGACAACCTGTTGCATCGTACAGCTGAACGACGCGCAAATCGTGGTCGGCGTCATCCCAGCTAGAATCGCAACGGCAGCAAACTATTCCGGCAGCTTGGCGGCCTGCTCGCGGGCGATCGCTTTGCGGCGACGATTCAGGCGCTGCGGCGTCGGCACACCAGACTCGCTCGACAGCGTGCCGTGGTTGGCCACCGCCGACAGATCGGTCTTGTGGCCCTTGAGCAGGAAAATCGAGCCCACGATGTAGAGGCCGGCAAAACCTGCCAACACACTGAACTCGCGAATGAAATCTGGATCCATCTCTTTCTCCCCGCTGACGCCGCGCGTCGCCTTGTATCTCGGTCACGCCTCGTCGGTCAATCGCGGCCGCCAGGTCGTTCCCTGCGGGCCATCGCGCACTTCCGCGCCCACCTGCGTCAGCGCATCCCGCGCTTCATCGGCGCGTTTCCAATCTTTTGCCGCCCGCGCTTCTTGGCGCTCGACCAGCAGGCGTTCCACGTTCGCCAGCGCTTCACTGCCGGGCGGAAACAGGCGATCACGCGCCTGGGCCACAATCGCTTCTACCACGGTTGTCGGCGGATGCTGGAACAATCCCAACCAGCCCGAAGCTTCATGCAGAAAAGCACGGACTTGCGCAATCACGTCCAGAGCGCCGGCCGCCTTGGGCTTGTCCAGCGCCAACGACAGCGCGGCGATCGGCTCGGAGAGCGCAGCCAGCGCGCGCGGCGTGTTGAAGTCGTCGCACAGCGCGTCCTGCAGCTCTCCACGTGCATTTTCGACCAGTTCCAACTCAGGCTCGTCCATTTGCCCGCCCGACGCCATCCCGCGTGCCGTCAGCAGCGCTTCCGCCGCCGCCAGCTTCTCATAGATCGCCAGTACGCGCTTTTGCGCCTCTTCCAGGGAGCGATCGCTGAAATTCAGCGGGTGCGTGTAGTGCGCCGTCAGCAGGAAATAGCGCAACACCTGCGGGTGAAAGCGCGCGAGCACATCGCGGATCGTGAAAAAATTGCCCAGCGATTTCGACATCTTCTCTGAGTCGATCGTCACAAAGCCGTTGTGCATCCATTGCCGGGCAAATTCCTGACCGTTGGCCGCGCGCGCCTGGGCGATTTCGTTTTCGTGGTGCGGAAAGACCAGGTCCTTGCCGCCGCAGTGCACGTCAAAGGTTTCGCCCAAGTGCTTGCACGCCATCGCCGAGCATTCGATGTGCCAGCCCGGACGGCCGTTGCCCCACGGCGAATTCCAGAACGGCTCACCCGGCTTGGCCGATTTCCACAGGGCAAAATCCGCCTGGCTGTGCTTGCGCGCGTCGTGTTGCACGCGCTCGCTGGCGCCGTCCGCGTTGTCGTCCTGGCTGCGGCCGGACAGCGCGCCGTAGGGCGGGAATGTCCGGACGTCGAAATAAACGTCCTGAGCGATCGAGCCGTCGGCCTGCACTTCGCCCGGCACGACGTAGCCATGACCCCGCGCGATGATTTGCTCAATCATCGCCACGATTTCAGGCATGTGCGTCGTGACGCGCGGCTCCACTTGTGGCCGCTCGCAGTCCAGCCGATCCATGTCCTCGTGGAACGCCGCGATCATCCGCGTCGTCAACGCGTCCGTCGTCTCGCCGTTCTGGTTGGCACGCGCGATGATCTTGTCGTCCACATCGGTGAAATTGCGAACATACGTGACGTCCAGACCCATTCGCCGCGCGGTGCGCTGCACGACGTCAAACACAATGTAGACCCGCGCGTGGCCGACATGGCTGAAGTCGTACACGGTCACGCCGCAGACGTAGAGGCTCAGCTTACCGGGAACCAGCGTTCGCAGCGGCTCTTTTTGGCGGGTCAGGCTGTTGGTGATGCGAATTTGCACGGTGCCACAAGTGCGTGAAAGGGCGTGCAGTGTAGCGCCCGGGCAAACGGAGCACAAGCGCTGGACGCTGGGCACGTTGCTGACACCGCCGTGGCAAATCTCGCGTGCCAACCAGTTGACAGAGCCGTTACGTCTGCGTTATCTGACTGCGCGTCGACACCGACAGGAACCGGAGCCACTGGCCTTGAATCGCCTGAGTCTGAGCCATCGCTACGAGAAACGCTCCGTGCTGCCATCGGTTGGCGCGGTGGCCGTGATTCTCGGCGTCGTGGTGGCCAATGGCTGGTCGATGTGGCACGCGTCGCCGGAATTGGCGCCGATGGACCCGATGGCGCGCCTGAGCACGCTGCAGGACGCTGCCGAGAAACCCGCGCTGCCGGACAATGCCGTGGCTTCCGTGCTGGCCAACCCGCCAAGCGGCGCGCGCGTTGACGCAGTGTTTGGCAAAGCCCAGCCCGCCGTGCGCCTGTCCGCGACCAAGTCGACGCCGGGCGGGCAGCCGGAATCCACACCCGGGGTGACCCGCTCGGTCCTGGTCGAGCAGGGCGAGAGCCTGTCGCAAGCGCTGGCGCGGCTGTTCATTCACGGCGAGACCTCGCGGCAGGTCGTGGCGGCGTACAGCCAACTGCGTAATCCGCAAAAATTGCAGGCAGGTTGGCGGCTGTGGGCGCGCTTCGATACCGCCGGCGTGATGGACGCGAGCGCGCTGCAGACTCTGGTTATCGCGCCGAGTCATGCGGAGGGCCTGACGATCCAGCGGACGGCGGGCGGCTTTGACGCCAGCGAAGGCGGCCTGCCCGGCACGGTCATCCGGACGGCGCTGCGCTGTGGCATCATCGGCAGTTTGGAGACCTCGCTGCGCCGCTGCGGCGAAGGCGAAGGCCTCGTTGAACTGTTGCAGCCGATGCTGACCGATCGCCTGCTGCGGCCGATCGAACTCCACACGGGCGACGAATTGCGCGTCGTGGTCGACAAACTGGTCGACGGCGATCACGTGGAGCGCTATCTGGGTGTGGCCGCGCTGGAACATCGCAGTGTGCTCAAGCCGCAGGACGGCCGGACCGTGGCGCTCAATTTCCACGGCGACTTGTACGCGCCCGATGGCCAAGGTCTGGAACCGCTGTTCCTCCGCCAGCCGCTGCAAGTCGGCCACCAGACGTCCAATTTCGGTATGCGGCTGCATCCCATTCTGCACAAGATGAAGGCGCATTTTGGCGTCGATTTCGCTGCGTCCAGCGGTACACCGGTTTACGCGGCGGGCGATGGTCATTTGGTGTCCGCGGAACGCGCGGGTGCGGCAGGCAACGTCGTGCGTGTGCGGCATGATGGCGGCTACCTGACGGAATACATGCACTTGTCGCGATTCGTCGCGACGGTGAAGCCCGGTGACGCCGTGCATAAAGGTCAAGTTGTGGGCTTTGTCGGCTCCACGGGCTTGTCCACGGGGCCGCATTTGCACTTTGGCGTCAAGCAGCACAGCAAATACCTGGATCCGGCGTCGTTGGGCGACGTGGTGCAACCCGCTGTGAATTCGCGGGAACGCGCGGCATTCGAGACCGAGTCCAAGGCGCTGATGGATTTGCTTGCGGCGCTGGGCAAAGGCCTTGGCGACGGCGTCTGAGCGCCTCGTCCGCTAGCTGACCAGGTCACCCTGCCACAAGCGTCCAGCCGTATCGATCGCCAACAACGCGCGCGCGTCGCCTGTGTTCACAGCGAGTTCCATCGGGACCTGTCCGCGCGTCCGTTCCGCGCCGCCGTCCCACCAGGCCAGCGCTTGACCTGATCCATCGAGAACGCCCCATGCGGAGAGCGTTTCGACGCCGTTTCCGGACCCATCCGACGTCTCGAGGCGGACGCGCTGGTCGGCGATCCGCGCGCGCAACGGCGACAAATTCCCCACCTGCAGCGTAGCGTCGATGTTGTCCAACTGCACGGCGCAGCCCAAGGCGACGAGTCGGCCTCGGCTCGCGTCCAGCGCCACCGGGCTGCGATCGCCCAGGATCACCTGGGCGCCCACTTGCACGGCCGCGACGCCCAGCGTGCCTGAGCCCGCCATCGGATCCAGCGCCAGACCGCCCGGCGGCAACGACGCGTGGACGATGCGCTCCAACAGCGCGAGCGGCTTCTGGGTCGGATAGCCGGTACGCTGATGGTCGCTGTTGGACAGCGTCAGATCCACCAGCGAGTCGGCCCAGGCTCCGGAAATCTCGGCGTCCAGGCCGGCGTGCGGCGTCTGCCACACGTCTGTGGCCCGCTTGGACAGCCCCTTCATCCGCTGCGACGTGGCCTTTTGCAGCGGCGCCTGAAAATACGTGTGCTTGGGATTCTTGGCGTAAAACTGGATCACGTCGTGCTTGCGGCCAAAGCGATCCTTGCTCGAGCCGCCGAGACCGTAGGCCCAAACGATCTCGTTGCGCAGCGCCGTCGGGCCAAAACGTTCGTCGAGCAGCAACCGGGCATGCGGCGCGCGGCGGAAATCCAGATGCAGGTAGACGGAGCCTCGCGGCGACAGCAGTTGGTGAACGCGATCCAGCACGGTATCCAGGTGTTGCAGCCACTCTGCCAGCCCATCCGCGGGATCTTCGTACGCCACCACATCCTGCGTGACCCGCCCTTCCGCGGTCTCGACGTCGCGCCGTCGCGGCCAGGTCACGCCCGCGCCAAACGGCGGATCCAGATATGCCAGGTCCACTTGCCCCGCGCGGCCTTCCTGCAGAAGTCGGTCAAGCACGGCAAGCGCCTCGCCGGCCATCAGCCGCGCATTGCCCATGCCAATTGCGCGTGCAGGAATCGTCAGCAGCGGCGCAAGGTTGTGGTGGGTCAGCGGCCCTGGTGGCTGTCGCCCAGGCCACGTCAAACGCACGTCGGTCATAGGACGAGGTCGGCGTCGGAGCGCGCGCGGATGACCCATTGGCCGAAGGACCACTGCAAGTTGCCGGTGACGCTGGTGAACGCTTGCCCGGCGGTGAACGTGGTCGTCGCGCCGTTCGCGCTGGTGCCGAGAAACGCGGAGCCGAAAGCCGGCGCGAACAGCACGCTGGCGGAACCGCCGTTGTGGTTGATGCTCGCCTGCCCGTGCGTCTTGCCGTCCGTGGAAACTGGATTGGGATCAAGCACCTGCACATTCTTGATCTGAATGAGATCGCCCTCGAAGGCCTCGGCGCCCGTGCCGCCAAATAGGCTGACTTGTACGCCGTAAGGTGACGGTGCCGCGCCAGTGCCGCTGACAGAGACGTCAGCGGGCGCGGCGATGATTTCCGTCATGCAGTAATACTCCGCGACGGTGCCTTTGATATTCAACACATCCCCGACATTCACATTGAACGAAGGCGCGTTGACGATGACCTGCAAGCCGGCCCAGCTTCCGTCGCTCGCAGCACCGTTCTGCGGCGCGACAAAGAAGCTGGTGAAATAGGTGCCGGTGCTGTTCTTCAGGCTGGTCGGCGGGCACGTGACGACGACCGGTTCCAGCGTGACGTCGCTGGCCGTATCGGCGATGGAGGTCTGCGTGGTGCAGTTGACGCTCGTCTCGGCCTGTTCGATCGCGCTGATCGTCTGTTCGCTGGGCTTGACGTCGGGCGTGAAGATGTCTGCGGCGACGATGTCCGGCTGAAGCACGTCGATCTTGGTGTCGACGCCCGGTGAACTGTCCTGCGTGCTGATGTCCTTGCCCTCGGCGTCGAACTTGCTGCCCGTGTCGCCGATACTCGCGTCCGTGCCGCCTGGGACGCAAAGGTTGTTGCTGTTGCAGCTGAATCCCGTCGGGCAAGCGCCGCCGATGCCGCAGTAGAGCGCGCCACCGCCGCCGCCGCCTGTGCTCGCGCCGCAACTGGCGATCCATAGGGCGGCCAGAAAAGTGACAAAGGCTATCAAACGCGTTCTCATCGCCATCCCCACGCCGTTTCGCGGCGCACAGAGGCTAGGGATGCGACCCCGTCCACGTCAAGTGTCACCGCCCAAACGACCTGCCAAGCTGCGCTCTTCGGAGGTCGCGCTGGTGGAGGTCACGGCGCTCGGTGGGCTGGGCGACGCGATTGCCCGCCTGGATGACGGCCGCGTGGTGCTGGTGCCCGATGCCGTGCCCGGTGATCGCCTCTTGATCGAACAGTTGCCCCAGCAGCGTGGGACGTTGCGCGGTCGCATCGCCGAGATCGTGACGCCGTCGCCGCATCGCCAGACGCCGCCGTGTCCAGTGTTTGCCAAATGCGGTGGCTGCACGTGGCAGCACATCGATTTGCCGACGCAGCAGGCCGAAAAGGCCAGTTTCTTGCGCCACGCGATCGGTCGCGTGGTGGACATCCAGATCGCCCAGCAGCCCGTGCCGCCGTGGCGTCACCGCCGACGGGTGCGGCTGCATCTGCGCAGCGATCGCGGCAAGCTGGTCGCGGGGATGATGGCGCGGGCGTCACACGACATCGCCGAGGTGAGCGATTGTCTGGTGCTGACCGAGCCGCTGAGCCGCTTGCTGCACGTGCTGCCAGAAGTGGCGCGGCCGTGGCTGAAGACCGGCGAGGTGTACGCCGTCGAAGGTGTGCAAGGCGTGCTGGTGGCGATTCACGGGCTGCCGCACGATTTCCGCTTGCTGCCGCAGGCATCCGCGCTGCTGGGTGCACTGGGCGTGGCGGGTGTGACGTTGTCGATCGGGCGGCACACGGACGTGGCGGGCCTGCGCGAGGTGACGCTGCCCGAGACGCTGGGCGATTGGCCGGTGCAAGTGGACGCAGCGGGCTTTTGTCAGGCCACCGAGGCGGGCAACCGGGCGATTCGCCAGGCGGTCAACGACGCTTTGGATGCGATGGGTCCAGTGCCGCGGATTCAGGAATTCTTCGCCGGATCGGGCAATCTGAGCACGGTGTGCATCGGCAGAGCGCCAGTGATCCGGACGGTGGAGCAGGATGCGGAAGCGGTGGCGCGGGCGCGCGTGACGCTTGCGGATGCGCCGCAGTTCCAGTTGTTCTGTGGCGATGTCGATGAACTCGTCGACGCTCCACTTCCCGGCGAGGCCTGGCTGCTGGATCCAGGGCGAGCCGGCGCGCGTGGCGTATGCCAGCAGGCGACGATCGCCGGGCCGCAGCACATCGTCTACGTCTCGTGCGCGCTGGACACGCTGCGGCGCGATCTGCAACTGCTTCAAAGTGCTGGGTATGCCTTGCAATCCGCGGTGCTCATCGACGCATTTCCGCATACGCCGCACGTCGAAGCGGTGGTTCGGCTGCAGAAGGCTTGAGGGTTGGCGCACACGGCGGATGTTGCTACTGTTGGCTTGGTTAGACCGAATCGGCGCTTGGTGCGTCTGAGGTGACGGGTGCTGAGTTGGCTCCTGATGGTCATCGGCGAAGAGCCGGTCAGCGATGAAACGCTGTTCGCGCGCTACCAAAGCGGTGACGCGCGGGCCATGACGACGTTGTACGACCGCCACGCGCGGGCGCTGCGGGCTTTTGCCCAGCAACGTGGCGCGGCACGGCCGGATGACGTCGTGCAAGATGCGTTCCTGCGGGTGGTGCGCAATGGTGCCGGGTTTCAAGGTCAGGCCAAGTTTCGCACGTGGCTGTACACCATCGCGCGCAACCTGTGCATCGATGCGTCGCGGCGGGATCGTTTCCGCGCCGGGCCGTCCTTGGATGCGCCGACAGGGAGCGACGACAACCGCACGCTGGGCGATCGCATTGCCAATGACAGTGTGGGCACGGATGCCGTCCGCAATCTGGCCGATCGCGAATTCCAAGCGGCGTTCGAGGCGGCGATGGCGCAGTTGCCAGACGAGCAGCGGGAAGTGTTTGCGCTGCGCGAGCTGTCCGGTCTGAGTTTTGCCGAGATTGCCGAGGCGACGGCGATCAACGAGAACACGGTGAAGAGCAGAATGCGCTATGCACTCAAACAGTTACGGGAGGCGCTGATCGACTTCCTGTGATCAGCAACGGCGAAATGGGCTATACTGAAAACGTGGGCCGGATTGTGTGGATCCGGCCCAGCCAGGCAACGAGGCGACGATGACGCGGCGGCAAGCCACAGAAAATACAGCGCAAGAGCGGGTAGACGCGGCCATTGTCGACGCCTATGAGCGCCGGATTGCTGGTCACGATGCGACGGCCGAGGACGCGGCGTTGGAAGCGGAAATCGCTGCCGCGGAGTTGAGCGCGTACGTGTCCCTGCACCAGCGCGTCGCGACCCTGCCGCGTCCGGACGTGGCCTCGAGCGTGCGTTCGGTTGTGCTGTCGGCGGCGGCGCACGCGGCGGAGGAACACGCGGCGCATCGAACCCAGGAGTCGCTGCTGGCGCGGGCGCTGACCTGGATCCTGCGTCCGGGGCCGCTGATGACGGCGATCGCGATGGCGGCAGTTCTCGTGGCGGTATCGGTGCGCCAGGAATCGGCGCCGATGGCCGGAGCCAAGCCTGATTCTGCCGTTGCGATGGCTGAGCCGTCACCGGTTCCTGCCGCACGGGAAGCGGTTGCCGCTCCGCAAGCACTGGCCGCTCCGGAAGCGCCTGCGCCTGGCGCTGCGCCCTCGGTTGCGGCTGCTCCGTCGCCGGACGTGCCACCGCCTGCGGCAGCTGTGCCTGTTGCAGCGCCAATGGCGCGACCGCTCCGGACCATCGAAGCGCAGGCCGCTTCCTTGGGGCCAGCTGCGTCGGGCGACGTGCCGGCAAAAGCTGCGTCAAACCGTGCGACCGATGAACTGGCCAAGCGCGCCGCGGTGACGGAGAACGCCAAGCATCCATTCGCCGCTGCAAAAGCGGAGATCGCCCAGAACGAGGCGCCGCCGCTGCAGTTGGAAAATCAGGCGGATCGCGAAGTGGCGGCTGCAAAGCCGAGCGTGCAGAACCGCGATGGCGCGCAACCCGACGCGTTGAATCAGCGCGCGGCCAGTGGAGCTCAGGCGGTGATGCGCAACTACGCGCCGGCTTCGCCGCAAGCGCCGGCTGAGCAGAACGAAGCGCCGGCGGATGCGCCGGAAGCGAAGAACCTGGCGGCACGCAATCAAGTTGCGGAGAAGGCGAGCGCGGATGCAGTGTCGCGCTGGCGGCAATCCGCGGAGGATGCCCAGACGCCGGAAGAGCGCGTTGCGGCGCTGAAGCAACTGCTGGTAGCCGCCCAAGCGGCGGGCGATGTGAAGACGGTGAAGCTGGCCCAACAGGCGCTCAAGGTGGCCGAAGCGCAGAACGTCGCGCGCAAACGGGCCGAGAACCTCCAGGCGACGCCGCCAGCCCTGCGCGCCAAGGCGGCTCCGTCGCAGGGATCGGGCGAGTTGAAGGCGCAGAAGTCCAAGAACTGAGCGCTATTTGCCCAGCAACCTGCGCACCCGGCGAATCCAAGGCAACGCTTTGGCCGCGATGCGCGTAGATTCCGGTGCGTGCAAGAGGCGCGGCACGTAGCTGCCCGTGGCGCGCAGCAGTGGCGTTTGGCCGGGCAGCGCCTGTTTGCTCCACCGCGTGAGGTCGATCGCGTCGCCAAAACCGTCGCGCAGCCAGGCTTTGCGTTCGATCGCCAGCACACCGGGCGAATCCGCCGGGGCCGCCGCGACGGTCCGGCCATGGCGCACATCGGTCAGAACGCGCAGTGAACGCCGGTCGGGGAGCGCGTCCGCGTCGGCGATCACGACGGTGTCTGCATCGACGCGCCGCAGCAGCAGGCCCAACGTGGCCATCGGCTCCACCGCGCCGCCCGGCACCGAAATCACGCTCGCGTGCAGGTCCTCGGCGTGGGCGATGCTCTCGTCCACCGAACCCAGGTCCAGCAGCCACCAGCGCACATCCGGCGCTTCGACCAATGTTCGCCATGCCGTGAAGCGATCGACAACGCGGCCGCCATCGTTGCGGCTCACGAGAACGAAAGCCGTGGTCGCCAAGTGCAATGACGGCGTCAGCGATTCCTCCGGTGTCCCAGCCGGCAATGCCCCACCCAGCGCCTGCCGCCGACGTTTGGTCGCGTCGGCGGCACGGTCCACCATCGACTGATCATCCGCTTGCGGCTTTGTGCGCGGGACCACGGGTGCTTTCACTTCTATGGGCTTCTGCGCGAGCGCCGACGCCCGCTCCTCTTCGTCGCGCAGCAACGTATTGTGCCGCGCGGCCCGGGCCAACATCGAATCGTCGTTCGGTTTGGGCGCCACTGGCTTGGGTGCGTCTTGAACCGGGCGCTCCAATCGCTGCCGCGCCGAAGGAATCGGCGTCGGGTGGGCGACCGGGCGCTCCTCGCGGGCCGCATCGCGGCTCAGTCGGTTCCGCGCTGCGATCGCTGCCATGTCCAGCGCTTTGGGGCGCGGTTCGTCCTGCCGGGCAGGCTCGGGCGCGCGCTGGTAGGCATACGCTCGTGCAGGCGCGGCGCTGCGAGGCGCAGTTGGCGTTTGCGCGGCCTGTTCAGCCAAAGGGCGGTCATCCAGCGCGGAGAAATGACGATTATAGCGTGCGGCACGGTCAGCCAGCGCCGGTGGCGGCGGAACCGGAACGGGCGCAGCTGGCGGCGCAGCATCCAGCAAGGGCAGTGCCGCCTGCCGTTGCACATCTTTCGGCGGCACGACTTTGGTTCGCGCGGATTTCTTGGGAGGCGTATCAGTCACAGCGGTTTGTCATCGGTGTTCGCAGGGTCGCGCACGTCGGGGCCAGCCCTCAACGCGCGATATCGACAAAGACATAGCGGCCCAGGTGCGCGGAAAGGTAGCTTCTCTTGTCCTTCAACGCGATCACGATCCGCGTGCCGCGACCGGCCACGTCTTCGGCCTGGATGAAGTCAATCTGCGTCGGAAACGCACCGGTCAGGATTTCTCGCCGCAAATTGCTATTGGCGATCGCCACCTGCGGCAGGTCGATGACGACATGGTTGTCATCCGGCCGGTACACGTAGCCGCACGCCTCATGCTCGAGCTGGACGTACACCCGCGAGGCATCGGCGGTATTTTGAAAACCGACCCAGGTCAGCATCTGCGGCTCGACCTTGCAACGACCCGTCGGATTGGTCGGTGCTTCGCTATTCCAGTCAGGCACTTGCCCGCTGTAGGGGCGATCCTTGTAGAGTTTTCCTTCGCGATCGACGAATACTTCCTTCTGCCGTTCATCGCCCAAAAGCGGAAATGGAAACGGCTTGGGCGGCGCGACGAACGGTCCGAGGCGCAACGCATCCTCACCGACCGGCGTGCCCGAATCGTTGGGTTCGTACGCGGCGCCGGGCTGTGCTTCGACGGAAGGGCCGTATTCGTCGTCAGCGTCCACCGGGCCTTTGGCTTCCGGCTTGACCTCGGGCTTCACTTCCACCTTGGCATCCGGTTTCGCGTCCAGCACCGGCTTTTGCGCCGCCGGCTTGCCTTTGCTCTTGCGTCGCGCGGCCTGAACCGTCACCGGCAGCGTCAGCAGCACGAGGGCGAGCAGCAAATTGTGCCAGAACTTCAGACGCACCAAGCACCTCGGAACGCGCGCGCGACCGTGTCTGCATGCTAGCGCGGATCTGCGACATGTCCAGCATGCAGGTTTTGCCTACGGCACGTTCACCGTCATCGACCCGACATAGACCTTGCCATCCGGCGAGTTGACGTCGCAGAACGTCGGCAACGGCACAGCGCCGGTGCCGTCGCCGACCTTCGGGCGCAATTCGACCGTGTATTCGCCGGCGTAGCACGTGCAACTGTCCCAGGCGTGGCCGTCCGCGCCCGTGCCGCTGCCGGTCAGGTAGTTCCGGTCCACTTCCCACACATCGATCTGGTCGCCGGACTCGATGAGCACCGGGTCGCCCTTGCCATCGCAATTGGTGATGTTGCTGCCCGTTTGGCACGCGCCGAATTGCAGCTCGATCGCGCCGCCGTTCAGGCTGATGTAGCCGCTGTCCTGCGCGTTGTCGGCATAGGCGAAACCGTCCAGCGGTCCGTCCGCGCTGGCTGTGACGTCGTGTGGATTGCCGCAGACGGTTGGCAAAGTGGGCAGGTAGGTGCCGGTGCCGGGCTTGCCGACGGCGATCAGCTTGTCGGCACGGTAGAGGCCGACACAGTCGAGATCCATCCCCGGACTTGCACCGCATTTGCCGTTGATAAAGGCGGGGTCGGCCGACTTGTCGCGAATCACAACCGCCGCGTAGGTCGCGGTTGCAGGGGCTGGCGCAGAGACGTCGCCGATTGCGTCCGACGATGCCGCGCTTGGACCACAGCCATCCCGGCTCGCGCTTGCATCCGCGTCTGTGCTGACGCTGCCCGCGCAGGAGGCGACGAAAAGTGTGCAGGCGAACAACAAGCGACAGGACACGGCGACCTCCACACGGCACATGCGACCGTAGCGCGAAAGATCCGTCCCTGCAAACCGCGCAAAAAGCCAGAAGGCGCCGACCCTCGCGAATCGACGCCTTCTGCTTGGAACCTCAAACGGTTGGGTTACGGAACCTTGACCGTCATCGAACCCTTGTCGTACTGGTTCGGGTCGGACGGAACGTAGACCGAGCCGGCTTCGCTGCCGATGGCCGGGCGCAAGTCAACTTGGTATTCATCGGCGTAGCAGGCGCAGCCAGCGTACGCGTTGCCGTCCGCCGCTGTGCCGCTGCCGGCCTTGTAGGATCCGTCGACTTCCCACACGTCGATCTCGTCGCCGCTCATCACTTCAACGACACTGCCCGCGCCGTCGCAGTCGGTGATGGTGCTGCCCGTGACGCAAGCGCCGAACTGAATTTCCAGCGAGCCGCCGTTCAGGCTGATGTAGCCGGTGTCGGGGTTGGACGCGTAAACGTGCCCATCGAGCGGCCCCGCTGCGGATGCCGCCGAGTTCTTGCCGTCGCCAGCAACGCACGAGGTGCCAGCAGTGTCCTTGAGCGGCGAAGCAGGTGCGGTGTAGTTGGCCGTGCCGGGCTTGCCGACCGCGACCAGCTTGCCGCCGCGGTACAAACCGAGAGCGTCCAGGTCGGTGCCAGGGCTGTTGCCGCACTTGGCGGGCTTCTCCTGCGACTTGTCCCAAATCACGATGGATTTGTAGGTCACCGCCATGGACATGTCGCCCATGGTATCGCCCGCCGTCGTGTCGTTGTCGATGGTCGCGTCAGAGCCGGTGCCGTCCGTGGCGTCGCCGTCCGCAGCAGTCGTCGCGCCGCAAGCGGCCAGAACCGTCATCGAAGTGATGGTCAAAAAGGTAAAGATCCGTTTGATATTGAGCATGTCTAGGTGCCTCCAAGTAATTTCGTCGGTCAATGGTCCCACGCGAATCTGCTTCGCACGGCCTCCCCGGTCGCGAAAAGGATAAAGGTGTACGTGGGGTTGTCAACAGCGATCAGAGTCCGCCACATCCGTGATCGCAAAGTCATCTCCTGCCCCAGTCCCGAACACCTTGAACTCTTGCGGCAATTGTCATTTTGGCAGCGGTCGGACGGATTCGCGGTTCGGAGATCATGACATCCCTGTCAGCGCTATCGCGGACACATCGTCTGATTGGATTCGCAGTGATCTGAAAACGTCATGAACGTATTCACAAAATCTGAATTCTGTCGACGCTGGCAAGACCTTTGCAACACTCCCCATCGTGCCGTGATGAACGGCCCAACCCGCGACGGCAGACGCCGCGCAGACTGAGGAGTCGCCCATGAACTCGACCGCCACCTTGCAGACGGACTCTTTCGCTGACGACGAAATGCTGCCCATTGACGACGAAACCGGCATCAGCGAAGGCTACGCCTCTGAATCCAAAGACGAACGCCGTCAGCCTCGCCGGGGCCAGGAAGCCGTGCCGGTGCAGGAATTCATCGATCCGACGATGCTGTATCTCCAGCACATCGGTCGCGTGTCGCTGCTGACGCGCGAAGGGGAGGCGGAAGTCTCCAAGCGCATTGAGGACGCCTCCGCGGCGATTCTCGACCTGCTGATGCGGGTGCCCGCTTGCCGGCCGCTGCTGTCTGAACTGCCGATCGCGATGGCGACTGACCACGAGCTGCTCAAGCAGTGGACCGATGCCGAAGGCTGGCGTGATCGCGATGCGCGGATCACGACGCTCGCGCGGGCCGAGCGGTTTCGCGATCGTGTGATCGAACTCGACGCCGAGATTGCCCGTCTGACCGTCGAAGGCGAGGCGGACAGCCCGCTGCTGGTGCAGGCCAAGCGCTCCAAGTACCGGACTTTCTGGGAAGATCGCACGGGCGAGAAGCTCATCAACAAGGCGCTGGAGCTGTTTGCGGAACAGTCGCGCAACGCGGTGCGCTCGGAACAGCGTGTGCGGCGCGGCGATGAAGGGGCGACCAAGGCGATGGCGCGCAAGGCCGCCGATGCCTATGGCTTTTCTGCTGAACAGGCGTCGCGAGACATGCGTCTGTTGCGCAACAGCCAGCGGATCATCGCGGAGAGCCGATCGGTCATGATTCAAGCGAATCTGCGGTTGGTGGTGTCCATCGCCAAGCGGTATCTCAACCGCGGTATGGCGCTGCTGGACTTGGTGCAGGAAGGCAACATTGGCCTCATCAAGGCGGTCGAGAAGTTCGAGTGGCAGCGTGGCTACAAGTTTTCCACGTACGCAACGTGGTGGATTCGTCAGTCGATCACCCGCTCGATCGCCGATCACGGCCGGACCATCCGCATTCCGGTGCACCTGATCGAGGCGCTGAACCGGATCCTGCGCGAGCGCACGCGGCTGGAGCAATTGCATGGGCGTGAGCCGTCGGTGGAAGAGCTGGCGGCCGCCACCGAGCAGCCGATCGACCAGGTGGAAGTGATTCTGCGCATGGTCAAGTCGCCGCTGAGTCTGGACGCGCCGGTGGGCGAGGATGATGCGCAGCTTGTCGATTTCGTGGAAGATATGTCGGCAGCCAAGGGGCTGGATGTGGTGCTGCAGAAAGATCTCTGCGACCAGACCCGCCGCGCGCTGACGCGTTTGCATCCGCGCGAGGAAGCTGTGCTGCGGCTGCGCTTTGGCATTGGCAACGACGATTGCCTGACGCTGGAACAGGTCGGCGAGATGTTCAACCTGACCCGCGAGCGGATCCGCCAGATCGAGACCGGCGCGCTGCGCAAGCTGCAATCGCCGGCGCACCGGCAGATGCTGGAATATCTGGTCGAGACCTGAGTTCTGACTGCTGACGGGCGGACGCGGCTGATCCCTTCCAGCCACCCCACGTCAGCGTCCCGTGTCCAGTCTTTCCCGCGGTGGCACCGACGTCCGCGGGAAAGACTGCTGACATCGCTGTCATGCACCTGACATTCTTGTCATGGTTGACCAGCGGATTGAACCGCCGCCCGACATCCGCTATTCTCTCCGCCACGTTTGGCCACCAAGCGCCCTAGCACACACGGAGTTTACCGGCATGCGCACCCTTCGCACCCTCGTCCTTTCGATTGCCACCCTCGCTGTTGCGCTGTCCGTGACAGGCTGCAAACGCCCGTCCGCACAGGCGATTGTCCTGACCAAGGATCAAGAACAGCAGATCGCCGCGGCGGTCCTGACGGCCCCACCGGCCGACTTGGACCAGAAGCTGGAAGTGAAGTTTGAGGACAAGCTCACGCTGCTTGGCTACAAGATGGAGCCGAAAGACAAGGCGGCGCCGGGCGGAAGTGTCTCGCTGTCCCTGTTCTGGCGCGTCGATCAGCCGCTGCCGGGGGACTGGAAGATCTTCATCCACATGGAAGCGCCTGGGCTGAAGCGTCAGCCGTTCGACCACTACGGCGTGGGCGGTCTGTACCCGCTGGCGCAGTGGAAGAAGGGTGAAATCATCAAGGATACCGTGACGATGGAGATTCCGGGCGATTGGCCCAAGAGCAACACGCAGTTGCTCATCGGCGTCTTCGATTGGGGCGCGTGGAACAAGGCGCAGCAGAATCGTCGCCTGAAGATCAGCAATGCCCCGTCGGGTGCGGCGCAGGCGGAAGATCGCCTGCTGCTGGCGACCATCGACATCGGCGGCGCGGCTCCCGCCGGTGCGCCTGCAGGTGGTGCGGGCAATGCCCCGGCGCCGCAGCAGAAAGGTCCGGAGTACACCGTGGGTCAGGCGACGGAAAAGCCGACGATCGACGGCAAGCTGGATGACGCCGTGTGGGCGTCGGCGAAGACGGTTGGTACGTTCAAGCAGCCCAACGGCGGCGCGTCGATACCGGCGATGGCGGCGGACGTGAAGCTGGCTTGGGACAGCGAGAACCTGTACCTCGCGGCGAACGTCAAGGACGACGATGCGCGCAACACGCACCTGAAGAACGACGACACGACGTGGGAAGGCGACGTGGTCGAGCTGTTCCTGCAAGGTCCGGGCAAGGAAGATTACTACGAGTTGCAGTGGACGCCGGCTGGCTCGACGTTTGACGCGCACTTTGTCGGCCACCGTTCGCCGGCCTGGGAAGAAGCGGCCAAGTTCCAGAGCAATATGACGTCCAAGGTCGTGGTCGATGGCGATGTGAATGCCGATGGCGCCGACAAGGGCTGGACCGTGGAAGCGGCGATTCCGTGGAAGTCGCTGGGCTGGGACAAGGCGCCGGAAGCCGGTGCGAAGTTCATGGCCAACCTGTACCGTATCGACGACAAAGGCACGCACGATTTTCAGCACATGGCGACCTGGGCGCCGGTCGGCGGCGATTTTCACCAGCTGACGGGTGCGGGCACGCTGGTTCTGGGCAACGGTTCGGCGCCGACGCGTCCGGCGGTGATGCCGAATGGTCGCGTGCTGCCGCTGCTGCCGGGCGCTGTCCAGGCCGTACCGGCTGTCAAGCCGTAGCGCGCACAGAGCACATGCCAACTCGATTCGATCCCGCCCATCTGCCGCAGGATGGCTTTGCGCGCTTGACCGCAGTCATGGCGTCGCTCCGTGCCACCGTTGGCGGCTGTCCGTGGGACCGCGAGCAGACGCTGGCGACGCTGCGGGCCTTCCTGATTGAAGAAAGCTACGAACTGCTGGACGCGATCGACGCGCTGGGTGGCGCGGCGCACGCGTTGCCGGCCGACGCGCCGCTCGTGGCGGATCCAGCGGCCGTGGCGCATTTTCGCGAAGAACTGGGCGATGTGCTGCTGCAAATCGCGTTCCAATCGCGCATTGCCGAGGAAATGGGCTGGTTCACGGCGGATGACGTCGCGCGCGGCATTGCCGACAAGATGGTGCGCCGCCACCCGCATGTCTTTGTGAACGCGGAGAGCGAGCATCACGACACGCCGGCGCAGGTGCTGGACGCCTGGGAACAGCGCAAGCGCAAGGAAGGCAAAGGCGCCCTGGACGGCGTGCCGCGGAACCTGCCGGCGCTCTTGCGCGGCCAGCGGATCGGCGAGAAGGCGGCACGCATCGGCTTTGACTGGCCGAACGTGACCAGCGTGCTGGCCAAGGTCGATGAGGAACTGCTGGAGTTGCGCGAAGCGCTCCGCGAGGAGGACAAAGTTCATATCGCCGAAGAATTGGGCGATGTGCTGTTTGCCCTGACCAGCCTCGCGCGTCACGCGGGCGTGGATGCCGAACAAGCGGCGCGCGGGACGCTCGACAAGTTCACCCGGCGATTCGCCTCCGTTGAGCAGGGCGTCGAGGCCAAGCACGGCAAGACCTACCGCGCCAGCCTGGATGAACTGGAACTGCTCTGGCAAGAAGCGAAAGCCCTCGAGCGGGCGTAATCAGAGTCGATTCAAGCGAATCGGCGATCAGTTTGCGAGCGCCGCCTGCTTGCGCAGCAGCACCGCCATCTGGTCCTTGAGCGCCAACTTCTTCTTCTGCAGCTCGCGCCGGACCTGCTCGTCTTCCGGACTCAAGTACACGTGGAGCTCGTAGCGCATCAACTGGTCATCCAGTCGACGGTGGGCCAACTCCAACTCCGCATAATGCGGGTCATCTTTGCGCAATTTCACTTTCAGGGCGTCTTCGGAAACCTGCAACTGGTGCATCGGCGTATCCTCCATCCCATGGTTCATGTGTCTGGTTCACGCAATTCCGGTTGTCAGTCGCCGTGACGCACTTCCGCGCAGGTAGTTCACGACGCAACCGTCGTACCAAATAACGCCGAAACGCACGGTTGGTCAAGGCGAAAATTCTGCTGTGATCTTCATCGACCGGCCAAAATAGCGACACGACGGCAGCGCAAGCTCGGGCTGTTTGTCATGCCGATGTCATGGCGGTCACGCGGACGGGCGGGCGCCAAAGAAGCCTTCCCCGGCCGCCTCGGTCTTCTCGCCGGCAAAGGCCAAAATGGCCAGCTTCGACGCCACGCGTCCGGCGATCTGCCGGTATTTCGCCGCCAGCAGGCCATCCGGCTCGGCGGCGACAATCGGCTTGCCGGCATCGGCGTTGGCCGAGAGCGCCAGGTCGATCGGCAGTTGGCCGAGGAATTCCAGGCTGTGCTCTGCGCACCGCGCTTCGCTGTGACTCGGCCCAAAGATTGCGTAATCCTTGCCGTTATCCGGGCAACGGAAGTAGCTCATGTTTTCCACGAGGCCGATCACCTCGACTTTCAGCATGCCGAACATCTTGACGGCGCGGAGCACGTCGGCAAAAGCCACGTCCTGCGGCGTCGAGACGACGACGGCCCCGGTGAGCGGCAACGCTTGGCACAGGCTCAGGATCACGTCGCCGGTGCCCGGTGGCAAATCGACGATCAGGTAGTCCAGCGGACCCCAATCCACGTCTTCCACAAATTGCTGCACCGCGCGGCCGACCATCGGACCGCGCCACGCGACGGCCGTATCTTCGCCGACCAAAAAGCCCATGGAAATGCAGCGGATCCCGTGCGCCTCAAACGCCACGAGCTTGCGTTCGGCGTTGACCACCGGCTTGTGACCGCGCAGGCCGAGCATGATCGGCACGCTCGGGCCGTAGACATCGGCGTCGAGCAGTCCCACCTTGGCGCCCGTCTTGGCCAGCGAGAGCGCCAGATTCACCGCGACCGTCGACTTGCCCACGCCGCCTTTGCCCGCGCCCACGCCGAGCACATGGCGGACGTTGGGCAACTTGGAGCGGCCTTGCGGCGGATCGGCGCGGAACGTGAGGTACAGCTTGCGCTCGCCCAGCAACGGCCGCATGGCACCTTCCACCAACGCGCGCAGGCGCTCCTGATGCGGGGTCGCGGGCGACGTGAGCGCAATCGTGATCGCGAGCGCGTGATCCGTGACATCGATATCGCGCACCAGCTTGGCCGAGACCAGATCCAGCGCCAAATCGGGCTCCGTCACGGTCAAGAGCGCTTCCATCACATCATCGTGGGTCAAGGGCATGGGGATCTCCGGGGTATCGCATAGGGAGGGCTGGCGAAGCGGCCGCGCGGCGGTATAGGGATGACAGGCTTGGCGTGTCAATGCGTGGCCCTCAACACCGCGCGGCGGCTGACAAAACCGTGACACGGGATGGCCCTGGTGACACTTTTGCGTTGACACCCGGCGACCTGGGTCCTAATCTGCGACTTGGATGGTCGGACTTGAAGTCGGCCCAGGAAGCGCCCAATCATGATTCGTCTCTCCCGCAAAGCAGACTACGGTCTCGTCGCTCTGAAGGCGCTGGGCGGGTTGCCTGAGGGTGATTCGCTGTCGGCGCGCGAGCTCGCTGAACGCTTTCATCTGCCCCAGGATCTGACGCCCAAAGTCATGGCCAAGCTGGTGACGGCGGGCATGGTCGAGGCGTCGATGGGCAAGATGGGCGGCTACCGGCTGGCGCGGGATCCAGCGGACATTACCGTGGCGGAAGTCGTGCGGATTCTGGATGGCGAGCAGCATATCGCGCCGTGCCAGCAGGGCGACCTGATGGGCGAGTGCAGTCGGCTGGAAGGCTGCGAGATCAAGAGCCCATTGGACACGCTGAACGCGGCGGTGATGAATGTGCTGGAAACGATGACGCTGGCGCAACTGTAGGAACTGAAGATGACTGTCAAGCTGCCGATTTACATGGACAATCACGCGACGACTCGGGTTGACCCGCGCGTGCTGGACAAGATGCTGCCGTATTTTTCGGAGATCTACGGCAATGCGGCGTCAAAGACGCACGCCTTCGGCCGCGCGGCGGAAGAGGCGGTCGACAAGGCGCGGGTGCAGTTGGCCAAGGCCATCGGCGCGTCGTCGGACAAGGAAATCGTCATCACGTCGGGCGCAACGGAGTCGGATAACCTCGCCATCAAGGGTGTGGCGCACATGCACCGCGAGAAGGGCGACCACCTGATTACCGTCTGCACCGAGCACAAAGCCGTGCTGGATTCCCACCACGCGCTCGAGCGCGAGGGCTTCCGCGTGACGTTCCTGCCGGTGCAGCAGGATGGCCTTGTCGATCTGGCGCAGCTGGAAGCGGCGATGACGGACCAGACGATTCTGGTGTCCATCATGGCCGTCAACAACGAGATTGGCGTGGTTCAGCCGCTGGCCGAGATCGGCAAGCTGTGCAAGAAGCGCGGAATTCTGTTCTTCTGCGACGCAGCGCAGGCGGTGGGTAAAATTCCGTTGAATGTCGAAGAGATGGGTATCGACCTGCTGGCGTTCACGGCGCACAAGATGTACGGCCCCAAAGGCATCGGCGCGTTGTACGTGCGGCGCAAGAATCCGCGGGTGCGGCTGGAAGCGATGATGCACGGCGGCGGTCACGAGCGTGGACTGCGTTCCGGTACGCTCGCGGTGCCGCTGATTGTTGCGTTTGGCGAAGCGGCGGAGCTCATCACCGCGAAGCAGGCGGAGGAAACCGCGCGGCTGCTCGCGCTGCGCGAGCGGCTGTGGACCGGTCTGCAGGCGCGCTTGCAGCACATCTACCTGAACGGCCACGCGACGCAGCGCGCGCCGGGAAGCCTGAACGTGTCGTTTGCCTACGTGGAAGGCGAATCGCTGCTCATGGGCATCAGCGACATCGCGGTGTCGTCGGGGAGTGCGTGCACGTCGGCTTCGCTGGAGCCGAGCTACGTGCTCAAGGCTTTGGGCGTGAACGATGAACTGGCGCACACGTCGATCCGCTTTGGCATCGGTCGGTTCAACACTGAGGAAGAAATCGACTACACGCTGGAGCGCGTGGTCGAGGTCGTGACGCGGCTGCGCGAAATGTCGCCGCTGTGGGAAATGGTCCAGGAAGGCATCGATTTGCGGACGGTGAATTGGACGGGGCATTGAGCACAGCGAGTCGGGCTGCAACAAGGGCGGAAGCACATGGCGTACTCTGAAAAGGTTCTGGATCACTACAACAATCCGCGCAACGTGGGCGCGCTGCCCAAGGACGATCCGACGGTCGGCACGGGCGTCGTCGGCGCGCCGGAATGCGGCGACGTGATGAAGCTGCAGATCAAGGTCGGCGCCAACGGCGTCATCGAGGACGCGCGCTTCAAGACTTTTGGCTGCGGCTCGGCGATCGCGTCGTCGTCGCTGGCCACGGAATGGGTCAAGGGCAAGACGCTCGCGGAAGCATCGGCGATTCGCAACACGGACATCGTCCAGGAGCTGAATCTGCCGCCGATCAAAATCCACTGCTCCGTGCTCGCCGAGGATGCGATTCGCGCGGCGCTGGCCGACTACGCTGCCAAGCAAGAAAAGCACGGCTAGACCTGTAACCTGTTGAGGCCCCACGATGATCGTTGTCACAGAAAGCGCCATTGAACGGTTGAAGATCGTCGCCGCCGAGGCGAACGTCGAATTGGCGGGCATCCGCGTCGGCGTCACCGGCGGCGGCTGCTCCGGCTTGAGCTATGTGCTTGACTTTGAAAAAGAAGCCCGCTTGGGCGACCGCGTCTTTGGCGAAAGCCCGAAGATCTTCGTCGACCGCAAGAGCCTGGTCTTCCTGGACGGCACGACGCTCGACTTCGAAGGCGGCCTGAACGGCAAAGGCTTCGTGTTCAAGAATCCCAACGCCACGTCGAGTTGTGGCTGTGGATCGTCGTTCGCGGCCTGACCGCCGTCCGGAATCACCTGCCATGGCCGAGCAATTTGATCACCCTGCGGCCGACTCGCCCGATGCCCCCCGCACGCTGCGGCCTTGGGTGTTCAACAGGGAGACCGGGCAGATCGATTTGGACCGCCAGCCGCGGCCGGGCGAAGCAGAGCCGGACCATTTCGCCATCCTTGGACTGCCACGGCGGATCCTGCTGGATGCCGATGCCATCGAAATCGCCCACCGCAGCTTGATTCGCGGCTTGCACCCGGACCGTTTTCACGCCCGCGGGCCGGAAGCGGTCGCCCAAGCGCAGTGGCATTCTTCGCGCGTCAACGACGCGTGGCGCGGCTTGAAGACGCTGGAGCAGCGTGCGGCGTATGTGCTGACGTTGACGGGCGAAAATCCGGAGGAACGCTTCCGACCACCCGCGCACCTGCTGACCCAAGTGATGGAAGCCAACGAAGCGATTGACGAAGCGGGTCACGACCCAGCGGCGCGCGTGCAGCTGCTGGAGCTGTTGGCGGATTTCCAGGCACAACGTGCAGCGGTCTCCGATGAGTTGGCAGACGCTGCGGCGGCGTGGGATGCTGCGGAGGCGGCGGGCGATGCGTCGTCGTCAGTGGCACGCGCGCAGTTGCGCACCGTGCTGGGGCGAGCGCGCTACATCGACAACCTCATCGGTCGCGCCAACGCGGCACTTGCTACCCCGGACGCGGCTTACCCAGCCAACTGAGTATTTCATGGCAATTCAAGTCTCGTTTGGTGGCCAGGACCGCCGGGAAAAGCAGTCTTTCGCGGTCGGCATCGATCTGGGGACGACCAACAGTCTGGTGGCGTACGTGGGCCCCGATGGTCAGCCGCACGTGATTTCCGGTCCGGATGGCGCGATGGTGCCGTCTGTGATTGCGTTTGACGCTGCGGGGCAGGTGGAGTCGGTCGGTCATCCGGCGAACAGCGCGCTGCTCGTGCATCCGGAACGCACGATCTACTCGGTCAAGCGGATGATGGGCCGGAGCGCCGCCGAGATCGTCCACGAGCTGGGCATGTTGCCTTTTCAGGTCCACACGGCGCAGGGCTCGGCGGCGGTGCGGATCGAAGTCGCGGGGCAGAAACTGACGCCGCCGGAATTGAGTGCCCACGTGCTGCGCGAGCTGAAGCGGCGCGCGGAGGTGTTCCTGGGCCATGCCGTCGAGAAAGCCGTCGTGACGGTGCCGGCCTATTTCAATGACGCGCAACGCCAGGCGACCAAGGACGCGGGGCGGCTCGCGGGACTGGATGTGCTGCGCATCGTCAATGAGCCGACGGCGGCGGCGCTGGCGTACGGTCTCGACAAGAAGCCGGAAGGGCGCATCGTGGTCTACGATCTCGGCGGCGGCACTTTTGACGTGTCGATCCTGCGGATGCACGAAGGCCTGACCGAAGTGCTCGCGACGGGCGGGGACACGCATCTGGGCGGCGACGATTTCGATCGGCTGCTCGTCGGCGTGGTCGCGGCGCAAGTGGCGGCGGTGGGCATTTCGGTGCAGGGCGACGCAGAGAAGCTGCAACGGCTGCGCAAAGCTTGCATCGACCTGAAGATCGCGCTGTCGGACGCAGAGCAAGCGACGGTTCAGGCAGAACTGGTTGCCGGCCAGCGGATCGAACTGTCTTTTGCCCGCGCGGACTTTGAGACGCTGATTGCGCCGCTGGTGGAAAAGACCCTGGAGCCGTGTCGGCGGGCCCTGCGCGACGCGGGTCTGGTGGCGGCAGAACTCGATGAAGTGCTGCTGGTGGGTGGTTCCACGCGGATTCCGCTGGTCCGACGCCGGGTCCAGGAATTGTTCGGCAAAGCGCCGCGCGGCGATATCGACCCGGACCAGGTGGTGGCGTTGGGTGCCGCCGTGCAAGCCGACATCATGACCACGGGCCGGCGCGACATGCTGTTGCTCGACGTGACGCCGCTGTCGCTGGGAATGGAGACGGTCGGCGATGTGGTGGTGAAAATCATCAACCGCAATAGTGCGATTCCGGCGTCAGCGACCGAGGAATTCACGACTTCAGTGGACAACCAGACCGGCGTCGTCGTCCACGTGCTGCAAGGCGATCGGGAACTGGTCAAGGACTGTCGCAGTTTGGCGAAATTTGTCATTCCGATTGAGCCTTTGCCTGCCGGTCTCGCGCGCGTGGCGGTGACCTTTCTCATCGACGCCAACGGCATCTTGCACGTGACGGCCAAGGATGTGCGGACAGGACGAGAGAAAACCATCGAAGTCAAGCCAAGTTACGGCCTGACCGACGACGAAGTGGTGCGGATGTTGGAAGACGCGTTCGACCATGCCGAGGAGGATCTGACTTACCGGATGTTCCTGGATGCCAAAGGCGAGGCGGATTCGATTCTGGAAGCGACCCGGCGCGCGCTTGCTGGACCGGCAGGTACGCGGCTGGATCCCGAGGAACGCGAGGAAATTGAGGGTGCGATCGCCGGGCTGAATGCGGCCATTCGCACGCAACAGGCGGATCCGGTGCGCAAGGCCCAGCGTCGCCTGAACGATGCGACGTGGCGGTTGGCGGAGCTGTCCTTGGCGGAGGCGCTGAACACCGCGGTGCACGATCCGCAGTTGGCGCATGTCCTGGCGCAGGCGCCAGACCCTGCCGCGGTGAAACCTGATCATCATGGCCAACGTATCAAGTAGGATTACTGCGCAACTCCTGAACCAAGCCCGCGACAACCTGCGGTCGTGTCGGCTGTGTCCGCGCGCGTGCGGCGTGGACCGGACGAGGAGCAAAGCGGGGGCTTGTCGACTTGGTGTCGACGCGATGGTCTATCGCGAACTGCTTTCGGTTGGCGAAGAAACGGTGATTTCGCCAACCTGGCGCATCGATCTCGGTGGGTGCAGTCTGCGCTGCCTGTTCTGCTCGGAATGGGCGCAGGTGGTCCAACCGCATGCGGCACCTGCGCTCCGGTTCAGCGCCGACTGGTTCCTGCCGCACCTCTACCAACGCAACAAGCAGGGTGCGCGGACGATCAGCTTCGTCGGCGGCGATCCAACGGTGAGCCTGGTCGCGGTGCTGGAGGTGCTCGCGCAGGTTCCGGACGACGCGTGGCTGCCGGTCGTGTGGCATTGCAACGGTTGGCTGAGTGATGAGGCGCGCGCGCTGCTGGCGCCCGTGGTGGAAACCTGGGCGGTCGACGTGAAATTCGGCAATCCGCAGTGCGCGCAGCGGCTGGCAGGTGTCGATGGGCTGAAAAATGACCGCGAAGTCACGAGAACGTTGGAATTTGCCCGGTCGCGCGGCCTTCTGTTGCGGCATTTGGCGCTGCCCGGACATTTGGCATGCTGCACGCGGCCCGTTGTGGCGAAATTGCGTCGCGACTACCCCGAAATTCCACTGAATCTCAGGAGTCACTACCTGCCGCTGGGGCCAGCGCGAACGGCGAGTCTGGCGCGCGTGCCCGAGTTGAAGCGGTTGCTGAGCGACGTGGAAATGGCCGAACTGGTCTCACTTGGCGCGGATGCAACTGCGTCGAAACGACAGCTGGAAGCGAAGTGAGACCAATGAGACCACCATTTGGTCTCATTTCCACAGCGCTTGCGGCTCCTGTTGTGCTGCAAGTTCGCAAAATGCCTACTAAATCGTAAGATCTCGACTTGGCACGGACCCTGCACAGCGTCCCGGCGCGGACACATGGACCGTCCGCGTCGGGAGTTCTCATGAAGTGTTTTCTCGTCAGCTTCTTGCCGCGCGCGACGCTCGTGGCGGTTCTTGTCGTGACTGCTGCCGCGTGTGCCACGCAACCGGCCGAACAGGTGCTTGAACGCGACGCCGGCGGCGGCGATGGCGCCGTGGGTGATGCGCGCAACTTTGATCCAGCCCTGCTGGCGGCGGCGGTCGCGCCGACGGCGGAGGAGCCACAGCCGTTCATTGTCAATCTGCGGCTGGATGTGGACGAGGGCGCCGACGATGCAACGCGCGAAGAACGGATTGCCGAAGTCCGCCGGGCTCTGCTGGCGCGCCTTCCGCACGACCAAGTCACCACGACGCGGGTGTACGCGCTGGTGCCTGCGGTCGCGCTGCGTGCCAAGGCGACGTGGCGTGAGGCGATTGGCGCGATGGCGGAAGTCGATTCGGTACAGGACGACCTGCGCGTGCAAGCCAGCCTCCAATTTGCCGCGCCGATGGTGCAGGCGCTGGATGCCCACAAGTCCGGATTCACGGGCAAAGGCGTGCGCATCGCGGTCATCGACACCGGCGTGGACGCACAGCATCCCGATCTCGCCGGCCACGTGGCCGCGCAGCATTGTTTCACCCAAGGCGCGTGCCCACCGAACGGCGCTGCGGAATCCGGATCGGCCGTCGATGACGAAGGCCATGGCACGCACGTCGCCGGAATTCTTGTCAGTGCTGGCAAAGTGGCCGCGCCCGGCATTGCCCCGGGTGCCGATGTCGTCGCCGTTCGCGTGTTGGACCAGTCGGGTTCGGGCAGTCAATCCGACATTCTGGCGGGTCTGGACTGGGTCGCTGCACACGCCAAGGCGCTGCACGTTCGCGTCGTCAACATGAGTCTCGGTTCGCAACAGAGTTGGGCGGCGGCATGCGACAAGTCAGACCCGGCGACTTCAGCTGCCGTCAAGCTGCTCGGGCAAAAGGGCGTTGCGGTCTTTGCTGCGGCTGGAAACGAAGGCGTGCTGAATGGTCTGGGCAACCCAGCGTGCCTCGCCCAGGTCCACGCCGTTGGTGCGGTCTATTCCCATGATCTGGTCTCCGCCAAGTACCCCGGGCTGTGCTCGGATAAGGCGCCCAAGGCCGGGGCGCTCACGTGTTTCTCCAATCGTGGCAAGAACCTGCACCTCGTCGCGCCCGGTGCGCCGATCGTGTCCGTTGGCATGGGTGGCGGCACGGCGACCATGTCGGGAACCTCTCAGGCGTCACCCGTCGCGGCCGGCGTTGCCGCGCTGCTGATGGCGTGCAAGCCGACGCTCACGAGCGCCGCCCTGGACACGTTGCTGCAGCAGACCGGCAAGCCAGTCAAGGATCCGCTGACAGGTCAGACGTTTCGCTTGGTGCAGGCCGTAGCGGCGACCAAGGCTGCCTGCGGGAAATAGTGCCGCATCCCGGACGCCTGGTTTGCCGAACGCAGACGTCGGTTCGTCGCGGATTTGCACAGTCTCGCACTCGCCGCTACCCTGCCGCGCGTGAGAGGCGACTTTCCCCAACCCTTTGGTCCTTACGAACTGCTGCGACGCATCGGCCGTGGCGGCATGGCCGAGATTTTTCTCGCCAAAGCGCCCTCCATTCAGGGTCAGCCGCGACTGGTTGCGATCAAGCGGATGCACCCGCAGCTCGGCAGCGATCGCGCTGCGGTCGACATGCTGGTGCAGGAGGCCAAGCTGTGTATGCAGTTTGACCACCCGGCGATTGCCCAAACCTTTGAGCTCGGGCATCACGACGGCATCTGGTATTTCGTGATGGAATACGTCGACGGCATCGATCTGAGTGCCCTTGTGCACATTGTCACGACCCTGGGCGAAAGGCTGGACCCGGTCGCCGTGGCGTACATTGTCGCGGCCATGGCGCGCGGATTGGACCACGCGCACACGATGACGGGCGCCGACGGCAAGCCGCTGGGCATCGTGCATCGCGACGTTTCGCCGCAAAATGTGCTGATCAGCCTGCGCGGTGAGGTCAAGCTCATCGACTTTGGAGTTGCGAAAGTGGCGGCCAAGGTGGAACAGACGATCGCTGGGGTCATCAAAGGCAAATACGCCTACATGAGTCCCGAACAGGCCGCGGCCGAACCGTTGGACGCGCGTTCCGATGTCTTCAGCCTGGGTATCTGTCTGTTTGAGCTGCTGACCGCGCAGGGCCTGTTTCGCCAAAAGGAGAATGCTTCGCCGTTCGCGGTGCTTCACGCCGTGCGCGAAGGCGCGATTCCCCCCGTCAGGCGTGTGATGCCCGACGTGGCCGCGCCGCTGGCTGAACTCGTCGACCGTTGTTTGATCCGGGACCGCGAGAAGCGTCCACAAAGTGCCGCGGAAGTCGCGGATGCGCTGGACGCATGGCTGGCTCAGGTCGCACCGACTTTCGGCGCCAAGCAGATGGCTGCGCTGCTTGCGGGAATCCTGGCCGACGCACCCGAGCGCGTGCGCGGACCCGCGGATGAGGTCACGCCACCCTTGCCGCTTCTGGATCGCAGTTCGTTTTTACAGTCGGCGTACACGATTGTCAGCCAAGTCCCAGTCGCTCGGGCCGAGCCATTGCAGACGCGGCCGGATTGGTGGCCGACGCACCGGGCGACGCTGCAATTCCTTGCGGTTGGTGCGGGCGCGCTGGTCTTTGCCGCCGCGTGGACCGTCGTCGCGTGGTTGGTCCGATCCGGGCAGTTGTAGCGACGCGGGTTGACCCAATCCGAACAGCAAACTTGGTCAAGGAGACCGTTGCATCTCGGAACGGGACCGCGAGCATGCACCACCGGTGGCAAGCGGCGGGGAGCGCGGACGCGAGGATCTTCCCATTCGGTCGGCGTGTTTACAGGACGCGGAGATCCGCCGTCGGCACGCGCACGCTCATCAGGCCCAACAGCACTTGCACGTGGCTGGCAGCGATTTCGGCCACCGTGCCGGTTTTGCCGGCAAACATGCCTTTCTGCAGTTCCACGCGCGCGCCGGGGGCGAGCACGCCGCTGCTCGTGGTCGGCTTCTGTGGCGAGGGTCCCAGCTCGAAGGCGCGTCCTGGGGCAAAGCTCGGTCCGTGCGGTCCGGTCCGCGTGGACGGCTGCATCGGCTCCGGACGGCGAAACGGCGCTGAGCGTGGCGGCTCCGGGCGGCGCGCGGGCGGATCGGGACGGCGAATCGGCTCTGGGTGCCAGGTCGGCGGCATGATTCGGTCGATCGGTGGTCGGACCGCCTCGACCGGTCCCGCTCGGGTCTGGGACTGTGGCGCCCACTGCGGGCGATAGCCTCGCCGCGCAGGCGGGTCGCGCGGCGCTGGTGGCCCCGTGTCCGCGCTTGGTGCGGTCAGGACTTCCTCGGCGATCGGTTGCTCCAGCACGGGTGACGGCGTTGCCGCAGGAGCCTCGACTGGCACGGCGACTTGAAGGGTGACGCCCAGCAGCTGCGCCAGGATCGGGATGACGACGCCGCTCCAAGCCGCGAGTTCATCTACTGTCAACAAACCGTCGATGGCCTCGGCACGCGTCATGACGCGCTCCAGCAGCAGGTCGCCAGCCAATTCGGACGTAGCAAGCGCGTCGGGCTGTAGTTCGATCGCACCCAGGCGCACGCCCATGCCGGCGATCCCGGCCAATTCCGCGAGCGTGGCCCGCAAAGGCTGCCATGATTGTTGCTGCTCGCCGGGCAGCCGCAGCCGCAGCGTCACGCCGGTCTGGTCGATGAGAATGCCCGCGTAAATGTGCGCAGTTTCGACGTTTTCCGCGCCGACCCGCGTCCAGGCGACGGTCAGCGAACGCACCTCATGTTCGTTGGTCAATGCGGGCTCAGGGCGCGTGGACCAGAGTTGCAGCCCGGTCGAGGTCAGCCCGGCCGCCGCCACGGCACTCTCCAGAGCGGCGGACAGGCGCAGCCGCACGCGCGTGCGCTCGGGCGTGAAGCGATTGGACCGCCACTTGGCCGGCGCGAATGCGTCAAAGTCGCTGTCTCGCCAGCCAGCGAATTCTTCTGAAAAAAGTGCCACGTTCGTCTCGATTCGGAACAGTTCGACGCGCACCCGCGCAACACGTGCGGAGCGGGCGGGCGAATTCAGCGGCCCGCCGCCACCCGGAGCTACACCGACAGCGCGACCCGTGCCTTGTGGACGGAACCGTCCGCGGCCGGACGCAGGTCAAACGGCGTCAACCAGTGCGCGTAGTCGTCGTTGCGCCCGCGGACGATGTCGAAAAACGCCTGTTGCAGCTCTTCCGTCATCGGTCCACGCGCACCACGGCCGATCGTGCGACGGTCGATTTCCCGCACCGGCGTCACTTCGGCGGCGGTGCCGGTGAAGAACACCTCGTCGGCCGTGTACATCTCGTCGCGGGCGAACAGGCGCTCCGTGACGCGAATGCCGCGCTTGCGGGCGATCTCGATGATCGTCGCGCGGGTGATGCCGGACAGGATGTTGGCCGACAGCGGCGGCGTGACGAGTTCGCCTTCGATGACCATGAAGATGTTCTCGCCGGTCGCCTCGGTGACGTAGCCCTGTTCGTTCAGCAGGATCGCCTCGTCAAAGCCGTTGGCGACCGCTTCGCGCTTGGCCAGAATCGAGTTGATGTACTGGCCGGTCAGCTTGGCCTTGGACATGACCGACGCGTGACCGGGGCGTTTGAATGAACTGATCGACGCCCGGATGCCGTTGGCCATGCCTTCTTCGCCGAGGTACGCGCCCCATTTCCATGCCGCAACCATCGCGTGAATCGGATTGCCTTTGGCGCCGATGCCCATCGCGCCGTCCGCGATGTAGATCACCGGACGCAGGTAGCCTTCGTCCAGTTCGTTGGCGATCAGCGTGTCGACGCAGGCTTGGGCCAAGGTCGGTACGTCCCAGGTCAGGCCCTGGTCGAGCGTGACCAAATGGCACGACGCCAGCAAGCGGTTGATGTGATCGCCCAGACGAAACACCGCGCCGCGACCACTTTGCTGCTGGTACGCGCGGATGCCTTCAAAGGCGCCCAAGCCGTAGTGGAACGTGTGAGTCAGGTGCGGAAGGCGGGCTTCCTCCGCCTCGACAATCTTGCCGTTGAGCCAAACGCGGACGTCGGACATGGAATCCTCCCCCTGCCGTGGGTAGCTGATGCGGCAGTTACCGGAGCCTAGCCCAGCGCACGGCGGCTGACAACGCCAAACGGCGCGCAATGCCCCGCTGGGCAGCTTGCAAACGCCTCGACATGCGGCTAGGTATGCGTCTTCACAGACGTGGAAGGAGACAGCAATGGCACGGACAAATTGGACGGTCGTCGTACTGGCGGCAGGGCTTGGCAAGCGCATGGCGTCGCAACTGCCCAAAGTGCTGCATCCCGTGCTGGGAGAGCCGATGTTGGGGCATGTGCTGCGATCGGCGGAGGCGCTGCAGCCGTCGCGAATCGTCGTCGTGACAGGCCACGGCCGCGCGCAAGTCGAGGCGTGGATTGCCGGTCGCGAGAATTCCGTGCCGATCACGTGTGTGGAGCAGGTCAATCCGAACGGCACGGGACACGCGATGCTGTGCGCGCAGCCGGCGTGGCAAGATGCTGAAGAAGTCTTGATTCTCTATGGTGATGTGCCGCTGCTGCGCCGGGAGACGCTCGACGCTCTGCGGCGCGATCGCGGGAACCGGCCGTTGTCGCTGTTGGTCGCGCGTGTCCCGGATCCGACCGGCTATGGCCGCGTGGTGCTGAACGGCGCGGAAATTGCGCGGGTGGTGGAACACAAGGACGCGAACGAGGCGGAACGGCAGATCAACGTTGTCAACGCCGGCATGATGGCGGTGCGAGCGGATTTCCTGGCGCAGTCGCTGCAGCGCTTGACGCCGAACAACGCGCAGGGCGAGTTGTACTTGACGGACTTGGTTGGCATGGCTGCGGAGTCGGGGCAACCTGGCGTGGCGACGATCGCCGCGGATCCGAACGAGATTCAAGGCGTGAACAATCGCGCGGAACTGGCTGCGGCAACGGCCGAATTGCGCCAGCGCATCAACCATGGTTGGCTCATGCGCGGTGTGGCGATGGATGAGCCGGCAACGGCCTGGATCGAGACGACCGTGCAACTGGAGCCGGACGCCAGCTTGGGCGCGAGCGTGGAACTGCGCGGGAAGACGACGGTGGCGGCGGGCGCGCGAATTGACCGCGGCTGTGTGCTGCGGGATGTGGCCGTGGCCGAGCATGGCCATCTGTTGGCCTACACGGTGGCGACGGAAGCAGTCGTCGGGCAGGGCGCGCACGTGGGGCCGTTCGCGCACTTGCGTCCGGGAACGGAACTCGCGGCGGACGTGAAGGTCGGCAATTTTGTCGAGACCAAGAAGGCCAAGCTCGGCGTGGGCGCGAAGGCCAGTCACCTGAGCTATCTGGGGGATGCCGACATCGGCGCTGGCTGCAACATCGGCGCTGGCACCATCACGTGCAATTACGATGGCGTGAACAAGTTCAAGACCACGCTCGGTGAAGGCGTCTTCATCGGCTCGGACTCGCAACTCGTCGCACCGGTGACGCTGGGCGACGGTGCCTACGTCGGCGCAGGAAGCACCATCATCCGCGATGTGCCGGCCGGCGCGTTGGCGGTGTCGCGCATTGAGCAGAAAAATGTGGAAGGCTGGGTCGCGAAGAAGAAGGAACGGCAGGCGGCGGCGAAGAAGGCGGCCAGCGGTCATTGACCGATGCGGTGTTCCCTTCCGCTTCCCGACGCCGCGTGCTACACGCCCGAGCCGAGGCTACGATGAAACGCGTCATCTCCGCGGACCACATCTTGCAGGCGCACGCGGCTGGGCAGAAACGCTTGGACGCACCGCGCGGCCAAACCATCGTGACGCCTGCCGCGTGGACTGCTGCGGGTGAACTTGGCGTTGTGATTGCCCAGGACGCTGACGCCGACCCGCCTTTGCCGTCCGCGCGCGCACCGGATCCGGGGTCGTGTGAACGCGTGGTCGACGCCTCTGGTGTCGTGCTCGTGCGCGGTGGATCTGTACGCCTCGGTCGCTTTGACGGCGCCGGTCCTGACCGCAATATCGGCCTGACCGACTTGATCTCCGGGCGCGATGGTTCGCCCATGACCGCCGGCGTGATGAGTTGGCACCGCAAGGACTCCTTTCCGTGGGCGCTGGACTACGACGAAGTCGATCTGGTCTTGGAAGGCGTGCTGCAGATCCACATTGATGGCCGCGTGCTGGAAGGCCGCGCCGGCGACGTCTTCTACCTGCCCAAAGGCAGCAAAGTCCTGTTCGGCACGCCAAGCCGCACGCGTGTCTTCTACGTGACCTATCCCGCAGACTGGGCGGCGGCGAGCGGTCTTTGACCGGCACGTCCCCGGTTCGCCAAACTCCCTCCCCAATCGCGCGACCGTCGGCGGCCGCGAAGGCATCCCCCCATGGCCGAGTCGCCCATCCAACAAGTCTCCGACACGGCGTTTCTCGTCGCGTATCACCGCGCCGTTGAGTCTGCGCGCAAGGACGCGCTGTTTTCCGACCCACTGGCGCAGCGCCTCGCAGGCGAGAACGGCCGACGCATGGCCGAGCATATGCCGACGCGCGCTATGACCGGTTGGGTCGTGGCGATGCGCACGGTGGTGATCGATGGGCTGATCCAGGAAGCGGTGGCGAATGGTGTGGAACTGGTCGTCAACCTGGGCGCCGGACTGGACACGCGGCCGTACCGGATGCAATTGCCGGCGGGGCTGCGGTGGCTGGAGGTCGACCAGGCGCATATCATCGCATTCAAGCAGCAACAGCTCGCGACCGAGACGCCGACTTGCCATCTGGAGCAACTCGCCGTGGATCTCGCTGATGTCTCGGCGCGGCGTGCGCTGTTTGCCGCGCTCGAAGCCCGTGAGCAGCGGATGCTGGTGTTGACCGAAGGCGTCGTGCCTTATCTGGACGTCGCCGCTGCCGCGGAATTGGCCGACGACCTGCATGGCCTCGCGCATGTCGAGGCGTGGATTGTCGATTACGTCTCCCCGCAAGTCGCGGCGTATCGACGTCGCGCTGGTGCCGACCGCGCGATGGGCAACGCGCAGTTCAAGTTCGACCCGCCGGATTGGCATGCGTTCTTTGCTGAACACGGTTGGCGCGCGCGAGACATGCGCTACATCGCGGAAAAAGCTCGCACGCTCGGACGCACGCCGCCGCTGCCCCTGTTTGCGCGCGCGGCGATGGCGCTGGGACGCGCGCTGGGCGGGGGGCGACGGAGCGTCGGGTTTGAACAGTCGATGGGGTATGCGGTGATGGAACGGTTGGAAAGGGGGGACGCTGACGGGTTTGTGGCATCATCCAGGTCGGCCATCGGCGCCATTGCCTGAACATCCCCTCGCCCATCGCTCCAAGGTTCGATAGCGTTGCGCATGGCTTGGAACCTGCTGCGCAGCGCTGTTGGCCCGGATCGCGATGCGCGCCGCAGTTTCGCCCGAGATCGTGCCAATCTCACGGTGGTAACCAAGCACATATTGCAGGTAGTTTCTGACGACATAGGCGCCGACCGGCCGGTTGCCGGTTGTCATGAGCAACTGGAACAGAGGCGTAGCCTTGGGGCCCAATGGTTTGGCGAGTCGGTGCAATCCAAGCGACAGCAAACCCGATGGGGTGTCTCTCAGCCCGACGAACTCGGGGACCAGCGTCGTCTGCTTCGGAAACGTCGCGTCGAGAAGTTGACGGCAGGCCTTCGCCGTATGGACTGCGCCGTCCTGATTCCGGCAAAGGACCAGAAGTGCGCCGGGGCCCAATGCCTTCCACCATCCTTCCATGGCCAGCCACATGTCTTTGAAGGCCGGCGAATAGACGTAGTCTGTCGTGATGTCGGCGCTGAGATCGCCATCGACCACCTCTGAATCGGCGACCGCGTGTTCGATGCTCGGTAGGCGTACGCCCGAGCCTTGGGCCATCACCACAGGACCGTGAAGTGGAAAGTCTGTGCCTTCGGCGGCGAGAAGGCGACCGGCAAACTCGGCGTGCGCACGGAGGCAAAAGGCCGCGTCGATTGGCTGGATTCCCGAACGAAGCCACCATATGGCATCACCCATGCCTGCTCGTGCGACCGGGAGACCACCACCGCTGCGGATGGCATGCGCCCGCGCCACAGCGACTTGCTCAATCACGGCGTCGAGTTTTGGCGACTGCAAGGTCGAAATGCCGTCGATGTCGGTCAGCACCATCGTGAGTTCAGGTTCAACCGACATGGCCGGCCTCCGTCACCTGGACTGCGTGCCTGAAGCCAAGCAATGCCCCGTCGCGCGGCGAGAGTTCTCCTTGGGTACGCACGACCTCAACGCGCAGGCCTTTCATCGCGCCCAGCGCGCCAATCGAGAGACTAAAGATTTTGCAGGCATCGCCGGTCTCCTGCAACGACCACTCCACCGAGTTCCGCCCGACGCCGAGCGCGCTCATCCGTTTGTTGAGGATCTCGAGTACCACGCCCGCCGCGTCACCAGCGTCAGTCGCCGTAGATGGGTCAGCTGCGGGCGAAACGATCGCGTCAAGCGCGCTGACGCGTGTCATCAACTGAGAAAGTCGGGTCGGCAGAGCGATGTTGTGTGTAGGTCTCACCTGGATGCGCGGCAACTCCGCGCTGGGGCCAAAGAAGAATCGCGCGTAGGCGTCGTTGTAGTGGCCGTACACAGTTGCAAAACCTTCCGCCTCGGGAATGTTGCCGTGGTACGCCACGTCGGCCAACGCCTTGCCGAGTCGCTGAGCCGAAGACAGCACGCTGCCGGACTGCAGAACCCCTTGCCCGTCACGGGTCGAATCGAGCAATCCCAATCGTTCATAGATAATTTGTCGGGCACGCCTGATCAGGTCCGGATCTTGCTTGATGGCTTGCTGAATCTGCCGAAGGTCGGCCATTGCAGCCTCGGCTTGAAACGTTTCGCGCAGAGCGTGGGGCATGCGGATACGCGTGGCAAGGTCGTCCGGCTTACAGCGTTCGAGAACCTGTTCCATTCGGGTCACAAACCGCTCTCCTACCGGCCCAAGCGGCAGGCGGACGGCATAGACAGTTGTGCCGAGGTGCCGTACGCGCTGAACGCGTGACAGCGCGCGGGCCAGGAGCGCTTCATCGTGCGCATACAGGGAGCGCGCATCGCTCTCCAGCTGCTCCCACGTCAACTCCGGGCCTGATGCACTGGTCAGGATGACGAACCAACGGCGGGCAAATGCATCGCGCAGCACGGCGGGATCCGTGCGGTCCATGATCGCTGCGAAAGCATTGGACGCGCACAGGAAGGCGCGATTGACCAACAGGCTCTTGAAGCAACAGAGCAAGAGGCAGATGTGCGCCTCAAGCGCATCGACGCTGGGCGCGCGTTGGGCCTCATATTCCAGGAACAGTGCGTGGTCATCCAGGTACTGGGTCGAGACAATGTCCAGGAACGGCGTGGTCAATTCGCTGAGCGAGATGGACTTGAGTGTTGACTCCATGCGGCCCCTCCGTCGAAAGACATTCCGAGCCCGTCCGCCCGATGAACATCACGGTCACATCGTTCTCCAAACGATTCCTGCTGCGGGCGCAACGCCTGCCTACCCCTATCCAACGCCGTTCGCCGCCGGCTTCTTCACGCGCGCGACCGCCGGCTGCATGAAATAGGACTCCACCCGCTCCTTGTCCGATGGGAACTTCAACGTCAGCCCGGCATGCAGCGATCGATAACCCGCAAGCCACGGCGTGCGCGCGTCATGCACCACAACAATGGCATCGTCCAGCGTCTTCTGCGCCTTGGCCACCGCGCCGTCGGCAACGGCCAGCGACGTCACCAGCGTCAGTCCGGCCTTGTGAAATGCCTGCAAAGCCTTGGGTTGCGCGGGATCGGCCAACTCCACGACAGCGGCTGCGATGACCGCATAGCGTTCCGCCAAAGGCAGGAGCAGCACCTTGGCGGCGGAACGCGGAAACAGCTTGCGAAATCCTGACGCCGTGGTGTTGCCACCATAAGCCGCTTTGGCATCGCGTTCCAACTGACGGTACCATGCGGCGATGCGGCGACGCGGCACCGCCTGTTTGGCCCGCGCCATGGTCAGACCATCTTTCGCCACATCGCGCGCCGCGACCTTCGCGCGAAACGCTTTGTCTTCCGAGGCCATGCCGGTCTCCAATCCCGCCGTTTCATCATCCGCTGCGACGGCACAGGCGGCGTAGAAGCCGAGTTCAAAGCAATCTTCGATGGACGTGACGGTGGTCGGAAAGCGCATGGAATCCTCCGGAATGGGTTCAGGTTGGTGGTGCCAGAAGTGCCTTATGGCCGGATTGACCGGTGTATAGGCAAGATGCGGTAAGAGGGAGAAAATGTCAAGATCGGCCTGGCAACTGCCGCGCTTGCCGATCCTGGGCCAGCTGGATCGGATTTCGGAACGCGTATGCATGGACGTGCGCTCGCCGGGACGAACGGCGCAGCGATCCCAACGGCTCGGGGCGCGCTTTGCGGACTTCCGTCCGCTCGGCCCGCGCGCGAATAGGTCCAAACCCCCACGTTCCTTGACGCATTGCCCCACCTGTCGCACCCTCGCACGCGGTTCGCGCTCTCGCAGTGAGGTCCCATGTCTGCCGACTTTCAAACGTTTCTGGATCGTTGGCAGCTCGCTGGCGCCGGTGAGCGCGCCAATTATGGTCTCTATCTGTCTGAGCTGTGCGATGTGCTCGGCGTACCGCGGCCGCAGCCAATGCAACCGACCTCGGCGAAGAACGATTACACCCTCGATCGCGACGTGATCCGCAAGCATCTGGATGGCAATAGCACCACGAACTTTGTGGATCTCTACAAGCGCGGTGGCAAACCCGCCCGCGTCCGCCGCGGAGCCGCATCGCATCGTCCAGTTGCCGCAAGTGGCCAGAGAAACCGGCGCCAGGAAGTTCGCGCCGCACACCTTCGCGACCAAAAACGCCATTTGCACAATCAAACCCGGCCACGCTGCCGCAAAGTGTGGCATTCACACAGTGCATGCCGCGCACGCGCAGTCAGCATGCAGCATTTACACTTGCAAAATGGCGCATGCGCGTCGCACATGTCAGGTTTGCATGTTGCCAATCGCACATGCGCGGTGATGGATCGCGATGTGCACGTTCAATCCAGCGTCTGCGGCGGCAAAGTGCGCGTCCAGCACTTGCCAAGTCGCCTTCGCTGCGCCAGCCGGAGCGAAAAGCCAGCGAATGGTGGGTAGCGCATGCGTGAGGGATGCGCTGAAGCTTGGCCAGGCAGGTCAGCCGATGCCTGTTTCCGCGAATCCGCTTCCCCCACCCGCTACGCCGCGTCGCCTATCCCCTCACCCGCGTCCGCACCCCCGCGCGTCCCGCCAGCGCATCCGCAATCGCGCCAGGCTCGCGGAAGCCAACGATCCACACGGTATCCGCACCGCGTGCCAGAATCTCCTGCACCTCTTGCAACTTGGCGATCATGCCACCTTGCACGGCGCCGGTCTCGATGAGGCCCGGAATGTCGCTCGCCCGCAGCTCCGGCACGTGCGTCGTCGGGTCCTTGAGGTCGCGGAACACGCCCGGTACGCCGGTCACCAGCACCACATCGGAGAACGCCAGCTGCCGCGTGAGGCCCGTGACCAGGCTGTCGGCGTTCAGGTTCAGCAGTTGGCCACTCGGATCACTCACCAGCGACGACAGCAGCGGCACAAACCCCGCCGCCCACAGCGTCTCCAGCAGCCGCGTGTCGACGTGCGCCAGATCGGCGACGAGACCGTAGTCCACCGGTTCCGCTTCTCCCGGCATCACCTTCGGCGGGCGCTTCTTGCCAACGGCCAGACCACCTGAGGCCGCGGGCGTTGACACCGCTGGCAGTTCAGCCGCGACGCACGACGCCAGCAACGCCGGTCCCACTTGCCCGCACATCGCCATCGCGACCGCATCAAGCATCGGCGCATCGGTCACCCGACGACCCGCGCGAAACGTCGATTCCAGACCCAGGCGCTGCCCCAACGCGGTGATTTGCGGCCCCGCGCCATGCACCACACACAGCCGCCGCGTGGCGTCCGCGTCCAGCACCTGCCGCAGATCCGCCGCCAGCCGCGCCCGGTCGTCCAGCGCGAGCAGCGTCTCACCACCCACTTTCACCAGGATTCTACGGGTATGCTCCATCGTTCACGGCCACTGTGCAGGCTGCAACAGCCCGGTAAACTCGTCGATGCCCAGCATGACGTTCAGCGATTGCACCGCTTGGCCCGCACCGCCTTTGATCAGGTTGTCGAGCGCGGCATGCAGCACCACCGTGCGCTTGCCGTCGTGCGCCTCACCGGCTGTACCGGCGATCTCGACAAACATGCTGCCCGCCACCGCATTCACTTCCGGCAAGCGACTGTCCAACACGCGGATCAGCGGTTCGCGATCATAGGCCTCGTGCAGCAACAGCTTCAGTCGCGCCGCGTCGATGGCTTCTGGCACCTCGACAAAGCAGGTCGCGAGAATGCCGCGGACCAGCGGCGCCGAGACCGGCACGAATTCCAACGTCAAATCCTGGGCGCCAGCGTCCGTCAGCGCCTGAACAATCTCCGGCACATGCTGATGGCCAAGCGGTTTGTAGGGTCGCAACGTCTGCGCCCGCAACGGATGGTGCGTACCCGGCTGCGGATTCGCGCCCGAGCCCGATGAGCCCGTCATCGCCGACACTTGCACCCGTCCACGCAGGAAACCCGCGCGCGCGAGCGGCCACAGCGCCAAGGCAATCGTCGTCGCGAAGCAGCCAGGGCTGGCAATGCGCCGCGAAGTCGCGATGGCGGCGCGTTGGAACTCCGGCAAGCCATAGACAAAGGTGCCCAGCCGCTCCGGATGCGGGTGTTGCGCTTCGTAGTACTGCTGGTACGCGTTCACGTCGCGCAACCGGTAGTCGCCGGACAGGTCGATCACCGCGCAACCCAGGTCGCTGTATTGGGCCCCCACCTGCGCGCTTACCCGATGCGGCAAGCCGATGAACACGACGTCCGCATCCGGCGCAACGGCTTCAGGTTCGGCATCCTCCACGCGCAGATCGTCGAGCTGGGTCAGCCCGGCGAGTGAGAGATGAATGTCGCCGATTCGTTTGCCAATGCCATCCTTGGCGATCAGCCGCGTCAACCGGATATCGGGTCGCGGTGCGAGTTGGCGAATCAGCTCCGCGCCGCCATAGCCGGTCGCGCCAACAATCGCCACCCGCACCGGCCGCGGAATCTGCGCGAGCGAGGCTTCATGCATGGGATACTCCATTTTGGGTTGGATGGCTGGTGAACTACAGTTCCGACAGCCCGTCGAGCGCACCGCGATGTCCAGGGACAAGCTGCAGCGCGCGTTCATAGCAGTTGCGCGCCTGATCCAGCGCGAGGCGGCTCATCCGACAGCGGCCCATGCCCACCAGCGCATCGGCCCGCAACTTCGGCGCGGCCTTGGTGTTGCGCGACACCGTGTCGAACAGCCGCAGCGCGCGATCGGTGTCGCCCATCTCCAGGCACGCCCGACCTTGGCCCAGCATCGCCATCGGATCATCCACGCGCACTTCCAACACGCGGCGATGGGCATCCCGCGCTTTGGCATGCTCGCCCAGCTGCTCCCACAACTGCGCGGCCTTCTGCGCGTGCGTGGCCATCAGCTCGCGGTCGTCCTGGGCATGGTGGCTCACAAGCCAGTCTTCCAGCTCCGCCGCGCCCGCTGTGTCGCTCGTCGCTTCCAACATCTGCGCGAGGATCCCGTCCAGGCGCACGCTATGGCCATTCAACACCAGCGCGTCTTTCAGCACGCTCGCCGCTTCGGCCACTTGGCCCACCGCGGCCAGCGCCTCGCCGAGCTCCAGTTGCAGCGCGCCGAGTTGACGAATGCGTTCAGCACTCAGCGTGTTGGCATCGCGGCTGTCACCCAGCGTTTGCAGCCATTGCCGCAGCGACTCCGCGTACGCTTCCATCGAGTTGCGCGCCTTGTACAAGTCGCACAATCGCCGTCGCGCGGTCCACCGTCGCGGATCCAGCTGCACCAACCGCACGAGTTCGCGGATCGCCTTGCCCGGATTCTCCAGCGGTCCCGCGTACAGGTCGGCCAGTTGTTGGTGCAGCGAAGTCTGCGTCGCCGTATCCGCCGCATCCTTGAGCAGCGCTTCCAGACCCGCCGCCGCCTCGCGCGGATCGGCACTGCGGGCCTGCAGCATCGTCTTGAACTGCGCCACGCTGGGATCATCCGGTGCCAGTTTCTCCAGCGCCGCAATGTGCGCCGCCGCCGCGACCGCATCCACCTGATCGGTCAGCGACACCCGCGCCATCTGCCGCCGCAAGCTCGCCTTGCCTTCCTTGCGCGTCTCCACGGCCAGGCGCTTCTCCGCGGCGTTCAGCCACGTCTGCCATTCGTGTTGCTGCTCCGCGATGCGCAGCAATTCGTCCAGCACGACCGTGTTGCGCGGATCATCGGCGATGGCCGTTTCCAACGCCTGACACGCGGTCGTCCCGTCGTTCAACTCCGCCGCGGCATTCGCCAGCTTGCGCAGGATGAGCGTGCGCGACGGTCCAGGCGGCAGCACTTCACTGCGGCGCGAGAACAGCGGAATCAGCTTCTCCGGATCAGCGCCGGCTTTGCGCTCCAGAAAGACGAACGCTTCATCGTTCGCTGGATCGGCGTCAAACGCGCCTTCGTAGGAAGCATGCTGCGCGTCGATGTCACCCAACCGTTCGTGCTGCCGTGCGGTCTCGATGAGGATGCGTGCGCGGTCACCCGGATCCGCCGTGGCTTGCGCCAATTGCACCAGAACGGCCGCCAGGTCCGCCGGGCGCTCCATTTCGCGCAGCAGATCCGCCAGCACTTCCAGGGCGTCGACATCATCCGGCGCCAGTTCGAGCCAGGTCTGGGCGGCGTCAATCGCGACGTCCAGATGGCCGAGCGCGCGCGCCAGCGCAGCAATTTCGCGCAGGCCTTCGCGTCGCCGCGATTCCTTCGGGCCCGCCGCCAAACGGGCCTGCCACGCCGCCATCAGATCCTCGCGCCGATCGATCGAACCCAGCAGGTCGCTCAACTGGGCAAAAGCCGCGTCGTCGTCCGGCCGCAGGGCAACCAGCGCGAGCAAACGGGCTTCGGCAAATTCGCTTGCACCGCGCGCCAAATCGAAGGCCACCGCACGGCGCAGGACCGCGTCCAGCTGCTCGGGCTTCAGATTCGCATCCTGCATCAACGTGTAGGCTTCAGTCAGCGCTTCCGGGTACGTGTGGGCATCGCACAGACGTTCCAGCGCCGCCAGGCCCTCCAGCGACGGCGCGGCGCGCAGCACGGTCATCAGCGCCGTCACCGCGCCCGCCACATCGCCGTGCTGCTGTTGCACGGTCGCCAGCGCTTGCGCCAACACGATGCGCGAGGTCGGCCGCTGTGCGCGATCCATCCGCTGCTGCAGCACCTGCGTCAGCTGCGGCCATTGCGCGTGTTGACGGTACTGGCGTTCCAGCAGCTCCAAGGTTTCTTCCAGCAAGTGCGGATCCTGCAGCAACCGCTCCGCCACCGGAATCACGTCCGTGCGGTTGGGATCACCCGCGACGGTGTCCTGCAACAAACGCAGCGCTTCACGCGACTTGCCCAGCTGTCGTTTCAGATCGGCCAATTCCACGCGCAGCGCGCCGCGGTCGACCTCGCCGCCCAGCAGCAGGACACGCTCGATGGCTGCGCCCAGCAGGACCGGGTCGCCCGCCTGACGACGGAACGTGAGCGTCTGCTCGCGCGCCTCCGCACTGTCCGGATCATCTTCCCACACCATCTGCCACGCCGCCGCCGCGCGCGCGGGATCGCCTTGCTGCAGCGCCACTTCGGCCGCCAGCTTCGCCGTTTGCGCGCGCTGTTCGGCGGTCAGATCGGGATCCATCAGGCAATTTTCCGCCGCATCCAGCCACAAGTCCAAGCGACCATGGGCATCGGCGAGCGTGCGGGCTTCGGCCAGCGCGGCCAAGGGATCACCCGCCGGCGCTCGGTGCAACAGCAAATCCATGGCACCAGCGACGTCGCCAGCCACCGACGCACGCAGCGCCGCAAGCTGTCGCACCGCCGCGGCCTCACCCTCCGGTGTCGCTTCATTCAGCGCGAGCTCAGCGGCGCGCAACCGCAACGGCGCGAGGAGCGGATCGCCCGAGGTTTGCGCCAGGATCGCCTGCAGGTGCGGCCCGGTGGCCACGTGATCAATCGTCTTGTCGCGCAGTTCCTGCAGACCATGCGTGTGGGCGAGCGTCAGCAGGAAATGCACCAGCGCGGCTTGCTCCGCCGGGTCAGTCGCCGTTTGCAGGCGGTGCAACGTGGCGGTGCCAGCGGCCTGCGCCAGCGGGACCGTGCCGGCAAAGTCAGCCACCTGCGCAAAATCAGCCGTGGCGATATGGTGGGCGGCCGCTTGCGCCACCTCGGTTGCGACTTCATCGGCACTCGCCGTCAATTGGGCCAGTTCCAGGGCTTTCTCCGCGACGCCGCGGTCCCACACTTCGCTCAGAATCACGCGCAGATGCGCAAGCGCATCGTCGGGTTCGCCGGCGCGCTGCAACAAGTCTGCCAGCCGCAGGCGCTCCGCCCGAGCAGTATCGCCGTCCAGCCGCGCAAGCATCGCCTGCCGGGCCGCGATTTCGCCTGCGAGGTCATTGGCCTCGGCAGCCTGGTTGGCCAGACGCGTACCAGCCGCCACCGCCACCGGCGCATCGTCAGCGGCCGCCAGCAGCGCAAGCCGATCGGTCAATTCCTCACCGCGAACGCCCGCGTCCAGCACTTGCGTCAGCCGCTGCCAAGCTGGGCCCGCGCCATCATCGCCGTGCGCGGCCAGCCACGCTGCAGCGGTGCTCAGGCGCTCGGCGTCCTCGGTCAGCACGCGTTGCCAGCCTTGGGCCAAGTGCTGCGTCTTTTTCTCGCCGTCGGGCAGCAGCGCCGCGATCGCCCGGTAGAGCGTCGGGTCCAACGAAGTCCCATCCGCACAGTCCGCGGCTTGCGACTCCAGGATCGCCAACGCGCGGGCCACGTCGTCCGCAGCTTGCCAAGCCTCTGCGGCTTTGAGCGCAAGTGCCAGACGGGCTTCCGCGTCGTCGGTATCCTGCCGCAGTGCGGCGATAGCTGTCGCCGCACCAGCGTGATCGCCGGCACGTTCACACAAATCGCTCAGCGCGGCCGCGGCCTCTCGTCGGGCATCCGCTGCTGTGTGGCTCAGGACATCTTGCCAAGCCACACGCGCCGTATCGGTGTCGCCCAGGCGATCCGCCAGCCGTGCGCGCTCTTGTTGCAGCGTGAGCCGCGCCTCGCTGTCCTCTTGCACCGCGACACAGCGCGCCAGGAATGCGAGCCGGGCGGTATCGTCACCCGCAGCTTGCGCCCAAGACTCGGCACGCTGGAGCCACTGCGCGTCCGCTGGCTCATCCGCCAGCGCGCCATCGCAGATTTGTCGGCGCACTGCCAGCGTCGTTTCGTCATCGGGCAACACAGCGATCGCCGCTTCCCGCAGAGACCGGCGCACCGACTTTTCCGCCTGGTCCACCGCGGTCAGGAACGTCGCCGCGACGCGCTCATGGCTGATTCCCGCTTGTTGTGCCAGCCGCTGCAACCGTGCGATCGCCTCACCGCCTTCCGGCCGCAGGACAATCAGCATCGCCGCTGCGTCGAAGGCACCGGCCAGGTCGTCCCCTTCGCCGCGCAGCGTCACGAGGCGATCGAGCAAACCGGGCTTTTCCGCCGCCGCCGCGTGGGCCAGGCGCAGATTGAGCACAGCCAGGAGGCGATCCTGATCGCCGCGCAAATCCAGCACGTCCGTCAGCGCGCGCGCCGCAGACGCGAGGGCCTCCGGCATGTCGTGCGTTGTGGCTTGCAGCAGGTCGGCGGTCGCATGCTCCGTCGCCTCGTCGTCGTGTGGATCGTCGCACGCCAGCTGCAGCCAAACGGCCAGTGCGCCCGTGAAGTCGTCGGCGTCCTCGTGCAGCGAAGCGATCTCGCGACGCAGCGTCAGGCGGGTCTCGTCGGCCAAATGCGGCTGCGCGACGCGCTGTTGCAGACTCGCCAGCAGCCCAACGGCATCCTTCGCCTCGCGCAGCGCCCGCAAATGCTGCGTCCAGATCCGGTCGTCCTCCGCGAAACTCGCGAGTGCTTCCTGGGTCACCGCCACGGCCGCCGCAGCATCGCGCTTCGTGTCCAGATGGACCGTCGCCAAACGCAGCCACGCGGCGATGCGACTTTCCGCGTCGCCCATCGTCGTCTGTTCGCGCAAGGCAAATTCCAGACCGTCGAAATCGCCGATTTCACTGAAAAGTTCTGCCAGGCGCGCCAGTGGCGCCGTCTCGTCCGGCTCGATCTGGTGCAGCAGCGTCCACGCCGTGATCGCCTGCTGGTGGTCACGCGCATCGCGACTGCGGTCCGCAAGCAGCGACGCGGCGTGTTTCCGAAGCGCGTGAGAAAGCTCACTCGACGCCAGCGCCGTCAGAAGGCCGTTGCAATCCGCATCCGCATCTGCCGCCGCGGCCAGCTCGGAAAGGGCATCAAGCTGTGCGGTGTCCGGCGCGTGCTCAACCCGATCGCGCACCGCGGCATACCGTCGCCGTGGGTCTTCGCCCGCACAAGCCGCGGCTTCAGCCAACCACGCTTGGCGATCTTCCGCCGTTGCGTCCGGCGAGGCCACCAGCGCATCCAGACAACGCAACAAGCCGTGCTGTGCGGTCGGATCCTGGCTGCGCAGCGCGCGGAGAATCGGCAGCAGGAGCTCCGCGACCATCGGACCGAGCGCCGGGTCATCGACGAGACTGAGTCCAACGCCGAGCACGGCGTTTTCACTGTCGTTCAGCGGCAATACGTCGGTCGGATCGGCATCGACCAGGGCGGCCAGACGCGCCAGCACGGCGAGCGCCGCGGCAGCCTGTTCCGGTTCCGCACGTTCGTGCGCCAGATCCACACGTTCCAGCGCCAAGCGCGCCCGCGAGTCGCGGCTCAAGTCGTCGCGGGCCAGCAAGGAATCCAGCACATCGGCGCGTTCATCGATGGTTCCGGCCTTGCGCAACGCGGCAGCCAGACCGTACCACGCCTCCAGCGCGTCCGGCGTTTCTTCCAGCACCTGACGATAGAGCTGCGCCGCCGTCGTCGGATCCGCGAGTGCGTGGTCGCACAAATTCGCCGCACGCAGCAGCGTATCCAGTCGCTCGCTCACCGCTTGCTGCTCGGCCAAGCGTTCCAGCGTCGCGACGACCGCGGGCCAATCCGCCTGCTCGGTGCAAACGCGTTCCCGCAGCGTCAGGACTTCCTGCGCGGCCGGCTGGGCTTCCGTTGCGAGATCAACCGCGTGGCGCGCCGTTTCCAGATCGTTGCCGGCGGTCAAAAGCAGACGGGCGGCGTCGAGCCACATCTCCACCCGCAGCGCCGCAGCGTTGCCTTCGGGCGGCAGAACGTCGGCCCACATCAGCAACCGGTGCGGGATCGTGTCCAACTCGCCAGCCCGTCGCGCGGCTTCCTTCAGTTCCACGAGCGCTTCGCGCAGACCGTTCGTTTGGCCGCCCGCGATCAATTCTTCGATCCAGTCGCCCGCCGCCGCTGTCGCGTCCGACCACAAACCGGCCGAGACCAGCAGGGCGGTGCGCATCTGCTTGTAACGCGGCAGGTCGGCTGCCGGTGCGTGCGCTGCGAGCGTTTCGATGGCGAGTCGTTCCAGTCCGACCAAGCCCGCCGCGCGCGCCGATGTCAGCAGCGCTTCAGCGGTCGCGACGAGACCGGCCTGGCGATCGCCTGCGTCCGCAGTCTGGTCGACAGCCTGCAAGGCATCCGCCAGCAGCGTGGTCGCGTGCGCGTGCTCGCCCGTTGCAGTCAGGACGTCGGCGGCGGCGCGCAGCCAGTTGGCACGACCTTCGATGGGTTTGTCTTCTGCGATCGCCGCGATCGCGCCAACGAATTCGCCCGCACCGGCGTCGTCGGAGGCGTAGGCAGACCGCAGCCCGGACATGTCGTCCAACGCGACCAGCGCATGCAATTGCGTTGAACGCGCCACCGGCGAGTCTGGCGCAAGGCTCGCGAGCAGCTTCGCGGATTGCAACGCTTCTTGCGCCACATCCCGGTCATCGGTCGCGGCGACGAGCAACAACGGACAGATGCGCTCCAGCACCGCGATTTTGCGTGCTTCGGGCAGCACGTCAGAAGCCAGTTGGCTGCGCAGGACGTCGAGCAATCGCGCTGGATCGCCCTGCGCCCACAGGTCATGAAGCGCGTCCAAGGCTGCCAGGTGTCCGGGCTGCAGAACCAGCAGCAGATGCCAGAGCGAGGCGACGAATGCCCGCGATTCCGGACCGCCTTGCGCCACCGCGTCTGCGGCCAACTGAACCGCTTCTTCGAGAATGGCGATCACCGCGTCCCGCTCCGGTTCCGGCGTCAGCTCGAGCACTTCGAGTCCGGTCAACTCGGTCGGATGCCTGCCCCAGCGTGATCGCAGGTCGGTCATCAGGGCGTCGAGCAGGCGATCCCGATCGCCGCGCGCCCGCCACAGGGCTTGCGCCTGCTGCCGGGCGTCCGCGCGATCCGGCTCACTCATCGCCGCGCGATCGAGCCATGTCGCTGCGTCTTCAGGTTGATTCAGACGATCGCGGTACAGTTCTCCAAGCCGCTGCGACAGCGATGCGAGTTCATGCGGGTCTTCCGCGGCTTCCACCGCCGTCAGCAGCATGTCCCGAATGCCCGTCCAATCGCCGGCGTCTTGCCAGGTCTGTGTGACGGCCTGCAACGCTTCCGGATTGCGCGGATCCAGGTCCAGCACGCGCAACCGCGCTTCCAGGGCCGCATCCGCATCGGGCAAACGGGCCGCGTCGGTGTACAGAGAAGCGAGGCGATTCCAAATGGCGATCGCAAAATCGCGCGCGGAGCTGTCGATGACTGCGCGCGGCGCATAGACGTTGGCGCTACGGGCCAACAGCGCGGCCAGTTCCGGCCAGCGTTGCCCAGTCGTCAACAGCCGTTCCAGCGCGGCGATCGCGTCCATGTGATCGGGCTGAACCGCCAGCACACGCTGATAGGCTTCGATTGCGCGATCCATCGCGGTCGTCGGATCGGTCGCGGCAAGAGGCCCTTCAGCCAACTGCGCCATTTCCAAAGCGATGCGCACCAGCACGCGACCATCGCTCTGCGCGGCACGTTGCGTGAGCGCGGCGAACAGGCGGCGATGATCGCCAGCGCGTCGATACCATTGCTCAAAGAAATCAAGCGCTTCTGGATTCTGCGGCGAAAGACTGCGCACCCGACGGAAGTGCCGCTCGGCCCGTTCCACGTCGCCTGCCGCCTGCGCGACCTGCGCCAGAGCCAGACACGCGGCCGACTCCAACACGCGATCGCGGGCCTGCAGCGCCCGCAGGCGGACGGCTTCCAGCGCAGGTTCGGCGCCCACGCCCAAGGCAAACGCTTCCGCCACCGCGATGCGTGCCAAAAGCCAAACGTCGTCGGGATTCGTCGTCGCCAGCACGCGCAATGCCGTCACCGCGGCGGAGGGCTGTGTACGCTCGATCTCGGGTAGGTTGGCCAGCTCGTCGGCGTACTGAAGGCGGTGCGGGCTTTGGTCATCCTGCAACGCCAGCGCCAGCGCGCCGGCCAATTCCTTGCCATCGCCCATCGCGCGCGCGACTTCGACCCACATCGGCGCGACCTCGGCCGCTGCCACACCGGAATCGACCGCTTCGGACAGGACGGCAGCCGCATCGGCGAGCGGTTCATCACCATGCAGCAACATGTCTGCATAGCCCACCAGCAGTTTTGCCCGTTCGTCCGCCGGCGCATTGGCCAACTCGACGCGCATGGCCTGCAGTGCATCGGCGCGCGATTCCGACTGTTGCAGCGCAATTTCAGATAATTCCAGCAGCTGCGGATGCGCCGGCGCCAGTTCCGCCAGCCTGGCCAGCGTCGCCTGCGCCGATGCGCCGTGGCCGAGCTGGATGTGGTACTGCGCCGCGGCGAGCAGATCGTCGGGGCGTTGCACGGCCGGTGCGAGTTCGGCGATCGCATCGACGAGATGCCCCAAGCGATTCAGTCGGGCAAAGCCGGCATCGTCAGCGGCGATCGCGGCCAACCGGCGGCCCACAGGTGCGTCGGGAAAGAGACGAAAGGCTTCGAGCCAGAGGCTGAGCGCCCGCGCCGGGTCAGCATGGCCGCACAGCGACGCGGCGCGATCCAGCAATGCCGCACGCAAACGCGGATGCAGCTCAGCGGATGCCAACTGCAACAAACGATTGGCCATTTCCGCGAGGACGGCCGTGGTCATGTCCTCGCGCAAAACCGCCGCGATCTTCTCGATGTCCGCCTCGATGGGCAGGGCTGCACTACCGGCCGGCTGCTGCATCAAAAGCGTGCTCCTCGATGGGGTTGCGGCACACTGCCGACGAACCATCTTCCGCGGGCGAGTCTAGCCCGCGAAAGGGCGTGCGACAAGCAATCAAGACGTCGAATCAGCGCGCGTACTTATCTTCCAGCCGCACCACGTCGTCCAACTCCGGCGTGCTCACCTCCACCAAGCGCACGGCCGTCGCGCCAGCGCAGAAGCGATGCACCGTGCCGGGTTTGACGTGAAAGGTTTCGCCCGGTTGGAGGAGCAGTCGCTGCGGCGGATCGCGACCGATCTCGAGGATCAACTCGCCTTCGAGCACACAAATCGTCTCTTCTTTCCTCTCGTGAAATTGCCGCGAGAGCATTTCGCCAGCGGAAATGATCAGAAATTTTCCCGCGTAGCGCGTAGTTTCGGCCCAGATTTCTTCGTGACCCCAAGGTTTCTCGACGATCCGCATGTCTTCCTCGTGTTGGGATCTAAGAGCGTGCCACAGGCGCGCGCGTTCAGCCAAATTCGCCGCTCTCTCCGGGCGGTGGTACGCCGCAGTTGCGCTTTGGTCGGCATACGCCAAGAATCATGGTGGCTCTTCGCCGCCTGAGGCCCGCGCATGTCCGTCCCGCAGCACAGCCAGGCCTTTCGCGTTCGCCGCTTCTGGAATTGGTTTCCGATGGGCCTGACGTACGCGCTGCTGTACATGGCACGCTACAACCTGACGGTGGCCAAGACGTCGCTCGGCGACCGCATCACCAAAGAAGACTTCGGCTACATTTTCGGCGCGGGCACACTGGTCTACGCGATCTCGTTTCTGGTCAATGGCCCGCTTGTGGATCGCCTGGGCGGCCGCAAAGGCATCCTGGGCGCAGCATTCGGCAGCGCTTTGTCCAACCTTGCCATCGGCTTGTTCGTCTACCGCATGACCTCCAGCCATGTGCCACACGTCACGTTTTGGCTGAGCGTTCTCTACGCCATCAACATGTATTTCCAGAGTTTTGGCGCGGTTTCCATCGTCAAAGTCAACGCGCACTGGTTTCACGTGGGCGAGCGCGGCGGTTTCTCGGGCATCTTTGGCACCATGATATCCTCTGGAATATTCTTGGCATTCACCGTCAATGGTTGGCTGCTGGACGGCGCGAACTGGCTCTGGCCTGGCCGGGGCAACCAGTGGAGCGTGTTCGTCGGCCCGGCGCTGCTTCTGGCAGTCTTTGGCCTCGTGGAGACGCTGCTCCTGCGCGACAAGCCGAGTGACGCGGGGCACGCCGATTTTGACACCGGCGACGCCTCCTCAGGCGAATCCGACGCGCCTGTGCCGACGCGCGTCCTGCTCAAACGCATCCTCACCAACCCGGTCATCATGACTGTTGCCGGCATCGAATTCTGCACCGGCGTGCTGCGCAACGGCATCATGCATTGGTTCCCGATCTACGCCAAAGAAGTCTGGATCCTGCCGAAAGACCATGTCTTGATGATGGGTGCATGGACCAATTTACCGCTGCTTTTCACGTGTTTCGGCTTTGGGCTGGGCACCGCGTTGATCGCGAGCCGGGCGCGCGGCCAGGTCAAGGGCTGGCTGGTCGTGGTCGCCAGCCTCGTGGGGCTCGTGCCGTTTTTCCAAGGCGGCTGGGGCGGCCTGCTTTTCATCGCTGGCGTCGTGGGCGGCAATCTGGCCGGTTGGATGTCCGATCTGCTCTTCCAAAGTCGCCGTGGACCCGTCGCGGGCGGACTCTACGCGCTGCTCGGTCTGCTGGCGGTCGGCATGTGGCTCACGCTCGCGCCGCCGACCAATATCGTCGCGGTCGCCGATCCCAAGAGTGGGCTGCAACCGGGCGACGAGGTGCTGGAAATTGCCGGCAAACCGATCAAGGGCTGGGCCGACGTGACCCCTGCCGTGGCCTGTTTTCCGCCAGTCTGCAAGGACTCGGTGTGGGATCCGGTATCGTGTGTGTGCACCGGCGAAACGCCGACGGCGCTGGCCGCCTCCGAGTCTCGGACGATTCCGGCGCGCATTCACCGCGGCGGCGTCGATCAGGCCATCGCACTGCGCGATCCGCTGCCCGTTCAGCGCGCTGGCGACAAGCGGTTGTTGAAAGATCAGCCTGAGTTGCCGATCTCAGCGCTGTGGCTGGGGCTCATGGCATTCCTGGTGAGCCTGTCCGTCATCGGCGTGCACGGCGTATTGTCAGGTACTGCGACGATGGATTTCGGCGGCAAACAGGGCGCGGGAACGGCGGTCGGTGTCATCGACGGCTTCGTCTATCTGGGCACGGCGCTGCAATCCGTCGCGCTGGGCTGGTTGACAACCCGTAGCTGGACCTACTGGCCGATGTTCTTGCTACCGTTTGGGATCATTGGCTTTCTGTTGTGTGTGCGCATTTGGCACGCCAAGCCATCCGGGCAATCCGGTCACTAGCCAGGATCATTGCCGACTGGTCCAGTCGGCCGCCTGAGCAGATGTCTGGGTCCCCATGGAATCATTTGAAGTTGTGTATGAATCGGTGCATCGTCCGCACGTCAGGCGCTTATGTTCGCCACGAGGGTTCTTGTCATGGTCCATTCCTCCCCAGCGTGCGGAGTCGCGGTTTCTTCCCCCAAACGTCGCCCCGGCAGGCGGATTTCCGTTCGCCGCACGAGGCGCCCTCATGGTTCGGTGGCAGCGTGAAAACGGCAACAACCAAAGCAACGCGTTCGGCCGGCTGCGCTGAGTGCATCTTCCACACCGCGGCGGTCTTTGGCGACTCCACAGGCCCAGCCGCCTGCGGACGTGCCGCGACGCGCAGGCTTCAGGCCCGCGAAGTGCTGTTTCACGAAGGCGAGCCAGCTACGTCCGTGCACACGATTCGCAGCGGCCAACTCAAGATCGTGACCCTCGACACATCCGGCCGGGAGCATGTGCTCGCGGTCTTCGGACCCGGGGAGATACTCGGTCTGGACACGCTGGATGAGGGCATTCACAACGTATCCGCAATCGCGCTCCGCACGGTGGAGGTCTGCAGCACGCCCAAAGTGGAGTTCATCGAGGCGCTGGGTCGATCGATGGAGCTGGGCAAGTACATGACGCAGCGCCTGATTGGCCAGTTGCGCGAAGCCCGCGCGCTGCAGGTATGTCTGGGAACGGTGCGCTCGACGGCGAAAGTTGCCGCCTGGCTGACGCGACACGCCAGGCTGGATGAGGATGGCACTTTGTGCGTGGCCAAGAACATCACGCTTGCCGATCTTGCGGGCGTGGTCGGCCTTGCGCAGGAGACCGCATGCCGGTCCTTGGGCGAGTTGGAACGCGACGGGTGCATCCGCGGCGAGACGCGCCGGTGGGTGATCACCAACCGTCAGGGCCTGAATCAGGTTGGCAAAGTGCGCCAGACGCCGCCCAAACGCTGAGAGAAGCGGGCTGTCGGCGCCACGCGGGCCAGTTCATTCAAGCCGCGGAATCGGCACGGTCATCCGGTGGCCGAGCTGCACGGTGCTGGACCGACCTTGCCAGCCGAAGACCGCGAGCAGGTCCTGGAAGACCGCGTCGCCCAGCGCGCGCATGGGCGGCAAGTGCGTGCGCGTCTCCAGATGGATGCGCTGCGCGGCTTCTGGACCCTGGGACGTGGCGAGCTCCGCCTGATAGATCCGCAGCCAGCGCTCGATCACCGGTTCGTCTGCCTCCAGATGGAACTGCAACCCATAAGCGTGCTGACCGTACCGGAAGGCCTGATGGGCACACAGATCGCTCTCGGCCAGCAGCTTGGCACCTTGCGGCACCGCAAACGTATCGCCGTGCCAGTGGAACACTTGTTTGCCACCGGCCAGGTGGCGCAGCGCTGGATCGCTTTCGCCATCGGCGGTCAACCGCACGGGATGCCACCCCAGCTCCTGCGTGTGGTTGCGGCGAACCGGCGCGCCCAGCACGTGGGCCAGCAGCTGCGCGCCCAGGCAAATCCCGAGAATCGGCAAGTCGGCGCGCAACGCTGCTTCCAACAGCCGCATTTCCGTCACGAGATGCGGGTAGAGATGACCTTCGTCGACGTTCATCGGCCCGCCCAGCACGATGACGGCGTCATAGCCCGCCAGATCCGGCACCGCATCCGGCTGACGGGAGAAATTCACGAATTTGATGCGGATCTTGTGTGTTCGCAGCAGCCGGTCGAGCCGCCCGAGCGGTTCGTGCGGCACATGTTGAATGACGAGGACTTTGCGAAGCGGCTGGAGCATTCTCGCACGCAGGTGGTGGCCTGAGCCGAGCGTAGCGGATCCGTCCGAGCGCCGCGAGTGTTCGCGTCAGTCCCGCGGCCCGCGGACGACTTGGCTAGTTCGCTCATATCTCCTATCGCCTTAGTTGACATTGATCGCGAGCCTTGGTATTTCTATGCAGACTACGTCGGAGCCCGTGCGCGCCGATGGTTCTTTTGCGCCGCACTTGTCACCACTTTTCTTGCAAGGACCGCACCATGAGCAACATCTTCCTCGACAACTCGCAATCCATTGGCCGCACACCGCTGGTGCGTTTGAACCGCATCATCGGCAATTCAAAGGTGACTGTGCTGGCGAAAATCGAGGGCCGCAATCCCGCGTATTCGGTCAAGTGCCGCATCGGCGCCGCGATGATCTGGGATGCGGAAGCCCGTGGCTTGCTGGGCCCCGGCAAGGAAATCGTCGAGCCCACCAGCGGCAATACCGGCATCGCGTTGGCCTACGTGGCGGCAGCGCGCGGCTATCCGATCACGCTGACGATGCCGGATACGATGAGCGTGGAACGCCGCAAGATCCTCGCAGCGCTGGGCGCCAAGCTGGTGCTGACCGAAGGCGCGAAGGGCATGAAGGGTGCGATCGCCCGGGCCGAGGAAATCGCCGCGAGTGATCCCAAGTACTTCATTCCGCAGCAGTTCAAGAATCCGGCGAATCCGGCGATTCACGAAAAGACGACGGGACCGGAGATTTGGAATGACACCGACGGCGCGATCGACGTACTGGTGAGTGGCGTGGGCACGGGTGGCACCATTACCGGCGTGTCGCGCTACATCAAGCACCAGAAAGGCAAACAGATTTTGTCGGTGGCGGTGGAACCGGTCTCGAGCCCGGTGATCACGCAGAAGCGGGCGGGTCAGGAAATCGTGCCGGGACCGCACAAGATCCAGGGAATTGGCGCGGGCTTTATCCCGGAGACGCTGGACCTGTCGATCATCGACCGCGTCGAACTGGTGACCAACGAGGAGGCCGTGGACTTCGCCCGCCGGCTGGCTCGTGAAGAAGGCATTCTCGCTGGCATTTCCTGCGGTGCGGCGGCGGCCGTCGCGGATCGCTTGGCGCGCTCGGGTCAGTTCGACGGCAAGACGATCGTCATCATCCTGCCCGATTCCGGCGAACGCTACCTCTCCGGCATCCTGTTTGAGGGCGTGTTCGACCAGCAAGGCTTGGCCGTCTGATCAGGCGTCCGGTTCGACATCCAGCGTTTCCTGCGCCAACGCCCGTGACCGCACCACGGCGTCGTCGTCCAACAACGCGGTGCCATGCTGTTCCGCGTCCTGATTGACGATTTGTCCGCGCAGCCACACTTGCTTTCCGGCGAATTCGACCTGCTCCCAATTGGCGCCGGTGAACGGGTCGCGGCTGGTCAGGAACTCGCCGAATTGCTCGCCCAACAGGTCGTAGAGCAGATCCACGGCCTCGCGCTCGCGCAACCGGTTGGCCTTGAGATCTGCCCGGGCGTCCACGCCGTAGGCCAGCGTCGCGCGCGCATTGTTCAACTCCCAGCGCACCGCCAGCCATTGGCCGTCCAGCGTGCCGGTCACCGTCAGCGATTCGTCGCGGCGCAGCTTGCCGGCGTACAATTCGCGCAGGAATCGCTCCACCCGCCGGGCCTCAAATTCGGAAACGATGCTGTGCGCCATGAGTCTGGACCTCGGTCAAGCCTGTGCCGTCAAAAGCGGAACCACGCGTCGATAACCGGCATGACGGGCGTGACAAAGTAGGACGGATTCTGCCCGGCCTCCGGCGTGCCGAGGACGTCCATCCGGCCGATGAAGAACTCGCCGCCCGTCGCGCCCGCCATCAGGTGAACGCGGCCAAAATCGTGCACCCACATCGCCGTCACCGTGGGCGTCTCGCGGCCGACGATCGGCGAAAAGCGCATGCGCAGCGTGCCCGTCAACTGCAGCAGGTCGCGCGGCGTGACCAGCCAGTGCGCGCTGACTGTGGCCGCCACACCATGATCCATCCCTGGCGTATTGCCGTTCACATCGTTCACGCACGTCGGCTGCGGATAGCTGGCGTGCGCGCAGGTCGTCGGATTCAGGATGGCGGCGTAGCGGATCGCACCGGTGAGCGCCCAGGCGTCGCCTAGGTACACGGTCGCGATCGGCCCCACGGCCAAATCGCCCGGCGCGTGGGTGCCGTTGTAGAACGATTGGCGGAAATCCATCGTCCCGGACAGGACCAAGTGGCTCGTCTCGATGACGCGGTAGCGGAGGTTGGCGTTCACCGTCAGCAGCAGGTCGTAGACCGGATGCGTCTCCACCGTCAGCCGGTTCGTGACGCCATACGCCAGCGGCGCAAACACGCCAAAGTTGCCTGCGCCCTTTTCCAGCACCTGCGCCGTGCCCAGTGACACTTGCTGCACGTTCTTCCAGTCGGCAAAAGCCGGCGTCGGCAGCGCCAGAAAAGCGAGCCAGAGAAGTGGGCGAAGATGGCAGGGCAGCCTCATCATCAGCGGCGATCGTAGGTCATGCGCCGGCATGTGCAAACTCTGGCAACTTTTTGTCTGCGTGGTACGTTGCCGGCCATGAAGACGCCCGACCTCGCGCCTGTGCTCTGCCCTTTTGGTCTGCTGGACGACGGTCACGGGCCGCAGCGGGCGGAATCCCTTCATGTCACGCGGCTGTCCGGTGGCCTGATCAACGACACTTTCGCCCTGGGACGGCACTTCATTTTGCAGCGCCTGCACCGCATTTTCCGGCCGGAAGTCAATCTGGACATCCAGGCGCTGACGCCGCTGCTGCTGGGCGCCGGTGTGCCGGTACCGCGGATTCTGACAGCGGAAACGGGCGAGCCGTGGGTGGAGATCGACGATCCAGAGAGCGAACTGACCGGCGCGTGGCGCATCCTGACGCGGTTGCCGGGTGACACGCTGCACCGGTTGGCCAATCCGCGGCAGGCGGAGAACGCGGGGCAGATGGTGGCGCGCTTCCACACGGCGTTGCGCGACTGTCGGCATACGTTCCACTTCACCCGTCCCGGCGCGCACGACACCGATGGGCACTTCCGCACGCTGGCGGACGCGCTCACCCAGCACCCGACGCACCGCCTGCACGCTGACGCGGCTGAACTCGCGGCGGAGCTGCAGACGCGCTGGCTGGCGTGGGGACCGATTCCGCAGTTACCGGAGCGCGTCATCCACGGCGATCTGAAGGTCTCCAACCTGCTGTTTTCCGGCGATGAAGTGGTGGGTATTCTGGATCTGGACACGATGGCGCGTTCCACGCTGGACGTGGAAATGGGCGACGCGCTGCGGAGCTGGTGCAATAGCACGACGGAGGACGATCCGGAGCCGCAGTTTGACCTCGCGACGTATCACGCGGCGCGCCGAGGCTACGTGGCCGTCGCCGGAGCTTGGCTGACGCCGGCCGAGCAGCACGCGCTGGGACCGGCGATCGAACGGATCTGCCTGGAACTGTCGGCGCGCTTTGCCGCAGACGCCTTGCATGAACGCTATTTTGGCTGGAATCCCGAAAAGTTCACCGCGCGTGGGGAGCACAATTTGGAGCGCGCCCGGAATCAATTGCGCCTGGCGCGGGCTGTAGCCAACGTGCGCGCTGACCTGTAGTCAATCCGCTGGTCTGTGCTACAAACGCGTCGTGTGGCCCGATCTCGCCGGGCAAGGAGTTCCCATGTGCGGCATCATTGGCTACGTCGGTCCACAGCAGGCAGCGCCGATTCTCGTCGAAGGCTTGCGGCGGTTGGAATACCGCGGTTACGACTCAGCGGGCTTGGCGATTGTCAATCAGACCATCCAGTTGCGGCGCGCGGTCGGCAAGCTGCGTAACCTGGACGCGCTGCTGGTGGAAAAACCGGTGACCGGCACGTTGGGCATTGGCCACACGCGTTGGGCGACGCATGGTCGGCCGACCGAGATGAACGCGCATCCGCACGTCGTGGGCTCGGTCGCGGTGGTACACAATGGCATCATCGAAAATCACTTGGAATTGAAGGAAGAACTGCGGGCCAAAGGCCACAAGTTTGCCAGCGAGACAGACACGGAGGTGTTCTCGCACCTGATCGACGATGGCATTCAGAAAGGCTTGAAACTGGACGCGGCCGTGCGCGAGGCTGTGCTGCAAGTGCGTGGTTCTTATGCGATTGCCGTGGTTGATACGCAGGACCCGGATCGCTTCGTTGTGGCCAAGCAGCAGAGTCCGCTGGTCCTGGGGATCGGCCCGGGCGAGCGCTATGCGGCGTCGGATATTCCCGCGCTCATCAGCCACACGCGGGAGGTCGTCTACTTGGAAGACGGCGATATGGCGGTGCTGACGGCTGACGGCCACGTGATTACCCGGATCGCGACCGGCGACGTCGTGGAGCGCCCCGTCTCGCACATCGCGTGGAGCGCGGTGGCCGCGGAGAAGGGCGGCTTCAAGCACTTCATGCTCAAGGAAATTCACGAGCAAAGCCGTGCGATTACGGATACCGTGCGCGGTCGCGCTTCGGTCGAGCAAGGCGAAGTGTTCTTTGAAGAGCTGAAGATCGACAAGGCGGGGCTCGACGACATCCGGCGCATTGTGATCATCGCCTGTGGCACGAGCTGGCATGCGGCGCTGGTCGGCAAGCATTACATCGAGGCGGCGACGCGATTGCCGGTGGAAGTCGACCTGGCCAGCGAATTCCGCTACCGCGATCCGGTGATCGACACGCACACGCTGCTCATCGCGATTTCGCAGTCCGGCGAAACGGCGGACACGCTGGCGGCGCTGAAGGAAGCGAAGGAACGCGGGGCGCGGACGGCGGCGATTTGCAACGTGATCGGTTCCTCGATCGCGCGCGCGGCGGGCGACGTGGTCTACACGCACGCCGGGCCGGAAATCGGCGTGGCGTCGACCAAAGCGTTCACGACGCAGATGGTGGCGCTGTACCTGCTGGCGATCTACCTCGGCCGCAAGCTGGAACGCCTGAGCAAGCCGGATGCCCAGAAGCTGATCGAGACGCTCCTGCAGGTGCCGTCGGACGTTGACAAGGCGATTACCCTGAATTGGCACGTGCGCGACGTCGCCCGGCGCTACATGACCGCGACGAGTTCCTTGTATCTGGGGCGCGGCTTGTTGCATCCAATTGCCTTGGAGGGCGCGCTAAAGCTGAAAGAAATCAGCTATATTCACGCGGAAGGCTACGCGGCTGGCGAGATGAAGCACGGCCCGATCGCGCTGATTGACGAGAATACGCCGACGGTGGTTGTGGCGCCGCGCGGGCCGACGTACGAGAAGACCGCGTCCAATTTGGCGGAAATTCTGGCGCGTCGTGGCAAGGTGATTGGCGTTGGCGACGCGGACGACGAACAGCTGCGGGCGATGTGCGACGATTTCCTGGCGCTGCCGCCGACGCAACCGTGGAGTGCGCCGATTGTCGCCGTGGTGCCGTTGCAGCTTTTAGCTTACCATATCGCGGACTTGAAGGGAACGGATGTCGATCAGCCGCGCAATTTGGCCAAATCCGTGACCGTGGAATAGCTGGCTTCCTCCGGCCACCACAAAAATGTCTTCAGCTGGATGCGCCCGGCGGCGTCAAAGGTCACGCCTTCCGCTTCCAGCAATTCCCGCTGCAGCAGCGGTCGATCGACGTGGCCGCCCAGCGAGATTTCACCCTTGGCGTTGATGACGCGTTGCCACGGCACCGTGTCGTCCCTGCAGAAGAACATGGCGTAACCGATGGCCCGGGCCGCGCGCGGCGTGCCGAGCAGTGTGGCGATTTGGCCGTAGGTCATCACGCGGCCCGGCGGAATGGTGCGGACGAGCGCCCAGACGGCGTCGTAGAGCGAAGGTGTGGTGGACATCAATGCTCCGAGCGCCTAACCGCGCCGCTTGGTTTCCCAGGTGCGCGCCAGACCTTCGACGGTCTCCTGGCGTGCCAATACTTCTTCGCGGATCGGCTCGTCATCGTCCAGATCGTCCGCCAGCGCTTCCAGCGACACCGCGGTCGTCTCCACCGCTTCGCGCCAGTCCGTGATGACCTCAAACCAATAGCCGCCGCCGCCGTTGCCGACCAGCGTCACCCAGCCGGGCCGCCTTTGACCGCCTTGCGCCGGTGTCAGCAGATCGACCAGGTGCCGCTCGATGGTGTGCAGGTTGCGGTCGATCTCCAGCAGCGCGCCTTCCGGTACCGGACACGTCAACTTCACGCCCGCCTGGGGCAGCGCCATCGACGGCAATTGTTGCAGCAGCGCCTGCAACGGCGTTCCTTGGCCAAAGAGCAGGTCGCCGACGCGCACTGCCGCAGTCCAGCGCCGCGCTTCCGGTGGCGGTTGCTCGCCGGACAGGATAATTTGCTCAATCGCCCGCTGCGGAATTTCCAGCGTCGGCTTGTTCTTCTTCCAGTCGATCGGCAACGCCACGCCGCCCAGCAGCAGCTCCTTGGGCTTGAGCGCGGCGACCGTCGGCTCGCTGATCTCCTTGCGCTCTTCCACGCGATCCGATTTCAGCCGCCAGCGCGCCGCCAGATCCGGACGCAATTCCACCACCCACGACGGTCGCACCGGCGACAGCTGCCGGGCATAGGCGCGATTGGACACCACCAACTCGGTCGCCACGGCGAAGCGCGGCGGGTTGGCGTACAGCACGCTGCCCGGATGCGCATAGAAGCGCTCGTCGCCGACGCCTTCAAAAAAGCGACCGCGGTTGGCGAGGATCTGATGCGAAAAGCCCGCTGCGAGCGAGCGGGCCAGGAACTCGTATGACGCGCCCTGGCCAACTTCCCAACCGAGTTCATGCGCCAAATCGGCAAGCTGCTCGTGGGCATTTTGCGCAAACGCCAGGGTGTGCTGATCGACGTACCACTTGCGGGCGAACGCCGCTGGATCGGCCGCCGCGCGCCAGGCCTTGTACAGGGAAACCATGACGGCGACGTCGCCCATCGGCTCGGCAAAACGCGCGTGTGCTTGGCGCGCCGCTTCTTCACGACCCGGGGGAAACTGCAGCGGCGAACGCCCGGACAGCAGTGCCACCGCGGCGAGCACATCGTCGAGCGCCTCAGGCCAGCGCATCGCCGCCTCCACGGCACAGCGCGCGAGTTGTGGCGTGAGCGGCAACCGCAGGATCTCCTTGCCGATCGCGGTCACCTGCCGCTCGCGGGTGATCGCGCCCAAGCGCAGCAGCTCGTCCAACGCCGCGTGCAGCCGCGCGCGGGTCGGCGGCGTCGGAAACGCAAAATCCTCCACTTGCGAAAAGCCCAGCCCGCACAGCCGCAGGACCACTTCGGACAGATCCAGCCGGACGATTTCCTCATCGCCATACCGCGGCCGATCGTTGTAGTCCCGCTCGGAATACAGACGGATGCACTGTCCCGGCGCCGTTCGCCCCGCGCGTCCCAGCCGCTGATCGGCCGAGGCCTGCGGAATGCCTTCCTCACGCAACGCCAGAATGCCCGTCCGCGCCGAAAAGCGCGGCACTTTGGCCGTGCCGCAGTCGATGACGAAGCGGACATCGTCAATGGTGATCGACGTCTCCGCGATGTTCGTCGCGACAATGACCTTGCGCTGGCCGACGAACGGCTCAAACACACGCTCCTGGTCCTCGCGGGTCAGCGCGCCGTACAGGGGCAGCACCACGAGGTCGCGCTCGCCGTTCCGACTCGTCGGAATCTGGCGCAAAATGGCCGAAGCCGTGCGCTTGATGGCGTCTTCACCGGGCATGAAACACAGCACGTGCCCCGGCGCGCGGGCGCGGTGGATTTGCGCCACTTCACGCGCCACCGCTTCGGGCAGGTCCTCCGGCCCCTGGCGCTCCGTGGGCCGCCAGATGATGTCCACCGGAAAGGGCCGCGCGTCGATGCGCACGACCGGCACGTCTTCGCCCAAGTCGCCAAAAAAACGAATAAACGTCTCTGGTTGCAAGGTTGCTGAACTGATCACAACCCGCAGATCGTGGCGAATTTTCAGCAGGCCGTGCAAGAGTCCCAGGGCAAAGTCGATGTTCAGGCTGCGCTCGTGGGCCTCGTCGATCACGATCACGTCGTAGTCCGACAGCAGGCGATCGCGCTGCGCTTCCTGCAGCAAGATGCCGTCCGTCATGACCTTGATCCGGGTCCTGGGCCCGGTGCGATCGTCAAAGCGGATCGCGAAGCCGACTTCATCGCCAATCGCGACGTTCTGTTCCTCCGCGATGCGCCACGCAACCGACACGGCGGCAATTCGCCGCGGCTGGGTCATGCCGATGCGCCCTTGAATCCCGGCACGCAGCAACATTTGCGGGATCTGCGTCGTCTTGCCCGAACCCGTCGGCCCCTCGACGATCACCACCGGGTGGCGCTTCAGCGCGTCCAGCAGCTCGCGTTCGTGCGCGTAGACGGGCAGCAGGCGTGCGCGTTCGGTCGGCGGCGCGGGTTGAAAATCGGACATCGACGGGTCCTTCGGCGCATGCTGCCGCGCTCTTGCAACGTACCATGTTCGCGTCGGCAACGGCAGTGGACGCGGCCGCGGCCGCATGCCAACCTTGACGCGGAGGTTGTGATGCGCTTGCGGTCCTGCTTATTGGTGCTTGCCCTGTTCATTGCGTCGGCTTGTCACAAGCCTGCTCGCACGGAGCCAAAATCCGCGGAGACGGGTTTGGCCGCGGCCGCGACGCCGACCCAAGCGGCGCCCGACCCGGAAGCCGAATTTGCCGACATCCGCGCACGCATCCAGCCCGTGGTGAACGCCCGCGTCCCAGTCGCGCTGGTCGACAAGCTCAAATTTGCCCCGCAATTTGACGCAAAAAGCCGCGTGATTGCGCTGGTGCCGGAGTCGTGGGTAATGGGCGATACGCCGGGGACGCTGCAGCCGCCGCCGGATGCCGGTCTCGGCGCGGCCACGTCCATGGCGTTCGGCTCCGGCTGTGATGGCCGCTGCAAGCCCAAGAATTGGGCCGAGTCGTTCGACCAGGTGGAGGTGCGCCGCGTGCCCGTTCAGGAGATCGAGCTGGATGAGCCGATCGGTACGTCCGGACGTGTCGTTGTCACCCGCGCGGGCGGCGTTCGCTACGTCATTGCTGGCATCTGGAAACCCGACAGCGCCCGCTATTTCTTCTGCCGCGCGACGCTGGAAGGCGCTGCGATCGACGCGCTTCAGGCATTTGTCGGCGCGTGTCGGGCGATGGACATCCGTCGGTGGCAGTAGCCGCAAATCCCAAGGCACAGCGTGGCGATGGACCGGGGCGCTTGCAAGCATGCGCCGTGAACCGCACACTACAAAGGTAACTTGGGAGGCTTGCGTGGCGCGTATGGTTCGAAAAATGCAAGAGAAACATCAACTTGCGCGAGCCGTTATGGGCGCCATGATCGCCTCGGCGCTGGCGGCATGCGGGACTGCGGCTGTCAGCGGCGATGGGTCCGACACGCTGGTGTTCCAGCCACCGGATGTCAAATCCGACATTCCAACGGTCAAGCCCGACGCCGCGGATACGGACAGCGCGGAGGTCGCACCGGATGTAGCCGATGTCGCGTCGGACGTTGAGCAGCCGGACCTGGCCGACGGTAGCGACGATGCGGACGACACCGTGGACGTGCAGGATTCCGGGCCGACCGACGTCTTCGTGCCGGAATGCGTGACGGACACGACGTGCGACGACAAGAACCTATGCACCGTGGACATTTGTGCGAACGACAAGTGCTTGCACTCGCCAACGCCGGGCTGCTGCCTGACGGAAAAAGACTGTCCCGCGGCGCCGATTTGCAAGGCTGCGCAGTGCGTGAACAACGTCTGTGGCGTCCAGCCCGTCGCCAATTGCTGCGCGTCCGGCCTGTGCTGCGACCCAGCAACGCAGAGCGCGAAGGTGCCGCAAGCGCCGTGCAACGACGTGGCCATTTCCCTCGAATTTGACTGCCAGGGCCCTGACATTTGGGGTCGGCGCGCGATTCAGGGCTGCGATGGCAAGCAGACGGCGGCGTGCAGCGGCAATGTGGCCAACTACAGCTGGACGGAATGGCTGCCAGTCGGCTCATGTCCCAGCGGATCGTTGTGCCAGAAGAATCCGGATAAGACACAATTTCCAGCGTGTTCCGGGACGCCTGCGCCGGTCCCGTCGTGCATCAGCGACATCGGCTGTTCCGACGGCGACCCCTGCACCGTCGACACCTGTTCCAGCGGCACCTGCAAGCACGCCTTGGCGGACGCTGCGACGCTCTGTGGCACGACGGCGACGTACACCCAGTACGACTGCTTGCCAGCGCCCGGCGGCGCGGACGCGGGCGGATCGATGATCATGCACCAACAATTCGCCAGTTGCGGCGCCGTGGGCAAATGCGACGGCAAAGCGGTCTGGTCGCCTTGGACAATCGTCCAGGACTGCTTGGCGACGGAGAAATGTGACGTTCCAATTTCAACCGAACCCGGCACGTGCACGCTCATTGCCGTGTGCAAGCCGGGCACGACTTGTTGCGGCGTGGACGGGCAATACAGCCCGACCGGGACGACGTGTGGCACCGCGACGGTTGCGACCGAATACCAGTGCGAAACAGCGGTGAAGGGCAGCAAATTCACCAAGCGGGACGGCGTCGCCGGGTGCTCCGGCACCTCCGCGCTTTGTTCGGCCGCAACGCCGAGTTGGGGCACGTGGAAATCGGCCGGAACGTGCGCCTACAACCAGCTCTGTTCGGTACCACTCGCCAGCGCGCCGCCGGTCTGCACGGATGTCTGCGCGGCCGGGACAACGTGCTGTACGGACGCCGGCGATTGGGCTGATCAAGGCACGAAGTGCTCGGACCAACTGCAAAGTTCGGTCAGCAAGTGCGTGGCCTCGAGCGGCACGGTGACCGTCCTTTCCAGCCAGCTTTTTCCCGGCTGCACCGGCGTGGACGGCACTTGCTCCATCGATCCAGCGAACCTGAACAAATCCGCCTACAGCATCGTCAAACAGTGCCAAAGCTACGAGAAATGCGTGCAAACCGGCGATTCCGCCGACTGTGTGCTGAACGCGCCCTGTCAGCCCGGCACGCAGTGCTGCACCGCGGACGGCCAGTTTTCGCCGCTCGGCGCGCAATGCGCGTCCGCCAACAAGACGCAATATGCCTGCTCCAACAACCTGCCCGGCGGCTTTGTCCAGACCCGCGCGGTGTACTACGGCTGCACCGGCTACAACGGCGAGTGTTCGTACAATCCAGCGAACTATTTCCTGACGCCTTGGGTCGAAACGACGGACTGCTTGCCGAGCGAACAGTGCACAAGCGCGGATCTCACCTTCGCCGAATGCACCAGCCTGTACCAGTGCGTACCCGGCACGATCTGCTGCGACGGCTATGGCAACTTCATGACCAAAGGCACCAAGTGCGGCCCGCCTGACGTGAAGAAGACGAACTACAAATGCGACAGCACGGGCCTTGGTGGCTCGATTCTGAAACAGGAATATTACGCTGCCTGCGTGGGTACCGCGGCCAACTGCTCCACGGTGGACGCAGACCTGGTTTGGGACCCGCCGGTCTGGCTGACCAAGCAATCCTGTGGCCCGATGAATTATTGCCACGTCTCGGGACCTACAGATCCGGGCGTGTGCAACAGCACGCCGTGAAACCAACAGGTCCTTGCGCGCCGACGCAGGTCCACTTACCCTGTGGCCCCTCAGGATTCGGCTGGTGTCGTTCCGGGGCCACTTTTCGCATGAGGACAAAATGGCTGGCAACGTTGTGGTCGTAACCGAGAGCAACTTCAAGACGGAAGTTCTGGAATCCAAACAACCCGTGATGATCGACTTCTGGGCGACCTGGTGCGGCCCATGCCGCGCGATTGCCCCGCTCGTCGAGCAACTGGCGGACGATTTCAAGGGTCGCGCGAAGGTCTGCAAGGTGGACGTCGATTCCAACCAGCGGCTGGCCGGCGACTACCAGATTTCGTCGATTCCGACCCTGATGGTCTTCAAGGACGGTCGCGTCGTGGAGCAGATCCTCGGCGGGCGGCCCAAGCCGGCGATGGCGCAGTTGATCGAGAAGCATCTCTAAGTCCAACTCTCAGACAAAAGGCGAGGCGACATGCAGCCCAAGCACATTGGTATTCTCGTGGCGGTTTTGGCGATCCTCGCCGGCCTGTGGTTCACGGTCGGCGGTGGCAAGAAGGCCAAGGACGGCGACAAGGCAGCCAGCGCGGCGCAGAAAGACGGCGAGAATCCCGGTGGCGACGGCAAGGCGCCGCTGGTCAAAGCCGAGGAAGGCCTGTCGGACAAGGCGGAAGCCAAGCCCGAGCAGTTGGCGCTTCCGGGTGCGTTGCCGGCGTTGAAGAACGTTCAAGCGGGCGGTACGGACGCGCCGGCGCAGCCGCACGGCAAGGTGGAAGTCGAAGGTGACGTGCAGGAAGCGGACGCGGAAGCGGCGATCAAGGCGGTGTTTCCGGCGCTGCGCGATTGCTATGCGGAGTTGAAGAAGATCGCGCCGCAAGCGGGCGGGCGCATGTTGATGAAATTCGCCGTCAAGCCGGGCGTGGAGCCGGGGCAGGCGGCGCTGGGTGAGCTGTTCCTCAAGGAGACGCAGTTCACTGAGCCCAAGTTCCTGACGTGCATCCGCACGGCGGTCGACGCGGCCAAGTTCCCCGTCGGCCGAAATCTGACCGGTTCCGTGACCGTGCCGCTGTTCCTGACGCCGGGCGATGTCGGCGAGGCGCCGAAGGCTCCGTAGCCAACCGCGCTGATGCGGCTCGACTATTTGAGTGCGCCCAGCCACCAGCCCAAGCCGCCGCCGAGCAGGCACGCAGTTCCGGTGAAGCCCGCGTACGTCGCGGCGCGCAAGGCGTGGCCGTCGACCAGCATGCGCAGCATTTCGCCGTTGAAGCTGGAATACGTTGTGAAACCGCCGAGAATGCCAGTGGTCAGGCCGAAGTAGACGGCATCTGGCAGCGGCGCGTGGGCGTGGCGGGATGCGATGAATCCAAAGATGGCCGAGCCAATGATGTTGACCGACAACGTGGCGAGCGGGAGCCCCAGGACGACCTGACCACGCCAGCCGATTGCCACGAGGTAGCGCAGAAGGCCGCCCAATGCGCTGCCCAACGTGACGACGAGAGCCAAACGCATGACGGCTTTGCTCCGGAGCTGCAAGGAAACGACGCGGCCCACGCAACCTTTGACGCAGGACCACGCGACCGGCCCGAGCATACACAGCCGCGTCATGACGGTCCACTTGCGCGATCCCAACTGACACGGCAGGATCGCCGCAGCAAACGGGGGCACAATGAAGCAGTGGGCAATCTGGATGGCAGCGGTGGCGATGGTCGGGGTGGGCGCGTGCGGCACGGACGCAGGGACGGACAGCGGCACGGGCTACACGCAATTGGGCGACGTGACGTTGGACGGAACGCTCGGCAGCGATGACGCCAGCACGGCGGGCGACACGGTCGGCCTCACGGACGCAACGGACAGCGGAAGTACCGACGCGACCGGTCCTGAGACCGTCGGCACCGACGTGAGTACCGACACGGGCCCAGCCAAGTACCCGGACTGCCTGTCGCTCATCGGCTGCGTGGCCCAAGGCTGTTCGCCGGCCAACTGGGCCGCGGGCTGCGACGCCACCTGTCTGACCGGTGCCAGCCCGGCAGTCGCGAGCGCCTACGCCACGGTCGCCACGTGCATCCAAAACACCTGCCGCGACGGGCTGTGCCAGGGCTCCAGCGATCCCAAGTGCATCGGCGACTGCATTGGCCAGAAATGCATCAGCAAGATCGCGGTCTGCGGCGCGGGTGGCAAGACCGGCACGGCGAAATGCGGCGGCTTCCTGACGTGCGAACAGGCATGCGGCACCAGTTCGGATCCCTTGTCCTGCATCACCGGCTGCTATTCGAATTTGTCCGCGACGGCGCAAAGCCAGTACGCCGCGCTGGACGCGTGCATTTCCGCTGCTGGCGGGAGCGATGCCTTCGGCAGCTGTCCGGAACAGGTACTCACGTGCCTTGCCGACGGCACCTCCGGCGCCAAGACCTGTATCGAAGCACTCAGCTGCGCCGGGACATGTGGCACGGGCACGGATGCCCAGAAAGCCGCATGCATGACGGGTTGCTGGAGCCAGACGACGGCGGCCGGCCAGACCGGCTTTGCCGCGGCACTGAAGTGCATGGGTACCAACAAGGCCGGCTGCGTCGACGCGATGTTGACGTGCACGGATCCGACCGGCAGCGCCACGTGCACAGGCACGCTGACGTGCGCGCAGGGCTGCCAGCAGACCGATCCGCAGGCCAAATCGACGTGCTATTACGGCTGCTTGCATTCGGCGAGCAAGGCGGAGGCGAAAAAGGTGCTGGACCTGCAAGTTTGCATGGACGGCTGCAAGTGCAACGGCGACAAGACGTGCGAGAACACGTGTGTGACGACCGGGCCGTGCAAGGCCGTGCTCGCGACCTGTCAGGCCCCGTAGCCTACGGGCACGTGCCGCATTTCTTCATCCACGGCGCACTGGTCGTTGGTCCCGTGCAACTGCGGTCGCAGGGCATGTCCGCCGCGTTGAGCTGACCGGCCACCGGCGGACAGGTCCAGTTGTTCTGGCAGGCTTCCAGCGGAAACGCTTTGCCGCCGCCGCCGAGGAACTGGATCATGCCTTCCAGCACCAGCGAACCGTGGTCAAACGGCGTGCCAGCGGCAAGCGCTTTGCAGGGAGCCTGCTGGGCGTTGGCGGCGTCGGCGCAGATCTTGGTGATGCGGTCGATTTGCTCCCCCGGAAAATCCAAATCGTGCTTGCCTTCCGGTCGCACGTACGGGAAGAACGCGCCGCTCACGCCACCGTGTCCATCGTCGCCAATCAGGTACTTGTGCATCGGCGTCGTCAGGCGCGGCGCCCAGTTGCCGTCGAAGCCGAGCGGGTAGGGCATGTCGGCCGGGTTGGGCGTCAGCGCCGCGGAACCGGACAGATCCTCGATGTCGAACATCACCGGTGCGCCCGCCGGCGTCAGGTAGCGGCCAATCACGTTGACCGCCTCCAACATGTGCGTATCGGCCAACATCTGCAACGCCGAGCGGTTCTGCCACTCTGGACGCGTCGTAACCCAATCGATTTGTCCCAAATTGCGGGCGATGCTCGCGCCCGAGGACGCCGGCACGTTCATGTCGCCAATCGTCGTGATGACGATGCCATGGGTGTTGACGACTTCGCCGTTGGCCATGACCGCTTCACCGGAAGTGAACTGCTTGGCCAGCACCGCCGGATCAGCCGGATCCAGCACCATCTGCGACAGGCCGAGGAACCGGCGCATCTCCGGACGACTGCGGTGCAGCCCCAGACCTTCCGCCAGTGGCGCCAGTGGATCGCCTTGCTTGAATGCCAGCGGTCGGCTGTCGTAGCTGAACTTCACATCGTTGCCGAACGCCGAAATGATGTGAATCGGCACAGCGCCACTCTTGAGCTTGCACGCTTTGCCCTTGGCCTCGTCGCGTACGCCCGTCTGGAACGGATTGCCGGCAAAAAACGTGAGGCGATGGGTCTGCGCGCCGTCTTGCGTCACATCGGAAGGCAAACCGACGCGGAAGATGCCGTTGGTGACCAAGGAGCAGTCGTATTCTCCGTTCGACAGGTTCTCCGCCAGCACCGCGCCCGCGGACTTGACGATCTCCGCCGGCAGCACCGCCACCTGGATGCGCGCCGTTTGGTTCAGCCGCGGGATCACCGTGTTGACGATGGCGGTCCCGTCAGGCTGCGGCGCCGACGTGTACAGCGGTCCCATCACGCGCAGGATCACCGCTTCGCGCACGCCACCTTGCAGGGAGCGCAAGCCCACGTCGCCCAGACCGCCGCCGGCGCAGACGGGAATCGACGCGGCCAACTGCGGCTCGCTGCCGCCCAACATCGCCGACATCATGCCGCCGAGCGAACTGCCGGTGATGCCGATGCTCGTGTCCTTGCCGCCGATGTCGACCTTGCCGTCGCCGTCAAAATCGCCGGCGATGTCGTCGTCCGTCTTGCCGTTGTTGTTGCTGTCGAACGCCCACTTTTTCGTGCCGTCAAAGGCGCGCAGCACGCGGATCAGCTGCATGTAATCCACCGTGCTCTGGCGCACGACATCGCGGGTGTGGAAGGTGTAGGCGGTCCAAAAGTCCGCGCCGGAATCCTCGTTGCCGTCGAGATCCTGGTCCCAGCTGCGGTTCTGGAACAGCGCATCGACGACGCCCGTCAGGCCCATCCCGTCCAGCAGCGCCTTGGCCAGCACCAGATCGTTGCCGTGGAGCAGGTCAAAACCGTGGCTGACGTTTTCCAGGCATAGCGTCGCGATGCCGTACCGGGCAAAATAGCCGGCGAACTGCACATTCGTCAGCTTGTTGCCGGTGTAGCCGTGGCCGATGATCACCAGACCCGCGGGCTTGCCATCCTTGCGCGGCGAAGCCTCCTTGCGCGGAATCGACAGCCAGAACGACACGCGCTCGGCACGGCTCGGTGCCGGCGTCGTGGACACATCCGGCGGCCAGATCATCTGTCCGTAATTCAGGTAGTTGCCGTCGGTATCCTGGCGGAAGAACAGCTGCGGCGAGTCGAAACTGCCAAATACGTGGTAGTCGACGTATTGCAGGCCTTCATACAGGCGATCGCCGTCCACCTGACCCGACACAATGTTGGCATCCGGCACCTGGCCGGCGATCAGGCGCATGATGTCGGTCATCTGCTCGCCCGGGACCACGAACAGGTTGTGCGGATTCGCGCTGGCCATGTCGGCCGCGTTCCACACTGGCCACACGTGACTCATCTCCGGTGGGTAGGCGTCCTGCAGGTAGGCCTGCGGACCTTGGCCGTACAGGCCGTTGCGTACGGCGTTCAGGTCTTCGTAGATCGAGCCCGTCGAGAACGTCCAGGTAAACGCCACGTCTTCCAGCTTCAACCCGCCCAATTCCGCCGGACTGCCCGCCAGAATGTCCTTCAACGGCGCCAGCGCCTCGGTCTGCGCCGTGTGGTTGATGGTCGGAAACGGCGAACCCACGGGCTTGCCATTGGCATCCTTCAGCCGCCGCGTCACCACCACGGCATAGGTCGTGCGCTGCCGCAGCGGCGTCAACGGTCGCAGAATCAGCGTGTTCGTCTCGCGCTCGTACCAGTACATCAGCGCGTCCGCGCGTCCGGGCAGGTCCGTCGCTGTCGGCGCGTGGTCCGGCAGGTAGTTCGGCTTGTCCAAAATGCCGTCCAGATCCGTGTCCTCGCCTTCATCCAACTTGCCGTTCTTGTTCACGTCCTCGTCGGTTTCCTCAAAGAACAGCGACAGCGAGTCGCCGCGCGGATCGTTCTCCCAGTACCCTTGGCGATCCTTCAGGATCACCGGAAAATTGCCCTGGCCAATGTCCATCAGCGCCGGCTTGCCATAGGTCGGCGAACCCGCGGTGATGTCGATGACGTACACGACATCGTCCGGCAAACCCTTGACCATGCCGAGCGGATCCTTGGCGTGCGCGGCTTGGACGCCATTCAAATCAATCAGCCCGGTGAAGCTGACCGTAATCGGCGCGAACACGCCCCAGCCGTCCAGCATGTCGATGTTCTGCCGCACGAGCGTCTCAAACGACGTCGGCGCGAGCTGCGAGGCGTTGAGCCGTCGGTGCGTCGGCGAGGTTTCGTCAAAACGCGTGGCCAAATCGTTGGGCAGCGGAATATCCGGCAGCGGCTTGGCGAGAAAATCGAGCTTCACCGTCGTATCGGCCGGCTGCGAGGGTGCGAGGCCTTCCGGCGCATCGGCACAAGCGGGCAGGATCAACAGACCCAGCAGCGCGATTTCACAGACAAAATGCTTGCGGTTCATGATGGACTCCGGCGTCATTTGCAAACTCAGGACAAAATGGCGCAATCAAATCAGGACTCGTGTCGCCGTGCGTAGCGCCCCAGCGAGCTGTTCCCTAACGGCCGAGCAGCGACACGGTCAAACGCGTCGCGTAGGCGTGGTTGTCGGTATTGTCGCTCGAGGTGAGTGTGCCCAGCGCGCCGCCAGGCAGCAGGATGCCCTGTTCCAGCCCAACCTGAACCGCCGCTTTCCACGGCTCGCCGAGGTGCCACGTCGCGCGCGCCCCGAGGTCAATTTCCGTTGCCAGGTAGCGCCCATCCGCCTTTTGGCCGGCAAAGTTGATGGGCTGGCCGCCGCCGAAAATACGCGTCGACAGCGGATCGACCAGCGGCGCGGGCGCCCACGCGAGCAACGCGCCACCGTAAATTTCCAGCCAATCCAAGAGCTTGTAGCCAACCTTGGGATAGACTGTGATGGCGTCAAACACTGCGCCGCCACTCGCCAGACGGTCGAGATCCTGCGCCGGCACGCCCACAAGCGTCGGGTCGCTGGCCGTTCGCCGGGCGCGACCCGTCTGCCAAGCCAGGACGCGGTCAAAGAGCAGCAGGCCTTGGCGCAAATTGCGGTCCGCATGGAAAGTCGTGACTTTGCCGTCGTCGACGTTGGCATCGCCGCTGAAATAGCCGCTATCCAACTGCAGTGTCAGCCCGGTGCCCGCCACGCCCACATAGGTCAGCCGGCCAAAAGCGCCGAGTTGCTGCACGTCATGCCGCGGATATTCCGGCGTGGGCGACAGCGACGTATCGCCCAAAATACCCGCCGCTTCCGCCTCCACCCGCAGGCCTTTGCGCGTTTCCTTGTCTCGCCAGTCCAAATCCATCGCAGCGTCGACCACGTGCACCCGCAGGTCCTTGCCGGGATTCCAGGTCGCGTTCATGTCGTGGTGCTGCCAGCGGCGCACGTAGTACAGGCCAAACCAGCGCTTTTCCGCCAAGTGCATCCGCACCGCGCCGACCACCTGCTCTGCATTCTGGCCGTCGACCGATGACGCCGTGTCGTCGTCCAGCACTTTGTCCACGGCGGCGATGAACATCAAACCGCGCAGCGCCGAGCCCTCGCAGTTGGCCCACGGCATCGCGTGCACCATCGCCCGCAGGTTGCGATCCGCGGCGCGCGTCAGCGTGAACCAGTCATTGCGCTCGAGCGACAGGCCGTTGGCGCCGTCATTGGCGACCAGGCCGAGGCCCCAATGCGACGTCATGGCGCCGACGCGGAAGCCGAAGAGTTTACCGTACTTGGCGCCGATGTAGGCATCCTGCAGGACGACCGAATCCGCCGCAGTGCCGGGCAACTTGTCGCCCATTCCGGCGTCCGGACCGCCGGACAACGTGCCGTCAATCGCGTCGACGTTGATGCTGCCCACGACCGACCAGCGGTGATCGCCTTCCTGGGTCTCAGCATCCGCGCGGACGCGGATTCGGCTGGAGTATTCGACGCCAGCCGTCGACGTGTTTCCGGCCGGATCGATGCGAAATCCGGAGTTGTATTGCCCGGTTATGCGCCCGACCAGCGAAACTGCCAACGTCATGGCGTTGGCGTCCGTCACGTCCGGTGGCAAATCCGCCATGGGTGCCGTAGGCGTTGCCGCCTCCGCCAGCGCCGTGACCGGCGGTTCCTGGGCCACAGCCGCCCATGGCATGCAGCCGGCGGCAAGGGCGATCCATCGCAAGACAAACGGCGCGTGGCGCTGCATGTTCGGCTCCAGTTTGAGGGGAATATCAGCCTGTCTGTGAGGCTTTTCACGCAAACTCCCCCCCGAGAGTTGGCGCAGTGTCCTGACGCGCAGTCACCGCTGCCTGGCCACGGCCGTTTGCGCTCATTGTAACAACGCTGTAACCTAGCGCGGCCACGGCGCAACCGGTGATCGGCAGCGTGCTGGCATGTATCACTGAACGTGGCTTCTGCCAACTTGTTGGTTTCGGACAGGTGCAGTCGCTTCCCCCGCGACTTGGAGTCTTCTGATGGCCGTCCTCAAACCTCTTCTTTGCCTGTCCTCTCTGCTCTTGGTCGTCGCCTGTGGCAGCACGACCGCTGCGGCCGGCAACCTAGTGCCGGGTGGCGAACCTGGCAAGGCCTGCAACGCCGCGTCCGCGCCCGTCGGCTGCTACGTCGACCCGGCGAGCGGTGCCAACACCATTGTCAGCTGTCCCGCCGACGTCTCGCCCGCGACGTGGGTCGCCGGCCAGAGCTGCGCCACCGGCACGCATTGCACCGTCAAATCCAAGACGGAAGCCGCGTGCGTCGACAATCCCGTTGCGACCGTCCCGGACACCATCAGCAGCGGCGACACCGGCACGGGCGATGGCTCCAGCGAGTCGGCGTGCATTCAGGCGAAGTGCGCCAAGGAAACGACGGCGTGCATGGCCAACCCGAAATGCACGACGTTCATGACCTGCCTCGCGGCATGCAAGGACCAAGCCTGCCAGGACGCCTGCGCGGCGCCGGTCAAGAACGACACGTTGGCAGCCAAAGCCGTGCAGGACATTTTCCAGTGTTCCATCAACGCCGGCATGGCGTGCTCGGGCGGCAGCGATGCCGGCAGCACGGACACCGGAAACGTGCCGTGACGCCAACAAGGCTGCGCGTCGCGCTCTGGGCACCGCTGCCACCGCCGATGGGCGGTGTCGGTCGCTGGACGGAGCGCTACATGGCTGCCGCGCCGCAACACGATCTCGCAGTTTCGCTGATCAACATCGCGCCGCCAGTGGCGGGTTTTTCCGAGAAGAGCACGTTCCGCGCGAATCGACTGCGACCGGCGCTGTCAGGTCTGGGCCAGCTGGCGCGGCTGCTGGCGCGGCGGCAAATCGACATCGTGCACGTGACGACCACGCTCTTTTGGGCGACGCCGCGCGAGGCATTGGTGCTGTCGCTCTGTCGGCTGGCGGGCGTGCCGACCGTGCTGCACGTGCATTCCGGCAACCAAATCATCGCGTGGCGCGATTCCCTGCGCCGACCGCAGCGGGCCGCGCTGGATGCGATCCTGCGCAGCGCCAGTCGCGTGGTCGTGCTGTCCGGCGAACTGGTCACCTATTTGAATCGCGAACTTCCCGGGCTCGCGGTGACGCGCATCGGCAATCCGGTGGAAATGGCAGAGCCTGCGCCAGGCCCGCCGGTCTTCCCGCCGCGCCAGCAACCGACGCGCGTGTTGTTTGTCGGTGCGCTGACGCCCAAGAAAGGCGTCGCGGAATTGGCGGAAGCCGTGCTGGCGCTGGCGGATGTGGAATTGGCGCTGATCGGCGATCCGGGTGAAGCGCTGGATGCCGCGCAAGGACTGCGGATGCAGGCGGCGTTGGCGGGTCTGCGCGCCGCGGGGCGGCTGCTGGACGGTGGCGAAAAGACGTCCGACGAGGTGCTGCGCGCCTACCGCGAGGCGGATATCTTCTGCCTGCCGAGCCACCGCGAAGGGTTGCCGAACGTGCTGCTGGAAGCCATGGCTGCGGGCCGCGTGTGCGTGGCGACGCCGGTCGGCGGCATTCCGGACGTGTTGGACGGTGCGGGTGCGCTGGTGCCGGTGGGCGACGTGGGTGCGCTGACGGACGCGCTGCGCGATCTGGCGCATGACCCGCAGTCCCGCGCGCGCTGGGGCCAGTTGGCGCGCGCGCGGGTGGTGGACACCTGCGGGACGGCGGTGGTGATGGCGCAGTACCGCGCGTTGTACCAGGAACTGAAATAGCGGCCTGCCGACACCGCAAAAAGCCGGAAGGCCCGGACGATCGCTCGCCGGGCCTCCCGTTGTCTCACTCGTGCGACTATTCGCCGGCCGGCGGCTCGCCACCTTCCGGGCGATCCCGGCGCTGACGGCGCTCGTTGGCCGCTTCGCTCCGTTCGCCGTGACCACCTTCGGCAGCACCGGGCGCGGGGCCACGATCCGGACGCGGGCCCCGATCGTCACGCGGACCATCGCGGCGCGGGCCACGATCGCGATCGCGCGGGCCATCGCGGCGCGGGCCACGATCACCACCACCACCTTCTTCACGAGCCGGACGCGGCGGCAGACCCAGCGCTTCACGACGCGACAGGCGAATCTTGCCCATGCGGTCGACGTTGATGACGCGCACCTTCAGGGCATCGCCCAGCTTGCAGACGTCTTCCACGCGCTCGACGCGGCCTTCCGCCAGTTCGCTGATGTGCACGAGACCTTCCGTGCCGGGCATGATGCGCACGAACGCGCCGAAGTCGGCGATGCGCGTCACGACGCCGTCGTAATCCTTGCCGATTTCCGCTTCGCTGGTAAAGCCGCGGACCATGTTGATCGCCGCGTCCGCGACGTCGCCGTCGATGGCCGCCACGCGAACCGTGCCGTCTTCTTCCACGTCAACCTGCGCACCGGTGGTGGCGACGATCGACTTGATGTTCTTGCCGCCCGGGCCGATGAGGTCCTTGATGCGCTCCGGGTTGATGAGGATCGTGAAGATCCGCGGCGCGTACGCCGAGAGCTCCGGGCGCCACGTCGGCAGCGCCTTGTTCATCTCGCCGAGGATGTGCAACCGACCAGCCTTGGCCTGCGCCAGCGCCGCTTCCAGGATCGGCCGGCTCAAGCCGTCGATCTTGATGTCCATCTGCAGCGCGCTGATGCCGTCCGCCGAGCCGACCACCTTGAAGTCCATGTCGCCGAAGTGATCTTCGTCGCCCAGGATGTCCGACAGCACCGCGAAGTTGTCGCCGTCCGAAATCAGGCCCATCGCGATGCCCGCGACCGCCGTCGACATCGGCACGCCCGCGTCCATCATCGCCAAGCTGGTGCCGCAGACCGTCGCCATGGACGACGAGCCGTTGGATTCCAGGATCTCGGAGACCGAACGCAGAATGTACGGGAACATCTCAAACGACGGCAACGCCGGGCTGATGCCGCGCCACGCCAGCGCACCGTGACCAATCTCGCGACGGCCCGGACCACGCAGCGGCTTCACTTCGCCGGTCGAGAACGGAGGAAAGTTGTAGTGCAGCAGGAAGCGGCGATCTTCGGTGCCATTCAGCGTCTCGATCTTCTGCAGATCGTGGCCCGTGCCCAGCGTCGCGGCGACGAGCGACTGCGTCTCACCGCGGGTGAACAGCACCGAGCCGTGGGCGCGCGGCAGCACGCCGGTCTCAATCGTGATCTTGCGGACCTCGTCGAGGTTACGGCCGTCCAAGCGCTTGCGATCGCCAAGGATCTGCGCGCGGCAGATTTCATCCTTGAATTCGCTGACGATTTCCTTGATCGCCTCGGCTTCCAGCGGATACTTTTCAGCGAGCGCCTTGACCGCAGCTTTCTTCACGGCGGACACGGCGGCATAGCGCTCGGTCTTGGCCGGAATGACGACGGCGACTTTCATCGCTTCAAACGCCACTTCGCGGCACGCGGCCACGAGTTCTTCGTTCACGGTCGGTGCAACGAAGACGTACTTGGGCTTGCCGACTTCCGCCGCCAATTCCTGCAACGCGGCGATGACCGGCTTCAAGGTGTCTTCGGCGAAGAACAGCGCGTCGATCATCAGCTGCTCGCTGACGAACTTCGCACCGGCTTCCACCATGACGATGCCCTTGGGGCCAACGACGACGAAGAGGTCCAGATCGCTGGCGGCTTTCTCCGCGAACGTCGGGTTGGCAATGAGCTTGCCGTCCACGTAACCGATGCGGGCAGCGGCGACCGGGCCAGCCCACGGAATGTCGGAAATCGCGAGCGCGGCCGAGCAGCCGTTCAGCGCGAGCACAACCGGGTCGCAGTTCTTGTCATACGAGACGACCGTCGCGGTGACCTGCGTTTCCGCCTGGAAGCCTTCCGGGAAGAGCGGGCGGCACGGGCGATCGATGAGGCGCGAGGCGAGGACTTCATGTTCCGCCTGGCGACCTTCGCGCTTGAAGTAGCTGCCCGGGATGCGACCGGCGGCATAGAACTTCTCGAAGTAGTCGCAGGAGAGCGGGAAGAACTGCGCGCCGACCTTGTTCGTGAGCGACGACACCGTCGTACACAGGACGGACGTGCCGCCCATGGAAATCATCACGGCGCCGTTGGCGAATTTCGCCATTTTGCCGGTATCGAGAAGGAGGGTCTTGTCGCCAATCGCGACGGTCTTTTGCACATGGGCCATGGTAGAACTCCGGTACAGGGCGCGTTCTCTATGGCCCTGTGAACTGCTGTTGCTGACGAGAAACTGGGGTGCGGCAAACGAATGGATCCCGGCGTCTCGCGAGCTGCTGTGCCGGGCGTCGGCGCTGCAACTCACGCGATGTCGGGATCCCAGTCCGTATGGCCTAACTGGGTCCGCTTACCTACTTGCGCAGGTCAAACGTGGCCAAGATGGTCTTGTAGCGATCGACGTTCGTGCGGCGAACATAGTCGAGCAGACCGCGGCGCTGGCTCACCATGCGCAGCAAACCGCGGCGACCATGGTGATCCTTCACGTGGATCTTGAAGTGTTCGGTCAACTGGTTGATCCGCGTCGTGAGGATACCGATTTGCACTTCCGGCGAGCCGGTATCGGTCGCGTGCTTGCGGTGGGCCTCAACGATTTCTGCGGTTTGATGTGCGAGAAGCGCCATTTCTGTCTGTTCCTATGCTCACTTGTGAGCGCGGCGGTGTTGCCCTGGGGCGTCCTGACGCTCCGTTTGAGCGTCGTGCTGAACCCCGTTTGCCTCTGGCGTGGGACACCGCCCAAAATGGTGTGTCCTGACTGGGGGCGAAAGTGTAAAGGCGACAGAGGGCAATGTCAATGTGAATCCATTGCCTGCTGGCAGTCGCTCGCGTCCGTGGATCGCCCGTCAGGCTGTGTCAAACCATGCCCGCAGGGCGAATTCTCTTGTTTTACGGCTGCGCGCCAGCGGCGATCCAATCCTGGATCGCGGCGAGCTGCTCGGCCGTGAGCGGCGCAGCGGGCAGGATCTCAAACTTCGCCGGCATGTGGCTGCCCGAGCACGGCGCGTCGACGGTCAGCTTTTGCCACAAGTAGCTCTCCTTGGGCTTGCCGGGCGCCACCAGCACGTTGCCGCAGGTCTCGTGCGCAGGCTGGTTGACGAGGTTCTTGTAGGACACATCGCTGGTGAGCGGTAACGCGGCGTAGCCAGGCAAGCCGAGCGCGGTGGCGCTGTGGCAGTTGGTGCAGCGGGCGTCGAAGACGGCTTGGACGGCGGAGAAGGGTGCGGTGGTGGTGTCGGGCGAGGTGTCGGTGCCGGAAGTGTCGGCGACATCCGGCTGTGCAGTGTCGAATACGCTCACGTCCCCATCGCAAACGCAAACCACTTTGCCGGCGATGCAGACGTGGTTGTTCCAGCCGACTTGGCATTGGCAGTCGTCGTCGACGGCGTCGAAATGCTGTGGGTCGCATTCTCCGTCGCTCGTCGCGTCCGTAGCGGCGTCTGCATCTGTCTCTTCGGCGGCGTCGGCTGCTGCATCCTGCAGCGCGTCCGTGGCAACGTCCTCGGCCGCATCCATCCCGCCGGTGGCCGCCGTCGACCCGCACGCAGTCGCCATTACCAGCGCCACCAGCCAAATCTTCGTCTTCATCGTGTGTTCCTCGCGATGTGCCTCTGCAGCCTGCGGATCTCGCGGTCCGACGTCAAGCGGCCAGGCGCGCCAGAATCCACCGCCGAATTTTCCGCGGCCACCGATTCTGGATGCAGTTCAAGGCGCAAGCCTGAATCGGCCCGAAGGCGACCTTCGCGGTCGGTGAGGGCCGATTCGGGCGCAGCAACGCAGAAATGCGCCAGAAGCGGTGGATCGCGGCGCGGCTTGGAGCCCACCCTCTGTCGGGTGGGTCATCCCTGTTCGCATCCCGCCGACTTTCGCCGCGCCGCCTCGCAAAATGTCACACGCCCGTCCTCAGCTCAGCCATTTCCCCACGACCACCCGCTTGCGCCCGGTGATCGGCAAATCCGCTTCGCTGACCACAAACCCTGCATTTCTCGCGATCTCGCCGATATGCCGGACCCAAGGCTTGTACGGCATCGAGTTGTCGCTGCAGCACGGAATGACCGCGAACGGCAGGTGATGCAGCGCCGCATAGTCCACAATGATCCGCGTCGCACCGTCGGGGTGCAGGCCAACGAGCAGGTCGGCGGTGCACGGTTCGGCCAGCGTCAGCAGCCGTTCGGCAAAGGCGACGGGCAGGTGTTTCGGGCGGACGTCGAACGTCAGAACCGTACGGCCGTGGGCGGTCAGCGCCTCGTTCAGCTTGCCCATGCCGCCGGCAATGTCCCAGATCCGCTCGGCCGCGGGAAATTCCCGGACCAGAAAGTCGGCGAATCGGTCAAAACGCTGCAGGTCACCCATCGCTCACTTCCCATCGACCGTCTCGGGCAAGCGTGCAGCAGATGGTCGGAGAAGCCAAATCCACCGACCAATCCCCTGGGCCACCGCTTCTGGATGCAGTTCAAGGAGCAAGCGGAAATCGGCCCGCTGGCGACCTTCGCGGTCGTCAAGGGTCGATTTCTGCGCGGCGACGCCGAAATGCGCCAGAAGCGGTGGTTCCAGGAGAAGCCAAGTCATGGACATCGCCCAGCGCGTGTGGCTCACTCGGCCGTGTAACGAGTGAACCGAGGTCGTGTGACCGCTCCTTTTGATCAGCGCCTGTTTCCCTTTGAGCGGCACTATTTTGATCGCGGCGACGGCGTGCGCATGCATTTTGTCGACGAAGGTGCCGGCCCGCCGGTTCTCTGCGTGCACGGCAATCCGACGTGGAGCTTCTACTACCGCAACTTGATTCTCGCGCTGCAGAGCGACCACCGCGTCCTTGCGCCCGATCACGTGGGCATGGGTTTGTCGGACAAGCCGGACGACACGCGCTACGTCTACACGTTGAAATCACGGGTGGATGACTTGACGCGCTTCATCGCTTCGCTGCGTCTCAAACAGCCGCTGACGCTGGTGGTGCACGGTTGGGGCGCGATGATCGGCTTCGCCTGGGCGGAGCAGCATCCGGAATCGGTGGCGCGTCTCGTGGTGCTCAACTCGGCGGCGTTTGCCATGCCGGAGGGCAAGGCGTTTCCCTGGCAGTTGGCCGTCGCGCGCACGCCTGTGGGTGCCTTGCTGCTGCGTGGCGTCAACGCGTTTGCCTGGGCCGCGACGTTCGCGGCGATGCACCACAACCAGATGCCCGCGGACGTGCGCCGCGCCTACATGGCGCCGTACGATTCCTGGGCCAACCGCATCGCGATCTTGCGCTCGGTCCAGGAGATTCCGCTGGTGTCCGGCGATCCCGGTTTCGACGTCGTGCAGGAAACGATGGCGAACCTGTCCAAGCTGGCGCACGTCCCGATGCTGATCGGCTGGGGTGGCAAGGATCCGATCTACGACGCGGCCTGTCTGCAAGCCTGGCAGCAGCATTTTCCCCGCGCCGAAGTCCTGCTGCTGGCCGACGCGGGCCACTACGTGCTGGAAGATGCGGCGGTGGAATTGGTCCCGCTGATCGCGGAATTCGTCCGCGAAGGGTGACGCTCCCGCTGGCTACTGGACCCGCAGCGTCGTCAGCGTGCCCTTGAACGGCGCCGGAACGTTTCGCTCGGCTGCGTCGTTTTCTATCACGGCCCGGCCCGCCAGCGGCCCCAACGGGCTGAATGTACTGCCGGAATCGATGCGCACGATGACGCCCTTGCCGCGCGTGGCCGGCTTGATAGCAGTGATGTACGACGCATCCGCGGCCGAGGTGAGCGAGCCACTCAACGGCCAATCGGCCTTTTGGCCTTGGATCTTCACCGGAATTGCGACCAGCGGCCGTGCGAATGTCTGGGCCGCCAACCGCGCTTCCTGCGGGTTCTTCGCCGGCACGATCCGCCACTCCAGCCGGTGCACGCCCGGATCGGTGCCGTCGCCGCCCATCACGTCGCATTGCTCTTTCTTGACGTTGCGGGCGGCCATCAGCTCGATTTCGCCCGGGTGCGCCATCCGCACGCCTGTCGACTGCCGCAAGAGCACGGCCCAATGACCGACTTGCAGCCAGTCGACCGTCGGCCAGAACGTCGGATCAAATAGCTTGGTCGCTGTCCGCTCCTGCCAACCGGCCGGACTCGCCGTCGTCAGCTTCGCGTCGGCTGGCACCGCCAGTTGCAGGGTCGCCGTACGCGTAATGCCGTCCGTCGCGCCCGTGATGAGCGCCAAATCGAGGCCGTTGCTGTTCCAGCCCATCGACGCTTCCCAAGTCGCTGACGGCCCGACAAAGCGGAGGCGGATCAGCCACGGCGTTTGCGCCACAACTTCCAACTGTTCATTGCCGTTCGCGGGCGTCGGCATGTCGCTCACCGAGCAGCCCGGCATCTCATGCCCCATGCGCCAGAGCCCGCCCTGATCAGCTCGATCACGTACGTGCAGCGACGGGCTCGCGATGGCCTCCATCGGGACCGCCAAGAACCGGTATGACGTCAGGGACCATACCCCATTTTGCCGTCGCCACTCTGCGATAAAGCCGTTGCTTCCATCGACTTCCACCGCCACCGCATTGGTGACAGTCGCCGGAAGGCCCGCCGCGTCACGCAGCGTGAGCTTCAAGTCCGGCAATGGGATTGGCGGTGCACCGTCCGGCACCGGAAAAAGGTCCATCGTCTGCCACGACCACGGTGCCAGCCCTTGCCCGGTACGATAGAGCGTTGCGTCGGTCGTTTCTCCGGCAAGCTCGACATCCCCGACGACGCTTTTGGCGGCCGTTGACAGCGGCTTGGTGAAGGTCGACTTGGGCAAAGCGAATTCCAAGGGCCCGCTCACCAGCGAACTACTCGCATTGAACACAATCACCCGCGCCACTGCCCCTTTCGTCGCCGGTAGATGTTCCGCGATCAAGTCCGCCACGTTCTGCAGGAATGTCTCACCCTTCGCCTTCAAATCCGCCAACATCGGCATCTGCTCATTCGCCACCACCGCGTCCGCGCACGTTCCCGGGACAAAATCGTGGTGGTTCGTCCGCACCAGCAGCCGCCATGCGTCTTCCGCTTCCTGCCACGCCGGCAGCGCCTCCTCTCCCAGCAGCGCCGCAAACGGCTCCGCGGTCAGGAACGGTTGCGCCGCGTCGCGAATGCCGCGTTTCACGTCCGCACGGCTGCCAAAATAGCCCATGTACACCGGGGACATTTCCGTCTGGATCGTCGGCAATTCGCTCGCGTGCTGCCACAGCAGCTCGGCGTAATCGTCAAACGTCGCCGTCACGACCCACACGCCGGTCTGCGGATAGCGCCGCTGGTTGTAGCCATCGGCGTACTCGATGAGCCGCGCCTTGGGCGCTTGGAAATCGCAGCCGACTGGCACGAACAGGTAATTCGTCGCCGCATACGGCGTCAGTTCGCCGATGTAGCGGTCGATGCGCGCGTCGGTGAACGCCGGATCATCGCCTTTGAAATCGCCCAGGTGGCCGCCGGGAATCTGGATCGGCTCGTCGTAGTCGATGTCATCGCCTTCGCAGTACATGCCGTAGCCGACCAGAAAATGTCCCAGCACTACGCCGCCTTGCGGACCTTGCCAGAGAAAATCGTTGGTCTTCTTGTCCTTCAGCTGCGCCGCGAGCGAGCCCGGCAGCGGGTAGCTGTCGGCCTTTTGCATCAGCATTTCGCCCAAAGTCGGCGCGCCGTCGATCCGCGAAAACGCGACGCTGCGGATGCCCACAGACGCCAGCACGTCCGGTGTCGTACCGGAATGGCCAAAGGAATCAGGCAGCCAGGCCGACACAGGCGTCACGTCGAGCACTTCCTCAGCGAACTGGATGCCATAGAGAAAGTCGCGCACCAGCAACTCGGTCTCCGGCAACAGCGTATCCGGACTCGTCATGCCGCCGCCAACGACGTGCAGCGCGCCGCGCTTCGCCGCTTCCTTGAATCCCGCCAGCTGCTCCGGGTGCTTGTCCAGATGCCGCTGGAGAAACGCCATCTCGGCAATGCTGTACCGCGCCCGCGGATTGGCCGCCAACAGATCGTGCGCCTGGGTGAAGGCCGTTTCGACAAACGCGGTGTAATAGTCCTCAAAGCTCTTTTGCCAGTCGATGTCGAGGTGGCTGCTCTGCGACAGAATCAGCACACGTTTGGCCTCCTTGGGCACGCCCAGGCGAGCCAGCACCGCGGATTCCGGGCTCGGCGCGGTCACGTCCGCTTGAATCGCCGCGTCGTCGGTCGGCGTGCTGGCTGGCGCCTGTTTGCACGCCGAGCACATCAGGAGCAACCCCATTATTCTACGTCTCATGACTGGCCTCCACGGTCACCGGCACGCCGTTCAGGATCGACGAGCCCAGCATCGGCTCCACGCGCAGTTCGTTGGTCAGCGCGTTCACGTTCGGCCCTGGCAGCGCCTGCGCCACCAGCATCCCCGGCGTGGCATCATGGCAAAAACCGTGGGGAAGTGACAGCACCCTGTGTCGCATCGCGTCGGTCACTTCCAGCGCCGCGTCTATCTGGCCCACGCGACTGCAGATCACCACCTGCTGCGCGTCCACCCGCGCGCGGGCGCCGACGCGCATGCCGCCAGTGTCGTTCAGCGTGTCCGCCAAGTGGCTTCGGTCCCGTCGCCGGCGCTTGAAGTTTGACGCGCCCACCCTACGTGTCACACTGGGCCGCCATGTCTTCAGTGGCGCGGCCTTGACTCGAGCCTTTGGTGGTGATTGCCATGCGTGAATGTTCCATCCGATTTGTGGTTCGCGGCATCGTTCCGTGGTTGCTTTTGGCCGGATGTGGTTCCAGCACCGGCACTGGCGGCTCGGAAGGCACGCCTGATGCGCAAGGCGATTTGACGTTTCCGGCCGCCGATGGCCAAGCCGACGCGCCGCTGCCGGATATCGTGGTGGCAGATATCGCGCTGAATGATGGGGTCGGGTTGGACACAACGCCGCAGGATGCCTCGGCAGATGGCGCGAGCGGCGACAGCGACGCCAAGGACAATTGCAACCTCGCGGCATGCCCAGCGGATGCTTGCCGGGATGCCATCTGCAAAGCCGATGGCACGTGCGGCCTCGGTCCGTCCAAGACCTGTGACGACAGCAATCCGTGTACCGCGGACTATTGCGATTCAGCGCTTGGCTGCCAACACGCCAACGCCGGAGAATCCTGCGACGATGGCAACGCCTGCACGACCGGCGACGCTTGCAAGTCGGGCGCTTGCACGGCAGCGGGCGCGCTGGACTGCGATGACAGCAACCTGTGCACGTCCGACAGTTGCAACCCGAGTTCTGGCTGCGCGCACGTCAACAACACGGTGCCGTGCGACGACGGCAACGCGTGCACGTTGGTCGACGTTTGCCTGAACGGCATCTGCACCAATGCGTTGCTGGCCACCTGCGCCGATGGCAATCCGTGCACGGACGACACCTGCAATCCGCAAAGCGGCTGCGTCTTCTTGCCCAACACCGCGACCTGCACGGACAACAACGCCTGCACGCTGGGCGACACGTGTGCGGGGGCGGTCTGCAAACCCGCCGCGCCCAGCGATTGCGACGACGGCAACCCGTGCACCACCGAAACCTGCGACACGATGGGCGGTTGCAGCAGCAGCAACAACACCGCGCCGTGCGCGGACGGCAGCGTGTGCACCCAAAACGACCTGTGCGCGGGCGGCGTGTGCGTGGCGGGCGCCAGCATCGGCTGCTCAGACGGCAACCCGTGCACCGATGACAGTTGCGACGCCACAGCGGGTTGCGTCCACGCGGCCAACACAGCCGATTGCACGGACGAGAACACCTGTACCGTTGGCGACGCGTGCCAGAATGCCGGCTGTGTGCCCGGCAGCGCCAAAGTCTGCGACGATGGCAACGCGTGCACGACCGACAGCTGCAATCCGCTGAGCGGTTGCCAGGCGAGCAACAGCACGCTGGCGTGCAGCGACGGCAACGTCTGCACCGGCGGCGACGTCTGCGCGGAAGGCAAGTGCGTCGCGGGCCCCAGCATTGGCTGCAACGACGGCAATCCATGCACCGACGACAGCTGCGACCCAACCGCCGGGTGCGTGTTCAAGGCGAACTCCGCGCCGTGCGATGACAAGAACGGCTGCACCAGCGGCGACATCTGCGCAGCCGGAGCCTGCACCGCCGGGACCACGGGCTGTTCCGACGCAGCGACCTGCGTTCCCCAGACAACCGGCGTGCAGTGCGTGTGCATCAAAGGCTACGCGGGCGACGGATTCACGTGCAGCGACATCGACGAATGCGCCATCAGTCCCAGCGTGTGCCAGACGAACACGAGCTGCAGCAACACGCAGGGGAGCTACGAGTGCCTGTGCAATTCTGGCTACTTCGATTGCGACAACAACCTGACCAATGGCTGTGAGACCAACATCTACACCGACGCGACGAATTGCGGCAAATGCGGCAGCGCGTGCTCCAACAACAACATCCTCATGCCGAGTTGCGCCGCTGGCGTTTGCAATGGCCAGTGCACAACGGGCTTCTCCGATTGCGACGGCAACAAGCGGGACAACGGTTGCGAACAGGACACCACGAGCGACGTCAACAACTGCGACAGTTGCGGCACGATCTGCTCGCCGGTCGTTGGCGCGAACCCGACCTGCATCAAGAGTGTTTGTGGCTCGCAGTGCATGGAGGGCCATTCCGACTGCGACAACAACTTGCCGATCAACGGCTGCGAGACCAACGTCGCCACCGATCCCAACAATTGCGGTGGCTGCGGCATGGCATGCTCAAACTTGCACATCGTCACCCCGGCGTGCACCGCCAAGATGTGTTCCGGCAAGTGCGCAACCGGTTGGGCGGACTGCAACGCCAACAAGGGCTCGGACGGCTGCGAAGTCGACCTGACGAGTGACAAGAAGAACTGCAATGCTTGCGGCCAAGCCTGCGCACTCGGTCAGAATTGCGTGGCGAGCGTTTGCCAGTAGCCAAGCCAGAGCACCAATGAGAAACCCTCTCATCGCCTGGCCGCAGAGCCGCGGCGCATGCCGTCGTTGGCCGGTCTTGCAAGGCCACCAGCCTTGCTGCAACCGTCCGCCTCGGCCTGCTTGCGTCTCTTTGCCAGACTCGGTCCGGGTTTCTCATCGTCGCTCTAGCCGTCGACGAACAAATCGATAATCGGCTCGCGTCCGGGCGTCACCAGATACTGGCTCAAATCGGTCACGCCTTCCGCGCGCAATACGTCTTCGTCGATGAAGAACTGCCCGGTCGTCTGGCGTGCTGGGCGGGTCAGGATGGCATAGGCCGCGTCGGCCATGATCTCGGGAGTCCGCCCCCATTCGCCCAAACCGGCGTTGGCGACTTGTAGCGCGGCTGTAGCAATCAGCGTGCGCGGCCACAGCGTGTTCACCGCGACGCCGGCCGCACGGAATTCCTCAGCCATGCCCATGGCCAACATGCTCATGCTGTACTTGGAAACGGTGTAGGCCGGATGTTCGCCAAACCACTTGGGCGCCATGTTCAGCGGCGGCGACAGCACCAAAATGTGCGGATTGGCGGCGCGCTGAAGGTGCGGCAGGCAGGTCTGTGAACACAGGAACGTGCCGCGGACGTTGATGTCCATCATCAGGTCGTAGCGCTTCATCGGCGTGTCCAAGGTGCCGGTGATGGCGATCGCGCTGGCGTTGTTGACGAGGATGTCGATGCCGCCAAAGTGCGCGACCGCTTGCGCCACAGCGGCCTGAACGGCTTCGTCGTCGCGAATGTCGACGGCCAAGGGCAGGGCATGGCCGCCCGCCGCTTCGATTTCTGCGGCCGCCGTGTAAATCGTCCCCGGCAGGCGCGGATTTGCCTCCGTTGTCTTGGCGGCGATGACGATGTTGGCGCCTTCCCGTGCGGCGCGGAGTGCAATGGCCTTGCCGATCCCGCGGCTCGCACCGGAAATGAAGAGTGTCTTGCCGGCCAGTGTACGCATCACAGTGCTCCCTGCGTGCGATTCCGGGCACGCGGGCGCGACTCTGCGCCGGGCTCGGACTTCGGTCAAGCCCGTCAGACGTGGTGCGAACAGGCCATGGGCGGTGATGCGATACGTCCAGCGCAAATTGGTGCCGATCCGCACGCAGATTGGCCGTTCCACGTGATGTTGCGGCAGCGCGTCGGCGCGTACCTTGTGTTCAGGAAGTCCGCTGGAAGCCGCCACGAACAGGCGGCACCACCCGAGCGGCAGAAACAACCGGAGGCACACCATGGACACCCACTTTCTCAGCCAACTCGTTTTCAGTATCCTCATCCTGGCGCCCGGCGTGGTCCTGCTCGCGGGCCTCGCGTTCCTCGGCTTGCTGATGCTCCTGGAAAAGGCGCTTTTTGGCCGCGACAGCAACGTGACGCTGGTGACCGCGCAGGCGGCGGTGGACTTGGCGGCCGGCAGCAATCCCGCGCCGGGTCGCATTGTCCACGCGCTCAAGGCGAGCATGAACCAGCCGGTCGCGAACACGCAGCGCAAAGCCAACCGCTGAGTGCCCCCGCCGCGCACTTCGGGCCGTCGCAACCTCGTTTGCGGCGGCCCGCAGCTTTTTTGGCGGATCTGCACCGGCACGCGCGGCACTTCGGCGCGCCAAAGGCTTTGTCGGAGATGACGCTCAAACCTCCACGCCCAGGCGGACGCGAACCGTATTCGAGCCGCTGTGGGCTCATCATCGTATTACAAAACGGTCAGTTGCGACGCAGCGCCGGTGGAATTCGGCATCGCCTGATGGCACAAACGCACCATGGCCCATGATGCCGTCATCCCACCGCAAATTGGTGCCGATCACCCTGCAATTTGGCCCGTTCAGCCAATATGGCCGGCCGGCCCGGACGCGTACCTTGTGTATCAGGAAGTCCGCTGGAAGCCGCCGCAAGAACGCAGCGAAACCCAAGCGGCAGAATCACTTGGAGGCACGTCATGGATACCACTTTCACCACTCAGCTTTTCCTCAGCATGCTCTTCTTCGCG